>CBDBKL010000008.1:0-565308 GCA_965206675.1 Bdellovibrionales bacterium | reverse complement strand
CTGTTTTTTACTTTCCATGACCGACGATAGCATTGAAGGCATTTATGACACTTTAAAAAGATGTTCTATTATCTCTCAATCTGCTGGAGGTATTGGTCTAAGCATTCATAATATTCGAGCGAAAGGAAGTTACATCAGAGGAACAAATGGAATGTCGAACGGCATTGTTCCAATGCTAAAGGTTTATAATGATACCGCTCGCTACGTCGATCAGGGGGGAGGAAAACGTAAAGGAGCTTTTGCTATTTACCTAGAACCTTGGCATGCAGATGTTTTTGACTTTTTAAGTTTGAAAAAAAATCACGGAAAAGAAGAAATGCGAGCTAGAGATCTCTTCTACGCCCTTTGGATTCCAGACTTATTTATGAAACGTGTGGAAGAAAACGGTGAGTGGTCTCTCTTCTGCCCTAATGAGACCCCCGGATTATCTGACTGTTGGGGAACTCAATTTGAAGAACTCTATACGAAGTATGAAACTGAAGGTCGAGCCCGTAAAACTATCAAGGCTCAGGAACTTTGGTTTGCTATACTGGAGTCACAGATTGAAACAGGTACGCCTTATATTCTTTATAAAGATGCAGCAAACAGCAAAACCAATCAGCAAAACTTAGGAACAATTAAATCCAGTAATCTCTGTACAGAAATTATGGAATACACTTCTCCAAATGAAGTTGCCGTTTGTAATCTTGCATCGATTGCCTTACCTCGATTTGTGAATGAAAAAAAACGTCAATTTGATTATAAGAAATTATATGAAGTCACCTACGTGGCCACTTGCAACTTAAATAAAATCATTGATGTCAATCACTACCCGGTCAAAGAGGCAAAGACATCTAACTTAAGGCACCGACCCATTGGATTGGGCGTTCAGGGATTAGCCGACACATTTATTAAAATGCGCTTTCCGTTTGATTCAGAAGAGGCTCGTAAATTAAATCTACAAATTTTCGAAACTATTTATTTTGCAGCACTTTCCGCCTCTAAAGATCAAGCGAAACAATACGGATCTTATGAAACCTACGAAGGCTCTCCTGTCAGCAAAGGCATTTTACAGTATGACATGTGGGGGGTTAAACCAACAGATCTTTGGAATTGGGAAGCGTTAAAGAAAGAAATTAAAAAGTACGGAGTGAGAAATAGTCTTTTAGTAGCCCCCATGCCCACAGCTTCTACGTCTCAAATCTTAGGTAACAATGAATGTTTTGAACCCTACACATCGAACATTTACACACGACGAGTTCTTTCTGGAGAGTTTACAGTCGTCAATAAACACTTATTACAGGATCTTGTAAGTTCGGGTATTTGGTCTTCAGAGATTAAAAACAAAATCATTGCAGCCAATGGATCTATACAAAATATTGAAGGAATCCCTCAAAACCTAAAAGACATTTACAAAACGGTTTGGGAAATAAAGCAAAAGGTTATTTTAGATATGGCATCAGACCGTGGAGCCTTTATTGACCAAAGCCAAAGCCTTAATGTTTTTATTGCTCAACCCAACTTTGCGAAACTCACATCCATGCACTTTTATGCATGGAAAAAAGGACTTAAAACAGGAATGTATTACCTACGAACACAATCTGCAGCCGAGGCTATTAAGTTCACAGTAGACACTAAGGCATCAGAGCCACCCGAAACATATCAAGACAGTGGAGCCACATGCTCTATTGACAATCCCGAAGACTGCACGTCCTGCGGCTCTTAGTATTGACCCCTCAATAGAGATGAATAAACTTCTTATATGTACAAACAATCTATCCCATAACAAAAAACCCAGACTGGTTTATCTTAATAGACAGTTTGTTTTTTAAAACTCAGCATCGAGGGTAAAGACTTGTTCTGAACGATCAGCCATGACACCTGACTTTTGATAATCTCCCACACGCTTTTCAAAGAAATTGGTTTTTCCTTGAAGAGAAATCAACTCCATCCAATCAAAAGGATTGGTTGAATTATAAATAGGTGCAAACCCCAGGGCTTTTATTAAACGATCAGCTACAAACTCAATATACTGTGACATTAAATTTGCATTCATCCCTATAAGATCAACAGGCAAAGCGTCTGTTACAAACTCTTTTTCAATCTCTACAGCGTCAGAAATAATCTGACGTACAGTTTCTTCCGACGATTTGTTTTTCAACATAGAAAACAAAAGACAGGCAAAATCACAATGTAAACCCTCGTCTCGACTAATCAGCTCATTAGAGAATGTTAACCCCGGCATAAGGCCTCTCTTTTTGAGCCAAAAAATCGAACAAAAACTTCCTGAGAAAAAAATGCCTTCAACAGCCGCAAACGCCACAAGTCTTTCAGCAAAACTCTTAGAACTTTCAACCCATTTTAAAGCCCACTGCGCTTTTTTCTCTACACAGGGAATGGTTTGAATAGCATTAAACAGATATTCACTTTCTTTGGAATCTTTTACATAAGTATCTATTAAGAGAGAATACGTCTCTGAGTGAATGTTTTCGATAGCAATTTGAAATCCATAAAAGCAGCGAGCCTCTGGAACCTGCACTTCAGCACAAAAACGATGAACAATATTTTCATTCACAATACCATCACTAGCTGCAAAAAAAGCCAAAACATGTTTAATAAAATGACGTTCATCTGAGGTCAGCCTTTCCCAATCCGTCATGTCCTGAGAAAGGTCAATTTCCTCGGCGGTCCAAAAACTGGCCTCAGCCTTTTTATACATTTCCCAAATTTCACGATGCTTTATAGGGAAAAGAACAAAGCGTTTATCATTGTCTTGAAGAAGCGGTTCATCCTTATCACAAGTTTCTGCAGATTCATTAATTGAGCAATCCCCCTTTTCTTCAATGGGAGGCCCTTGATAAGAAGATACGTTGTCTTTTATTTCAAACTCTACATTTTGGGGCTCTTGAAGAGAATCTTCTTTTTGAACTGCTTTTTTTTCAACATCCACTGTAGCTTCCCCCTTTCATGATGTGCGACCACTTAATTCGAAAAAAAAGACCGCTTTAAGCGGGTCTGCTCTGAACAGCTATGCGGTGTAATGACTTTATTATACCGCAGCCTTCTTTACTCTTTCTACGAGTACAGGATAATCAGAGGGCTAAAAAATATCACAATTTGAATTAGAGTAAAATCTGAAATTAGAAAAGAATACTTTCTATAATCTGTGACAGAATTATTAGAACCTACTCACTGCTTGGGGCAACATCCAACCTCTCTGGCTAAAGTCTAGCTTTTTGCTCTGAGAATCTAATGAAAGGGGTTTGCTTTTTTATACCCCAAAATGACTTTATGCTCACCAATCAAAGTGAAAAATAAATTTGACCTATGCCTCTATTGTTAGCTATTGCACAATAAAAATAAGATCTAAACGTGCGGCGGGTGGTCAAACCCTAAAAGAAATTTTTCATGGTGGAAATTTTATAATTCCTATCATTTTTGAAGAAATGCATTCTCAACTTGACTAAGCTACAAACAATACGAGAGGAAACATTCTCATGAAAAATAATGTTCAGATTGTTTTACTCAGTCTTTTGTTAATGGGCATTGTCTTTTCTATCTATAAATTACAAACAAGAAGCATTGACCCCAGTCTTTTTTTTCTTGAGGACACAAAGAAAGACTTAACACAACTCTCTCGCGGACAAATTAACCTTTGTCGAACACGGATATCAAAAATTGAATGGGCTTTGACAGATCGTACCCTTTTTATTTTCCAAGAAGGTACATCATGGTTTTATTCAGAAACTCGTAACACTACAGAAACAAAACCCCTAAAGTATAAAGATGATGTGTGGATGGAAAAATGGCTGGGAGAGTTTTGCACAGTAAAAGTTGATGCTTTCTATGAAGAGAATACAGAACTGCCTGACACAAAAAATGAATCTATTACTTTCCACTATATTGACAAATCTAAACTAACTTTAGAACTCAAAAGACCTTGGATTTTATGGGGAAAGGAATGGATAAAATCTTCAGAAATGAACCGGGGTCTCTCCGAGCTGCAACTTTGATTTATTAGAAACAGTTGCAGTATAGATAGACGTTTACTCCCTATTCTGTCTCAAAATAAACGATCTTTTTCTTTCTGAGTATGGGTAGGTGTTTCATTTCCACACCCCTCTCTAAACAAGAATAGTCCGGAACACCCTTATGAGAGAATGAACATGTTAATTCTTGCTACACCTATCTTGACAAAAACGCACCTCACAAGGATACTTTTTCACATCTCTGACTTCAGGTGTAGCTCAGTGGTAGAGCAAGCGGCTGTTAACCGCTGGGTCGGGGGTTCGAATCCCTCCACCTGAGCCATTTTCAAAAAAGTCTAATTGAAACAAATATAACGCATTTTGAGCCAAAACAAATTTTAGTTCAAATTCCTGACTTCAGTAAACTGACAGCTTCTAGAGTCTAAAAATTCTTTTTTCAAAAATAAAGCGTTGATTTTTAATAGATAGTAACCCCTCACCCGTATAATTATCTGAAATCATTCAGACTTTTTTCCAATTCGCTGAAGTCGGGAATCCGACGCCTTTTTAGATCTAGCGGACCTCAAGGGGAATATTCCTTATTGTAGGATCTTCTTTAGCGATTCTTTCAATCTCATTCATTATAAGAACAACTTTTTCGTTTGAAAATTCCTGAAGGTCAAATTCAAAAGACGTTAAGTATCTATCAATAGACACTGATCCTTTTAGGTTTGTAGAGCCATCACTATTTTTTCGAGCCTCAATGTTTTTTACGTTTGTGTTTCTAAAAATGTATTCCTTGTCTATGGCGAAAGAGGAAGTTTCTTGAGTGGAGTCCTCTTTGTTTGCTTTTCCCCTTCTTCCAAAAAAGAAATTCTTAATTCCGCCGAAGAACCAGGAAAGATTTTTCCTCAATCGAATCTCATATTCTACCTGTCCCCAAAACGCCCTACTGCGACGCCTCTCCCTTTCCGAGATCTTATACCCTCGGTTCTCAAGATATCTAGTAACTCTATCGTAAACGACAGAAATTCTCTTTGTGTGGCTAAAATTATCTCTGGGATCTCTAAGAGATCTATTCCATTTCTCATGAAATAATCGCCCCCTTAATCTGTCACGTTCCCGTTCTTCCGGAGTTCTACTGCTTCCAGGGAAGACAGAAGTCGCACCAGCAAACTGTGCAGGGTCTCTATTAACTAAAGAAGATTTTTCTGTGGAGGTTGTTGAACAAGAAAGTAATATTGGTAGCACTAAAGAAATATAAAAGATCTGTCTCATATACATAATATACCCACTTCTATTTTTTTATTTCAATCAACACTTTAATCTTAACTTATAGGATCATGGGCTATAGTCTTTAGTTTTAATTTTGATTATCTAACTTGAACCCCTAGTCTTCTTGATCGTTTAATCCCTCTACAGTATCAAGGTAACTCACTGTTATCATAGGGGTCTTTAAAAGACTTCAACCGATGTCTGAAAAATCCGATAGTCAAGATAAGGGGGGCTTATCGGAACCGAACACTATTTGTTGGTCGGGAAGAATATCAAACCATTAATAGCAGTAATTTTTTGTATGATATTTATCTCTTGCGCCACAAACCCTGAAAAAACTGTAGCTCAAAGAACCCCAGCTACAGCTTTGTCGGAAATAGAACAACTAAGAAATGCTTTATGGGCTGGGGATATTCCAAGAATCAAAGAATTATATAAAAAAGTTGGAGCATCTGATTTGTTAATTACTGGAAGCACACTTGGAGTAAAGGGTTTAGGAACTGAAAATTATATCGAAGTTATAACGGTTTTACATGAATTAGGATATGACCATAATACAAAAAATATACATGGAATGTCGCTTGCTCGGACTGCTTCAACAAGAAATAAAAATGATGTTTTAGATCTCTTACAGGAATTAGGATACGTTGAAACAGAAATTTTGCTCAATACTTCAAATCCAAAAAACGAAAGGATGGAAAATGAAAAAACAAAAGACGTTGAAATAAAAATTTTGCTCAATACTTCAAATCCGAATAGAGGAGAACAAAAAAACAAATTTCCCCAATTAAATAAATCCACGGCTATCGTTCTTGCTAGAGGATCGAGAAGCAGAGGAACGATGAGCGTAGGAAAGACAGGCAGTGGTTTTTTTATAACAGAAAATCTATTTGTGACAAATCTTCATGTCGTTGTAGATGTGATAAGAAACGAAGCGTTTGATGTAAGTATCTTTGCACCAGAAACCCCTAAAGATACGGGAAAAGTTGTAGCATTTGATTCTAAAAATGATATAGTACTTATAAAAACCGCAAGAAATGATCATAAACCTTTGCCATTAGAACCGATTAACTCTAGTACCGTTAAAGGAGATAAGGTCTTCACTTTAACCTATCCCCAAGAATCTATAGAAAGTTGGATAAATCACCCCCCACCTATTTATACAGAAGGTTTTAACCAAGGTTCTCTTAGCTGGGGAGAAATTCAGGTCACAGCTTATGCAAACGCAGGTAGCAGTGGTGGGGCTGCTTTTAATACTGAAGGTGAAGTAATAGGTGTTCTTAAAGCCGTTAATTTAAAACAAGCCAATCATATTAGTTTTATAGAACCTATAAATAGCGTAAGAGCTTTAATTTTAGAAAGTTTGCAGTCTTTAAGAGGAAAAGGGGTTCGAGGGCTTAATCGGATTTTACAGCCTGAAACAAAATTACCGCAATCAGGGTGCTACGGAATATAAATCTTTTGCAATTTTCTCAGGGGGGCTCTCCCTTTTTTTCAGTTTCCCCTCAACAGGCTGAATCGACTCATATCATATTTCATAGACATAGGTACGGGTCAATATACCCTACCTCAAAATGTGCTCATTAATTAAATCATTTAAGATTTATGACATTAGTCTATATTCCAAAGATAGAAATTCAAAATAAACACCTATAGCTGAAACTAATGATAAAGTAAAGTGGCGTATAACCACAGTAATAAAAACCACCAGGGGGTTTAATGAATTTCATCATCTCTTTAATTTTTGCTTCTTTGCAAGTTTTCGGATTTGAAATCACAGAAATCAATGAAAATCGAGGCGTGGCCTCTGTTAAAGGTGACAACATTCATCTTGAGGAAAAACTTTTTGTCTCTAATACCAATGGAGATATTTGCAAAGCAGAAGTCATTAAGAAACAAAATAACAAAGTTCTTGTCTCTACAAAAAATTGTTCCTTTAGAATAGGGAAGGGAAATAAGGTCTCAGCCTACGAAGGACAAATCGCCAGCAACATGAATTCTCGAAAGAGTTTAAGAGCTAGGGGAAGACGCCCTCAGGCTAAAAAACGAAGAGGTGTCTATCACGGACTGGAACTACAACTTGGCTTTGAAAGAGATCAGAGGAAAATATCAGGTATACAGAATGGAGTTGTTGAAGGAGTAAATGGCCCCGAAGATAAATTGAACAGCAATGAAATCCAAATTCAGGCAAACCATTCTCTTCTCTTCGGTCATTTTGAACCCTTTTATTTCATAAGTTATGAGACAATATCTGGAGATCGTAACGAAATGAAGCTTCCTGGTACTACTACTTATGGTGGGGGCATTGGGTTAAATTACAATTTCATAAACCTCTTAAAGAGACGAAAAAAAGCTCCACTTGTCCCTTATATTCGAGTGGGAGGGGCTTATAAAAAAGAGCAACAAAACAACACTGTTCAAATCACGCCAGATGTCAGTTTACTTTCTGTTTTTGGAGGCATAGGGGGCAAATATTTTATAACAAGAAGAACAGCTATAAACATAGGAATCTCTTACAACCATACCCTGAATATTAGTAAGAGTGTAAATGGACAAGAACTCACATCTAATGAAAACGAAAAACGAAATAGTTTAGGAGTAACAGCAGCTCTTTTGGTTTACCTCTAAGAGTCAATTATTCTCAAATAGAGTCAGTTTATAGACAACCTGAGCGATTACCATATTTCTCCTAGACTTTGGTTAAGTTCCTCAAATTACGACCCGATACTTTGATAAATGACAAAAAAAACCGTGATAAATAGAGCACTTAAAGCCAAGTTCGCAGCTTTTCTCTTGTTTTTTATTTTTGGCTGCAACAAAGAAGAATCTAAGAAATCGCTGCCCTCTACAACCTGTAAATCCAAACACACAATTCAAAAACAAACGGTTACAAAAACTTCACAGAACACATCTGAACAATCCAATGCAAGTTCTCCCTTTGAAGAGGGAAAAGTATTAATTGCAGAAACCACAGAGTATTCCGATAGCTCTCACTCTTCGCTCCACCGAACAACACAATATCAACATGTTCAATCAACGTATGAGCAAATTCCAGAAGGACGCAGTTTAGTTTTTGCCATAGATGTTAATTGCGCCTCTGCCGCCAATGGGGAGGGTCTATCTAACTCTATGGGATTTGATATTCGTCCCGTAGCAGAAAATCTCATACCCCTTCGCTTCTTTACTGTGACATTGAGTGAACCCATGAATCTGGCAGAATTTGAAAGAGAAGTAGAAGCTGATTCCTGTATTGAAGGTGTTTCGGAACATCACACTTATCAATCCCAATCCACAAGAGATTTAAAAAGGCGATCTAGTCGCTCATCTCATAATCCACATCGATCTATTCTTTCCACACCCAATGATCCCAGGTTTAGTGAACAAAGCTATCTTTCAAATATTCGCGCTTCATTGGCATGGGATATTTTTTATCATTCTGAAAATGGAATTAAAAATGATATCGTAATTGCTATTATCGACGATGGGGTTGATATTGATCACGAAGATTTACAAGCGGCTCGTTGGCAAAACACAGGAGAAACCGCAGATAACAAAGAGGATGATGATAACAATCAATACATAGACGATGTGTACGGTTGGAATTTCGCAAAAGAATCTGCAGACCCTCGCCCCGTCTCTGAAGGGGTGTGTGCAACGGGGCACGGAACACATGTGGCCTCTTTAGTAGCAGCCCCTTTTAATAATAATCTCGGTATTGCCGGTGTCATGGGAAACAAAGCTAAAATTATGCCCTTAAATGTTTTTGAAGAAGATGATGATGATGAGTGTACAACAAGCAATTCCCTTCTTGCAGAAGCTATAATCTATGCTGTCAACAAGGGAGCTCATATTATCAACCTGAGTGTAGGAGGAAAATCTATTCTTCAGGGATACACTGATTTTATTCTTGCCCATACCATATCGGCATCCATTAGTAGCAGCACAGTCATTGTAACTGCAGCCGGTAATGACAATGAAGAGTTAACACCACTAACAGTAAAAGAACCTGGATCTCTGGGAGCCCTATTTAAGGGTGCTATAACAGTCGGCGCAATTAATGCGACAACTAGTGAGAAATGTCATTTCTCAAATCATAGCTCTGTCTATGTAGAGATAGCAGCCCCCGGTTGTGATGGGAATCAAGATGGCGGGATTGTAGGGGCACTTCCTGAAGATCAATATGGTAAAAAGTTGGGAACATCTATGTCCACCCCAATCGTTGCCGGGGCAGCAGGATTAGCCTACGGATTAATCCGAGAAAGAACCGGGAGTGACCCCTCTCCAGAAAAAATTGAAGAACTTTTAAAAACTGGAGCCAGAACAAAATCAGAACTATCCTCTTATTTTAGAGACGGAAAAATTTTAGATATAAGATCACTGGCTGAGGCTATTGATGCTGCCTATCCTACAACAACAACCACAACAACAACGCTTTTACCCCCCACCATGACAACAACTACAACGCTTTCTTCGACTCCAACAACACCTGAATGTGAATAACAAAAATTTGAAAAGCAAAGAATCTGGGAGATTTTTAGAATTTAAAGATACTCATGAGTGACCCTTTTAAAACACTAATGACCCTTTTTGTCAGAAAAAAGATCTTTACAAAGAATTAAAAAGTTATTTAAGAATTAATTTAAATAGCCAATTTTACTTAGAAAACAAAGAGCAGGGATATACCACATAACATTTGGTCTTAGAATTGCTTTGAATCAAGATTATATTAATTTTTATTAAAAAATATATAGCGTTACACAAGTTAAAAGAGGTTAGGAATTATGACATCATATAAAATGAATATTTTCTTTTATGTAAGTCTGACTATCGCCCTTTGTTTTTCTTTTCCACTTTATAGTCAAGAAGCTCTTGAGATTAATGAGCTGCGCCACTACGCTCAAAGGGAATTTGATAAAATTATGAGGGAAGTAGCTTCTGGCAAAGATTTAGAACCAAAGGAAGTTGATAACTTGTTTAGAGCTTTAGAGAACGGAGCAAAACCCACCACTTCGTACAGTTTTTACGATCTTGTTGATCATGTCACTTTTTCAAGAAATACGACGATTAAAGATTCCAATGGAAATAATCTTCTCCATTGGGCCGTATCGCAGAGAGGAATCGCACCAACGGGTAAGAGGATATTTGACGGATTTCTTCTTTCATATTTAATTGAAAAATCTAATCCCACTCTTAAAAATAATCTCGGGGAAACAGTTTTGGATATTGCTGATTCAAACAGAGAAAACATACCAGCATGGATTTTTGGAGAACTGGTAAAGGCTACAAGAGGAGAGCCTTCTAGTTATTTCCAAGGGCTTCTTGATGCAAATATTGAACAATTACGTCAAGGTAAGATTCTGGAACCAGTGCAAGTTGACAATTTATTTAGAGCTTTAGAGAGAGGGGCAAGAACTAATTTATACTCTTTTATTGATATCCTTGGTTCTGATGTCAATACGATGAAAGATTCTAGAGGAAACACTTTTTTACATTTTGCGGCAAATAATCCTAATATATTCAGTGGAAGTAGTTTAATAGCAGTATTTCAAGGTAGAGGAATTCCAATATCTTACCTTATTAGAAAAGGGGCCGACCCAACTATTAAAAACAAAGCTGGAAAGACCCCTGTAGATATTCTTGAAACACAAAGAAGTGAAGTGCATTCGTCAGTACTTAAAGAATTGATACGGGCGACGAGATCAGCATCTAATCAGTCAACTCAAGGAAATACCAAACTAAAAATAGGTGGATGTTATGATTAGTTTTTAAAAAATTCATTCAATACTTTTTAATTATTTAAAGAACCCTCCAGCAGTTTTTCATCACCATTACTCTTTGTGAGTTCTTTTTTGTCATCTTCATTTAAAGATTTATCTAAAACACCCTCTGTATCCCAATCCGAACTTATTTCTTTTTTTGTTGGAGCACCCAGTTTTTTAATTGTTTGTACCTTACGAATTAAATTGCCCTTACCTATTGCCAACTGATTCTTGGCTTTATCATAACTCGCTTTTGCCTCATCAATATTTTTCCCTATCCCCTCAAGAGAATCTAAAAAACCAACAAACTTATCGTAAAGCTTGCCAGCTTCTTTTGCGATTGTCTGAGTATTTTTATTCTGCCTCTCAAGATTCCAAACACTGGCGGCACATTTCAATGAAGATAAAAGAAGGGACGGACTAACCAATATAATCTTTTTCTCCCAAGCATATGAAAATAAATTTTTATCCTCCCTGCTGGCCATAATCAACGCAGGTTCCACGCCCATAAAAAGAAAAACAAATTCTGGGGAATTGACATCGTTACTGGAATAATAGTGTTTCTTAGCAAGATCCTCAATATGTCGTTTCACAGAGTTAATATGTTCTTTTAAGAAGTTCGACTGACCTTGTTCATTGTCTGCGTTAACAAATTTATCATAGGCCACAAGAGAAACCTTGGAATCAATAATCAAATGCTTTTTATCTGGAAGATTAATCAAAAAATCTGGCCGTTGCTTATTACCTTCGGCATCCTTTTGTGTGGATTGTTCAACAAATTCTTCCCCCTCTCTAAGCCCAGAAGACTCCAAAACTTTCCTTAGAATCATCTCTCCCCAATTGCCCTGAGCTTTTTGATCTCCCTTAAGAGCCTTAGTCAATCCCTCTGCATCATCAGAAAGTTTCGCGTTTAACTTAATGACTTGTTCCAGTTCTTTTTTTAAATCTGTGGTCTGCGCTATTCTTTGCCCTTCTTGATTTTCAATTTTTTGTTCAAAGTCTTTTAATTGTTGATGAAGTGGTGAGACAATATCTTTCATTGTTTGGTCTTGAGTTTTCTTAAAATCAGAAGCCGTTGTTTTTAATAGTTCCTCCGCATAAAGCTTTACACTCTCTTTGACTTCTGTCTCCCTGCTCTTTAAAGATTTATTTTCTGTCTGTAAGTGGCTTCTTTGTTCTCTTAACTCAACATTGTCATTTTGCAGTTGATTTTTTTGTTCCCACAACTCTTTATTTTCACCCTCTATTTTTTTAAGATTTTCCTGTAAAGACTCCTTTTCCGTTTCCAAACGGCTTCTTTGTTCTCGCAATTCAATATTTTCATTTTGCAATTGATCTTTTTGTTTCTTCAGTTCTTTGTTTTCACTTTTTCCATTTGTACTTTGAGGAGCAAAAACGACTTTTCCTATAACAAGACCTGCAGCAACAGCCACAATAATACCTATAACAATCATTTCCATAAGCACCCCTCCTCACTTACCAAAAGCAAATTAAGTTTCAAAAACCTTACCCTAGAGAATTTCCAAAAACCAAGGGCAGCCCTATATGTAAAACCAACTCCCATCAGCCCTCTAGATGACTATCCAAGTATAACGTTTTTACTATAAGACTTAAACCCTTTCATATATTCACTATATAAAGCGCATCATTATGATAAAAGAAAGAACTAGCTCTCTAAATTTGATTTATATGAGCCTACATCTCTAAATCGCTCTCACTCCTAAGGAAAAAAATATATCCTTTAAAAACTACAATTGCAAAACTTACATGTTTTTACTTCTTTTTGGAAAATATTTTTATTCTTGATGTCCTTTTATTTTCTTTTTGAAACTCTATCTTAAACAAACAGAGACTTTAATGATAGTAGTACTTTAAAGATTACACTTGTTTGTACCCCTAACCAGAAATGAGGCTATTTTTTACTCCCTCACTATTAAGATGAATAAAGCGTAACAAGGAGTAACACGGCATCCATGTCAATAAGATACAAGAAACAGCCCTTAAAGACCTTTATTAAAAATAATATGAAATTAACAGCATTTCTTTTCTATTTACTATTTTCCCTTTCTCTTCATGCTCAAGAGGCTCCTCAGGATCATAAAGTTTCAATTCAGGAAACTCCACTCCTTATCCAACACATTATTGGAAATATATATTATCGAATTGGCAAAATGGGTATTCCCTCAGCCTACCAACAGGCCTTCATTTGGTATGAAAAGGCTGCAAAGCAAGGATTTATAAAATCTCAAAATGCTCTGGGCTCTCTATATGAGGACGGACTAGGGGTCGAGCAAGATTATAAACAAGCCCTTTACTGGTACCTAGAGGCTGCCAAATACAATTTACCTGAAGCTCAATATAACATTGGATCTCTATACTACGACGGTGAAGGTGGCATCACACAAAGCTATAAAGAAGCCTTTCAGTGGTATGAAAAGGCAGCGGAACAAGGTTTCTTAGAAGCCAAATTCATGCTGGCAACAATGTATTATTATGGACAGGGCGTTGACCCACATCATGCAAGAGCTGCCTCCCTGTATGAAGAAATAGCCAAACTGAATTACTTATCCGGGCTAGAAGCTTTGGGAGAAATGTATGCCGCAGGAGACGCTTTTCCCAAAGAAGAATTTGTCGAACGTATCCAAGCTTTTGCCAAGCGAGGATATCCAGAACTTCAAAATGTTTTAGGTAAAATGTATCTTTCTGGAAATGGTGTTCCTCAAGATTATAAAGAAGCTCTTCACTGGATTGAAGAGGCTGCCCAACAAAATTTTCCCAAGGCCCAATTCAATCTTTCAGAAATATATGAAACCGGATTAGGCGATATACCCAAAGATCAAAAACAGGCTACCCACTACCTTGAACAGGCCGCCAACTCAGAATTGGCAGAAGCTCAATATAAAATGGGGATACGACACTATCAAAGTTTAAATTATGAAGAAGCTTTCCGCTGGTTTGAACTGGCAGCGAAGCAAGGTTTAGCAGCAGCCAAATTTAATCTTGGGCTTCTGTATGAGAAGGGGGCTGGAGTTGAACAAAGTTATCAGAGAGCTTTTCATTGGTATGAGAAAGCGGCCAAACAAGATTTACCAGAGGCACAATATCAACTTGGGCTTCTATATTATCATGCTCGGGGTGTTACTCGAAGTTATAAACAAGCCCTCTATTGGTATGAACAGGCTGCGAAAAATGGAATGAAACAGGCGCAATTCAATCTTGCAGTCATCTATCACCGTGGCGAGATAGTAACACAAGATTATAAAAAAGCCCTCTATTGGTATGAACAAGCTGCCAGACAGGGTTCTTTAAGATCTCAATTGTTTCTTGGGATTATTTACCTTGAGGGAGACGGTGTTACTCGAAATCACAAGAAAGGTATTTATTGGCTGGAGCAATCGGCCAAAGGAGGAAATCCAGAGGCTCAACTCCAATTAGGAATTATGTATAACCTTGGTGAAAGGGGAGTTACTCAGGATTACAAACAAGCTCTTTATTGGCTTGAGCTAGCAGCTAAGCAGGGTTCAGCAGAAGCGCAATTTAATCTCGGAACCATGTACCATTCGGGAAACAAAGATATTCTTCAAAGTTACGAAGAAGCTTTTCGCTGGTTTGTACTGGCAGCGAAGCAAGGTTTAGCGGTGGCGCAATTTAACGTTGGAAATATGTATGACAGTGAAAAGGGTATTGCTCAAAGTGACGAACTAGCCCTCTATTGGTTTGAACTGTCAGCCGAACAGGAGCTACCCGTTGCACAATATAGAGCTGGAATAAAGCATTACCAAAATCAGAATTATGAAAAAGCGGCGTATTGGACAAAATTAGCCGCCGAACAAGGTTGGGCAGAGGCACAATTTAATCTTGGAATTATGTATCACGACGGTGATGGTGTCCCTGAAGATCTTAAACTGGCTATTCATTGGACTAAAAAGGCGGCCGAACAGGGACTTGTACATGCCTACACACCCCTAGGAGATCTGTACATCATGGGAGAATTACCCGACTATAAACAAAGTGCCTACTGGTATGAGCAAGACGCAAAGGAGGGTTCAGTTGTAGCTCAATATAAAGCCGGGGCTGTATATTATAATCTGGGTCTGAATGATCCTGATTATAATATCAAAGCTTATCAGTGGTTATTCCTAACTAAAGATCAAGAAGATATACCCACAGAGAATGAACTTTTCTTAGAACCGTCACGCCCTGAAGAGATGTTAACTCGCTTAGAACAAAAGATGTCCAAGTCACAAATAGAAGAAGCTGAAGAGCAAATAAGACAATTTGAAAAAGCACAGAACTCGAATAAGGGGAATGATCTCTCCTGTTTCTCTTAAACACATTAAATTCATTTCTTCTATAGACTATCCCTCACTCTCCTGGAAAAATAGACATTAATGGATATCTTTATCAGCTTACTGACACTGACTGCATTAGAGATTGTTCTTGGAATTGACAACATTGTTCTCCTGGCCATCCTTACTGAAAAACTTCCACCAGAACAACAAGCTAAAGCTCGACGCCTCGGTTTATTTCTCGCACTTATCTTTCGCATCCTCCTTCTTGCCACAGTGGCATGGCTCACTCAACTGACCACACCCATTCTTGAAATTTTTGAACAGTCCTTTTCCACTAGAGATCTTATTTTATTAACTGGAGGTCTTTTCCTTATAGCAAAAGCCACATCAGAAATTTATGAATTTGTTCACCATCACCACGAAAAACAAAAGGCCACTCACACAACTATGAAATCTGTTCTTATCCAAATTATTATCTTCGACATGATTTTCTCCCTTGATTCTGTGCTCACAGCAGTAGGTTTGGCCAATGAGCTTTGGGTCATGGTCACTGCCGTTATTGTATCTATCATTGTTATGATTATTTTTGCTGATGCCATAGCTCGCTTTGTAAAAAACAATCCTGGAATTAAAATCTTAGCCCTTTCCTTCCTTATACTCATTGGTGTTTTACTTGTTGCTGAAGGATTCGATTCCCACTTTGATCGTGGCTATGTCTATTTTGCAATGGTGTTTGCTTTAACTATCGAATTTTTGAAGAAAAAATACACAAACAAAATGGGGATCTAATGTCTACACAACACACTCACTGTTCAAAGAACAAAACAGATTATTTCTTTTGGGGACCCTTACTTATTGTGGCTTTCTCCTATATACTCTCTTTATTTTTCCACGATAATATCAATGGAATTCTTAAAACTTTTGTCCACACACATTTTGAATTGATAAACGAAATGTGGATAGGCTTAGCGTTGGGAATTATTTTCGTAGGCATTCTTGGACTTATACCACGTGATATCACCACTGCAGCATTGAGTTCCAATAACAAAGTCAAAGGAATCTTAAAGGCCACTATCGGAGGATTGCTTTTTGATCTCTGCAGTCACGGAATTCTTTTTATTGGAATGAAATTTTATGAAAGAGGAGCCAAACTCGGACAGGTTATGGCCTTTCTCATTGCAAGCCCTTGGAATTCTATATCTCTGACTATTATTCTCATTAGTCTGATTGGTTGGTTTTGGACCTTAACCTTTATGGCACTGTCTGCTGTGATTGCCATTATATCGGGCTTTATTTTTGACACTCTTGTTGAAAAAAATATTTTACCACCAAATCCTTATGAAACAAAAATAGATAATGATTTTAAAGTTTGGGAAGAGTCAAAGGCTCGTCTAAAAAAATTCAAGCTTACAAAATCTATTATTCTGCAAATTATTAAAGACGGACTTAAAGATTCTAAAATGATTCTTAAATGGATATTTATTGGAATGATTCTAGCTAGTATCTTACGTATACTTTTAACTCCTGAACTTTTTAAAGAATTTTTAGGTCCAACTCTATTGGGTTTATCTCTCACCCTTGTTCTTGCTACGGTACTAGAAGTGTGCTCTGAGGGCTCAGCACCCATTGCATCAGATATCTTACGCTTAGGACAATCCCCTGGAAACGGCTTTGCCTTTTTAATGGCTGGGGTTTCTACAGATTATACAGAAGTGATGTCTATAAAAGAACACATGAAGTCTTGGAAAATAGCTCTGTTTTTACCTCTTGTAACACTCCCACAAATTCTGATTTTAGCCTATTTAATAAACCGATTCACAACAGAATGATATCACTATCCATCCTGAAAATAAGTTCAATATAAATAACAAGCCTAATAAGCCATTGGAGATAATAAATATCATAGTTGAATCAAAAATATTCTCACGCTATTATAGGCCTATGACAAACTCATTACTTAAGGGAAAAAAGGGACTTATTGTTGGCGTTGCCAACGAACGAAGCCTAGCTTGGGGAATCGCACGTCATCTTCACGATCAAGGGGCCGAACTTGGTTTTACTTATCTCAATGAAAAAATGGAACGAAGAGTGCGAACTTTAGCAGAAAGTATAAATAGTCCATTTATTGAAAAACTTGATGTGGATAATGATAAAGAAGTAGAAAATATATTTCAACTCTGGTCTAAAAAGTTCGATTCCTTGGATTTTCTTGTTCATTCCATTGCCTTTGCAGAGCGAACAGATTTAGAAGGGCGTTTTGTTGATACAAGTCGATCTGGATTTTTAAAAGCACTCGATATCAGTGCCTACTCATTGGTAAACCTCGCACGACACTCAGAACCTTTAATGAAAAATGGAGGGTGTATATTAACATTATCTTACTTGGGAGCTTACCGTGTTGTTCCCAACTACAATGTTATGGGAGTTGCTAAAGCCGCACTCGAATCTTGCGTTCGATATCTTGCCAATGACTTGGGTCCTTCTAAAATAACCGTCAACGCTATTTCTGCAGGACCTGTAAAAACACTCGCTGCCGCAGGCATTAAAGGGTTTCGATCTATGTTACAATCTGCGGAAGAAAAAGTGCCCTTAAGAGAAAATATTTCTACAGATGATGTGGGACAATTAGGTGCTTTTCTGTGCGGCCCCGGAGGAACACATATTACAGGCACAACATTGTATGTCGACAGCGGCGCACATATTATGAGTTAACTTAAATATCAAAAAACTCTTTAATTTTATCTTTCTGAGCTATTCCATCTTTATAGCCCAACTTAATAAGGCGAGAACAAAATTCAGAATCAAAAAGAATATAGCTTGCAATATTATTTGTTGTTTTTTCCGTTCCCAATCCTTTCAATAAATACCGAACAACATAGGGAATCTTATGGGAACATTCACTAGCTATGTCAGCAATATTTTCTGAAGGCGAAATGGACATAACCTGAATGGGCCTCCATTGGTGTTTCTCCATTTCTGATTCTGGAATAAACTTCATGATTTCGTTAACACGATTTAGTCTCTCAATATCCATATCTATAGCATCCATAAATACAGCATTCATTAGAACTCCCACCGTCTCTCCAATATCCGATTTAGACTTAGGGGCTATTTTACTTTCATCAATTTTCTCACGCGCTCGTACATTGATAGCAAAGATCTTATCCGCACCCAAATGAACTGCCGGACTCAAAGGGGCAACATTTCTTAAACACCCATCTGCAAAATAACGATCTCCTACTTTAACCGATGGAAAAAATATGGGAACTGCACTTGAAGCCATAAGATGATCAATACCGATATGCGCTCTCTCAGAAGCTCTTTTAAATCTTTTCCAAATTGGAAATTGCCCTTTATCTTGAACAAAAGTTACAGAATTTGTAGTGCTAATATTCGTTGCACTAATCGCAAGAGCTTCAATATACCCTTCGGCGATCATAGATTCTATACGATGAAAAGGAAAATTTTCTGCTAAAAGCTTTTTAAGTGGACTTGTATCTAACAATGACTGTGCTGTACGCCCTAAAACACCCCCTAAAGAGAGATCTTTCATCCACTTCATAGAAATTGTACTGAGAGATCTCAGATCTGTACGAAAAACATGATCGGGTTGTATATTTCGCCAAATTCTTTCCAAAACCATAGTACTTAAACGGTAATTATCTGCTGTTGCAGCGAGTGCTCCCGCATTGATGGAGCCAGCACTAACACCGACCAGTACATCAAAAGGACACTCTCTAGAAGATTTTCCAATGCTCTCCCTAATGGCAGAAAGAACACCGACTTGATAAGCCCCTCGGGCCCCTCCCCCAGAGAGAACAAGAGCTGTTTTAGCACTGGTATTTAACGCTTTTCCCATCATATTTTATTCTGACGAAACCCCACACTGAAAACAACTAAAAAGATTTCACTCGTCACATCGAAAAATTTTCAAAAACAAACTATCTATCCTAGAAAAATAATAAAACTCCCTGTATATTCTCAAAACATTTTTCTGAAGCAATATTTTAACAGAGGTTTTGATCATGAAACTGACAGTGTTTTTTGCCTTGCTCGCCCTGCCTCATTCCGTCAGTCTTGCGCAGTCTTCAACTTATGCTGGAACAGAGTATCTTCTCTCAAGCCAGCAGGTTCTATTGATGAAATTAAAGAAAGAGGGGAAGAGGTTCTTACAAAAATAAGTACTAATGTTGAAAACACATTGAATCAATTAAAAGATCCTTCGACAGAACTTTCAAAAAAATATTACGAAATGGAAGTTGAAAACCATCGCCTATATAGCAGTTTGTGTTCTGCCCCAGATGTACAAGAATATGATTTCTGTACCTCCGATAAAATATCAGAACGCACACGTCTCTTAGTTAATATAACATCATCTAAAATTCCATTGACAACAATCCAAATGATGGAAGCCGAACTAGAAAAGGTTAAGGCAGATGGTGAACATTATAGAACACTGAATGAGCCTCCAAAATCTTTTTCAAATGGTGTCTCCATATCTGCTAGTCAGAGAAATCGAGATTTCGCAAAAGCCGTTTTGCAAATATTTGAAAAGGATGGAGATACATCTTTTGAAACACTATTAAAACTCGCTATTGAGGAATATCAATTACCAGATCTATTTGATAGAAGATCTTACGCAAATCGATAAATATCTTTTCTGACACTTAAGTCACATTTTATTTTGGACACTGATGAGATTACACTTTCTCCAAAGAAGAAGGCCTCCTAGAGGGAGTGTAAAATTATGGATAAGAAAATGTTCTCCCCTTTAGTAGACGGGAAGACGATGGCGGAGAGAGAGGGATTCGAACCCTCGAGACGCGTGAACGCCTGCCGGTTTTCAAGACCGGTGCCTTCAACCACTCGGCCATCTCTCCACCCATAGTTCTAAAAAAATAAGAAACACATGGCAAGCACACAATACTTTCCTCACCAGTCTAAAGGGAAATAAGGCTAATTTTTCTGAACTCAATGGGATTGTTAGAGAGAACAATTGTTACTTTTGTAATCCCTATGGGAATAAAAATTTTTGAAAAGAAGATCGTAGGGTCTCTCAAGGTCTTGCCACTCATCTTAAGATAGGGAGATATTATAATGTCATCAAAATAGGCAAATTCATTAACGATTTTTTCGCTTAAAAAGCCTTATGGCTTCTACCGCAGAATCCTGATTATATTGTTTAGCTATATCTAAAGCTGTTTTTCCACTAAAATCTTTTGCTTTTGCGTCAGCATTAGCATTTAAAAGAACCTCTATAATCTCAGGCTGACCCCAGTATGCTGCCTCATGCAAAACTGTCCAACCCTTTTCATCCCAGACCCCTATATTCGCCCCATTTTCTAACAAGGTATTTACAACTTCAGGGCTATTTGCCGTGGCCCAATGCAAAGCTGTTTTTCTAAACATATCTCTGGCTTTTATATCTACTCCATCATCTAAAAAAATCTGTACAACTTCATCAATTCCTCGATACGCAGCTAAGTGTAAAACTGTAAACTCACTTTCTGTTCTTACTTCTGTATTTACACCCGCCCCTAAAAGAACTCGCACAACCTCTGGGCTATCTCCAATGGCAGCCAACTGCAAAGCCGTTTTTCCATATTTATTTCTTACTTCTAAATGAACTCCCCCTCTCCTTTGTAAAACCCTCTCTAAAACCTGAACGTGGCCTCCCCCTGCAGCCCACAAGAAAGCTTTCTCCCTATCTCTTAAAATATCGAATTGAGCATACAGTGATTGAGAAAACGCTAATAAAAATGCGACTTGAAATACATGACGTATTAACTTTATCAAAAAAACTCCCTTTCACATTTATTTCATTTAAATGCAGATTATATATTAATTTAATGAGTAAATTAAACAGCAAAATTTAATACTGGGCCCAAGATTATCCCTTTTTCTAAGAGATCGACACAATTACCCTTACAGAAAAATTCATTGAGAGTATTCTTCAAACTGACGCCAACAACCAGGTAAAAAGTTCATAAAATATATCAATTTTTGCCAACGGTTCCACATAGAATGGAATTCTTTTTCTGTAATAGTCTAGGGAATATTCTCCCCCTTAAAATACCTTTGATTCATAACTCTATATCCAGTGGAGAATTTAAAAGCTCATGTATAAGATTTTTTAAAGATAAGTCCGCTCTGTCTAAATAAAATAAAAAACAAAATGAGTCCAAGAACGCCAATCGCAACAGATACTTTTTCTACCCAACCCACTCTGTACTCAATTGTCAAACTTGGTTGTTCTGTTTGAACAAACATAAGATTTGGTGTGACAATCTGAATCTCTTCTCCTGTCGTCACCTTCCAATTAGGAAAATACGGGATTTTTAAAACAATATTTCTCTTATCCCCCTTTGATGCCAGTGTTTTCTCTATAGTATAACTCTGACCATCTGAAGACCAATGACCCTCCAAGGGTTGTAACACTTGATTTCGCTTTATCGGAAAAGGCCGTCCATTGGAATCTCCCTTTTTCATAACAACAAAGTTTTCCATGCTCTTTGGAAATTGTAACATTGTCTCCCTTAAAGGATCTTCTGAATAATATTCCGGAACCCCTCCCCATACAATAGATGCAATCCTACTTCTATGATTAATTTTATAAATGGTAAAAGCCTCATTTCTATAAATGATTTGATGTTTGGCTCTATCCATTGCCTGAATGGATTTTTCTTGATGTAGAACTAAATATTTCACATTTAAACGCTCCCAATACCGAGCCCCAAGAACGGGATCAAGATTTTTTCTACGGCCAATACCAAACCCCGGAGACCATGTCTCTGGGTTAAATAAAAAATTAACAAAATAAATTAAGGGATATGCAGGTGAACTCTCATGTAACAAACCCTCTATAACAGGCTTACCCGAAACATACGGAGTCATTTCAAAAATACGAGGTGAGCCATATTTGTCATAATCAAAATATTCCACAGCTACACGCCCCTCGGGGTCATCGATTTTTTCAAGAACTTTCCACACATCAAATACAACTTCGGTTTTAGGAATACTTTCAATTCCGGACATGTTCCATTTCCACCAATACGTTACAGCTTGTACAGGTTCTCTGGCTTCTTTCGGAAGAAACTCATCAAGTTGTTTTGAAGGCATAAACCTTTGCAAACATAAAACGGCAAATACAAAGATAATAATATTTTTTAAAACACCTTTATTTAAAAGTTGGTGAGCGAGAGAAACAAGAACAAAAGCAAAAATCAAATAAACTTGAGGAGCAAGGCGTGTGTGAGATAAAGGGGTTCCTTTCAGATAGTGCATACAGAACACACACAGTAAAGCTAAAAGAACAAGATTGAGTTCAAAAGACCACTTCCTTTTCTTAATCAAAGAAAAAATCAGTAAAATTCCCGGCAAAGAATACAAGGTCATATAGAAAGGATTTACGACCTGAAGAACTCGTATTATTTCTTCCCAAGAGGGACTCCATGTTAAATTGGGAGAGATTGTCGAGTTTCTATAATACAAAAAAGGAGCCCACCAAAACGCTGTCAGAGCACAGGCACAAATAAATCCTGCAGAAAGATCCCACACTTTTTTAATATTTAAACTCAATCCTTTTTGAGACAAAAAATAACAAATGAAAATCAGTCCTGCAAAAAAAGCTGAATACACATGTGACAAGATGGCAAGAGATAAGAAAATCAAAGCTATTGGAGAGTTGTGTTTTTGTCTAAACAAAAATGTCGTATACCAAACAAGACAAAGTATCCCAAACATATGAGACACCTGTCCTGCCAAAAGACTTTTCATGTTGCCGCCCCAGGTGCTATCGAATCCATTAAAAAAGAGAGACATACCTAATCCGGCAAATAACAGAGAAAAGGGAAAGGACATACTTTGTCTTGCAGAAATATAATATGTAATGGGAACAAAAGAAACGACCCCTAAAACCATTAATTTAAAGGCGACCAGGTTACTAAAGCCCATATATTCTAACAGAAGAGCAAACCAATATATGGGATAAAAATAATAGTATACAAAGGGAAAACCACCAAACCAACCGTGATTCCAGCCCCAAAAGATTCCTTTTTCCCAAAACTGCTTAATGCTTTTAACTATCCACGGGTGAGCAATCATATCCCCACCCGCCACATGTGTTTCCATCCACACGTAGTCTATGTTTATAATTTGATATACTAAAAACAAAAGACCTGAAAGAAAAACAATATCTAAAATATAAGAAACTAATCGCCCCACTGACATTTCCCCTACAACTTCTTAATTGTTTTTAGCCCCCCCATATAGGGCTGCAACACTTCAGGCACAGAGACAGAACTATCTTTGTTTTGATAGTTTTCTAAAATAGCTAGTAACGTTCGGCCAACAGCCAGCCCTGAACCATTAAGAGTGTGTACAAACTGAGGCTTCTTATGTTCTGAAGATTTAAAACGAATGTTGGCCCTTCGTGCTTGAAAAGCTTCATAGTTAGAGCAGGAGCTAATCTCTCTATATTTATTTTGGGAAGGTAACCAAACTTCTAAATCGTAGCACTTTGCTGCACCAAAACCAATGTCCCCTGTACACAATAGCATTTTCCTAAAGGGAAGTTCTAATTTTTTAAGAACTTCTTCTGCATGAGACGTTAGGTTTTCTAACTCTTCATAGGAATTATCAGGATGTGTGAACTTAACCAGTTCGACTTTTAAAAATTGATGCTGGCGAATAAGCCCTGTCACATCTTTTCCATAAGATCCCGCTTCTGAGCGAAAACAGGGGGTGAATGCTACAAAAGACTGAGGGAGATCTGATTCTTTTAAAATTTCTTCTGCAAAATAATTTGTGACAGAAACTTCTGCCGTCGGAATCAAAAAATATTTTTCCTGCAACTCTCCCATATCCCAATTTTCATCCATTAAACGCCAAGTAGGCATCATTCGTTCTATAACTCTCTTTTTTATCAAATCATAATGTTTATTAAAGGTTTCATACCACTGGTTTTCATCTAAAGGTCTTCCTTTAAACGATCTTATAATTTCTTTCTCTTCATCAGACAAAGATATCTGTTGATCTCCAAAGGTTACTCTGGGGGCAAAAATATCACCTCGATTCTGAGAATCCATTTCTTCAAAAACTTTTTCAACTGCTTTTTTCTCAGCTTCCATCGATTCAAAGCGAGAGAAATAAAATCTAAAAAGATCATCTTCAAACTTTGGCAGTTGTCCCGTACCCAAAAGAGCTTGCCCTTTCACCATATACGGAGGAGAGATCTCCGTATATCCATGTTTTTCCGTATGCAAATCCAACATAAACTGAACAAGTGCCCTCTCTAACAAAGCTCCCTGTCTTTTTATAAAAGTAAAACGCGCCCCAGAAACCTTAGCCCCTCGTTCAAAATCCAAAATATCCAACTCTTCTCCAAGCTTATCATGCGTTTTAACTGCACTTTCCTTTTCAAGATCTTCTTTTCTTTTTTGCGCTCCCTTTCTGTGATTTTCATTTTTTTTATCTTTTTCAAGATCTTCATGAGGCCATTTATAAATTTCACCATTATCATCTACCGATTGACCAACGGGAACAGACTCATGGCAATGATTTGGGCATTCAAAAAGATGTTGTTTTAATTCTTCTTCACATTCTTTGGATTGAGATCTCTCATTCTTTACTTCTTGGGATAGCTGTTTCAGTTTGGTCATAAGCTCTGAAGCATCTTTTTTTTCTTTTCTCAATTGTGCAATTTGTGACTCTAACTGATTCTGTTCTGCTTTCTTCGCATCAGCTTGATTGGCAAATATTTTTCGATTTGCATTGCAATCTTCTATGTTATATAATCTCTGCTCGATTTCAGATGGCTTTACGCCACGGTTTTTTAAATCCTGCTCGTACTGATTTCGATACTTCTCATCATCAAGTAGTTTCTTTATATCTATCATTTTCTTACGCTCCCGGAGCCATTAAAACATACATTCTAAATAAAAGAGCCATGAGTACAAAAATTAAATTAAAAATAATGGTCCCACCAAATTTCCAATTTTTACTCACTCTTAAAAAAATACCTGTAAACATAATTAAAACAAACCAAAAAGCAAAACCCTCATACCCCACAATCTCTTCGCCAGCCAAAGCAAAAGTTAATCCCAAAAACACACCAGACAATAGTTTCAACAGAAATAAAAGAAAGGAAGCTGATGATTTTTTAAGATTTTTCGGTATGTCTTGTAAAAGCGAACTCATGTCATATCCTCTTTTAAAATCCCCCAATTCATTTACTGTGTAACACTGCTCAAAATACGTGATTCAATATGTACACGATCAGGAGCATTGGGCTGCAGTTTTAAATATTTCCTATAGGCATTAGAAGCCGCTGCCTTATCCCCCATATCATAATACACAGATCCCATTTCACGGTGTACTTCCGCTCGACCATTTTCAATACTTTCCGCAGTTTTTAACATCTCCAAAGCAATATCATAACTATTTAATTCACGATAACAATTAGCTAGAAGAATATAGACTTCCGTGGTTCTCTCCCCAGCTTTTATAGCTTTTCGAAGTTCATCAGACGCTTTAGAAAAACGCTTCATTTTCATAAGAGCCTTGCCCGCTAATATATAAACGGAAGCCAAACGAGGATTGTAACGCTTTTCATATTTAGCATGTTTAAGAGCTCTCGATGCATTTCCCATCTCCATATAGGCAAGCCCTAAATAATAGTTAGCCAGGGGATACAAAGCGTTGATCTTTATGACCCTCTCAAATTGCTCAATCGCTTTATTATATTGTTGAGTACCCATATATAGCCTACCCGTTTGAAAAATAGGATGAGCATCAGAAGGATCTTTTTCTGCTGCAGATAAATAGGCTCTTAAAGCCCGTTGTGGTTTTTTCAGATTTTGATAAATATCCCCCGCCATGATCCACAACTCTTTATCCAATGAAGAGCCCTCCAACAAAGGTTTTAAAACATTAAGAGCTTCTGTGTGATTATCATCCTCCATATGAATTCTTGCTAAAGTTTTAATATAGGATATTTCTTTTGGTAATAAACTCATCTTCCCATTTAAGTACTGCGAGGCTGCGGCCACCCCTTGAAAACGGGCCATCATCTGTGCATAGGTACACTGAGCTTGAATATTATTTTCGTCAGAATACACAGCCCTTGCAGCATATTCAAAAGACTTCTGAGTATCACCTTTTCCGTGATACGCCCTTGCGATGATAAGAAATGTCTCTATATCAGAATCATATTTTTTAAGAGCCCTTTCCGCCTCACGTATAGCTCCCACATAGTTTCTGCGTTTCAATTCCAACCCCGCAAAAACTTTATGAATTTTATAACTATTGCCAGAAGTCTTTTTTGCCGCCCTACTTAAAGCAGAGACAGCTTTTTCAAAATCGTATCTTTGAGTGTAAAACTCGGCTAACTTTAAATAGGCATCTATATACTGAGGATCTACCTTAATAGCCTTTTTCAACCAATTAATGGCTTCTGTCACTTGGTTTAATTTCCACAAGCTTTCTGCCGCTAAGAAGGCCGCCCGCGCATTTTTAGGGTTTAACTTGTAGGCCTCTCTAAATTCTCGTTGTGCCTCTATAAAGTTATTTCCTTTTTGATAAAGCAAACCTTGTGCAATCAATTTCTTATCGTCAGACTTTAATTTTGTAAATTCGCCCTTTCCACCTATTTTAAGAATAATGTTCTTCATTTCTAGGTTTAGAGGGTCTGCCTTATAAGCCTGTTTAGCACTCTCTAAGGCTTCTTTTCTTTTTCCCGACTTCATATAGTATTCTGCAAGAAGTGTATGCGCTTTAACAAAAACTTCTCTTCTTAACTTATCAACAGACAGACCTGATAGAATTTGCTTAATTCCATCTTTGGGGTTGTTCAAAAATCTATACTCTATTTCCCCCAACAAGATTTTAGCCTCTCCATGTCTTGGAACTTTATCAACAACAACCGACAATATCTTTTGTGCAGAATCAACCTGATTTAGTAGAAGTCTTAAGCGCGCTTCTAAAATATATGGCTTAATCCATTTAGGCCATATTTCTTTTGCCTTTTTTACATAGGCCAAACTGTCTTCGAATTTCTTCCTCTCCAATAAAATCTCTGCTTTATAAAAATAAAAATTAGCCTCTTCGGGATGAGATTTTAAAACACTATTAACAAATCCCTCTAGCCCTCTTAGCTGCCCACCCAACTTTCTGCGCACATACCGACAAGACTGACCTGCC
Organism: Bdellovibrionales bacterium; assembly: GCA_965206675.1. Lineage (GTDB taxonomy): Bacteria > Bdellovibrionota > Bdellovibrionia > Bdellovibrionales > JAKFYE01 > CBDBKL01. The sequence continues at coordinate 537,837 of CBDBKL010000008.1, read as the reverse complement.
CATCCTATAGAGTCGGATTTTATTGCTTCATTAGCCACTCTATTGACTGTACTCAAGTCTTTCGCTGTTTGATCTGATAGTGGCCAAAGTTCTAAATGAGACAGACAGAGTAGGGCATATATCTGTATAGTCGACGGCAAATCGGGTATACGAACAAAATCATCCGTTGGATAGATAGAATACGTTAAAATATCATCCCACATTTTAGTCTTTTCCCTAACCTCATCTATAGAAAAAGGGCCATGAACCTTATAATTTCCTCTTTGAAGAAGCACCTTCTTATCTTTAGGTAATTTCTCAAGGAAAAAATCATTTCTTACCTTTTTCCCCAATACCTCAACTAAAATTTTCTGAGCCCTTGAGTACCCAGAAAACGTATCCATTTCAAAAAGTTTTTTTGCTTTACCTAATTGCTCTATCTGATAAGAGGCACTGACAAACTCATCTGATTTTGAAGGTGATAATAAATTGACCGAAGCTCTCTCTTGAATCAAATCAGAAAATAGTAAAACAAAGAGAATGAAAACAAGACCAATAAATATGACAACTTTAAGAAATTTCTTTCCTCTATGCTCCTTTACATCAGGATCTTGATAAAAAACTTCTGTATCATCATTCCTATGAGGAGATAAGGATTTTTCTACTTTATCAGGAAACCTTGAGATCTCTGTTTTAGATTCTTTAACAGATGGCGTGGATTTCAAACTTTTTTCTTTAATTGCAATTCCACGCTCACGATGTTCATGTTTTATATCAGATTCTTCATAGATCTCACTTTGATATCTTGTAAACTCCGTGTGCCTTTCCTGCTCAGACATCTCATTTTCGCCATCAGCAAGAATAGCCAAAAGCCGATCATAGAACTGAGGAACAGTTGAGATATCGACAAAATGTCCATCAGGATAAACAGCGATCTTTTCAGTTCCATCCATTACGCCTTTGGTAATTAACTTTTCCAGGCGTTCATAAGAAAACGGACCATAAGTATGACCCTTTTGGTCTCGGATCATAAATTCATCTGTATTGGAAAACCGAATCATATGTTTATCTTACGGAAAGAGCTTAAAAAAGTCAGGGGAACGCCACAAAAACAAGTCCCCCTTCTTATAAAATTTAAGAAAAACTTTATTTTCCCTTTTTACGGAGGACCTTAGCACCCAGTTGCACAAGTTTTTCCTCTAGCCTCTCATAACCTCGGTCTAGATGATAAATTCTCCGAATACACGTCTCACCCTTGGCCACCAGCCCAGCAAGAACTAAGCTCGCACTCGCTCGCAAATCCGTTGCCATTACAGGTGCCCCCTTTAATCCTCCCGCTTCTCCTCTAACGACAGCCACTTTAGTTCGAGAGGTAATATTGGCATTCATTCTTAACAACTCCGGAACATGCATAAATCTATTTTCAAAAATATTTTCTGTAATAACGCTTGTTCCTTCGCTTTGAGTCATTAAGCTCATGTACTGGGCCTGCATGTCGGTGGGAAACCCTGGGTAAGGATTCGTTGATATATCAATCGCTTTATACCCAGAATGAGGTGAAACATGTAGAGATTTACCCTCCTCACTCACACAAATTCCACATTGCCTCATAACATCTATGAGGGACTTGATATGTTTGGGTTCTGTATTTTGAACGGTCACCTCTCCAGAAGTGATGGCCCCAGCTATTAAAAGAGTTCCTGTTTCAATACGATCAGGAATCACCGTATGTTCTGCAGGAGACAACTTTTCAACACCTTCAATCTCAATAATACTGGTCCCAATACCCTTAATCTTTGCCCCCATAGCACAAAGATAATGTGCTAAGTCTTCTACTTCTGGCTCTTTAGCGGCATTTTCTATTCGAGTTGTCCCCTCTGCTAAAACAGCCGCCATCAATATATTTTCCGTTCCCCCCACAGTCATTCCATCAAAAACAATTTGAGCACCACATAACTTTTTAGCTTTTGCCCTGACATAGCCGCCCTCAATGTCTACATGAGCCCCTAGAGCTATTAACCCCTCTAAGTGCTGATCAATAGGTCGAGTGCCTATCGCACACCCCCCAGGTATACTGACAACAGCTTCACCCCACCTTGTTAAAAGCGGACCCAAGCATAAAATACTAGCTCTCATTTTCTTAACCAACTCATATCGGGCCTCAAAACACTTAGGTCGGTTGACTATTATTTCCAATTCTCCATTTGAAAATCGTGTCTCCATACCTAAAGATTCCAAGAGTAAACAAGAGAATTGAACATCTTGTAAATTGGGAACATTTTTAAAGACATGCCTTCCATCAGCTAATAAAGAAGCGAACATAAGTGGTAGCACAGAATTTTTTGCACCACTCACTTTCACTTCACCATTTAACTTCTGTGCACCTTGAATAATAAATTGATCCACTACACATTCCTCTTTTCCATTACTTTTCCAGAAATATAACGATCTTTACCTCTTAGATCTTTATACGCTTTCACACTGACATAGCCCAAATCTCTAAGAATACGTATAGTTTCTTCTCTCTGAGTGTAACCAATCTCCATATAAAGAGTTCCTTTATCTTGTAAAACTTCTCTCGCTTTTCGCGCCCACGTTTTAATACAAGAAAATCCCCCTTCACCAGCAAAGAGAGCCTCCTCAGGTTCATATTTTTTAACTCTTTCATCAAGGGATTGGTCTGTTTTAGAAATATACGGCGGATTAGCAACAACGATATCCCTATCTTTCAATTTCACATCCTCTACTCTTGCTGTGATCAGATTTATTTTTTCCTTATCACTTAATTTATTGATATTTTTTTCTATCAACCGCGATGCCTCTTCTGAAGATTCCACAAGAACCACCTCTGCATCTTGCATCTCCAATCCCAAAGTAATCCCTATACATCCTGTTCCCGAACCAAAATCTACAATTTTGAGATTTTTTTTCTTATTCTCTCTTAAAACACACTCTACTAATTCCTCTGTTTCCGGACGAGGAATAAAAACAGAGGAATTAATGAAAAACTCTCTTCTATAAAAATCCCACTTCTCTAAAATATAGGCTAAGGGCTCTCCCTGAAGCAATCGACTCCATTTTTTATAAAAGGAATTCAATTGGGATTCTGAAAGCTCTCTGTCACTTTGAAAATATATATCCAATGGTTTACAGCTTACAATATCAGACAGGATATGCCGTAGTTCATTCTTCAGATCCCCTCTTTCTAATAAACACTGGTCTAAAACTTTTTCTAATATCACGACTCTTCCTTTAGAGCCTGCGCCTGAAAGTGCGCCCTCAGTGGCTCTATAACTTCGGACATATGACCTTCCATAATTTGTAAAAGATTATGTGTCGTCAATCCAATCCTATGATCCGTCAGTCTAGATTGTGGAAAATTATACGTTCGAATTCTCTCTGACCGATCCCCAGTACCAATTTGTGAAAGCCTGGCACTAGAGGCTTCTTGCTCAAGTTCCTTTTTTTGTTTATCCAGCAATCTGGCATACAGAATTTTCATGGCTTTTGATTTATTTTTAATTTGTGATTTTTCATCCTGACAAGAGACCACTATACCTGTTGGTAAATGTGTGATGCGAACAGCAGAGTCTGTTGTATTCACATGTTGCCCGCCCGCTCCGGATGCTCTGAAAACATCAACCTTTACTTCTGAAGGGTTAATTTCTACATCCACCTCTTCTGCCTCTGGAAGTACAGCGACTGTGACTGTAGACGTATGTACTCTCCCTTGTGTTTCTGTTTCCGGAACCCTTTGAACTCTATGCACACCACTTTCAAATTTTAACTGACTGAAAACTTTTTTACCCGATATCATTCCTATAATTTCTTTAACACCACCGACATTACCTTCAGAAATAGATAAGGTTTCAACCTTCCAACCCTTACTATCTGCAAAATGTGCATAGGCACGAAACAACTCATGAGCAAACAAGCTCGCCTCATCTCCCCCAGCACCGGCTCGAATTTCAACAATCACATTCTTGTTATCATTCGGATCCTCTGGAGTCAGTAGGGTTTGAAGTTGATCCTCGAGTTCTTGCAATTTCTCCGTTAAATTGACAATCTCATCCTTAACCATAGATTTCATTTCAGAATCTAAACCTTCATTTAATATAGATTTACTTTCTTCAATATCTTCCTTTACTTTTTTATACTTCTTATACGCCTCCACAATGGAACCCAGACTGGCATATTCTTTCATCAAGTCTTTATACCTTTGCTTTTGAGAAGCAATCTCTAAATTCTGAATTTCAGAACTGATATCTTCATATCTTTTTTCAACATCATCGAGTTTATCAAACACTATACAAATCCTTTTTTATCCTTATTAAGAACTTGGAAAAATACCCTAAAGCCAAATAGTACTTTTTTCCACATCATTAAAAAAATTTTCTCTATATATCTAACCTCTTTTCACAACAAAGGGAATTACAAGATGCTCAAAGAGCGAGAGATTTTTTTCTTTTCTGAACACAGAGCGTATCGTGAAGAGAGATAAATTTATAATTTTAGAATCTTGCAGAGAGAATTTTTCTTAGTGGGTTTCAAAACGAGTTTTCTGAGGCGCAGGGCGTATCTCCCGAAAGGAGAGACGAGCTGCGAACCCTCAGAACTGTTTGAGCTTTTGAAATCCGCTAAGAAAAGTTCTCTAATGAAACGTAAAAAATCTAGATACAAACCAAAGCGACATCAGTTTGCTAAGAGGAAGCGTTCATATTCTTAATGAATTCACTATTGGTTTTTGTATCCGTCAGCTTGCCCAAAAGAAAGTCCATACTATCAACGACATTCATTGGTGCTAATACTTTTCTTAAAATCCACAATCTCTGTAGATCATTTTTATCTATTAGCAGATCTTCTTTACGTGTTCCTGATTTATTAATATCCATACACGGAAATATTCTCTTCTCCATTAATTTTCTGTCCAGATGAATTTCAGCATTTCCCGTACCCTTAAATTCTTCAAAAATAACTTCGTCCATTCGAGAACCCGTATCAATCAAAGACGTCGCAACAATCGTCAAACTGCCACCCTCTTCAATATTTCGGGCAGCTCCAAAAAACCTTTTTGGTTTATGAAGGGCATTGGAGTCCACTCCACCAGAAAGAATTTTTCCACTCGGTGGAACAACTGTATTATAGGCTCTCGCCAATCGAGTTATAGAATCTAAAAGAATAACAACATCATTCCTCTGCTCGACCAGACGCTTGGCTTTTTCTATCACCATCTCTGCGACCTGTACGTGACGGGTTGGGGGCTCATCAAACGTTGAACTCACCACTTCTCCTTTTACATTTCGGGACATATCTGTCACTTCTTCTGGACGCTCGTCAATAAGGAGAACAATTAAAATCACATCGGGATGATTAACAGAAATAGCGTTGGCAATATCTTGCAATAGGACGGTTTTTCCCGTTCTAGGGGGTGCAACAATTAATGCCCTCTGTCCTTTTCCCAAAGGAGCCATTAAATCTATAGCTCGTGTTGTATAATTTTTCGGATCATACTCTAATTGCAGCTTCTCCTCTGGATAGAGAGGAGTTAAGTTATCAAATAAAATTTTCTCTTTTGATTTCTCAAGAGTTTCATAATTAAGCGTCTCCACCTTTAATAGAGCAAAATATCGCTCACCCTCTTTCGGAGGACGAACCGTACCACTAATGATATCTCCAGTTCTAAGCCCTAAACGCTTAATTTGAGAGGGATTTACATACGTATCATCAGGACCTGGAAGATAGTTATAATCAGGACTTCTTAAAAATCCATAACCATCAGGTAAAATTTCAATAACACCATTTCCATAAATATCCCCAAATCGTGCTGCTCTTTTTAAAATTCCAAAAACCATATCCTGACGACGCAACCCTGCCGCATGCTCAATGCCCAACTTTGTTGCCAGAGCTGTCAATTCAGAAATATTCTTTGATTTTAAATCTTTAGTGTTTAATCCGCGACGTTCTTCTTCTGTGAGTTGAACAACATTTTCTTCAGATTCTTTTATATCTTCGGATGAGGGATCCTCAGACATCTGCACAGGAGGTGGGTCATAATTTTCATAAGACCCATTGTTGTTATTATTATAGTTACGATTTCTCATGGGTTTTTTCCGTCGCCCGCCGCCGCCGCGGTGTCGCCTTTCCCCACCAGATTCTGAATGTCTTCTTAATCTCGATTTACCAGACTTTTCTCGTTCACCCATTGAAGATGAGCCCTCATTTTGTTGTTTGTCAGACACCTTTCACCTACCCTTACTAAAAGATCTCTTCTCTTTTAGACAATAAACATTTCTTGCTTTATATTTTGACTCATTATTTAACAATTAGATCCTGTTGATTATTGGGCCTCTTGAACTTTTTAGAAATGCCCCTGTGGGCCCGGGCAGAGGTTCGATCAGTCTATCAAATTTGTCAACGCCCTTTTTTGTCTTTTCGGACGATTTACGGCACTCCTTAAGGTTTTTTTTCTCTGAAATGCTATTTTATTGAACTAGAGGTTGGTCGAAATCTTGTATCTACCAACAATCAAATGGAGAACAATCATGAAAAACAACCTTTATAGACTTATGTTCGTAAAATTATTACTTCTTGTCGCCAGTGCTTGCGGAAATAACAACCGCTATCCTTATGGCAATTATGGACCATATGGAAATTACGGACCATATGGTATGCCTTACAATTCTGGACAGGTTTTCACATATGAAACGCCTGAAAGGTATGACAACAGCAAAGATAAAGAGTCAATTCAAATAGATCCTCTTAAATCCAAAACGTATACACTTTCTGACCAAGACAATGGATTCGATGGGGTAGAAGTGGCCTTTCGTTTTAACGAAAACGGTCAACTCCATGTAAACATGAAAGTTAGTGCCTCATATGTCGGTGAAAATAACAACACTCTCACTTACATAGCATCAAATGTTCCCTATAGTTATGATGAAGCAGATAAGACAATTTCTTTTGATGGACGAATACGCGCCTCTCGTAAAACTCGCTCTCATACAGGAGTTGCAGGTGGAAATAACAACTACAGAATACCTCCCCAAGATCCAAGATATCATCAGCGATATGCCAGTCACTACCCTCACCGATATCAGGGAAGACGGAATCTTTACCAAAGAACAGGGCTTAATAGAAACTACGGGTATGACCCAATAAGAGATAGAATGGTAAATCCACATATCAATCCAGCTTTCTCTTATAATAGACCATACCCTCAGAATTTTTCTCAAGGGCAACGACCTAATCCTATTTCCTCTATAACATTAGAGCTTTCTGATATTCCCATTAAAGGAACTAGCAGAAAATCCTACGCTGAACTTGAGGACGATAACGACAATATTATATTTGAAGAAAATCTTGTGTTAAGAGCATGGGAGCTCGTTCCACACCCTATCACACCAAACCATCTACGAAACGGTGGGCATCCTCACAACCAAGTCTTAAATGGTGTAACTTCATGGGGAGCAAAGCCACGATCTATGACAACAAAGGAACACGCTCAGTCAGCAGGTCTTCAATTTGACGATCCGGAGCTTACTTCTAAATAAAAAAGATTTTATTTTTAATAGACAAAAAGAGGATAGATTTATCCTCTTTTTTTTGCAATTAAACAAAGAGAATTTTTAAATCTGTGTTTGTGTTTGAGTCGATCTCAAACGTTTCTTTTCTCTCTTTTTAATCAGCACAATGATTCCCAATCCAAAAAACAAAATAGCACCGGCAAGAACCATCATCGTTTGATCTTTATTTAACCCAGGAATAATTAATCCCTGTGATTTTCCCTGTTCACCACCTTTAGCCATGAATTCAGATTCTCCAGAAGGAGGTGCAGGAGGTTCATCCACGCTGCCCACCATTGGAGGAGGCAGTGTATCGTCGTCCATTGGCGGTGGGGGAGGCGGAATATCCATGTCGTCCATTGGCGGTGGAGGGGGAATGTCAGCCACAGGTGGCGGCAAGTCGTCCATCGGCGGCGGCAAGTCGTCCATTGGCGGTGGCAGAGCGTCCATTGCGACCGGAGGTGTTTTCTCTGCTAGCTGTTGAACAGGTGGTAAGTTTTCACCAGCACCTTGAGGCCAATAATTCAATGATGTTCCCGCTTTTAATCCCCATTTTGATTGGATATCTAAGTTTGTTGCCCATAATTCCTTCCAGTATTCTCTATTACCAAAAAGGCTTGAGGCAATACCCCTGATATTTTCCCCAGGTTTACTTATATAATTCTGTGGAGGTATGCCATGATCTTCATAGTATGTCATAATCCGTGAAGTATCTCCGGGCCTTTTAACAGAATCATAATAAATTTTATCCCCAATTTTAAAACTTCTATTTAAATGGGGGTTAATCATAAAAAGATCTTTTGAACGAGAACTATCACCATAGATCTTTTGAGCCACACTTGCAGGGGTGTCTCTTTCTCTAATGATATATACTGTATTTATAATCTTACCCTGTCTCGAATAGGGAATAGTCTTAATTTTCTTTACAGGAATATACTTTTTGCCACCAACTTCACCTATAGAGGTCTCTTCAGAAATGTCATTTGAAGCCACTTCGTCCATTTCACCGAAACCTTTTTCGCCTTCAAAGCTTGCATCCAATTGATCTGTTTCATCTTCCATAAGATCTTCAACATCTTCGCCTTCTTCTTCGGCATATGCAGCCAACTCATCAGTCACATCTTCATCAACAACTTCCTCTTCATCATCAACAACTTCACCTAAAACTCCGGAAGGTAACTCTTCATCTTCCTCCAAAGATTCTTCCTCTGCTAAAGCATCATCTCCTGCTGCTAAGTACTCTTCTTCTGGGGAAGGCTCTTCTCCATCATCTAAGGCCTCTTCTTCATCGACTTCATCGGCAATATTTTCTTCTGAATCTCCAGCCAATTCCTCTGGTACATTTTGAAATTCTTCTTGTGTTAAATCTTCTTCTAAGGCATTCAAGGGACCATCTGATTGAGTTTCTTCTTCAAGCGCTTTTATATCTTGGCTAGAACTACAGCCCATGTGGAAAACAAAACTAAATAATAAAAGAAAGAGTCCATTTTTTATCGTTATCATGTTCACTGTCCTAACTCTGTTAAAACCACTCAGTATAAGATGAGTTTCTTCTATTGCATCTTCCTCATTAGACCATAAAGCCTCAATATGTAAAAAGTTTTTTATAATAGCTAGATGACCGACCTGGATCAAAGTATAGGAGTTTTGTACAAACTTTATTCTGAATTGATCTGTAATTGAGCACCTGGACTGATACCCTTTTGTTGAAACCAACCCACGGGAACTTCTAGGGCATACATTGCCGGCCCCTGGCTTTGATAGAGCTGTAAGTTCCCGCTTTTTTGGCCCGGTTTTACAGGGGTCATCTGAAGAACGTTGAGAAGTTTTTTATTTTTATCAAAAAAGCCAATACTCAATGGGATAAATGTATTTTTCATCCAAAAAGAGAGTTGTCGTTCTTCAGGAAAAATAAACAACATGCCCTGACCCTGTGGAAGTTCTTTGCGAAAAGATAAGCCTCTTTGCTGTTTCAGTGGGGTATCGGCGATCTCAACCCTAACTGTTTCTTTGCCCACTTTTATTGTTTGTAATGCCTTCTTCTGTTTTTTAGACATTTCTTTAGAAGTCTCTGGTTTATTTTGTGTTGTTGTCTGGCTTTTAGTTGGAAAATTGTGAGCGTTCTTTTGTTGATTGTGTTTTTTTCCACCTGATATAAGATTGCACCCTACATATAAGAGACAAAAAAATAAGATTAAAAGTTTGATATAAAATTTATTTTTCATTTTATAAAAATTAAGTTGCAGGAAATTTTTTGTAAAGAATTATCTATGACTTATAAATTGATAATATGCTCCTTGAGAAGGATTCAAATACGACCTTAACCATTCTACTGAGGGAGAATTGGGCCTAACACGTGCTCCGGCTAAATCATAAACCAACTGGCCTGGAGTTATCTTTAATTCCACACTTTTAACTAAACCCATTTCAAACCTAGCCAATTGATCGACAACAGCTCCTTTAGCTGCCTCCAGATCTTCTGCATCAAGTGATTTTCTTATTTCAGATAGCTCTTCTATCAATCTAGGCAGAAAAGGCCAGTCCGGGTCATCTTTGTCGAATCTATCCATCCACCCCTGACCCAGAAGCTCTTCTGTACGCAATATATAATCTAGTACTATTTTTGTATTTCTTAAATAACTAGCTAGATGCTCTCTAAAAAAAATTATGTTATCTGTTCCTTCCCATTCCCCTAGTTTATTTAAGAGATAGTATACGTCTTCCAAGCTTTTTCTCTGAACCATATCTCTTGCAACGCCACCCTGCCTTAATACAAACTGACGCTCATTCTCTAACCAATATTTTAATCTCATATCCAATTCTCTAAATGACAATCCTTGTAAACTCTGTTGAAGGGCCTCAAGAGATGTCTGGTTGCCAAAAAGTTCTGGTCTTAAAGCTCTGAGCTCTGCCTCTGAATCTAGTCGACCCAAGAACATATATTCTAAAATATCAAATGAACGTCTTAAGAAGACGCTGGAATGACGGAAAGAATCAATGCTTTCTGGTTCTGGTTGCGTAAGCTGGTATTCGGCTAGCTCTCTTAGGGGGTTATTGTGTATTTTCTTTTGCTCCCTATAGATAGTTCTTGTCGCAATCATAAATTCTGGGCGTTGCGTATGAGGGTCTATTTGTAAGTTTTCAGTTATATGTGCTAAATCATGGATATAAAACTGACCGTTAAGGCTCACTGGCATGTGACCACTGGCCATAAGGCGAGCCCACTCGTAATGAGATACTGTACTGAAAGGATCGAATCTCCAACGATATACACTCGGAAGTTCATCTATTCCTGGTCGAAATTTTTTTGTTCTCCTTCGCATCCCCGGTATCCCTATCCATGATACAAACAAAATTGTTGCAAAAATAGCTTCTGATTTCTTCAATTGCCCCTCTTCAATCATTTTTAAAACTCTATGATTATACATCTCAATTGGGACCAAAAGGTCTTCTGGGGGTACCATTATTTGATGACCATCTACAGATTTCATTTCAAATCCCAATTCTAAAAGAGCTTGAACATGATCATTATGAGATACCTCTCTTGTTAACTGTTGTTGCCATTCCAACCACAAAGATGTTTTTTTGGTTCTTTCCATTTCAGATCTTAACATTCCCGCATTACGTTCTTGACCCTCAGAACCCTTGATTTTTTGAGCACGTTTCTTACCATAAGCACTACAAATGCTGGAAGGCTGTGAGAGACTTGCAGGTTCATTTTGTGCACTCTCAAGAGTTGGACCACTTAAGAGGATAACAATCGGAAGTATGAAAAGTTTTTTTTGTAGTAGTCTTTTTTTAAACTTAGAGAACATCCAAGGGTCCTTAAAAAAATCATATGGCACAATTACATTTTTCGAAAAACCGGTGGGAAGAAAATTCATGAGCCATCCTTTTCGATACAAGGACGCATTTTATATGCGATAGATAAAAAGATAAAATCAAAGCCTGAAAAAAGTATATTTTTCATTCATCTAGGCCTCAAATTAACTCTTTCTCAAAATCAATCTGTAGTTAAGGCCTATCCCCCCAATGCTGGTTAGATATTTATGATTTTTCTTTTTTTGATACACATAAAATATTTTATACAAAAGAGATTGTTTTATATTAACACAATTCCATAAATAGCCTTCAGTACTTTCATTGGTTCTCCGATGATTATAATTACAACTCAAAGCTCAGAATGTTTTTCAAAAAACAACAGTACTTAATGAATTTTTTGAATTGATATAAAAGAGATCGACATTCTCAGATTTTAAGATTTCTTCATTTATAAACATCATCACTACGGCAAATAAAAATAGGGGGTAAGGCATGGAAAACGAAACAGATGAAAAATATTTATCCGACAAAGAGCTTGCAGATAGAGTCAGAGACTATCTTTTGAATCATGACAGAGATTTAAATGAGATAGACCCATCTATTGTAAGGCAGCTTCACACTTGGCTTCTAAGACCAGAGGTTGGTTTTGATGATTTGCAAACACAAGAAGATGTCGAAAGAGTAGCTGTTATGCTTTATGATAAATTCGCAGATAATGCAAAACAATGGTCCACAAAACAAGTGACTATTGATGAGGATGATATTGATGATGTGGTAGCAGAAATACGTAAAAACAAGAGCCTTCCTGTTCGGTGGGATTATGAGAAAAAAACTTTTGTTGTAAAACTGGCTAGCTGAACTTTTTGTTCCCGACGAGAAGATTCTCTCTTTTTATAACTCATATTATAGTGAATTCATGATGAATAAAAAAGTTTTTATTCATCATCTTGTTGAGTAATATTCGTAATTCGTTACTGCTTTAAATCTTTAAGATAGTGATATTATTATTTTAGTAGATAATCGATAAAATGGTCTGGTTTAATTTTCTTCCCGAATAAACAGAGAATATCTCCGTCCAGATGGATCTAAGTATGACCTCAGCCATTCGACAGAAGGAGAATCGGACTTAACACGTGCTCCAGCCAGATCATAAACTAACTGACTTGGAGTTATTTGCAATTCCACACTTCTAACTAAACCCATTTCAAACCTAGCTAACTGATCGGCAATCCGTGCTTTAAATATCTCCAATTCTTCTGTATTTGTATTAAGTGATTCCCTAAATTGAGAGAGTTTTTCAATCTGTCCATATGTAGGAAACATGTAGGCCTCTGGATGAGATGCATCTATATCTATAGTCCAACGGTTTAGAAGTTCTTCTGCACGCAAAATATAATCTAATAATATTTTTATATTATCTAAATAACCAGACAGATACTCTCTAAAAGTCGTCTCAGTTCCTGCCCCTACGTTATCTAAAAGATAATCCACACTCGCTTCTGTTCGTGGTATCATATCTCTTGCACCACCACCCTGATTTAATACAAATTGATTTTCATTTTCTATCCAATATTTTAATCTTGCATCCAGTTGTTCAAATGATAATCTTTGCAAACTCTGTCGAAGAGTTTCAAGAGAAGTCTGATTGCCAAAAAGTTCAGGTCTTAAAGCCCTGAGTTCTGCCTCTGAATCCAAACGCCCCAAAGACATATACTCCAAAATATAAAATGAGCGCTGCTCCAAGAAGCTAACAACAGTTTCAAGGCTTCTACCCGACCCTTTATTCTGTCCCTTATACACAGCCCGATATTCCTTTTTAAGGATACTATGTGGCCCAATCGCTTTCTTTTGTTCCCTATAGATAGCTCGTACCGCAATCATAAACTCTGGACGTTGTGTTTGAAGATCTATTTTTAAGTTCTCAGTAAGATGTGCTAAATCGTGGATATAAATTTGTCCCAAAGTTACCGGCATATAGCCGTTCACAATATGCTCGGCCCAATTGAAATGGGAAACTGGATTCATTGACCCAGAAATCCTCCAATGATGTGCGCTAGGAAGTTCATCTATTCCTGGTCGAAAAGTTTTTGCTTCTCTCCCCTCTTCTTTATTTTTCTTATCCCTCCAAAATTCTTCAGACGTTCGACCAGTTAGTATTTTTGCTTTCTTTTTAACAGGTTTAAACAAAAGTGTCGCAAAAATAGCCTCTGATTTCTTCAATTGACCAGCAGCGATCATATCTAGGACTCTACGATTATAAATCTCAAGGGGTATTAAAAGGTTTTCCGGAGGAACCATCTTTTGAATACCATTTACAGATGTTAACTTAAATCCTAACTCTAAAAGTATTTGAGCATGATCATTACCGGACACTTCTCTTGCTAATTGTCGTTGCCATGCAGACCAGAAAGGTGATTCTTTTGGAGTGCTTTGCATTCGAGTTCTCAGATGTTCTATGGTGAGTTTTTGGCCTTCAAGATCTCCAGTTCTTTCAACAGACCTTCTACCATAGACACCACAAATATTTGCTGTTGCAGGATGTTGTGTAGAGCTTGTAAGTGTATTTTCTGCACTTTGAAGAACTGAACCAGTTGTAAAAACTAGAAGTATTAAAAGTTTCCTTTGCGGGAGATATTTTTTAAACTTAGAGAACATCATAAATCCTTAAAAAATTATAAAACCAAAGGAACACACTTAGAGTCTATCCTAAAACTAACTACAAGCGGCTGTAATTGTGCCTTCAGGCATTTTTTATACCTTTCCGAAAGAAATTTTTTCATCACAAAGTTGTTTTTAGAATAGGCTCTCAGGTTTTCAAAAAACAGGTCGAGAAATAAGTTCATGAACTCCCATTTTTATCTAAATTAAAATGCTTTTTCAAAAGGTCATTTACGACTTCAGGACTGGCTTGCCCTTTTGTTGCCTTCATCACTTGCCCTACGAAAAATCCAAAGACTTTATTTTTTCCTGCCCTTAACTGTTCCGCCTGATCAGAATGAGAGGCAATAATATCTTTTACAACACTCTCAATAGCACCCACATCTGTAATTTGCTTTAACCCCTTATCTTGAACGATTTTCTCTGGCTCCTCACCCGACTCCATCATTTCAGAAAAAACGGACTTCGCTATTTTTCCAGAAATAACCCCCTCATTAATCATTTTAATCATTCGCCCCAGTTTTTCAGCAGACACAGGGCTTTCAGAAGGGGTCAATTTGCGCATATTTAATTCCCTCAAAAGTTCAACCATAATCCAATTGGAAGTTACCTTTGGAGCCTGACTGATTTTATTCGTCTCTTCAAAAAACTCTGCCAACTCTTTTGCAGAAGTTAAAACAAAGGCATCATACTCTGGTAAATTATACTCTTTCTGAAATCTTTCTTTCCTCTGAAATGGCAACTCTGGCAATTTGGATTTAATGTCCTCTACCCACTGACCTGGAATATTTAATGTTAAAAGATCTGGATCTGGAAAGTACCGATAATCATGGGCTTCTTCTTTTTGCCTCATCGAATACGTTTTATTTTTCGTCACATCATAGAGCCTTGTTTCTTGTATAACCTTCTCTCCCGTTTCCAAAATATCAATTTGTCTTTCAATCTCATACTGAATAGCTTTTTCTATAAAACGAAAAGAGTTTAAGTTTTTTAACTCTGTTCGCACTCCGAACTTTTCCTCTCCCTTTTTTCGAACACTGACATTACAGTCACATCGCAAAGACCCCTCCTCCAAATTTCCATCATTAACTTCTAAATATAAAAGAATAGATCGTACGGCCCGAGCATATTCTGCAGCCTCTTTTGGTGACCTCATATCTGGTTCAGAAACAATTTCTATAAGGGGGACAGAACTTCTGTTTAAATTCACTAAGGTGTAATCACTAAAGTGCATTGATTTTCCAGCATCTTCTTCCAAATGAGCGCGGGTAATACCCACAATTTTTTCCTCTTCATTCACAAAAAATTTCACCGACCCCTCTTCACAAAGAGGTTTGTGGAACTGAGAAATTTGATAACCTTTGGGAAGATCGGGATAAAAATAATTCTTTCTAGCAAAAACAGAAGAGGTATTGATGTTACAATTCAATGCAAGGCCCGCACTGACTCCATACTCCACAGCTTTTTTATTTAAAACGGGAAGTGCTCCTGGTTGACCCGTACAGACGGGACATGTGTTTTCATTATCCCCCGCGTTGAATTGAGTGGAACAACGACAAAACATTTTTGATTTGGTCAATAACTGTGCGTGAATTTCCAGACCAATTACAGGTTCATATTCATGAAACGCCACGAGGCATAACCTCCAAACATTTTACTTTTTTCTCCAAAAATGCACCCACTTGAAATAACACCTTTTCATTAAAATGAGAGGCTAACAACTGTATTCCTATTGGAAGTCCGTCACGACAAAACCCTCCCGGAACAGACATTCCCGGTATTCCAGACAAATTGGCAGATATCGTAAAAATATCATTCAAATACATCTTTAACGGATCATTGATTCTTTCGCCAATTTTAAAGCTGGTAGAAGTTGTCACTGGACCCAGAATGACATCGCACTCAGAAAATGCCTTTTCAAATTCAGATTTGATAAGGCTGCGCATCTGACAAGCCTTTTTGTAATAAGCATCATAATATCCACTTGAAAGGGCATAGGTTCCTAGAATAATTCTACGTTTCACCTCTGCTCCAAAACCCTTTCCCCTTGTTTTTAAATAAAGGGTTTCCAAATCTTTTTCACCCCCCACTCTATGACCAAAGCGAACCCCATCATAGCGAGCGAGGTTACTGGATGCTTCACTTGTGGCTATAAGATAATAAGTGGCAACAGATTCTTCTTTTAATGATAAGTTAATGTCTACAATCTTCGCGCCTGCCATTTTTAAATTTTCAATCTGCTTTTGAAGACTTTGTGTCACATCAGCGTCTGCTCCTTCAAGAAAGTCTTTCGAAACTCCAATTTTTAATCCAGAAACAGAGTCGTTAATATTCCCAGCCCAAGACTCTTTAGATTCTCTTGAACTCGTAGAGTCTTTATCATCAAATCCAGAAATACTTTCTAAAACAAGGGCAGAGTCTTCTATGGTATGACTTAATGGACCCGCCTGATCTAAACTGGAAGCAAAAGCAATAATTCCATATCGACTGACTCTTCCGTAAGTGGGCTTTAAACCTACAACGCCACAAAAACTAGCTGGTTGTCGAATCGACCCCCCGGTATCCGTTCCAATGGCGACAGGAACCATTCTTGACGCCACTGCGGCTGCGGATCCACCACTTGATCCCCCTGCTACATAATTTGTATTCCAAGGGTTACGAGTGGGACCAAAGATAGTATTTTCAGTACTGGAGCCCATAGCAAATTCATCACAATTTAACTTTCCCAAGACAATTGCGTCAGCACTTTCAAGACGTTCAACAACTGTTGCAGAGTATGGAGGAATATAGTTTCCCAAAATATGTGAACAGGCTGTGGTTTTTAAACTCTTAGTACACAACATATCTTTGACACCAACAGGAACACCAGCAAGAGGCCCGAGCTTCTCTCCCTTTTCACGCTTTTTATCAATAGCCTGAGCCTGCTCTTCCGCCTTTTCATTAAAAGTTACAAAAGCGTTAATCTTTGAGTTTAAATCCCGAGCCCTGAGCAAAAATGCCCTTGTCACTTCTAGAGCACTAACATCTCCCTTAGAAACTTTATGATTTAATTCCGTAGCTGATAATTTATAAATATCACTCATAATATGGCCCTAGATCTCACTGTTGAAAAATATCTCTTTGCAATTTCTCGTTTCAGAACAAATTACCCCTACTTGTATTTAACGCACTAAAGGCACTTTGTATAAGTTACCCGATTTGTCTGGCGCAGATTCTAATATCTTTTCTGTTTTAAAACTCCCCCGCACTTTATCCTCAGCCATCTCTGAAAATTCCGAAAGTTCCCACTCTTTTACACCCTCAGTGTTAATGGCATTTATTTTCTGAAAGTTCTCTAAGATACTTCGCAATTGAGGAACCAACTCTTTCTTTTCTTTGTCCGAAAGTTCAAGGTAGGAGAGCTTCGCTAATTTAAGAATAAGATTATCATCAATCTTTTCCATAAGACTTGCCTTTCTGCGCCGCACTTAAAATCATTATCTCTGGCCGCAAACATTACTGATCTATATCATATCAATCATGGCTAAGAGCAATAAAAAGAAAGAAAAAGATAGAGCTCGAGCCCTAAAACTCCGGCAGAAGATCAAAGAATACGATCGGCATTACTACGTTTTAGATAGTCCTTTACTGACAGATAGAGAGTATGACGCCCTTTATGCTGAGTTAGTGAAATTAGAACAGCAAAACCCCTCTTTAATAACTCCAGATTCTCCCACCCAGAGGGTGGGGGGGGAGCCTCTTTCTGCCTTTGAAAAAGTCAACCATCGTATACCTATGTTGTCCTTACAAAATTCCTATTCCACAGAAGAAATTTATGCGTTTCATCAACGCATTAAAAAATGGTTGGGAACAGACGAAGATATTTCTTATTTTTGCCAGCCCAAATTAGATGGCCTAGCTATGGAACTTATTTATGAAGGGGGACAACTGGTTAGGGCTCTGACTAGGGGTGATGGTGTTACTGGAGAAAATGTTCTTGCTAACATCAAAACCATAAAAACGATTCCCCTTACGCTAAAAAAAGCTCCTGATATTTTTGAAGTTCGAGGAGAAGTTATGATGCTGAAAAAAGACTTTCTCACCTTGAATGAACAACAACAAGAGTCGGGTGAGGTTCCTTTTGCCAACCCTCGAAATGCTGCGGCCGGATCTATAAGGCAGTTAGATTCTAAAATAACAGCAAAGAGAAAACTCTGTTTCTTTGCGTATGGCTATGGCGAAGTTTCACAAATGAACTTCACAACAGTAAAAGAGTTTTCTGAACTTCTCCTGAAACTAGAACTTCCCTCTCTGGGTATATGTTCTCAGATGAAAGCACTATCAATGAAAAAAGGATTATCCCACCTCTGTAAAACCCCTCAAGCTGTTATCCAATACTATGAGGCTATTTCTTCTTTGAAACACCAACTGCCCTTTGATATTGATGGAATAGTTATCAAAGTAAACTCTATCAAATTACAAAAACAATTGGGTTCCATTGCACGAAGTCCTCGGTGGGCTGCCGCCGCAAAGTACGAACCCGAACAAGAAGAAACGCAGATAGAAAATATTATTGTTCAAGTTGGTCGCACAGGAACTTTAACTCCCGTTGCTGTGATGAAACCTGTGGATATCGGAGGGGCGAAGATAACCAATGCCACATTACATAACCAAGATGAAATCGATAGAAAAGATATACGAATTAAAGATTTTGTCACCGTTCATAGAGCAGGGGATGTGATACCAGAGGTGATAAGCGTATTGAAAGAAAAACGCCCTCGAGGAACAAAGCGATTTAAAATGCCTTCACAGTGTCCGGCCTGTAAAGAACCCGTTACTCTGATTAGTGATGAAGTGGCTTTACGGTGTCTGAATCCTCTATGTAAAGCCAGACTTAAGGAATCTCTGAAACACTTTGTTTCTCGAAGAGCCCTTAACATTGAGGCCATCGGAGATAAAATCATTCAAGCTCTCGTAGATCAGGATTTTGTTTCTCGCTTTTCTGATCTCTATAAGTTAACAAAAGAAGATCTTTTGAGCATGGAGAGACAGGGGGAAAAATCGTCTGATAATATTTTAAACTCTATTGAAAAAAGCAAAAAAACAACTCTTGCTCGCTTTATTTATGCTCTTGGAATTCGCTATGTGGGGGAACAGACGGCCAAACTATTAGTCAAAAAGTTTCAAAATATAGAAAACCTTATTCAGGCTGAAGAAAAGGACTTAATGGAAATTGATGGGGTTGGCCCAAAGGTGGTTCAGGCCTTTCAAGCAGAAATGAAATCCAAAAAGATGAAAAAAGAAATTAAAGACCTGCAAAAGTGTGGAATTACTTTTAAGTCTGAACAAAAAAATCAGAAGATGGAGGGGTTAACTTTTGTTCTTACAGGCACCCTTCCTGTTGATCGCAATGAAGTGAAGGAGCAAATTGAAGCTCTGGGGGGACATGTGAGTTCGAGTGTTTCTAAAAAGACAAGTTATGTGCTGATTGGAAAAAATCCTGGAACAAAGGCAAAAAAGGCCAAAGAACTAAAGGTTCCCACTTTAAATTGGAATGAATTTCGCCTTTTGGTTCAAAAGAGAAGAAAACTCTCTTGAAAATTCCCCACTAAAAAATCCTCTGATTTTTCAATGGGGAACACAAGGATCTATATATGATCTGTTGTGATATCTCGGGCCATAACGGTTTTTCGACCATCGGCCTTCGCGCTATCAACGCCTCTTTTACATAGTTTTTCAACAGCCTGGCTTAAAACCTCGATGGTTTCAGCAGACGTATTGCAACCACCATTCTCTTTAATATGCTTTTTAACCTTACTTGTTACGACTAATACATCAGCCATAAATTCCTCCAACGCATTTCTGACCTATTAAGCGTGCTCTAAATCAAAGAATCAAGGTTTCTTTTCGAATAGACTGGATTTCAGAAAGAATTTTCATTTTTTTATCTATTAACAGATAATTAATGCACGTTGTCTTTTGTGCTCTTTCCTTTTTACAGGGTTCAATATTTTTCAAAATAAAGATGTAAATCTAGGCTGATTAGCTCGCTGCATCATATCATCAGACAAACCATCACTGTGATTAACGGATTAAAAACTGAGCCCCATAACAAAAATCCCTTATTAACGGGTGCCGAGCACCTGTTCAGCACTGAGATCTATGAAGTATTTTTCTGACGACCAAGGATATCCAAGCCATAGTATGACCAACCGATGTCCTCGCAGAGAATCATTGATCAATGTGGAGGGTTGCCGACCAACACTACGGGGTACCCGATGGAGAAATTCGATATCGGTATGGGTAGAGACAAGTTGATCGATCTCTTGGCTATAGTCCCGAAGGAGTTGTATTGCACGATCTAGTTCTTCTTGCGCAAGAGGTGCTGGATACTTATCACGTCGGACGGATAGAATTTGATCAGACTCAAGATCCACCCAAGTTCGAATCGTATCACCAGTCATGTATTCATAGCGTATGACCATTGCTCTTCGTCTTAATACTGGATGATCTGGTTCAGCTAACTCTCGTATACGTTCATTGATTGAAGCAGTACCAATAGGTCGTACGGCAACAACAACGGAAAGTTTCCTTTTGCCCGCTGGTGTGTTTGCGAGGTGAGGTGCTGGTATCGTTGTGGGTTGATTAAGGAAGTATGCAGTAGATTCAATCTCAAGGGCTACTGCTTTCTCTTGATCGCTTAGACTATGTTGAATCGCTTGAGCAGCCAACGGACTTCCATGAGAGATAGCTTTTGATACCTCTTCATCAGTGAGTTGAGCGTACGATGTTGAGGTAGAAGTAAAGATTGAGACCATAATACCAAGAGATAAATAAGACCACCCTGCAAAACGGAAAAGGTTAAATAAACGTGTTGTCATGTTTAAACTCCTTTAATGTCTGTGATGTTCTAACAAAAATACGACACATCCTTTTTGCCTCCTGCCAACAAAGAAATAACAAGCACAAATGCCCCTTACAAGATTTTAAAGCGCATTTTTCCCATTTTTTGCCTGTTAGACAAAAATAACAGGCACAAATGCCTGTTAAAGAATTTTAAAGCGCATTTTTCCTGCTTTTTGCTTGTTAAATAAAAATGATGAGCAAGAAATCCAATTGGTAAAAAACCATTAAATCAAACATCGTAAAAATGATAGGTTTCAGACAGGTGTCGAGTTTCTAAACAAATCCATGGGAAAAACACTTTCTTGAAAAACCATAAGTATCTAAAATAACATGCTTTTTTATTTTACCCCTTAAGGCACCAGCTTTGCTTTAAATTATAAGCATGAGAAACTTACCCTATGCCTCAAAGACGGCCAAAAAGCGTGTTAAGAAAATTCAAAAGCAGATACAGAAGAAGATCAGCCGTATCCGGTTCTCTAAATCTATCCTCTTCTATATCCTTATTCCCGCCGTCGCCATTGGACTTGCCTATGAACTGCAATCTTCACAATTTGAAATTTTCGGTAAAATAAAACATCTTGTTCAACAAAAGATAGAATCCCTCACAGGAGACCCCAAAGATTTAACACGAAGATTTACAAACACAGAGTCAGGCTTTTTAAACAAACACCCAAATGATCTTGCCCTAAGAGAAAGGCAAGAGTTTATGAAAAAGTACAACCGCTCAAGGGTTCACTCTCTAAATTATTATGACTCCAAACTTACAAAATTAGATATACTAAAAGATACATATAACAAAATCCCTCGCTCCTTTGATATACCTAAAAAACTTCGATTGCATGTGAGTTTTTGGCTCAACATTTACTCTAAATACAGCTCTCGTTATTACATCATTCACCATGCAAAATACCCATGGATTGTGTATGACATCGTAGATACTAAGTCTGTATCGACTTCTCACCAAGACACTGCTCAAACAAAGAGGCGGGCTGTTAAAAACTTAGTGCTCAAAAGGAAAAAGTTAGTCATTAATGAACTTAAGCCCCTACTCAAAAAGAAATCTCAACCCTTAACAAAAAGACAAAAAAGATATGTAAGAATATTATCAAAAATTAAGGGAAACAAAACCGCCAATATTCGCAAAGCTATAAAAACAATTCGCATTCAAGTGGGACAAAAAGATCGTGTCAAAAAAGGATTTATCGCAGGGTTAAAGCACCCCACAAAGATAGAAGAAGTTTTTGCCAAATATCAAGTTCCCACTCGTTATAAATACAACGCAAAAGATATAGCTCAAATTATAAAGAAACAAAAAAGACAGCGTAAGAACTTTTCCGGAAAACGATTCTTATCTGAATTTTTGGCCGCTCTCTATGTAGAGAGATACCAAAAAGAAATTTTCGGAATTCCCACAGCTCTTCCACTTCAAAAAACAAAAACCGTTACTTTGAACAAAAGCTTAAAGATAAAACAAATTACAAAAAAGTTCTCTGTCAGCTTTAAAGACTTAAAGCTTTTTAATCCCAAATTACGTTATCGTAATATCAGTGTAGCCACAAAACTACCCAAAGGGTATCAACTCCGACTGCCCAAAAAGCAAAGAAGCTAAAAACCTATTACAAAACCAAGAACTGTGATTGCCCCCGAGCTTTATCTTCAGACATTTTTTGCATTCATCTTTTCGAACAAAAAATTAATTCCCCGTTGTAACAACACTCAAGTGGCCTGAGTCGGAATGAAAAATCTTAGATAACACTCCCGACTCTGTGTTGATGGTTAACCCGCCCAAGCCATGATCGACATTAAAAAGTAAAAACCCATATTTTTCCTGAGTATCTCCATCTTGTAGGGGCTGACCCTCTTTATCAAAATACACTAACTCAGAGTGGGGACTGGGATGATTTAATAAGACATCATATTCCTGCTCACCCAAGAACCCTAAAACATATCCAGAGGACGGAACATAATTAATTTTCATCTTCGCTTTAATACTGTCAATCCAATCGCGTCTTGCAAGGGGCATTCGAATCAATCCATCTTTTCTGTCAACAACAACACGAGATGGATAGTGCTCACTTGAACCCTGACTCTCTAAAAACAGCAATTTTCGACTTCTGTTAAACCTTAGATTTAAAATACCACCTTCAGCAAATCCCGTGACATCATTTCCAGAGTACAAAATGTCTGTTTCAACAGGTTGACCTGTTAGTGCATCATAAACATAAACATGACCAGATTTTAAAAGATCGACCTCTACATTAGATCGAGTTACAGAATGAGGTTCTACAGCCACTACGTCTGTTAAAAAATTCTTTCCAGAGTAACTTGTGCGCAAAGCATGCATTCCAGGGGGAACTTTTAAATAGGCAAAGAGACCATTTTCTGTGGTTTCATTTAATGTTCTATCGGGTAAATAAAAATCATTAAAATAAATCGGTCCAATAATATCATCAATAGCCATGTCAACCCTTACTCCCTTAATCGCTTTTCCACGGGCCAACACTTTTCCCCAAATAACACCTTCGAATTCTGGCTTTGGTCTTTCATTTACCAATCCATAAAGACTTTCTATCATGCTATCTGGAAACATATGAACTAAGCTCTCCGAACGTGAGTCCGTCATCACTAAACTATTCCAGTAACCCTTTGCTTCAGCATTCAAAAGATACTGAGACCCTGGTAAAAGAAGATCTTCTTTTTTAAAATGTCCCGCCTCACTGATATCTAAATCAACATCTATGGGATAAACAGAAACCTTATCCGGCCGAACGGGAATGTAGTGCTTATCATAAGAATAGGCAGAGACAATACGGCCAGAAATTCTAGACAAGAGAGGGATGATATTCATAGTTAATGATTTATCTTGATTGAGACTTAATACAGGAACACGAGACTCACCCAAAAGATTTCCACCAGCACTTCTCAGTTCAGCGACCAAGTCACCGGCGCGTAATGTGTTAACACGAATATGAAAGTCACCTGTATCAAGAGAAGTTCTACCTACAACTTGTTTTTCTCCCCCAACTTCATGAAAGACTTCAAGGTGCTCTTCACCTGTGTAGATCAGACCCTCTTTTAAAAACACCTGTCCCGTTAATTCAACGGCAGTTGTTCCCAAAGTCTCTTGCACTTCTTTCGTGTTATCAGCCACAACACTCTCATCAACAGTAGGGTTTTTTATAGTAGACGGTATTCTTTCAATGGAGCGACCTCGAGAGCGATTTACCCTTGAAGATCTAGTCGCTAAGACTGTTGATAGGCGAGACATTTTCGGAGCGGGGTAGATCGCATACTGTTTTCTTAACGCTCCTCGCAATTTCTCTGAAAAGGATTTTTCTTTATCTTCACTCCTCATAACAATTATGCCGCTATCTAACACAACTCTATTCGCTCCAGTTGTATCTACTGCTTCCTCTGTTTGATATGTCGGTTGACGTAGTTCTTCTTCAGAGAAACGCTTAAACTCTTTATTGAGCTCCATAACCTTTAAAGCTTTTGTTCCAGATTTAAGATTTATATTTTCATCTACTGAAATAGACTCTTCCACAATAGGTAAAAACTGATCAATAACCAAAGCCATAGCTGGTGAATCAATAGGAACCTCTAACTTGGAATCTATAACCCTGAAATCAATAGGCGTAAGATCTTTAGGAATGAATAATAGTCCCAAAGCGATAAACATTAAGACATAAATAGCTGTGCGCTTATTAAGCAACAGACGAAGTTTTTTCATAACAAGTTAATTTTAATTAGAAGCTTCGAAAATCGTCAATGATGTTCTTTGTTCTGTGGTGTTTAGCAAGTATCGATTTTATTCTTTTCACAAAATATTCTGTCAATTCGTCATCTTGCCCCTGCTTCTCCCACTCCCCATTATAGAGCTTATTAGGGTCCTCACTGACGTATGCAGCATCCTTTCTCTCATCCACAAACACCTTTATTTTCAACGTATAGGGCCTACTAGACCCAAGGACAGTCGCCACAACTTGTCCGCGAAAAAGAGACAATTCTTCTGCATAAACAGTGATTTTTTTATTATATCCTCTCTTTTGCGGCTCGCCCTCGTCCTCATCATAGACAGCCTCGTCTCCAAAATCCAAAGCATCCGGATCAAAAAACTTTGAATAAAAAACTCTTTTTTTAGGATCAGACTGTTCTAAACCTTGGGGAAAGGAGGCCACTATGGCCTTTTGAATATCAGAAAGTGGATGCAGCAAGCCCCCCACTTTTGCTCCTGAGCTACATCCAAAAATAAATGCTAAAATAATAAACCATGTTTTCATGTTGTTTTATGAGCAGATTCCCAATCTTTTTTAAATTTTTCAATACCTATAGTTGTTAAAGGGTGTTCTGCAAGTTGCTCCATGACTTTATAGGGCAGAGTAGAAATATGTGCACCCATGCGAGCGGCCTCCAAAACATGAATAGGATGTCGAGTGCTCGCCACCAAAACTTCTGTCTCATAGCCATAGTTTTCATAAATTGTAACAATATCTGCAACTAAACCCATACCTTCATTGGCTATGTCATCTAAACGTCCCACAAATGGGGAAATATATGTCGCTCCCGCCTTAGCCACAAGAAGAGCTTGTAGGGGGGAAAAAACAAGGGTCACATTGGTTTTAATACCTGAAGCCGACAATTGCTTAACAGCCTTTAATCCCTCTTTACACATAGGAATTTTAACAACAATGTTTTTATGAATTTCAGCCAGTGCTCTTCCTTCAGAACACATAGTTCCGGCATCGGGGCTGATCACTTCTGCAGAAACAGGGCCGTTAACTTCTTCACAAATACTTTTTAGAGTATCATTAAACGACTGCGCTTTTCCTTGTTCATGAACCTTAGCCAGAAGAGAGGGATTTGTTGTCACACCATCAACCAAACCCATGGCATTGGCTTTTTTAATTTCACTCATATCCGCTGAATCAATAAAAAGTTTCATAAACATCCTTTTCGTCGAAAGCTACTATACATAGTCACAATCTGCAAATAGAATATAGGTCGTAAAATTATGAAAATAACACATATAATTACAGGCGATGATAAATTAGGCCTATTAAGATAGATCTCAAACAATTACTTTTTACGCTGCTTTCTAAGACGTTGTATTATCTTCAACCTGCAACGATAACGTTTTCTTAAAATTTTAAGATCTTTTTTGTAGCAATACTTTTAAATGAGACCTGTGTTCTTCAGAAAGAAGGCAGAGGGGAGATCTCATTTCATCTGAAGCAATAATTCCCGCTTCATAAAGCGCAGCTTTAATAGGTATGGGATTGGTTTCAACACCCAAATATTCAACAAGCTCCTTGTCTTTAGCAAAACTTTGTTCAACAGCTGATCTGTCTTTTTTATCTGCCATTCGAAACCATTGTTTCATTTCATTGGGTATAAGGTTGGACGCAACTGAAATAGCTCCGTCTCCACCGGTTAGAACATGTTGAATAAACGTATTATCATCACCCGAAGTAACAGTGAAATGATCTGGTGTTTTCTGTATAGCCTGATCAGCATAATCCAAATCCCCAGTCGCATCTTTAACACCTATAATGTTTTTTATTTGGCTGAGTGAAACAAGTGTTTCTATATCTATAGAAACAATAGAACGACCAGGGATATTGTATAATAAAATCGGTATCTGAACAGATTCAGCAATTTTTGAAAAATGCCCCATAAGACCACGCTGGGGAGGTTTGTTATAGTAAGGGGTAACAAGCAACAGACCGTCAGCTCCCCACTTTTCTCCCAAAAGTGACAGCCGAAGTGTGGACTCTGTGGAGTTTGTTCCCGCACCAAAAATAAGTGGCACCTGCCCACTGATCTCATTTTTGATAATTTCAAAGATAGATTGTATCTCGTGTGGCAAAAGCGTCGGGTTCTCTGCCGTTGTCCCATTGACAACCAAGCCATCAACACCGCCATCCATTTGATGTCGTAACAACCCAATTAATGACTTTTTATCAACCTCGCCATTTTTAAACGGTGTAACTAAGGCTGTATATATTCCTCTAAAATGCTTCATGAAAATTCTCCTGAGAAAACATGGGAAACAGATCCCTTCAACACCACTTTTTCATCAGGTTCAAACAAAACACTTAAAACTCCTCCCAGAGTGTTCACCTGAACAGATTCAGTATTTTCCCCCATTTGTTTTCTATAAGATGAAGCCGCCGCAAGGGCTCCCGTACCACAAGCTAAAGTGAGATCCTCAACTCCTCTTTCATACGTGACAGTGTCAATGCACTTTTTGGAAAAAGAGGGATCTTTTATCTGTGGAGCTTCAACATGATGTGCATCTGATTGTTTATGTTCTCCATTCTTCTCTGACACCTCATTTTGTTCTTGTAAATCCAATGAGGGGCACAAAAAGGTTACATTGACACCATTGGGTTGAAATTGTGAATGATGCCTATACATCCTTCCCATTTCCCTAAGAGTTTTTTTACATCCCAAGTTTTTTTGTAAAACAAAATGAGGAACGCCAGCATTCCAAAGTTCTCCGCCCTCTATTTCCTTTACAAACTGGGGAACACTAAACCTTATAATAGGGACATCCTCAGGGGAGTATATTCCTTGAACAACCCCGGCCTGTGTTTGAAAGGAGATTTTTAATTCTTCTCGATATGGTTCTCCATTTTCATCTCGATCATCATGTTTCCCTTTAGCGTTTTGACTTGTACCATAAAACTGAACGGCACATCTGGCCGCATTTCCACACATTTCGGCATGTGATCCATCAGCATTATAAAAGTCCCAGGAAAAATCATACTCTTTTGACTCTTCCATAAACACAACACCATCGGCCCCAACACCAAAATGTCTATCACATATTTTTTGAACAAAACGTTTTCTATTTTTTATATGAGCAGACTCCTGTTTATCAAAAAACAAAAAGTCATTTCCCGTTCCGACATATTTTGAAAATTTAGATGCTCTGCTCACATTGACTCTCTTCCTTAGTATTTGAACCTTTACAAAAAATAGCCGTTTTTCGCAAATGCCCCTTGCTATCTACCCCTGAGTTTTCTTCTGGAGGAATAGGATCTCCCCTGACTCCGCATCCATAAACCAAAATCAACATTAATAAAAAAGCCAGTTTATTTCTCATCTGTTTCATTTTTCTTCCTTAGAACACATTCCTATCAAAGTTTATGAACTTCCTCTGAATGTTTCTTTTCCCTCAGTGCTGCAATTTTATCTTCTATATCTTTTCTCTCTTCACAGAGAAGAGGGAAGACTCTTCTATCCTGTTCGTTAAGTGACTGATGACAGAGTTGAATATATCTTTGGTAATACTCAATTTGCATAGGGCTTTCTGAAAGGGCGGCGTCTCCAATCAGTCGATATGTTTCAGGAAAATCTTTTCTCATATCTTTTAATAAAAACAGTTCTCTTAAACTATTTTCTTCTTCTATCAATCCATAATTCGCTCGTGCAAAGAGTGCCCAAAAATGATCTGTGTTTCCTATTTTTTCCTTCAAACACCCCGTCGTAATGTAGTGTTGAGATGTTGATAGTTTATTTTGAGGATCAAGTTTTAAAACCTGTTCGGCCGATTCTTTGGCTTTTCCACATTGCCCTAACTTAATTTGTGTTTCCGTTATCAACTGTCTTATTGTTTGGTTTAGAGGTTCCAGCTTTGCGGCCTGATTCAGTTGCTCCAGAGCTTTTTGTGGTGATTTGTGCATAAAGCTTTTTCCATATTCTAATAAACGTTGCGTATTATCATTAAAGATAACGGTCAAAACATGGTTTTTTAAACGTGTGTACTCTAATTTTTGATTTTGAGAACTAATTTTTAGCTGCTCTTCTATACGCACCAATGCGGATTCACGCTCTCCCTCTATTAAAAGAGCTTTGATCTCTGCTCTATCGGCGTGAGCAGGTAATGTCGCAAAAAACAATCCAATAATAAACCTCATGGCTCCCATATATCGTAATCAACTTGAAAATAAAAGGATGTTTATACCCATGCCTTATTTTTTACAGAGGAGAAAGTTTAAGCCCTTCATTAAGGAGAATTGTTTACAAGGACTTGTCGAGGTTTTGATCCTTTAGCGGGCCCCACAACACCTTTATCTTCGAAAATTTCAATCATTCGAGCAGCTCTAGGATAACCCAAGCGAAACTTTCTCTGCAACATAGATGCACTGACTTCTTTTTGAGAGGCCACGAACTCAAGTATCTCATCATATCTTTGATCAACGGATTGAGAGGGATCTTCGGAAAAACGCCCCCCACTCATCATGGAAAAACCATCATTGTTCGTCTCAGACCGTAAAAGCATTTGGTCCGCTAAACTATCATACTCAGGAGAGGCTTGCTCAGACCAAAAACTCGTCAATTGATTGAGTTCATCTTCTGGTAACCACGCCCCATGATGTCTGATGGGTTTTGAAATTCCCGGCGACAAGAACAGCATATCTCCTCGAGCCAACAATCTTTCCGCCCCTGACTCATCCAAAATAATACGTGAATCGGTTTTACTCGCCACTTTGAAACTGATGCGCCCAGGAATATTGGTCTTAATAAGACCTGTTACAACATTACGACGTGGGCTCTGCATAGCCAATATAAGATGAATACCGCAAGCTCGAGCCATCTGCGCCAATCGCACAACTGTTTGTTCAACGTTTAATTTATCAACGGCCATCAGGTCACCAAACTCTTCTACAACAATGACAATATAGGGTAACTCTTCAAAATAATACGATGATGGAGAATGGGGATGATCTAAGTCTGCATTAATACGTTCGTGATTTTCTATTTGATCTTTTGTGAGTTTTGAAATTCTAAGATTGTATTCATCCATATTTCGACACCCAAACTTTGACATTGATCGATAACGTTTTTCCATTTCCTTTATGGCCCACTTTAAACCGACAACAGCTTTTTTAATTTCACGAATAGGTGGCATCAATAAGTGAGGCACATCGTGAAAGGCTGTCAGGTCCACCTGTTTGGGGTCAATGAGAATTAACCGTAAAGTTTTAGGAGAATGTCGAAATATCAATCCCGCAAGAATAGATACGACAAAAACACTTTTTCCAGAACCCGTTGTTCCTGCAACGAGAAGATGGGGAATGGATCTTAAGTCCGCCACATGGGGCTCACCATTGGCCTTTTTACCAATCGTCAGGGGTAAACGTATTTTTTCGTCCCAAAACGGCGTGCTTTCTAAAATATCTCTAAGATAAACCGTCTCCCGTTGTTGATTAGCTGTTTCAATTCCAACCACATCTCTTCCCGGAAGTGGAGCAATGATACGAACCGACTCACTTCTTAATGCCAATGATAAATCGTCCGCTAACTCTGTAATCTTGCTAATTTTGACATCGGCATTGGGTTTGAATTCATAGAGCGTAACAGCGGGACCGGGTTTTACGGCAACAACTTTTCCATTGACATTAAACTGGGACAGTTTGTCTTGTAGAACTTCTGTGTTTTTACGAATAGTCTTGTCATCTATCACAACTTTATGATGGGTGTGATTTTTGAAATGAGAAATCTGGGGTAATTCCCAATTTTCTATTTTTCGTCTTGTCTTTTTTCTTTCTCTTTTATTATTTTTGATTCTTTCAACATGATATTTAATATCCTTATCTAAAGGAAATCGAACGGGCAGTTCTTCTTCCGTTGAAACTTGACCTTGAATAGGAGATCGGTCTTTTTCTATAGGGAGAATAACGGTATTGGTCAAAGGCCTCATTTTCCGACGTTGTTTGAACTCTTTTATTGTTTCTAAGCACCATCGACAGGCATAAAACAGAGCTTGTTTTATAAGGGGCAAGGGGATGGCAATAAGTTCTTTTATAGAGCGGCCAGAGTAAAAAACAACAAAAACCAATGTCGCGCTCCAAAGCAGTATTGCAAGACCTGCAAAGTGAAAGACAGGAAGTAGGGATTTTGTCATTGCAAATCCAACTAATCCCCCGGGTTTAATGGCTCCATTAAAGAGACTGACTTTTGAAAAATGAAGAGACAACAATCCCGATGAAGTTATTAATGATATCCAAAGAAAAAGAAAACTCATTCTGGAAGGCCAAATCGTATGATCCTGAAATGATCGATAAGATTTTATAAAAAAAGATCCTATGATGATCCAAGTAGAGAGCCCAAAGATTTGATAAAAAATATCAGACAGATAACTTCCAAAATAACCTGTCCAATTTAGAGGCGATCGTTCCGTGCTTACACTATTGAGACTGGGGTCTAATGGGTGATAACTCCAGAGAGAAAGGAGGCCGACCAATCCCGCCATAGCCCAAAGAATACCAGCAATTTCGCTACGCTTTTTTTGATAGGAGTATCGTCTCATATAAAAAGTTTATCTTAAAAAAATACGCTCTGCGAGTGCCCTAGTCTGTAGGCTGGTTCGGATTGACCTTAGTCCAACCTTATTGTCTGCATACAATTTTCGTGACCCATCCATTTTACAAGAGTAAACTTTATGGCTTATGGCACTTTTGAAGTATCGTTATCTCCTATACTTTTGCACAGCTATTTCGGGGGGTGTGTCCCTTATCTATCAAGTTGTATGGCAACGTTACCTGTCCATTTTAGTGGGGAGCGAAGCTCGCTCTTTGAGTTTAGTGATTGCTATTTTTCTTTTGGGGTTGGCCAGTGGATATTATGTTTTTGGTCGATTGACGGAAAAGAATTGGCACCGCAATAAACTGTTAAAAATTTACGGGTATGTGGAATTTGGCATAGCCATTTATGCCATACTTTTTCCTCAGTTTTTCTCTCTTTTAAAGACCATCAGCTTTAATGGTCCGGCCCTATTTCTCTTTGATATTTTTATCACCTGTGTGGCTCTTTTGATTCCAACTTTTTTAATGGGAGCGTCTATCCCTATGCTCACCATGGCGATTCCCGAAAAACCCGAAGAGGTCAACACCTGCCACGCCAAGGTATATGGTTGGAACACATTTGGAGCTTTTGCTGGAACTTTAGGAGCAGGCTTTATTTTGGTCCCCCAATTGGGTTTGCCGCTCACTATGTATCTTGCTGGCTGTTTAAACCTTCTAATTGCCTTTGTGTTTTTAATAAATCCTTTGAATGGTTTTGCACATAAGTCAAAAGATCTTATCAACATAAAAACTCTAGCTCCTGGGTGGTTTTATACAGCCCTGGTTTTTGTCTCTGGAGTTGTGATTATTTCTTTAGAGACAAGTTTGGTTCGTGTTCTGAATTTAAGTATAGGTAGCGGAATCTACAATTTTCCTATTATACTTTCTATTTTCATTCTGGGCCTAGCTTTGGGCAGTTTATGTTTGAAAAATCTTTCTGTAAAACATTTGGTATCTCGTCTTTTCATTTCTATTATTTTGCTAGCTGCCTTAAACTTTACAGCACCTTATTGGTCCATTTGGATCAACCATATTCGGGTGAGTATTAAAACCATAGAGACGAATTATGTTGTCTATTTTTCAGCCGTTTACGTTTTTATTTTTCTCTTTCTATTTCCACCCATCTTCTTTTTAGGGCAGCTTTTACCCTTGGCTTATGCCTTGATTGGGAAAACAAAAGAAAACTATGGAAGAATTTGTGGCCGTCTTTATTTTTTCAACACTGTAGGCACAGTGGTTGGGGCCATTGTTCTGGGTTACTGGGCTCTTTATATTATTGAATTGGACCATCTGTTTAAAGTAGGGCTTGTGTTGCTCTGTGTTCTATTTGTGATCTTTACTTTTTATGAAAAGTTTAAAAAGTGTTTGATTGTTGCTCTTATTTTTCTCATAGCCTGCGTTTCTCTACCGGGATGGGATCGCGCGGGCCACTATGTGGGTTACTTTCGCAATAGAAACGTTGTTAATGAGATTCATTTTAGGGGTTTATTTTCTCTCGTTCGAAATCCTCCGGCAGGGGATGTGAGATTTTTTCAAGACGGTCCGAACTCAAGTGTCTCTTTAATACAATATGACGAAGGGGACACCTCATCGTATCAAATGCAACAACTGTTAAGCTGGGGTTATCCAGGAAAGTCCTACTCGATTATCGTTAATGGAAAGTCAGACAGCAATGTACAGGGGGATTTTTCCACACTTTTTCTTTTGCCAGTTCTTCCTGTTTTGTTTTTCCCTGTGGGCTACGGGGAGGAACTGTTAACTTCTGTTGTGGGCTTGGGCACTGGCGTGTCGGCTGGACTGACAGGTCACTTAAATGTGGTAAAGGAAGTTACTGTTTTAGAAATTTCTCCCAAAGTTGTAGAGGCTGTGAGCAAAATGGGTGAAGTGAATTTCAATGTCACGTCTAACCCCAAAGTGAAAATAAAAGAGCAAGATGCCTTTAAGTTTTTCACGAGAAATAAACAGAAGATGGATATTATTA
Organism: Bdellovibrionales bacterium; assembly: GCA_965206675.1. Lineage (GTDB taxonomy): Bacteria > Bdellovibrionota > Bdellovibrionia > Bdellovibrionales > JAKFYE01 > CBDBKL01. Next base: position 504,595 of record CBDBKL010000008.1, on the reverse strand, counting down.
TCAGTGAGCCTACTAACCCCTGGGTAACAGGTGTTGAGAATCTTTTCACAGTGGATTTTTATAAATTAGCGAAAAATTCTCTCTCAGAAAACGGCATTTTATCTCAGTGGATGCACCTTTATTCCATGGATCAAAAAACCTTTAAACTGGCTATATCTGCTATCAGGGAAGTTTTTGAACATGTACAAATTTACCAGGTGGGTATGGATGTTATTTTGTTGGCCAGCCTAAAACCCTTAAAAAATGAAGTTTTAGAGAGGAACATGAGAAGAAATTTTTACTTTACACCTCTTTTAAAAAGTATGGGACTTAAAACAGTGGAGGATATTTATTTTTCAAAAGGTTTTTCTGACCGAATTTTAACATTGGCAGGACACGCAAACACATTGGGAACACATTCTTTAGAGACTCCGCGCTTATCTTATCTTGCTCTTAAGGACTTTTTTATGGCGGCCCAGACAACTTTAAGCACCATTCTTCCTGAACACATTCAACGAGCCTTTTCTAGAGAGTCTGAAACTTTAGCTGCCTTTGAAAGGTATAAGAACATGAACCATAGTGAGATAAGCAATTATTGTTTTTATGAAGTGAACTTTTTCTGTGAAAAAATACGCCACGCACTTCAACACTGGCGCACGTTTAGCAAGCACTATAATATGAGAGAGAGGGAGAAAAGTTATAGTTTCTTGAGGAGAAGGGGATATATAGAAAAGGATCCTATTTTTATTCGTAGTATAAGAGAAAATGCACAGAAAGAGATAAGAAAAACCCGATCTTCACAGAAGGTTGCTAACTATATAAAATCCATGGTTTTCGATGGCAATTTTGCAATAGCTCGTACGGATTTAAGAAGTTTCAGACAATATTTGAATGATAAAGATTATGAGCAGCTAAAGGGCAATATCCAAAGTGCAGAAAAGGCAATTAGGGAGGGAGTCCAAACCCTGAGCGGAATTTAAAAGTGGGTACACAAAATTATAAAAAAAATCGTAAAATTTTATATAATCTGCCTCAAAATCCCTATATTTTTGATTTCAAATAAAATTATATAAAATATTTAAATATTTTATATAATTTGATCTGAGTATATATTCCTTTATATAATTTTTTAAAATTATATAAAATATCTAAAAATATTGTATAATTTTAGATATTAGAATCAATATATAGGATTTGGGAGATCATGGACTCAAAAAATCGACCTTTTATACCACAGAAGCTACCTCTACCCCGTTTAGACTTGGCGGCATTTCAATCCTATACGGGCAAGGCTCATGCGAATTTGGGACGTCTTGATACTTACTTAGAGATTTTACCTTCTAATGAAATTCTCAGTTTTTCTTCTCTTCTAACTCGAGAGAGTGTGTCTTCCTCTCGCATCGAAGGAACACAAACTTCTATTGAAGAATTTTTTATTCAGGGAATTGATGATCAGAAACCTAACCCAGATCACCAAGAAGTTTTAAATTATATAGAGGCTCTTAAGAAAGGGTTTGAGCTTTTAAAAACGCTCCCTATTTGTAAGAGACTCATAACAGATACTCACAAAATTTTAATGTCTGGTGTTCGTGGCAAGAACAAAACGCCTGGGCTTTTTCGAACAGGACCTGTTTATATTGGTGCTCCTGCTCAGGGTATTGCGAAAGCTAATTTTGTTCCTCCAACTGCCGAACACATTTCTGATTCTTTTAGCAATTTAGAAAATTATATAAACACCGAAGATCACAATGAAGATTTCCTCGTACAATTAGCTATTGTTCATGGTCAATTTGAAATCATTCATCCTTTTTTTGATGGCAATGGGCGGATAGGTAGGATGTTAATCCCTTTGTTTTTATACTCAAAAGGTATTGTAAAAACTGTGCATATTTATGTGAGTGAATATTTAGAAGAAAACAGGGATGAATATTATCACAAGCTCCGTAGTATTACGGAAAAGGGAGATTGGGAGTCTTGGATTATTTTCTTTTTACAAGCGTTGACGGCTCAATCCGAAAAGAACTTGAATCTTCTTAAGGAAGTTCATAATTTACATAGGGAAACACTCGATTGTTTTAATAACGTCACAACCTCTAAATATTCTCTGCGGTTTATAGATTTATTATTTAGAGAGCCTATTATCAAAAGTATACGCATCTCTGCAGAAAACTCAGATATACCGATTCCAAGCCTTCATAACCATCTCAATCTTTTTCATAAAGAGGGTGTTCTTGAAAAAATAAAGGGGGGTGTTAGGGGTAGCAATGTTTCCTATCGTTTTACAAAGCTCTTAGAACTTCTTTCTCTATAAAGCTTATGATACTTCGTCAAGTAAATGAATGTGATAGAAAGCACCATCCTAAATTTCCGAGACTCTGTCCGAATCTCGGACCATGTTTGTACTTCTAGGCTAATTTGTTTTGTTTTCAGCCCTGTTTCTTTTTTGCAAAGACTTTTGCCAGGATTGATTTTTTAAACAGAAAACTATAAAAATAGGAACAGGAGAAAGAGAGCATGTCACAACCAAGAAAGAAAGTCACAGCAGAAGAGTTCTGGGCCGGTATGGATGAACTTAAAGAACAAGTGAAGGAAACTGACCGCCGGTTAGAAAAACAAAAACGAGAAACAGATCGTCGCATCAAGTACTTAGATGAGCTCTTCACAGGCCAGTGGGGAAAGCTCATGGAATCCCTTGTTAAAGGAGATCTGGTAAATCTTTTAAAAGATAGGGGAATTGATGTTGAAGGGACACATCCTCGCGTCGAAAAGAACTTTAATAACAATTATTATGAGATCGATATTATTGCGACCAATGGTAGTGAAGTGGTGGTGGTTGAGGTTAAAACTAGTCTTAAAGTTCGGGAAGTTAATGAGTTTATAGATAAAGTAAAGATCTTTAAGAAGATTTTTCCAGAATATACGGACAGAACAATCTACGGGGCAGTGGCTTATCTTCAAGCTGATGCTTATGCAAATATTTATGCTGAAAAGAAGGGATTGTTTGTCATAAGAGCTACAGGTAGCAGTGCGAGTATAACGAACAAGAAGACGTTTAAACCAAAAGTTTTTGGTTGATATAAGACTATCGAGAGATTTTGAGGCTTATTTTAGAAAAGCGGCCATAGCTGTTAAGGCAATGGCAAGTAATCCACCAAGTTTTATCAACATTCTTTGTTCAAGTTCTTTTAAATCTCGCTTTGTAGATTGTTTTAAAACTTCTATATCTTTTCTTACATCTGCAATATCTTTTTTAGTATCGTGTCTTAGACTTTCTATATCTCTTTTGATATCCATAATATCTCTTTTGGTGGCTAAATCAGATTCCATGATTTCATTTAAAACACGCACTTGTGCCTCTGCCTGCTTATCGGGAACACCGGCCTTTTTGAGAACTTCAACATATTTTAGAGCATTGAAAACCATACATATAATATAGCATATCTTTTAACCTATTGGGAGAAGGCATGTAAAATGAGGATTATTATTGTAAATTTTGCTTTTATTTCAATAGATTACTAATTTAAAAGTAAAAAACTATGTTGAAAGAATATAGTTTTTTTAGCTTTATGAAGCAGATCGTTTTTTCTTATTGGGATGAAAAGTTTCATCAAATAAAAAAGCCATACCGTAAAGATATAGCTTTTTGTTTATATTAAATCTGATTTCTAATTTACTTAACTAATGATAGTCGTTAAAAATACTCTTCTTAACAATTATGTGCCACATTTTCCAGTTGATTGACAGTTTTCATTGGCTAGAGCGGTGGCACCACTTGTTGTACCAGCTAAGGCCTTATGGACTGTTCCTGTATCATCTACGCATCCAACAACAGTAGAGGCAGCTGCTCCATACCCAGCTGCAATGGCATTAGTTCCTGCAACCAACTCAATACACCACTCTGTATCAGCAGCACCTATTGTCCCTAGTGCATCTCCCACAGCTTCATAAGTAAAATCAAGATCACTAGTAACTAAATCATCTATGTCAGTCTCTGCTGTTTGTTTCCCTCCGCTTTGCTGGACCCTTATAGTTCTAGCAGCTAAAGCTAAAGTACTATCTATCACACCTTCTCTTGCTTGTGCTTGGAATCCGTTATAAGCTGGAATGGCAATCGCAGCTAGAATTCCTATAATGGCTATAACAATCATTAACTCTATGAGTGAAAACCCTTTTTGACTTCTGATAATATTCATTATGTTACAGTACGAGTTTTCCACAAAACCATAAAAAACCACCATTTTTTGGCAAAAAATCGAATACTTTTATAAAAAATTGGAATTTAAAATTCACAACTTCAAATTTTAAAAATAACAAGCATTTTTAACGATCAATTGTTGGAGTTTTTCTTACAGAAAATTTAATCTTTTAAAAAACTAACTTTCTCTTCATTTCATAGGAAAAATCGGTGAAGAAAAGCTCTTTTCCCTGCCCCATAAACGTTATCTTTTTTATAAATTATTTAAAAATCACGCAGAAATATTCAAATGCTTTTTTCTAGAGTTATTAATAGATATTTTTCTTTTAAAAAATGAATAAACTTTCAGAAAAAGATTTAACGGAAATAAAGCAAAATTTAGTTTTGTCTACCTATATGCCTGAGTATTTAAACCAAACCAAAGGCTTGTATGTGGGAAAATATTTAAGTCTGAGTCTCAAATAATTACATATAGATCTTAGTCGAGCCAATATGAGACAGAAGATTGCTTTTTTTTGTTGTTAATGGCAATATTTTGAGTTGAGATATAAAGGTTAGGTCATATCAGCCGATATGATGTTTAACCATTAAGGTTGTCTAGATGCGTCTAATTAAAAAAAATAGATAAACTAGGCCAAGGGAAATATAGGGGAGGGTAACATAATGAATATTATCAGAAGTCAAAAAGGGTTTTCACTCATAGAGTTAATGATTGTTATAGCCATTATAGGAATTCTAGCTGCGATTGCCATTCCAGCTTATAACGGATTCCAACAAGATGCTAGAGAAGGTGTGATGGAAAGTACTCTATCACTTGCTGCTAGAACAGTTAGAGTGAATCAAAGTAAAGGGGATTCAATTACTGAAGCGGGTCTGGGAAATCAGGTAACAAGTGATCTACCTTTAACTTTTGAACTAGCTGGAACTGCTGCGGGTACAGTTACTGGTGCTGAATCAGATTGGTGTATAGAAGTCACGACAACAGAGGCTGCATATGGAAACAACAGAGGCTGTATAGACTCTGGTGGGGAATCATTTATAAAGGTTAATGAGACAGCAGCTATTACAACAGGAGCTGCTGCCGGTAAGGTAGATTGTAAAAACACAGGAAAATGTGGTTAATTAATATAGTTAATTTTTACCTAATGAAAAGCCATGCCCACTAGCATGGCTTTTTTATTTATATTTCGGACTTAATAGCTTATTCAGTTAATCAGGTCATATCTAAATATTTTATCTAAAACAAGTGCCTACAGAATATTAAAAACCTCTTGCTTAAAAAACAAAAAGAGAGTAAGATATTCTTACTTTTGGAGGTTTAATATGAAAGAATTTGCAGTCACATCGTTATCCTCAAAGGGCCAAGTTGTTATACCAAATTCTATCAGAAAAGAACTTGATATCTCTGAAGGGGCACAGTTTATTGTGTTCTCTGATGGGGCAAATCTATTATTAAAACCAATAGGGCCTCTTAAGATGGACACTTTTAAAAGCCTCATTGAAGAAAGTCGAAAGTTTGCTAAAAAAGCTGGCTTAAAAAGATCAGATCTCCAAAAATCAAAGAAAAAAATCAGAAATGCAAGTCGTCGTTCTTGATACGAATGTTCTTATTTCAGGAATCTTTTGGAAAGGGTCATCCTATAAAGTTATTGAGGCATGGATTTCTGGTAAATTTGAGATGATTGTATCTGAAGATGTCTTGATGGAATACTCCCGTGTGCTTAAGGATTTTGAAAAGAAGAAAAAAAACACTAATGAAATGACTCAAGCATGGATATTCTTTATTGCTCAGAATAGTACTCTGCTTCAAGTAAAGAAAAAGTTAAAAATTTGTCGAGATCCTTTCGATGATATGTTTTTAGATTTAGCTATAACGGGCAATGCTAAATACATTATTTCGGGTGATAAAGATTTATTAGATATAAAAGAACTCATGGGTGTTCAGATTTTAACAGCAAATACTTTTTTAAAACGGCTAGATTAAACACAGAGAGGGATTCTATCATGTAGATCCGTTTCAACAGATTGAATTATTTTTGTTAAAGTTGACTTAAAATCTTTCTTAAAGACAAGAGTATCTAAATCAATAGTATATCGTTTCGAATTGTAAACCCTTAGACCAACATAACCACCTTTAAAAATGCAGAATTTTTTTAGCTCTTTATTTGCAATAATTCTAACGAGCAAACGCTCAAGATAAAATGCCATCATAATACTCCTATAAGGAACATTATGTGTTTTAGCTAAATTTGAAAGCTTCTTAGATATAGATTTCTTTTTATCTTCTTTGCTCATGCTAAAATAAGCTCCCATTTTTTCTCTAAAACTTTCATCAACTTTAATTTTCTTGCTGCCTTTGTGAGTTTGGCCTCTGTAGTTAACTGATCTTGCAAAGCTTTTCTTATAGCTCGAAAGATGATGCCTTCACCAATTTTAGACCCATGCTTTAAGCCTTCAATCAGTGCCCGTTCTAGAGATACAATTTTAAAATACTTCTTTTTTTCAATTTCAATTTTCAACGATAATTTCGTTCTAATAAGTCTATACTTTTTGTGACATTTACTTTTTGTTTTAGATGAATGAGTGAGAACCCATATATTTAAAGGCACCTGATCAACAAGGTTATAGTAGGACAGAGCTGATAACCCGCCAATGACAGAGTCTTTTCCAAAAATTTTACATGCAATGATATAATCAATGTACTCATAATCGATATCCGTATCTGGATGAATAAATAATCCCCTGACCAGTTTTTCAATAAGACCTTTCTGCTGTAGTCTATAAAGAGTCGGTTGGGATATTTGGGCCTCTTTGGCTGTAAAAACCCCTAATTTGATTAAAGAATTTAATTTTTTTCGATTATCTTTAAGTACCATTTTATTCATTATGAATGAAAAACAACATTTTTTCAATAAAATGTTATATTTAATTCATTTTTCAAAATTTCTTTATTAATTTAAACCTCCTTCAATAAGATCTCTTTGATGTCGTAACCCCTTTTTACTAGTTAATAATGCTTAAAAGACATGATATTTCAGATTTATAATGTCTTAAAAAACATTATTTTTTCCTTTTATATCCTGTTGTTTAAAAATGTCTAAAACAGAAAAATATAATATTTTTAATCTGTTATATTGTTATGGGGAGAAATTTTTGAGGATGTATGTAGCGGAAACGTCAGTTTTTCAATTGTAACATAATGAATATTATCAGAAGTCAAAAAGGGTTTTCACTCATAGAGTTAATGATTGTTATAGCCATTATAGGAATTCTAGCTGCGATTGCCATTCCAGCTTATCAAGGTTTCCAAAAAGATGCTAGGGATGGTGTTGTAGAAAGCGCATTAGTACTCGCAGCTAGGACAGTTCGAACAAATCAAGGTATTGGCAAAGGAACCAATGATGCTGATTTGGAAGCTAAAGTGTCAACGGAAATACCAGGTTTTGCAGTTAATATTGCTGGAGCTACAGCTGGTAATATCACTTCATCCGAAAACACATGGTGTATTGAAGTTTGGTCAGATGGCACAAACGGATATGGAACCAATGCTAATAAGTTTTTAGGTTGTGTAGATAACGAGGCTGGTAGTACCCAAGTAAATACTGACGGAGCCGTAGGTGCTGCTATTGCTAATACAAATGATGATTGTGCGACGGCAGGCTGTAGTTAACGGTACCGTCTGTGAATATAGTTAATCTGACTAGTAAACAAAAAGATTTTTTCTATAAAAAAAGAAACCATGTCCACCGGCATGGTTTCTTTTTTATCTGCCGCTATGACAATGAAGTGAATCGAAAATATGTGATCAGAAAAAACAATTTCTAGAAAAGATCATGAAACTCTTTAAGACAATTTATAAATACACTGATTCGAGAATGAAAGAATATATGAAAACTTATCCAAATACTTTCGGTTTAAAAGCTTTCTTGTTTGTTATACTCGCACTACTTCCCGTAGCTCTTATGACAAACAAACCCTGCTTTTCTGAATAAATGTCCGTTCCCTCATTGGCCTTTAAATAAGCTATAGCTCCATAGATTTTCTTATCAGCATAATAGGGAAACACTTTCTTAAAAAATCCTAACTTATCTATAAAGTCTTTCACATTTTGAAGCCTTAACGTGGTCTTTACCTCAACCACCACCACTTCTTGTCCATTTATAGCAATAATGTCAAATTGATAAGGTTCGCCTTTGAAAACAGTTTCTGTCTCTCGAGCCAGTGTTTTAACTTCAATGTTTTTCTCGTTTAACAAATTAACAAGATCTCCCTTAACAAGAGACTCCATTAGCTTTCCCCACTGGCCTGTGAAAAGCTCATCTAAGTACTTAATACGACGATCAGTTTCTCGCTTTTGTTTCTCAAACTGACGATCCGTTTCTTTCATTTGAAGGCCAGTCTCTTTTATTTGACGATCCGTCTCTTGCCTTTGCTTTTCTAACCGTCGGTCGGCCTCTTTCATTTGAAGGCCAGTTTCCTTGATTTGACGGTCTGTATCCCTCATTTGCTCTTTAAGCTCCGCCATTCCGGCCCAGAACTCTTCTGCTGTAACTTTCTTTCTTGGTTGTGACATTTGCCCTTCTCCTTCTTTTATTTTTATAGTTTCTTGTTTAAAAAATCAATTCTGGCAAAAGTCTTTGCAAAAAAGAAATAGGGCTGAAAACCAAACAAATTGGTTTTGAAGCAAAACATGGTCCGAGATTCGGACAGAGTCTCGGAAATTTAGGATGGTGCCTTTAAATCAACTATGCTATTTAAATGCGATATGAAGCTAGATGTTCATCATACTTACTAAATAACAAATATAAAGAGATGTACATGTCAGTGCGGGGAAAAAAATGACAACAAAAAAATCCGATGCCAAAGTGATCGAACTCAAAAAACGGATGAAGAATACAGACCATCAGATAAAAGAAACAGATTGCGAAGATGTAGAAATAGATTCTGAAACAGAAAAACCCTATGCTTGGTCTCAACGTCTTGAATATGATCCATGGGAAAAGTTTCTAGAGTCTTTAGTAAAAGGGGACCTGGCTCGTCTGTTAAGCGAAAGAGATATTGCAATAACTAGTATTCTTTCTCGAGCCAAACATTATAACCGCTTAGATTACAGTGTAGAGGTAGAATATGATATTATTGCCACTAACAAGACTGAAATTGTTGTTGTCCAAGTCGTAACAAAGCCCGAGTATCTATATATGGATGAATTTATAGGTAAATTAAAAGAGGTTAGGGGGTTTTTCTCTGGCTACTATCACGATAAGATTTATGGAGCCATTGCCTATTTAGAGGTGGATAAAGAAACAGAAAACAAAACTGAAGAACAGGGTTTATTTGTCATAAAAGCTACTGATAGCGGTGCCAGTATCACTAATAAGAAAACCTTTGAACCAAAATCTTTTGGATGCATTCTAACCTGATATTGTTTCAAGATATTAAATAAAAAGATATGAGAACATTTCTAATCGCATCAAATTGAACTGAATATCTAGACATCAGAATTTTTAATCCGGACCGGATAAAATTTCGGACACACTCGGCCGCGAGGAAGCATTTATTACGTTCTTAGCTGTGCATCAGTTTTGCTTTCCACTACCCTTATGAAAAATAAAAAGAAAGTTCACCCCAATACATATATCGATTTAAGCCAAGATTTAATGTTTAAGGTTTACTTTACAAGGAATCAGAACGTCCTGATTTCTCTACTCCAAACCTTTTTACCCTTCCCCCCAGATAAGAAAATCACAAAAGTTTCCATATTAAATAACGAAATTTATCCGGACACTAAGGAACAAAAACAAATCGTTCTAGATCTCAGACTTCAACTTGATACCGGAGAAAAAATTAATGTTGAAATGCAATCCGCTCAAAAGAGAGGTTTTCTTTCCAGAGTATTGTTCTATTGGGCTAAACTCTACACAGAGGATTTAGAAGTTTCTCAATCCTATGAAAAGCTTAACTTAACGTACTCTTTAGTTTTTACTAAATTTCAAATTTTTAATGACACTACAGATGTTGTCTCTTCGTTTTCTATAAGATCAGATAAAAGGCCTTATTTTAAATTTAGTGAAGATTTAAAAATTGTGTTTATAGAGCTATCTAAGTTTAAAAAGCAGATAATAAAGTCTCTGATTGATTTAGAAGACTATTGGTGCTATACTTTAAAGCACTCAAGTAGAATAGATTCTACGAAATTAGAGCAATTGGCTCAAAAGGATAAAGTGATGAAAGAAGCAACAAAACACTTAGAAACTCTGTCAATGGATGACAAGCTCAGGATGCAAGAAGAAGCTAGGTTGAAGTTTATAAGAGATCAGAAAGCTGAAAAAGACTTTATACATGATGAAGCAAAAGCAGCAGGGCTAAAAGAAGGACTGAGAGAGGGTCTGAAAGAAGGACGAAAAAAAGGACTGCAAGAGGGATTACAAGAGGGTCGAGAAGAAGGACTGCAAAAAGGTCGAAAAGAAGGTCTGCAAGAAGGTCTGGACAAGGGAGTTAGAAAAACAGCTCTTAATATGTTAAGAAAAGGTTTTGACACACATACAATTAAAGACATAACAGGCCTTCCCCTGTCTGAAATTCAAAAAATACAAGAAGAGAAAAAGTAGAAACATCTATTGTCTCAATTGTAAACAGTCTCTCATAATTATAATACAGTTCTAACACTTCTTGATTTATACTATTCTTAGTTAAGAACTCCGACTTCTTTTGTACCTGATAAACGACCCATTGAGCCACAGACTCTCAATGAAAAACAACACAGTCAGAACATGGTGTTAAAATAGAACTAACAATGACATCTGTTAGTAGACTCATCCAATGCAATTTATAACTGCCCTACTCAAGATCACTCTAAACAAAAGGAGGATATATGATATGGAAGGTTTATGAAATAAAAAATAACCGTTTAAGACAAATCTACATCGGAACCACAGAAAGAGAAATAGAAGAAAGATTTACAGAACATAAATCGAATTCACATAACACAGAAGTTTTTCATCTCGCCAATCAAACAGACTCAAAATGCAAAGACACAGGGGAAGGCCCATTCTCTACGGAGCAGGCTGCGCGTAGAAGGGAACAACAACTGGTAACTCAATACAAACCCCAAGGGTGGACTGTGTTAAACCGTCTTTAGAATTTTTCTTATAAAGATACAAAGAGAGTTTTCCTTTGAATAAAAAAGGTCTTGAACAAGTAGATTTACTTTGAAGCCGAAAACCTTATATGAAAAAGGATCTTTTACTGTCAACAAAACTTGTTCAAAAAAAATTTTAAATTATACAGCCCATCATTAAAAATAAATAAATTAAAAATTTCTTGCAAAAAAAAACTTTTTAGACAAATCTGCGCCCCTACTTTTTATTTCGTTTTTTTATTCACTTCAAAGTACATCAATACAATTTGCTGTACATTTAAAGAGTGACGCAGCGGAAAACCTATTGGGTCACTTATAGATTGTTATTGAGTAAAGGATGGCCATGGAAACAAATACAGAACACCTCTTCGTCGCTAATTTAAAATCTGTCAGTCTCGAAAACCTCATTAGAAAAAAACTAGAAGTCTTTTTCAGTGATCAAAAAGAAGAAAATTCTTCAGTTGATATCAACGACCTTTACGGTATCGTCATGGAACAGGTCGAAAAACCACTCATTGAACTCTCCCTTAAGAATCACAAGGGAAATCAAGTACGAACAGCAAAGATGCTTGGCATTAATAGAAACACGTTAAAGAAAAAAATCGACACCTACGACATTAAATTTAAAAATTAAACCCTAGTTATGTGTCTTTCTTGCACGGCGGAAAATGCTCTGCGCCAAAAGCTTAGGAAAGTTTAGTCCTCGCATTGGTAAGTACATCCTGAGCATATTGAGACAGAATCTCCCTGAAATCCTCTAAACTGATATTTTCTGAATCCACTCCCGCCTGGTTAGCCAAAGATTTTAATTCTTCGACAACAAGCCTCTCCGGCAAACCTGTGTACAAAGACAATTTTCTTATAAGCTCTAAGCCTTTTTCCATAACCTCCTTTATTTTAAACAAACATTATAAAAACCCGACAAACCTTTTTAAAAACTCAAGACCTACGACCATCCTTCATGTGGATAAACCTGTGTATATCTTTGACGCTTATATCTATAATTCTATTTTCTCTAACTGATATCCTAACTAGACAAAACCAAAAAACTTTAAGAAAACAGAGCTCATCATAAGGAGATCATCTTGAACATTTACGTCTGCATTAAACAGGTTCCAGATACAGAAACAAGAATTCAGCTCTCTGAAGACCAAAAATTACAAACCTCTAATATAAAATGGATTATTAATCCCTACGATGAATATGCCATAGAAGAGGCCCTACTTCTTAAAGCTAAAAAAGAAAATAGCACCGTGACAGCCATTGCCCTTGGACCAAAAGCCCGCGTTACAGAAGCTCTCAGAACAGCCCTTGCCATGGGTGTTGACACTGCCACTCTCATTGATGCCCCAGAAACTTTGGACGCCAACGCCACTGCAAAAGCCCTCGCTAACTGTATTCAACAGAAACCCAAACCCTCCATAATCTATACAGGAAAACTGGCTATTGATGACAATGGCTTTGCTGTCACACAGATGCTGGCTGAATATTTAAAATTTTCTCATGTTACAAACGCTACGAAAATCGAATACCTCACAGATAAAGCCTCTGTACAAAGAGAAATCGAAGGGGGATGCCAAGAAGTTATCGAAGTCACCTATCCCACCGTTATAGGAGTTAATAAAGGAATTAACACCCCTCGATATGCAACACTGCCTGGCATTATGAAGGCTAAGAAAAAAACAATTGAGGAACTTTCATCAGAAACCACCAATGAAGATATAAAGGTAGAGCTTATAAACTACCAACTCCCCTCAGAAAGACCTCCTGTCAAAATGATAGAAGGAGATCCCAATAAACAAGCTATCGACCTTGCCAAGCTTCTCAGAGAAGAAAGTAAAGTGATCTAAGAAAGAATAATTATGAAAAAACATCTTACCCTCACCCTTCAAAAAATAGTTATTCTACTGAAATCATTAAACAGACATGACATCTTTAACACAAATGACAAATCACCCTTACTTTTTGACAGGGGAATCTTGTGCCGAACATCATAATTTTTATTGAACACAATCAAGGGCAAATTAAATCCTCTTCCATGGAGCTATTAACAGCTGCCCAGGATGCAAAAGCAAACTTTTCTGTTATCGCCTTCGGGAAGGGAAGTGCACAAGTTCCTAAACTGTTAGGACAATATGGGGCACAAACAGTATACATCTCTGAAGAAGCCGTCTTTGAGAATTACAATTCAGAACTGTACACCGAAGCTCTCTCTCAAATTATAATCTCTGAAAAACCCTCCATTGTTCTCGCATCAGGAAGTTCTCTCACGATAGATCTCTTTCCAAGACTGGCCGCACGAACACATTCTGGATACATAGGGGATAGTATTCATCTAGATCTAAACAATGAAACACTAGACATTAGGAAACCTCTCTACGCTGGAAAATGCTCCGCACAAGTGATATTTAAAAACTGCCAAACAAAAATTATACTCATGCGCCCAAACCAACTTCCTGTTAAAGATGGAACACAAAATCAAAATCCCACAGTTAAAAACGTACCTGTACCACAGCTAGACCTTAAAACTCATGTCACAAATGTGGTAAAGGCCACAGCAGAAAAGCTAGATTTAACAGAAGCCAATATTATTGTCTCTGGGGGGCGTGGTCTAAAGGGCCCTGAGAATTTTAAAATAATCGAAGAGTTAGCAGATACGCTTGGTGCCACCGTCGGTGCTTCACGTGCTGTTGTAGATGCGGGATGGGTTCCCCACTCTATGCAAGTTGGACAGACAGGCAAAACGGTTGCCCCCTCTCTTTATATTGCTGTGGGAATTTCTGGAGCTATTCAACACCTCGCTGGTATGAGTTCCAGTAAAGTCATTGTTGCCATAAACAAAGACCCTGAGGCCCCCATATTTAAAAAAGCCACCTATGGAATTGTTGGCGACGCCTTTGAAGTCGTTCCACAGCTCACAAAAGAATTTAAGAAACTGTTACAGGCTTAAGTCTAGAGATAAAAACAACACCAAAGTAATACTCTACCCTAACAAAAGAGCCGCTCTTTAAAAGGTCTGGCCAAATACTATTTTACTCTTTAACATTAAAAGACAGTAAAGAGGTGTCCCTTGAAGTTAAAACAAATTTTATCTGCCCTTATTATTTTATTTTATCAAACAACGGCCTCCGCCGTCGTTTTGGCCGAAGTTGGATCAGAGAAAATCACACTGAAGGAATTTAATGAAGAGTACGCAAAAGTACTAAAAGGCACCCCTATAAATCCACCGTCTAAAGCCCTTTTTCTGGATGACATGATCCGTTTAGAGCTTGGAGTTCAAGAGGCCAAAAAAAGAAAACTAGAAAATGACGACATTGTTCAAGAACAGTTCAAACATGTTCTCTACAGAGCTCTCTTGGAAAAAGAAATTGGACCTAAAGCGGGTGCTATCTCTATTTCTTCAAAGGAACTCAGAAATCATTATCGTAAAAACCCAGAAATCCGCACGAGTCATATTCTCATTGGACTCAAGCCTGGGGCGAATAAAAAAGAACGCCAAGTGGCCAGGAAAAGAGCCCGAGAAATTTATGCCGAAGTGAAGAAAAGCCGCCGCCCCTTTGAAGAGCTCGTCAAACTCTATACCGACGATGTTCAAACCAAACCTCACGGTGGCGATCTCGGGTGGCAAACACGTCTTACCCTTGTCCCAAAATATTACAAAGCGGCCATGAGGCTAAAAGTAGGACAAATTACAGGTGTCGTGGAAACTAATTACGGCTTACATATTCTTAAGCTAACAGGACGAAAAAGTTTCCAAAAAGCCGATAGAGTCAAAATACGGGCGCAAGTCTTCGATATGAAGAGAAAAAGACTATTTGATGCCTTCTTCAAATCACTGCAGAAGAAGTACAAGGTCAAGAAAAACCTAAAGGCCTTATTGAAAAAATAACCACTTCTCAACTATCAGATCATTGAAAAATATATTATAAAAAAATACAAAAATTTCTGAAACAAAGAAGAAAAAAGTAGTATAACGCCTATGAAAGAAAAAAGTTTAAAAACTCCCTTAAAAATAAAGGGCTTTTTTGAAAAAAGTTTTTTAGAACTATGAAGCGTATATACTTTTTAACATTTCTTATCAGCTTGCTTGGGCTCATCCCTTTGGGTTCTTGTCTTTTCAAAAAAAATCAGATAGCAGAGCGGCCTGTTATTCGTGTCAATGATATGTCTCTATCTCTCAAAGAATTCGCCTCACTGCTTGCATCTAAAGTTAAAAACTTTGATCCCATATTTATAAAAGATGGCAAAGTTATCCAAGAGGCAAAAAAACAAATCAGCCAAAACTATATCCACAAGGCCCTGGCCCATTCTTTTTTAAAACGTAAAAATATATCTATTAGTTCTAAAGACGTTACTGATTATAAAAAAGATATTGCACAAAATTACCCGGACTCACTTGACCTCAAGAGGGCCCTCCTAGAACAGGGACTGGATTACAAAACCTGGGAAAAGCAACTCAGGCTTATGATCTCAGAAAGACAAGTGGTTGAAATACTTTCAAAAGAACTAACCCCTCCGTCTGAAAAAGAAATGAAGTCCTATTATAGAGCACACAAAAAGAATTTTAGACGCCCTGAGCGAGTTAGAATTCGTCAAATTGTTCTCAAAACCAGGGATGATGCAATGCGAGTGCGTCACCTTCTCAAGAGACGATCCTCCACCTTCAAGAAAATGGCTGAAAAGTACTCCATTGTCCCCGAACAATCCTCTGATGAATGGATTGAACGAGGAGGACCAGAGGTTTACAAGACAGCTTTTTCTATGAGAGTGGGAAGGATCAGCCCTGTGTTGAAATCCAATATGGGTTATCACATTTTTAAAGTCATTAGAAAGCAAAGGGAATCTCAATTGAAGTTCTCAAAAGTGAAAGATAGAATTCGCAGAGCTATTTTAGAAGATCGTCAGCAGGCTGCATATTCTGCATGGCTAGAGGAAGAAATACAATCCTCAAAGGTCTATAAAGATGATATGTTGATTGCTTCAATACAGGTAAAAATGTTGAGGGACTAATGAAAAAAACACTTCTTATTTACATAGCAACAATAACTCTAGCTCCCCACCTTGCTTCAGCTAAACTTGTAGATCGCATCGTAGCAACTGTTAACGGCGAGCTTATCACAGCATCTGATCTAAATACTTTTAAGGTACAATTGAAAAGGGGGCAGTTCGCAGATGACCTCATTATCAAAGATAAAAAACCTTTGTTAAGAAGCCGAAAGAAACTTTTAGAAGCTTTGATTAATCAGAAACTGATAGACTCTGAAGTTAAAAAGCAAAATCTCACAATATCTTCCGAACAAGTAGACGCAGAAATCAGATCTCTGACTAAACGTAATGGTATGACCCAAAGACAGTTTAGGCGTTTTTTGAGAAAACAGGGTTTTCGATTTTCTGAATATAAGAAGTTTATAAAACAACAATTAGAAAGAAGATCCCTTATTGAAAAATTCATATCTTCAAAAATTAAAATCTCTGATAGTGACATTGCCTCTTATTACATTGAGCACTATGGAACTGGAAAAAATGAAACCTTTGAATACCGTATTGCACACATTTTATTTCTTCCCAAAGGGGGAAACGTGAACGCGGCTAAGGACCGAGCCACTGCCGTGTTAGAAAAACTGACATCGGGAAAAGAGTCATTCAACGATCTTGCAGCACAACACAGTGAGGATCCAACACTTTCCCCGGGGGGGCTTTTGGGAGAATTTAAGTCTGGAGAGTCTTTGTCTTCTATTGATAAGGCCATACGCTCCATGCGCATTAATGAAACTTCCAACATCGTCCGTTCCCGAGTTGGTTTTCACATCCTAAAACTCTTAGACAAAAAACTCGTCTCTTCACCAGGATTTGAAAAGCGAAAAAACCACATACGAAACTTGCTTTATCAACAATCATTGGAACAACACTTTTCTTTTTGGTTAGAGCAGAAAAAGTCTGACTCCTTTATTAACATTAATAAGAGAAGCACAAAGTCCTAAGAAAACTGTGAAAGGTAAAATAACGGATAGACAAAGTAATGTTAATATCTTTGCTATAAAAGGAATTCTTTTGCGATGAAAACTAAACCCGTTAAGATAGTCATAACAACAGGTGATGTTGATGGGATAGGAACAGAAATAGCTTCAAAAGCCTTATCTAAAATAAAACCCCAAAAAAATATCATATTTTACCTCTGGAGATCACCACAAACTCCAAAGTCACATTTAAGAAAAATTGATTCTGCATTTGAACGCATCACTGTTCGCTCATGGCAAGAAACTCTTTCTTTTAACAAATTAAAAACAAGACATCTTATAGATATTAATTCCAACCTCCCCCCTGCTAAATGGGTGGAATTGACAGCAAAACTTGGACACTTAAGCCAAATTCACGGCATGGTTACAGCTCCTATGTCTAAAATGAACATACGAAATGCAAAAATGAAAGACCTAGGTCACACAGATATTTTACGCCGAGTTACCAAGGCCGACCCCCTATATATGGGTTTTTTAGGAAAAAGATTTGGTGTTATATTATTAAATGATCACATTCCCATTAAAAACGTTTCTAAAAATATAACCTTATCCTCTATAGAAAACGGTATATCTGCAGCAAAGGTTTTGCGCAGCTTAATGAGAAAGAAACAAAGCAAGAAACCAATTTGTCTATTAGGGCTTAACCCTCATGCAGGAGAACGGGGTCTCATTGGGGACGAAGAACAACAACTCCATACAGTTATAACAAAAAATAAAAAAACTATTGTTGGACCCCTGAGTGCTGACATAGCTTTCTTACCTCAAAATATTGAACGTTTTAGTGTGTTCATAGCTAATTACCATGATCAGGGGTTGGTTCCCTTTAAGGCGTTACACGGACGAAAACATTCTATGCATATAACGATTGGACTTCCATTTATTCGAACAAGTGTCGATCATGGTACAGCAAAGGACATGTTTGGTAGAGGGAGAGCCGATTATAGTTCCATGTATGAAGCTCTCAAATATGCTCTTCATCTAACTGAAAATGAAAAAAACCTACGTATAAAATGAATAAAAAAGAGGAAAAATGATAAATCCAGTAATTTTCCGTGAATATGACATTCGAGGAGTCGTAAATTCGGACTTTGATTCAGAGTTTGCCTATCAGTTGGGAAGGGCATTCTGCGAATATATACGTTCTTTAGGAAAAACAAATACTCTTCAAATCACTGTCGGACATGATGCACGCTTATCTAGTCCTTTACTCACAAAACGTTTAGAACAAGGTCTTTCTGATTCTGGAGCTAAAGTTTTACACCTAGGATTGATAACCACTCCCATTTCCTATTACTCGACATTTGCTCTTAAAAATATTGACGGATCTATTATGGTCACGGGAAGCCACAATCCTCCCAATTACAATGGTTTTAAAATTTCTGTCGGCCAATCCACTCTTTCTGGAAAAGACATTCAAGACATAAGAAGTATTATTGAAAAAAATGAATACCACTCACAGCCAGGGGGAAGCGTTCAATCCTACGATATTTTTCCCCAATACATAGAAAGATATACAGAGGAATTCAAACATCTTGATCCTATACCCATTGTTTTTGATTGTGGTAATGGTGCCGCCGGTTGTATTCTCAGACAACTTTGTGAATCGATAGGTCTTAAATCACATATTTTATTTGAAAAACCAGATGGGAATTTTCCTAATCATCACCCAGACCCAACTGTCGAAGAAAATCTCATGGATCTCAAAGAAAAAGTCAAAGACTGTGGAGCTCTAGCAGGAATAGGGTTTGATGGCGATGCTGACAGAATTGGAGTTGTTGATAATAACGGAAAAATGGTTTTGGGTGACGAACTCATGATCTTATTTGGTAGAGATATCTTATCCAAAAAACAAGGGCAACCTGTTGTCGGAGATGTAAAGTGTTCTGATAGAATGTATGCAGATATCGAAAAGCACGGCGGGCATCCCATAATGTGGAAAACAGGACACAGTTTAATAAAGAAAAAAGTTAAGGAAATTTCAGCTCCATTTGGGGGAGAACTTAGCGGACACATCTTTTTTGCTGATCGAAATTATGGATATGATGACGCTATATACGCCGGAATTAGATTGGTAGAAATTCTCTCAAAAACAAAAAAAACAATAGGGGAACTTCTCTCTGATCTTCCACACAGTTTCAACACTCCAGAAATCCGAATAGAAACGACAGAAGAAAAAAAGACTTCTATTGTTAAGGAGCTTATAGAAAAATACTCTCAACCCAGTGAATTATATCAATCCAATTTAATTGATGGCGTTCGTGTTAGTTTTAAGGATGGTTGGGCTTTGGCAAGAGCCTCCAATACACAACCTGTTATCGTTTTGAGATTTGAGTCCAACACGGAAGAAAATTTAAAAAAAATACGAAAAGAATTTGAAGACTTTGTAAAAGAGAGATTATAAAAATGCCCTCTTCCCTAGATGGAATCGTTGTTAAAGGTGCTAAAGAACATAATTTAAAAGATGTTAATTTAACAATCCCTCGAAATAAAATCACTGTTATAACAGGCTTGAGTGGAAGTGGTAAATCCTCTCTGGCCTTTGACACTCTCTACGCTGAAGGGCAAAGGCGATATGTAGAAGGACTTTCCTCCTATGCCAGACATTTTCTCGATCAATTAAAAAAACCAGAAGTTGATTCCGTTACAGGGTTAAGTCCTGCTATTGCCATAGAGCAACAAACCACATCAACGAACCCAAGGTCGACTTTAGGAACAGTCACAGAAACGTATGATCTGCTCAGACTACTTTTTTCCAAAATAGGTATTATGCATTGCCCTTCTCACAAAAAACAAATGGTCTCACAATCTCCAGAAGATATTTTAAAATTTATTCTCTCGAAGAAAATTAAAAAGGGAATACATATCTACTCCCCTGTTGTGAGGTCAAAAAAAGGGTCGTTTGCAGATGAAATAAAAAAATGGATTAAGTCTGGTTACTTGAATGCTCGCGTAGACGGAAAAACAACAGATTTGAGCAAGATACCCAAACTTTCCAAAACACATGAACATTCTATTGATCTTCTAATAGATAAAATGCCAATTGAAAAAACGTTTTATACACGAATATTAGAGGCTCTTCACATATCCACCAAATTAAGTGATGGATATGTCACCATTTTTAACATGGACAATAAAATCGATACCATGTTTTCTACTCGAGCCGCTTGTCCTGAATGTGGACACTCACCTCCCGAACAAGAGCCTCGGCTCTTTAGTTTTAATAACCCCAGAGGTTACTGTCCTTCGTGTGAGGGATTAGGTGTCCTGTTTGAAGAACAAGACATACCAGAAGATTCAGAAACAGAAGAGATTGACGAACTCTCTCTTAAAACATGCCCTGAGTGTCATGGATATAGAATTAATAAAAATGCTTTAAACGTTCTTATTAACAGAAAGCATATCGGTCAACTGACTGAACAATCTATTGAATCGTTACATTCTCTTTTAAGAAAAATACGATTAACAAAAAAAGAAAAAGTTATTACAGAAAAACTCTTAAAAAATTTACTGTCAAAGCTATCAACTTTGGTTGATCTTGGAATTGGTTATTTATCTCTATCGCGACCAACGCGCACTCTTTCTGGTGGAGAGGCACAAAGGATTCGTATTGCCACTCAATTAGATAGCTCTTTAATCGGCATACTTTATGTTTTAGACGAACCCAGCATTGGCCTACACGCCAGTGATCAAGACAAACTCATCACAGCTTTAGAAAAACTGAGAGACTTAGGAAATACTGTGGTTTTGGTTGAACATGATGAAGAAACTATTCGTAGAGCAAACCATATTGTTGATATTGGCCCTCGAGCTGGTCGATTTGGAGGAGAGGTATTGGCAACAGGAACTCCTCATGGAATTGCCAAGAATAGAAAAAGTCTTACGGGACAATATCTCTCTGGAAAAAAAACATCTCATATCCCTTACTCTAAAGAACAGAAATCAAAAGAGTACATAGAGGTAAAAGAGGCATCGGGAAATAATTTACAAAATATTACAGTACAATTTCCTCTAAAAAATCTTATTGCTATTACAGGTGTATCCGGTAGTGGAAAAAGCACTCTTATTGTTGATACACTTTATAGGGCTGCTATGAACCATCTCTACACTCCTCCACGTCCATCGGCTCCCTATAAAAACATAACAGGTTTAGATCTCATTGATTATGTCGTAGAAATAGATCAAAAACCTATTGGGCGAACTTCTCGCTCCAATCCATCGACCTATGTTGGTCTTTTTTCAATGATCCGAGAGATCTATTCACGTGTTCCAGAATCTCGCATGAAGGGCTATAAACCTGGACGGTTTAGTTTCAATGTAAAAGGAGGTCGGTGTGAAGCGTGCTCTGGTGCCGGAACAGTAAAAATTGAAATGCATTTCCTCGCTGATGTTTTTGTTCTCTGTGAAGTTTGCTCTGGAAAACGATATAATTTTGAAACACTTCATGTAAAGTACAAAGACAAAACCATAGCTGATGTTTTAGATATGTCTGTTGGGGAAGCTTTAACTTTCTTTAAAAATCACAAACATATTCAAAGGAAACTAGATCTTCTACATAGGGTTGGTTTGGATTACATTAAGCTCGGACAAAGCTCAACAACGCTATCGGGTGGAGAGGCACAGAGGATTAAACTTGCCAAAGAACTTTCGAAAAAATCCACAGGAAAAACTTTATATATTTTAGATGAACCGACGACGGGACTTCATTTTGAGGATGTAAGGAATCTTATCAGTTTACTTCAGGAGCTTGTATCATCTGGAAATACTGTCATTGTGATTGAGCACAATTTAGATGTGATACGCTCTTGCAGTCATGTCATAGACTTGGGGCCAGGAGGGGGTAACAATGGAGGAAAAATTATAGCTTCTGGTTCTCCAGAGGATGTACAAAAAATCAAAAAGAGCCTAACAGGAAAATATCTTTCCTTAACCTCTAGGATGTAACAGATTATTTTGGACCTCCACACCTTTGGAATTCTATAGAGACTGACTTTTAGTCTATAAATATTCTCATAGTTATATTTTATAGGAAGAAATGACTACTATTAGTTAAAATCATACATATACACAAATTAAATAGGTGTTTTATTAAGAGTAAATGGGAGTTTATAATGAGATCTTTACTTATAATTCTGATAGCATTTAATATAAGTTGCGCATCTACAACATTAAAACAACAGGAACAAATTTCATCAACGAAAGATCAACAAGGAAATACTAAACCTTCAAGAGTTCCAGCTCAAACGGATGATATTGATAATCCCTACCGAGGTCGTTCCTGCATGGAAACGCCCCAAAAATGCCGCGATATGATAAATAAGCCTCTTATAAGTGACAGTGAAAGACTAAAAGAGCTAATGAGCCAGGCGGACTTAGATCCGCATGACATTATTGGAAATGACTATAATCTTGTTCATCTTGTTGCTCAATATGGTACCCCTAACGACATTGAAAGCCTGAAGAGTCGAGGAGCCAATTTAAATAAAAGAAATAATCGTGGAGAGACTCCTTTTGGTTTAGCCATTGTAAGGCTTAACTTCAACACAACCAAAGCATTACTTGAAAATGGAGCGTGCTTGGACACTAGGCCTATCTACTGGGAACAAAAGTCTCCTATGGATACTTTAGTTTATCGTACTGGCAGATCACGCTCTAAACTTAATGAAGATCTTGCCAGAAGAATTGACAACGCTCTTAACAACTTTGTAGAAGCTGACGGACTCCCAACAAACCCCTCTAGAGAATATGTTCGGGAGCTGGCTGTAAACTATTCTAGAATGTTTGCTAATGAAAAACCCTTTCTAAATCTATACGAGTACATTTATCCACAAATTGTGAAAACTATAATTCTTAATTTGATTGGAAGTCAAAACTGGCCCCCCTGCACCGACTAAACTTTGCCGACAAGAGTAAAAGCAATAAGCAACGCAAAAATAACCAACGACTCCATCAAGGCCAAACTCAGAATTAAAGGCATAAACACTTTATTTTGCGACCCTGGGTTTCGAGCAATACCATCCAAAGCGGAAGACGCCGCTCGCCCCTGACCCAAAGCTCCTCCTAATACTGCCAAACCAATAGCTATAGCAGCTCCAAGGCCTACAAGCCCTCTATCTGTCGTTAATATTTCCTTATCTGCTATTGTTACAACTTCTGCTCCTACAAATAAGGGAGAAATAGTTATTATACCCAAAACAAAAACAGCCCATTTCTTATTCATCTTTTTTACTCCTTTAAACATATTCATTATGATTCTTTCCTATACAACACGACACAATTTAATTCATCCCTTTATCCCATAAGTCTCAGCTCCTTACAAATACTTCCTCATTATTATATATTTCTAAAAATCATTACAACCCTCAGTGATCATGAGATATCGCCATTGAGACATAGACAATGGACAGTAGCGTAAACACAAAGGCTTGTATAGAACACACCAACACACCTAAACCATAAAAGACAACAGGCACAGGGAGCCAAGAGGGGGATATATCTAGAAAAATCCCTAAGACCGTATGGTCCCCTACCATATTACCCATCAATCGTAACCCCAAACTCATAGGCCTCACCATATGAGATATCAATTCAATGAGAAACAGTAATGGAGCAAGGGCTAAAAAGGGACCGCAGAAATGAGCCATATAGTTTTTAATCCCATGCTCCTTAACTCCATAATAGTTATAAACAAAGAAAGAAAACAGCCCAATGGCTAACGTTGTATTGAGATTGTCAGTTGCCGGTGTCATACCAGGCAATAAACCCACAAAATTATTTATCAACACATAGACAAAAATAGCCGCAAACATAGGGACAAACTTTCTTCCCTGTGAGCCCACAATCATATCCACAAGTCCTACAATCATTTCTGTAACAACTTCAAAAAACCCTCGTATAGAAAATTTATCTGCTGGCTCTCCACCCGCTTTAGATAAAGCCACATACCCAGCGAAAGAAAATATAATAAGCACAAAAGCAACTATGGCTGCCGTTACAACATGAACATCATGATGACCGACTCCTGGTATCAATTGTACCCAGTTAAAATGCTCCAAAAGACACCCTTTCTTTTAAAATCACTTCGCTATTAACAAACATATCCTATGAGACAAATCAGGAATTCTCATTTTTATAGGCCGCGATCATATAAGAAGCCGTCCCTATAAAAAATCCCACTCCTATAAATAATGCCCAATCTATATAAGACTGTACCAAAATATAAAGCCCTATACCCAAGATTGCATATTTTAATACAACAAAAACACCTGTCCAGGCCATTGATTTCCGAGTCAACCATCTTTTAATAATGAGTTGTGTCGATAAAAAACTCACCCATGAAAAACACAGTCCTAAAAAAAGAGGCCATAAATCTGAGGACATATCCAAAACCCAAAACAACACTCCTACAACCCCACAAAGCAAAATTTGAATCCAAAGGCTCTTAACAAAGGCCGCTCCAGTTATTTGTTTAATTTCTTGGGGGTTTTCCACAGTCATTTCTTTTCCCTCTTGACCACTTTAATAACAAGGTAAAACCAAATTCCAAGACCTAAAATACCACCGCCAAAAATTCCCAAACCCTGAGTGTAATACGTCTCATCTATAAGTTTTCCAAGATAAAGTCCGATAACCTCTAAAGCCACCAACTCCATACCTAGAAAAAGAGCCTCTATTTTTTTCCCTTTTTTCATTTTCTACTACTTTTTTAACTTGTTTGGTCTTGGCAGCGCCCGTCTTCTACGCTCCAATTTTTGAATATGCCCACTAACAAACTCTAATTCTTTTTTATCCCTTCTTATTTTTTTCCAAACACGGATGGCCTCAGAAAGGCTCCCTTGTTCTTCATAGGCTACAGCTAGAGTCATGGCAACATTTTCATTTAGACTTTCTTTAGGAAATGTTTTCAAAAGGGTTTCAAAATCTTCAATGGCTTGATCTAATTTCTTCTGGCTAAAATAAACCCTTCCCCTTAAAAAGATGGTTTGGAACTTTATATGGCCATCTGGCTTAGACTCTAATAATACAGATATTTCTGAAAGAGACTGAAAATAATCCTGAGAAAAAAAGTGTGTCCTAGCTAGAATTAACCTCGCCTCTTGCTTTTTGCCTTTATCTTTTTCAATCTCTATATAGCGTCTCCACTCAATAACACCATTTTTATAATCTGATTGATGCTCAGTATACACTTGGGCCAATAACTTTTGTGCTTTTAAAATATCTTCCATCTTCTCTGATCTATGAATTACAAATCTTAAAACACGAACAGATTCAGAAAAACGAGGAGGATTTTTACCCATGTATATTTGAAAGAGCTGCATAGCCCCTTGAATGGCCTCTACCGATTCTGGATGACGCCTCATTAATTGAACGAAACTTTCTTCTGCTTTTTTAGTCTGTCCTTTTATATAAAAGGTTTGGCCCTCTTTTAACCAACTCTCTGAAGATTTTTTTGTACAGCCTATAAAGACAATAAGAAGGATAAAAAAGCCCTTCATGAATAAGTATTTTTTATCCATCAGAAAGATTCGCATCTTCTATAATAGCAATGCTGGACACTTTTTCTGGAGCAGAAACATTGATAAGCCGAACTCCCTGTGTGTTACGACCTAGAATAGATATTTGTTTTACCGACATACGGATAAGTTTTCCCTTATCTGTGATAACCATAACATCGTCATCATCTACCACATACCGTGTTCCCACAACTTTTCCAATTTTTTCGTTCACCTTCTGTGTTATAACACCCACTCCACCACGAGATTGATTTCTATATTCGGAAATATTGGTTCTCTTACCGTATCCCCCCTCTGTGACCATAAGAACTGCGCCTTCTTCATCTTTCTGAAAAATCTCCATCCCCACAACTTCATCATCTTTTCCTAGATTAATCCCACGCACTCCTCTGGCCATTCTTCCCATGCTTCTGACATCACTTTCTTTAAAGCGAATAGACATTCCTTGGGCCGTTGATAGAAAGACATCATCTTCTCCAGAACTCAGGGTCGCACGCACCAATTTGTCATTTAAGTCTATAGATAGAGCTATAATTCCAGAAGCTCGCGGTTTAGAAAATGCACTCAAAGGTGTTTTCTTAATAATCCCTTTCCTTGTAAGGAAAACAACATACTTATTCTCATCAAACTCTCTAACAGGAAGGATAACCTGTACCTTCTCCCCAGAAGAAATATTGACAACATTTGCAATAGCTTTACCTCTTGAAATACGACTACCTTCAGGAAGGCGAAACACTTTTTGCCAATAAACTTTTCCCTTGTCTGTAAAGACAAGAAGTGTTGTGTGTGTATCGGCCACAAACATTCGAGAAACAAAATCCTGCTCTCGTGTTTCAATTCCTTTAAGCCCTTTTCCTCCTCGTCTCTGAGATCTATATGTATCTATTGGAGTGCGTTTAATATAGCCAGAGTGTGTATATGTTACGACTGTTTCTTCTTTAGTAATAAGATCTTCATCTTCTAATTCTTCGACGGCATCTTCTATTTTTGTCTTTCTCTCAGTAGCATATTTCTTTTTAATCATCTTCAATTCTTCAGAAATAATTTTTAGAATCTCGTTCACATCTGAGAGAACATTTTTAAGATATGCAATGTCTTTTTCTAAACTTTCAATCTCATCTAAAATTTTCTGCCTCTCTAAACCCGTCAATCTTTGTAGACGCATTTCTAAAATAGCCTTGGCTTGATTTTGAGATAATGAGAATTGAGACATAAGAGAAGACATAGCCGCCGAAGTCTCTTTACTCGCCTTAATGGTAGCAATCACTTCATCTATATTATCTAAAGCTAATTTTAATCCCTGTAAAATATGAATGCGAGCTTCTGCTTTTTTTAATTCATAGACACACCTTCTTGTAACAACTTCCTGACGGTGATCTATAAAAGCCTTTAAAGCTTCTTTAAGATTGAAAATACGCGGCTGTTGCCCTTTGTCTAAAGCCAACATAATCACGCCAAAACTTGTTTTCATTTGAGTGTATTTATAGAGACGGTTAAGGGTAACTCCACTGTTTGCACTTTTCTTCAAATCTATGACAATTCTCATGCCCTCTCTAGAGCTCTCATCTCTGATATCAGAAATACCTTCTATTTTTTTATCTTTAACCAAGTCAGCGATGCTTTCTATCAAACGAGCTTTATTCACCTGAAAAGGCAGTTGCGTTACAATGATACTTTCCTTGCTGTTTTTATCGGATTCAATGTCAGAGACAGCTCTTAAAGAAATAATTCCACGCCCTGTTTTATAAGCCCCTAAAATTCCCTTTTTTCCTGAGATAGTCGCCGCTGTTGGAAAGTCAGGTCCCTTAATGATTTTCATCAAATCATTAACTTCTATAGTTGGGTCTTGAATAAGCTCACAACACCCATCACAGATTTCCCCTAAATTATGAGGAGGAATATTGGTAGACATACCGACAGCAATTCCGGCACTTCCATTAACCAATAAATTAGGAAAACCAGAAGGCAAAACAGTTGGAACTAATAATGAATCATCATAGTTTGGACCAAAATCAATCGTCTCTTTTTCGATATCTTGAAGCAACGTCTCCGCAAGAGGAGTCATTCGCACTTCCGTATATCTCATAGCGGCAGGATTATCACCATCTATAGAACCAAAGTTTCCCTGCCCATCAACTAAAGGATCTCTCAATGAAAAATCCTGAGCCATTCTTACCATAGTGTCATAAACGGCGGTATCTCCATGCGGATGATATTTACCAATAACATCACCAACAACTCTCGCTGATTTTTTATAAGGTTTATTATGTACATTTCCCATTTCATTCATCGCAAAAAGAATCCTACGATGAACAGGCTTTAAACCATCTCGAGCATCAGGCAAAGCACGCCCAACAATAACACTCATAGAGTACTGTAAATAAGCCTCTTTCATTTCAGAGTTAATATCTACAGAAACAATATCATTACGTTCTTTTGTCGGCGTATCCATTTTATCTCTTCTTTTTATACATCTAATTCATCAATCATCAGTGCATTTTCTTCAATGAATTTTCTACGTGGCTCTACCTGCTCTCCCATCAAAACACTAAATGTTTCATCAGCAGAAATAGCATCATTGATAGAAACCTGTAGTAAAATTCTATTATCAGGATTTAATGTTGTTTCCCAAAGTTGTTCAGGGTTCATCTCACCCAGACCCTTATACCTTTGGATATAACACCCCTTCTTTCCCATCTCTAAAATCTCATCAAACATATGAAAAACATTCTTATATTCGTAGTTTTTTTGATCAACAGAAACTGAAACAGGAATGGAAATCATAGAATTAACTTCACTCCAAAGATCTGTGAGCTCTATAAATTCGCTAGAAGTAGGAACCTCTAGCGTTAACACACTTGTTTTTTCATTTACAAAGTAGTTTGTCGTTATTTCCAAAACGACACCATCATGTTCTTTATCTGGGGAAATAGAATGATTTATGCTTGTAATATTATTATTCGATGTTTCTTTTTTATTCCATTTCTCAAGTTGACCTACTAAGTTTTTAGCAGACTCTTCTGTTTTTAATTCCTTATTTAAGTCGACATTCTCTTTTAAAAGAAATTTAAGTAGGGTTTCATCAAACTTATTCGAAAGAGTATTGATAAGTTGATTCAGTCTTTTTATAGACTTCATTAGGGAAGAAAGCTCACCACCATTTAATTCTTTCTTTGCGTTTTCTATTTTCAAATTCTTCAAAGAAATATTTAACAAGTGATCTGTAAGCGCACCTTCATCTTTAATATATTCTTCGGACTTCCCTTTTTTCACTTTATACAAAGGTGGTTGAGCAATATAGACATATCCCTTCTCAATAATCTCAGGAAGCTGCCTATAAAAAAATGTAAGAAGAAGTGTTCGAATATGAGATCCATCTA
This sequence comes from Bdellovibrionales bacterium, assembly GCA_965206675.1. Taxonomy (GTDB): domain Bacteria; phylum Bdellovibrionota; class Bdellovibrionia; order Bdellovibrionales; family JAKFYE01; genus CBDBKL01. The sequence continues at coordinate 475,376 of CBDBKL010000008.1, read as the reverse complement.
TATCAGCATCTGTCATAATAATAATTTTATGATATCTTATTTTATCAGCATTAACATTTTCCTTACCAATGCCGGTTCCTAAAGCAGAAATCATTGTTTTGATCTCTTCGTTAGAAAGCATTTTCTCAAATCGAGCTTTTTCTACATTAAGAATCTTTCCACGAAGAGGTAAAACAGCTTGTGTTTTCCTATCCCTAGCCTGTTTAGCAGAGCCCCCCGCAGAATCTCCCTCAACAAGATACAACTCGCAGAGAGAGGGGTCTGTTTCCTGACAATCCGCCATCTTTCCAGGTAAAGAATGACTATCTAAAGCTGTTTTTCTTCGCGCTAAATCTCTGGCTTTTCTGGCTGCTAATCTCGCCTTTGCCGAATCTACACATTTTCCTATAACAGTTTTTGCTGGTTTTGGATTTCTATCAAACCAATCTGCTAACTTCTCATTAACAAGAGACTCTACAATACCTTTGATCTCATGAGTTCCTAACTTCGTTTTTGTTTGCCCTTCAAATTGAGGCTCTGGAACTTTAACAGAAATAACGGCAGCAAGCCCTTCACGAATGTCCTCACCCTCTAAATTTCCCGCTAGATTTTTTAATAGGTTCTTATCTTGGGCATAAGAGTTTGTTGCTCGTGTAAGGGCAGATCGAAAACCAACAAGATGCGTTCCGCCCTCAATAGTGTTTACATTATTGCAATATGTATAGATAGATTCCGAATAGGCATCATTCCATTGCATAGCAATTTCAACATCAACCCCTTCTTTTGTTCCTGTAAAATAAATAACCTCTCTATGTGCAGGTTTTTTAGATTGGTTTAAATAGCTTACAAACTCAATAATTCCATTGTTAAATTGAAAGCTATTGCTCTTGTTAGATCTCTCATCCTTAAAAAGAATTTCAAGACCCTTATTTAGAAAAGTTAATTCTCTGAAGCGATTCGACAGAGTATCAAAATTAAATGTTATAGATTCATCTTTAAAAATCTTTCTATCTGGTCTGAAAGTTGTTTTTGTGCCCGTCTTATCTGTGGTTCCTACGACTTCTATATCCCCTTCAGGAAGTCCTGTTTTATAAGATTGTCTCCAAACCTTTCCATTTCTCTTAACTTCTACGCTACAGCGACTTGATAAAGCGTTAACAACAGACGCACCCACACCATGCAGTCCACCAGACACTTTATAGCTTGAGCTGTCAAACTTTCCACCAGCATGAAGAATTGTCATAACAACTTCTAAAGCAGACTTTCCCTTCTCATGTGTTTCGACAGGTATTCCACGTCCGTTATCTTCAACGGTAATAGATTCATCTGCATGAATGGTGATGACAATCTTATCACAGTGTCCAGCTAAAGCTTCATCGATAGAGTTATCTAAAATTTCAAAGACAAGATGATGATATCCTCTGCTGACAGTGTCCCCTATATACATTCCGGGGCGTTTTCTAACAGCCTCAAGACCCTCTAAAATTTTAATAGAATCAGCACTATATTTTTTGTCTACAGCCGGTGAGACATCTTTTTTTTCAAACACTCCGTCTCCATGTCTTCCTGAAGTTGGCCATTTTCCACATTATAAATAACAAAATCCTTTAGGCTTTTTACATATGGCAAATTTGTCGTTGTCATTAGAGTTTGTGCCTGACAACTTCTTAAAAACTCTATTAGAAAGGCTCCTCTTTTTTCATCTAACTCAGAGAGAACGTCATCAAGTAACAACATGGGAAAGCTCCCATGAATCCTCTTATAATACACTATTTGTGCTATTTTGAAAGCTAATATAATCATTCTCTGCTCTCCCTGAGAGCATGAATAACGTGAGTCCATACCTTGGTATTTAAAGACAATATCATGTTTATGAGGTCCCACTAAAGATGTACCAACAGCCCACTCTCGAGGGCCTAATTCCTCTAAACGATAACGTATGGCAGCATCAAACTTCTCTCTATCCCAGTCACGTGTGCTGTTTCCATTCACGCAATATTCAAGTTCTAAATGTATATCCTCAACTTGTATTAAGTCCCTTAAACTCTCCCTCATAATAGGCTCTAAGGTTAAAAGAGTGTCTTTTCTTAATTTGGAAACTTCTATAGAAGTTTCCAAATACAAAGGGTTCAGGCTTTCTATAACAGGTTCTGCGAGTTCTTTTTCTCTTTTTCCCATACTGACATCTTTAAGTATGGAGTTCCTTGATTTCAGTATTTTCTTATGCCGTTGTAAGAGACTTTTTGAGTCTTTCATTAAAAGAACCAACGACTCATCTACCAGAAACCTTCTTATATCTGGACCGCCTTTTATGGCCAATAGACTTTCTGGACTAAATAAAACATAAGGAAAAAGGTTAATTAATTTGTGTGAGGAGACTTTCTTTTTATTTAACGTACATATCTTTTTTCCATCCTCAAACTTTAAAGATATCTCATCCGTTTTCCCTTCAAAGTTCACCTCTGCTGTTATTAAAGATTTATCTTTTCCCTCTCTAATAAAATGTTTCGCATTACCTTGTCTAAAACTCGATCCATTTAGTAATAGGTAGAGAGCCTCAACAATATTTGTTTTACCTTGACCATTAGTTCCTATTAAAACAGTCAAACTCTCATACATATTCAAATGAATTTCATGAATATTTCGAAAATCGACAACCTTTAAAGCCTTAAACAGCATATGATTAGATACGCATAGGCATAACTATACACGTATAATTTTTATCATGATATGGTTTAATTAAGCCAGGTGAAAGTTCGTCGTTAAGATGAATTTGAACATCTTCATCGTCAAAACTATTTAATATATCTAAGAGGTATTTAGCATTAAATCCTATTTTAATTTGATTTCCCTCATAGTCTATATCCAGTTCTTCATGAGCTTCTCCAATGTCAGGGTTATTAGACGATATTTTTAAAGATTTTTCTCCAAAATCTAACGTCACTCCCTTTGATTGTTGATTCGATAGAAGAGAAACACGCTTTAATGAAGAAACCAAAGGATGGCGTGCAACCTTAATTTTTCGCATTAAACTTTTTGGAATAAGTTGTTTGTAGTTAGGATATTTCCCTTCAATAAGACGAATCATTAACACTGTCGAATCACTCTTAAAAATAAATTGAGCTCCATCTATAGCTATACTGACTCTATCCGTTTGAACGCTGTCTAAAAGACGTTTAACTTCATTTAAACCTTTTCTAGGTATAATAACACCCAAATCGAAGGCCTCTTTATTTTTAATATCTTTAGCGTTCCTATCAACAAGGCTCAATCTATGGCCATCTGTTGCCACCATTCTATAAGAAGAATCCTTCGTCTTTCCTATTTTTTCAAAGTACACTCCATTTAAGTGATATCTGGTTTCATCATTAGAGACACTATAAATAGTTTTTTCTATCATGTCCTTTAACACATCAGTTGGAATAGTCATAAAATGATTTCCCTTATGTACAGGAAAAACAGGAAACTCATCAGGATCTGTTCCCACAAGAGTAAAATCTGACTTTCCCTGTTTGATTCTTAGCCAGTTATTATCTTTCCTCTTAAAAAGAATTGGCGTATCGCTGTTCATCTCTTTAATAATTTGAAAAAGATTTCTTGAATCAACAGCCACGCGTCCTTCTTTTTTGATCTTTGCAGAAATCTCATCCGTTAAACTCACCTCAAGATCTGTAGCATAAACTCTTAGACTGTCCTTCTTGGCTTCTAAAAGAGCATTGCCCAATGTTGGCATTGTATTTCGTTTTTCTATAATTCCTTGTGTTTTCCCCAAAATGGTTAATAGATCTTCTTTGTCTATCTTAAATTCCATTTTTTCCTCCTTGAGTTGTATTAAAACAACCTAGTTATATATAAAATAGTAATGATAGTAGTGGTGTTTATAACTTGTATTCCGTTTTAACCTCTTTATTTTACTTTGGTTTTACTGTTAATAATAAAGTGGAAAAGTCTTTGAATAGATAAAACTTTTTGTGAATTTCTTTTTTCCACAAAAATATACCAGCTTTTTAAAAAGATTTTTCCACATCCTCCCTACTCTGTTTGTGACTCAATGCTCTTTGATAAATTTTCAATATCTTTCTTTATCTCATAATTTTTCATAGTGCTTATTTTCTTAATCGCATGAATAACGGTTGAATGATCTTTTTTGTTAAAAGCTCTTCCAATATCTTTCAAAGATTTATCTTTTAGATACTTTTTCATAAGAAACATAGCCACCTGCCGAGCTGTCGCTATTGGTTTAGAGCGGTTTTGAGACTTAAGCTCCACGAGTTTTATCTTATAGTGATGTGCTACCATATTTTGTATGTCTTCTGCCCTTATGGGTACAGATTCTGTATTATAATTAGCAAAGAGTTCAGCTTGAACAGTTTTTAAGGAAGTTGAGACACCTCTAATCTCTTTGTGTACTTTTACTCTTTTTAAATTTCCTTCCAGTTCTCGAACAGAATGTTTTGAAATTCTGGCTAAAAATTCCAAAGTATCGTCAGGTATGTGAACGTTCATCTCTTCTGCTTTGGACTTTACAATGGCTATTCGTGTCTCTAGATCTGGCATATGAATATCGGCAATAACCCCCCATTCAAGCCGTGTTCGTATTCTTTCTTCAAGACCTTTTATGTCCTTAGGCATACAATCACTGGCAACCACTACCTGTCTTTTATTTTCAAATAAGAAGTTTAACGTATTAAAGAATTCTTCTTGTGTAGCTTCCCCTTTACCAAAACTTTGAATGTCATCCATAAGAAGGACATGGCATTCTTCCCTATAACGTTTTTTAAATTCATCCATCTTTCTATGACGGATGCTGGCAACACATTCGTTAAGAAACTTTTCGGCTGATACGTATTTTATCCTCAAATCTGGAAAATTTTCTTGTATGTATCGACCTGTGGCGTGAAGTAAGTGTGTTTTTCCAATTCCTGTTGGCCCATAGATGAAAAGGGGGTTGTATCCCTTTCCTGGAGACTGTGCCACACTATAACAGGCTCCATGTGCAAATTCACTGTTACGTCCAACGACAAAGTTATCAAATGTATAGGGGTTTAAATAGTCTTTGTCTGGAGAGCCTGGAGATACATTGTCTTGGGGTAACTGAACGACAGGGGAAAATTCTACTTGATGCGACGCCAAAGAAGTGCTTTTGGGCTGTTCTTTGTTCTTATGTTCCTGGACATGTATTTCTGCCTCCAAGGGTTGTTTGTGAATGTTGGAAATTTCTTCGTTAATTATTGTAAAATTGTCTAGAATTCTGTCTCTGCAAAGAGTTGAAGGGACACTCAAATGTATTTTTTGCCGTCCTGAGACAAGTGGCTCAATTTTTATAAAGTTAACCTGATTTATCCAGGCTAAAAGAATATGGTTTGAGGGATTTTTCTCCCTTATATTGATTTTAGCCTTTTCCCAGATATTTTTTTCCATTTCCCCCACTCTCAGAATTGATCAAGAATATGCCCAAAGGATGTGATGGGGGTTTAACAAAAATAAGAAGAGTTTTCAATCGCTTGACTTCATTTGCTGCGACATGGTTCTATGTCGCATCTCAGAAACTAAGATATATTTCATTTGAGGAGTTATTTAATGAAAAGAACATATCAGCCCAGTCGTAGGAGGCGTAAAAAAACCCATGGATTCCGTAGCCGTATGGCGGACAGATCAGGGCAAAAGGTCCTATCCAGGCGTCGAACTAAGGGTCGTAAGCAGGTGTCTGTGACATGTGGAGGAAAATAATATTTTGTTATGGTCAGAAAAGGTTTTAAAAAGCCGTTTTCAATTTGAATCTATCAGGAAATCAGGATCGAAAGTTTTTTCTGATAGAACTTTGATGTGGCGTTGTATTCGGAATCAAAAAAACTTTAATCGTTATGGATGGACTGTTCCTCGGTGGGTTGGACACGCTGCCTTTCGTAACAAGGTCAAGAGATGGAGCCGAGAGTTTTTTAGAAAATTTGACAAAATTAATCCAGAGCTTGGAGTAGATATCAATGTCCTATTTTATTCAAAAGAAGAAAAAATACGATATAAAATGTTTGAAAAATCTATGGATAAAGCAAAAACTGCATTTCTTAGAAGTTTGTCTTAAACGCTTTTTCTTATTTTCTATTTTTCTTTATAGATCAACTCTTTCTTTGTTTTTAGGAGGAAACTGTCGTTTTTATCCCTCCTGTTCAGAGTATGCCTATGAGAGTTTTCAAAAATACAAACCGCTGTATGCTTTGATGTTAACTGTAAAAAGATTATTGAAATGTAGACCCTTTGGTCCAAAAGGATATGATCCTGTTCCAGAAAACTGCGAAGAAGATGGGGCCGATACTTCAACAATACCCTCAACAGGTGGAGATTTAATAGATGTCAGAGAAGCATAATTTTTTAGATTCTAGAACTTTATTCGCTGCAGTTCTGGTCATTGGGATACTTATTGGTTGGCAAAACTATATGTCTAAAAAGTACCCTGTACAGAAAACCCCTGTTGTACAAGAAGAAAAGCCTCCTTCCAAAATGGTGGAAGAGGCTGTAGAGACAGAAAAAAAGCCTGCACAGCAATCCGCTTCCCTATCCTTTGAACACTATGAAAATGAAATACTTTCTTTTGATTTATCTAACCGAGGAATGGGTCTACATAACATTGTTGTAAAACAGTATAAGGATAGGAAACAAAAAGAAATTATTCTGGGGTCATCCCAGGAATTCGGAGCCTTTGAAACACGGCTGCTCGGGAAAAAAGAATCTCTGTTTTTTGTCATTAAAAAATCTCAACCCCATCAATACATAGGAGAGGCTCGCTATGGGGATCTTAAAATTATTAAAGAGATGACCATAAACCCCTCTCTCTATACGGTCGATGTTAAACTGGAACTATCAGGTATGCAGAGAGGTGTATCTGGAATTGAAACAATACTTGTAGAAAATTTGGGAGAGAAATTAGGAAATGGTGATAGCTTTTTTATCCCCTCTTTTGACACGCAGGCTATTTATTTTGATATAGGAAGTACGAGTCAGGCCGATCGCCTGTTTCTAGATCCCCCAGAGATAGAGACAGGACAATTTTTCCGTCAAAGAATAAACAAAGAAAAGATAAGTAATGTGGCCGTTGCAGCAATGGAAAGACACTATTTTGCTGCTGCTGTTTTAGATAAATCTCCTGTGCAACCGGAGTTGGTCGCTCACTATGAAGGTATTGGGGGCACAAAACAGATGAACGCTATTGGAAGGTTAGTTTATATTTTACCTGCCGGCAAAGATCAGTTGAACTTGTCTTATTCCCTGTTTGCAGGTCCAAAATCTTTTGACTTACTTAAAGAAATTAACCCCCGGTTAACTCAGCTTGTGGATTTTGGCTATGGCGGCTGGCTAGACTGGTTGGCTTATCCTTTATTTCGTCTGATGAAATGGTTGTATAGTCTGACTCTTAATTATGGAATGGCGATTATTCTCTTAACAATTGTTGTTCGTTTTTTAGTTATGCCATTCACGGTTATGTCTCTGCGATCGATGAAAAGAATGCAGGTTTATCAGCCACAAATTAAAGCCCTGAGAGAAAAATATAAAGATGATCCGAAAACGCAACAAGTGGAAATGATGAGTTTTTTTAAGGAACATAAAATAAATCCTATTGGTGGATGTTTGCCCATGCTTTTGCAAATGCCAGTATTTTTTGCTCTCTATCGGGTTCTCTATCAGAGTATTGAGTTGTATCAGGCCCCCTTTGCCCTATGGATTAATGACTTGAGTTTAAAAGACCCCTATTATGTTTTACCTGTTTTGATGGGAGTGACTCTATTTATTCAACAAAAATTGACACCGACAACTATGGATCCAGCACAAGCTAAAGTTATGATGTTTATGCCAATTATATTTTCACTATTTATGTTATCTCTTCCGAGTGGACTGAATCTGTACATTTTTGTGAGTACACTTTTTGGAATCGTACAACATATGGTGTTTATGAGAGATCAAAAAACAAAAAAAAGACAAACAGTATAATAAAGGAGAGGATATGGGACTGTTTAAGAAGATATTTGGCGGAGAAGGCAATGAAAAAAGCATCGATAAGTCTGTCGAAGTTATAGAAAGAACTTTAGAAGATGTCATTGACGTTTCAGGTTTAGACTTGGCATTTGATATTTTTGAAACAGAAGAAGGAGTTTTGACTATAGAGCTAACAGGTGATGATGAACCTTTATTGAAGGAACGTGATGGTCAATTATTAGATGCCTTTCAGTTTTTCATTCAAAGAGTGTTACAAAACCAATTACCTGAAGATCGGATTAAAGTTGTTTTTGATAGTAATGGATTTCGAGAAGAAGAAGATCAATCTCTTATAGAGATGGCAGATCGTTTAAAGAAAATTGTTTTGGAAAAAAAGAAAGCTATTTATTGTCGTGCTCTTCCTCCCAGAGGGAGAAAAGTGATTCATCGTCATTTGGCAGAGGATCGTCGTGTTAGAAGTCGTTCGGTTGGAGATAGATTGTATAAAAAAATTAGAATATCCCTGGCTGATGAAAGAGATGATAGGGGTAGATCGCATAGAAGAAATACCTGATGAGACATTCAGATATTGATGCAGAAGAAACAATTTGCGCTGTAGCAACCCCTATGGGTCGAGGGGGGATCGGAGTGGTGCGCATTAGTGGGGCTCGGTCCCTAGACATTACAAAAAAGTTTTGTTCTTTCCTGCCTGACAAACCAGAGTCTCATAAAATCTATTATGGCTTTTTTACGACTATCGATGGAAAAAGTTCTGTTGATGAGGTTTTAGTCAGTTATTTTGCAAAGTCTAAATCCTATACGGGAGAAGAGTCTTTAGAAATATCATGTCATGGAAACCCATTAGTTCTAGAAGAGGTTGTCGGAAACCTTTGTCAAGGCGGGGCACGAATTGCAGACCGTGGTGAGTTTACTTTTCGTGCTTTTATGAATGGCCGTATAGATTTAATGCAGGCAGAGAGCGTGTTATCACTTATTGAAAGTCGATCTGTTGTTGCTCAAAAAAATGCCCTCAGACAATTGCAGGGACAACTCTCTCAAGATATTTCTGATATTGAAGATAAACTTATACAGTGCTTGGCTCATATAGAAGCTGGAATTGATTTCTCTGCGGAAGATATAGATCTTTTAAAAGATGAAGATATTCAATCCCAGCTTCTTGAACTGAGTAAAAAAATAGACGCTATTATTTCCTATCGAAAACATTCCTACACTCTGACCAATGGATTAAAAGTCGTCATTGTGGGAGAACCCAACACAGGGAAATCAAGTTTGTTTAACGCTCTATTAGGACAGAATAGAGCTCTCGTTCACAGTAAAGCAGGGACGACAAGGGATCTTGTAGATGCACATGTCACTTGGGAGGGTTATCTCATCCACTTATTTGATACGGCTGGTATACGAGTCTCTCAGGATGAAGTAGAAAATGAAGGTATAAAACTCAGTTTAAAAACCTTAGAGGATGCAGATCTTTTTATCTGTCTTATTGATGATTTGTGTGAATTTAAAAGCAGCAATTTTTTTGAAAAACTTAAAAATAAAGAGGGAGTTTTTGCCTTAGCTAAATTCGACATTCATTCACAAAAATATCCTAATGTGCAAAAGCAGTTAAATAAAAAATTATTTAAAATCAGTTCGAAAACAGGAGAAGGTCTTTCAGAGATTAAGTCTTTTGTTCTGGATAGAATTAAAAGCACTTCCCCAGAAGAGGGCCTTGCCCTTGTAAAAGAAAGACAAGTCAGCAAAATGTTGGAAATAAAAAAATATGTTCATTCTGCTATAGAAAAGTTGGAAAAAAAGGAAAGTCTTGAGTTTTTAGCATCGGATTTAAAAGATAGTGTGTTGGCAACGCAGGAACTTTTGGGTAAAAAATTTGACGATCAAATTTTAGATAGAGTTTTTGAGGAGTTTTGTATTGGAAAATAAGACGGATGTTTTTGATATTATTGTTGTGGGTGCCGGACATGCTGGTATTGAAGCTGCACTTGTAGGTCTTCGTCGTAAGAAAAAGGTTGCCGTTGTAACAACAAATACAGATCGCATTGGTTATATGAGTTGCAACCCAGCTATAGGGGGATTGGGAAAAGGCCATATTGTTAGGGAGATTGACATTTTAGGTGGAGAGATGGCTTTGGCGGCTGATGCTTCGACCATTCAGTATAAAAGATTAAATGCTAAAAAAGGTCCCGCTGTTCGTGGCTCTCGCGCTCAATGTGATAAAATGATTTACTCTCAATATATGAGAGAAAAAATATCTCAAAACCTCACCTTAGTTTCGGCTGAGGGAAAATCTCTCTATATTAAAGAAAAAAAATGTATGGGATTATTTTTAGAAGACGGCTCTTGTCTAAAAGCCCGCTCTGTTATTTTAACGACAGGGACATTTATGAATGCCGTCATGCATGTTGGAAAACATCAATCTTCCGGAGGGCGAGTGGGAGATCGCTCAACATGTGGTCTGTCAGATCAATTAAAAGATTTGGGATTTCGTGTGAACCGATTAAAAACGGGAACCCCTCCCCGTCTCGATAAAAATTCTATAGATTGGTCTAAGGCTGAAAAACAAGTTGGAGATAAAGAGTATTATCCCTTTTCTATAGAGACAAATCGCAATACGTATTCTTTACCTCAGGTCGCCTGCTATCTCACATATACGAATGAAAAAACTCACAGTATTATTCAAAAGAATCTGAGTTACTCTCCCCTATTTGATGGTTCTATACAAAGTTATGGTCCTAGATATTGTCCAAGTATTGAAGATAAGGTGACACGATTTGCAGACAAATTGAGACATCAAACATTTCTAGAACCGGAAGGTTTGAATACAAACTTTATTTACCTGCAAGGTATCTCAACAAGTCTGCCCGAGGATATACAATATAAGTTTCTGACGACAATCCCCGGTTTGGAAAAAGTAAAAATACTAAGACCTGGTTATGCCGTGGAATATGACTTTATTGAACCGACACAAATTCAACACAGTTTAGAAACGCGAAACATTCGAGGTTTGTTTTTAGCAGGACAAATTAATGGAACAAGTGGATATGAAGAGGCTGCTGGGCAAGGATTAATAGCTGGGATAAATGCTATACAATACTTAGAAGATAAAGAGCCTTTGGAGTTGAAACGGCATGAATCCTATATTGGAGTTCTTATTGATGATCTCGTTTTAAAAGGTACCAAAGAGCCTTATAGGATGATGACCTCACGAGCAGAACATCGACTTGTCCTCAGGGAAGATAATGTTTTTGAAAGACTTTTAGATACAGGACGAAAGTATGGAGCCCTTTCGGAAGAGAGATATAAAAAGGCCTTTCAAATTTTAGAGCAGAGAGAGAGATTAAAAAATGAACTGAATCAAAGGATCCTTTTCCCCAACAGGTCTAATAATGATGCAATAAGTCAAATCCCATCACAGCCTCTGTTAAAGCCTACCAGTCTATCCACGCTCTTAAAAAGACCTGAGGTAAGTCTTTCTGACTTATCACTTTTTAAAATCAAAACTGGAGATAGGGATGTGGATGAGCCTGTTGAAATCGACATAAAGTACGAAGGATATATTCAAAAGGAAAAAGAGATTATCAATAGGGTGAAGAAGTTAGAAAGTCGTCAAATTCCTGACGCTTTGGATTTTTATAAAATTGCCGGATTGTCTATGGAGGAAAAAGAAAAGCTTTCTGAAAAGAGGCCTCAAACTATAGGGCAAGCTCAAAGGATTAGTGGGGTTAATCCTTCGGGAATTCAAGCTCTTTTGGTATACATGGGAGGATTATCTAAGAGGTCAAAATATGTCTCACGGAAAAACTCCTCTGTGGAGAATTCCCGATTGGTATAAATTTTTGGATAGGCAAATTATTGCGGATCTAAAAATGTTCCACGTGGAACTTTTACGTTTTTCTACAAAAATCAATCTGATTTCCCAGAACTCTAAAGAAAAAGCCGATGAAATCCATTTTGCAGATTCCATAGAGGCCTTCTTGCTTTTAAAGAAGAAGGGTCTGTTAGGAAAGAATCCCATTTTTGATATGGGATCAGGGGGTGGCTTCCCTGGGCTTGTATTTGGAATATTGGATAAAAGCCAACATATTGTTCTCGTTGAAGTGAGAAGAAGAAAGAGTGAATTTTTAAAACATATATCGTCTATGTTGGATTTAAAGAATGTTGAAGTTGCCTGTACAAAAGGCCAGGACTTACCGCCGGATTCAGTTTCTGTGGCTGTATCCAGAGGCTACGGGACTATCCAAAAAACACTAATGGATTTTCAGGAATGTATAACGTCTGGTGGCCACTATGTTCATTTCAAAAGCCGAAGTGGGGAAAAAGAGTTGCTCTCTTTGAAAGAATGTTCCACATGGAACACATATTTGTTGGGCAAATATAACTTGCCCGAAGCTAAGATAGGACATTCCCTTTTTTATTCGAAGAAAATTTAAATCGCTTCGGACTGTTGAAAAAGTGCCATCTACTTCGTTGCAATATATCGCTTCAATTGTATCTCCCTCACGATACACCCTACGCTCCGAAAAGAAATAGAAAGCATCATCCCTCAGCATTGCCGCTTCAGAAAACTGCGCTTCTGAAAAAACTCTTCCGTAATGTTCTAAAATTATAGATACGCCCTGGGTCCGGGGAGGGGGCTTTGGAGCTGTTTGAATTTTAATGAAAAAAATTGTCAAAATAAGCTGAAGGGGCAACCAGGTGCGTAAAGGGAAAATAATAGATATGTTCCACGTGGAACAATCTGGTGCTAAGATCTGTGAGTAAATTTTAAGAGGAAAAAATGGCCAGAATTATTTGCATTGCAAATCAAAAAGGGGGAGTCGGAAAAACCACAACCTCTGTGAATTTATCTGCTAGTTTGGCAGAGCTAGGGCGAAAAGTTTTGCTCGTAGATATGGACCCCCAAGGAAACGCCTCTAGCGGATTAGGTATCAAAAGACATGATTATGGAGAGAGAAGTATTTATCACGTTCTTATAGGAAAACGACCTGTTAGAGAGATAATTGCTCCGACTCAATTGGAAAATTTACATCTTTGTGTCGCAACAACAGATTTGGTTGGGGCAGAGATAGAGCTTGTAGATGCGCCGCATCGTCAATTTAAATTGAAAAAGGCCTTGGGGGAAGTTCGAGAAGATTTTGACTACATTATAATAGATTGTCCTCCCTCTTTAGGAATTTTAACTCTCAATGCCCTGTGTGCTGCAGATACTTTTTTGATCCCCCTACAATGTGAATATTATGCTTTAGAGGGTCTAAGTCAGTTGTTAAATACGGCGGGATTGATAAGAAAAAACTTTAACTCACAATTGGAGATGGAGGGTATTGTTCTTACTATGTTTGATACTCGAAATAATCTGAGTCATCAGGTTATGGCAGAGATACAAAAACATTTTGAAGATAAGGTATTTAGTTCTGTGATTCCCCGTAATGTGCGACTAAGTGAAGCCCCCAGCCATGGCTATAGCATTATTGATTATGATGAAATGTCTACTGGGGCAAAAAAATATAGAGAGCTTGCTACGGAATTAGATCAGAAGATTTACATATCGTTTAATAAAGAAAGGCAAAAGGAGAGTTATCATGTCGGATCGCCACAATAACACTATTAAAAGAGGTCTGGGGCGGGGTCTGGGAAGTTTGTTGGGAAATCCGCAAAATTTTAAGGAGGAAAAGGAAGCCTTAGAAAAAGCAAGCCTCTCTAAACATGATCTTGTCGAAAATGTAGGCTCTTCTTCGGGAAAAAATATGAATATCCAGGACTCGCAAGAAGATACTTCTTTTAAGAATGAAGTGGATACTCAAAAACCTCTATTTAAAGAAAATAGGGAAATTGTGAGTAGTCATGAGAAAAATCAGAGGGTTTGGGATATTGCTGTAGATAAAATATTGCCTCATAAGAAACAGCCGCGGCAGGTTTTTGATAAACAAAAACTTCTAGAACTTTCACGATCTATTAAGGAAAAAGGTATTCTCCAACCTGTCGTTGTTCGTAAGCGTTCTGAAAATGTTTTTGAGTTGATAGCAGGTGAAAGACGTTGGAGAGCAGCTCAGCAGGCAGGACTGCATAGTGTTCCGGCCATTGTTAGAGATGTTAAAGACCAAGAGTCATTAGAGTTAGCTTTAATTGAAAATATTCAACGTCATGATCTGAATCCCATTGATGAAGCAGAAGCCTACCAGAGACTTCAAAATGAGTATGGGTTAACACAGAATCAAGTGGCAGAGAAAGTTGGTAAAGATAGAGTAACTGTTGCCAATGCTTTAAGGCTCCTTGCTCTATGTGCAGATGTACGAAGTATGTTGATTTCTGGCGAGTTGAGTGTGGGTCATGCTAAAGTTCTTTTAGCTATTACGGATTTTACCCTACAGAAGAAAATAGCTAAGAAAATCACTTCTCAAAACTTGACGGTAAGAGCAACTGAAAAGTTAATTAAGAGTTATCAAACACCTCGTAAATCCCCGGACTCTCCAAGCACAACCTCTCTTGTGCAAACGCTGTCTAGCGATTTACAAAAAACCCTCGGAAGAAAAGTGGAAATTGATTACAAAGAAGGGAAGGGTTGTTTGCGAATTTATTTTTATTCTAATGATGAACTGAATGAGATATCAGAGAAATTGAAAACAACATGGAATTAGTGAAAGACAACAAAGAAAAACAAGAAGAGCCGGGTCAGTCGTCTTTAGATATAGGAAGGGTGACCGCAATTTTAGATAAAGGAGCCTCTTTCGAGGGAAGGCTGACTTTTGAAGGTACAGTGAGAATCAGTGGGCGTTTTAAAGGGGAGATCTTTACAAAAGATACTCTTGTGATTGATTCAGGTGCAGATGTAGAAGCTCAAATCGAGGCAAATGTTGTCGTTATCAGTGGGACAATGAAGGGAAATGTTTTTGCAAGACACCGTGTCATGATGCATCCACCTGCTGTTTTTAAAGGAACGTTAACAACACCGAGTTTAAGGATTGATGAGGGGGCAATTTTTGAAGGGGCATCGTATATGGATTCCCCATTATGAAACAAAATTTTCTTTGTTTATATTTAAGAAATCTTGACCCAAAGTTTCTCTCAATGCTACTTGAGGTTTCAAAAGGCTTATCGGTAAATGGAAATCCTTGAAATCTTGGGTTTAAACCAAACGCTGGTTACCCAATTTATTATATTTTTCACAGCTTATATGGCACTCTCTCGTCTTGTTTTCGTGCCGTATTTAAAGGCTTATCAAAACAGACAAGAGGCCACTGGAGGAAGTAAAAGAAATGCTGAGACTCTTTTGCAGGAAGTAGAGGTTCTTCAGGAAAAATATTCTAAGGAAGCTCGGGCTCTTAATTCAGAGATAAAAAAACATTTTGACCAAGCTAAAGCCTCTGCCCATTCTGTCGTGTCTGAAAAAGTGGATGAAGCAAGAACAAGGGCAGAGAAAAAAATAACAGGAAATCGTGAAGAACTTATGCGAATAAAAACTCAATTGAAAAATGATATCGACGCCGACTTGCCTCAGATACGTTCTGTTATTGTTCGTCAGCTTTTAGGTAAGGAGATGTCTTGAAAACGTTTTTTCTCACTTTTTTTATATTGTTGTCTGTTAGTCCTCTAGCTTTGGCTGCTGGAGGGGGTGAGGGAATTCCCTGGGCTATTGTTATTAAACAAGTGATTAATCTTTCTCTCTTTGTGGGGCTCATGTTCTGGTTTTTAAAAGACAAAGTGAGAGCCTACTTTAAAAACAAAGCGGCAGACTATAAGAAACAGAAAGAGGAATCTCTAAAGTTCGTAAAAGATGCGGAAAACAAATTTCAGGAAATAAAACAGGCTTTAGAAAATCTCAAAAAGACGAGGGAAGCGGATATTCTTCAATCTAAAGAAAATGCAAAGAAATTAAAAGATAAGATTTTATCTGATGGACACCAGTCTGTTATTAAAATAATGGAAGAGGCAAAGAGAACAGTGTCTATTGAGACAGAAAGAGTTAAAAGACAAATGGGGGATTATGCTATCTCTCAATCTATTACAGAGGCAAAAAAATATCTAAAAAAAGATATGACGGATTCTGATCATAAAAGCTTACAAAATGAATTTGTAGATAAGGTAAATGGATAATGGATTTAGCAAAAAAATATGCGAAATGTCTATTTGAAGCAGTAAAGGGAAAAGAGGCCGTTGCTTTAAAAGAAATGTCTTCTTTGGTATCTGTATTTAACCATAGGAGTATTGTTTTATTCTTGAATTCGCCTCAGCTTTCAGAGGATGAAAAAGAAAAAATTTTAGATGACGTATTTAAGGGGAAGGGGATTCGTCCTCAGCTTCTTAATCTTATTAAATTGTTGGTTGTGCAATCAAAGATAGGTTTGTTTGAATCCATTTTTAAAGTTTTTCAAAGTTTAGTTGATGAAGGGGAGGGGGTTGTCAGGGGAACTATCAAAACCTCATCCTCTATGGAGTCTCGTCAGCGCAATTCTATTGAAAAAGCTATAGAAAAAAAAATTCAGAAAAAAGTTATTTTTGAATATAAAGAATCTAATCATTTATTAGGTGGTATTGTAGCAGAAGTTGGCCATTTAACTTTTGATAATACGTTAAAAACACAACTTAATCGATTAAAAGAAGGACTAAGCCGAGGGGTAGAATAATCATGACTGTAAAAGCAGAAGAAATAACAAAAGTCTTAAAAGCAAAAATTGCAAATTACAATAAAGCCTTAGAGGTCAGCGAAAGAGGCACTGTTCTCTCTGTTGGTGATGGTGTCGCAAGAGTGCATGGACTCGATCAAGTGATGTCTGGAGAGTTGGTTGAATTTCCAGGAGATATTTATGGAATGGCTCTAAACCTTGAAGAAGGGTATGTGGGTGTTGTTATCTTTGGTAGTGATTCCAGTATCAAAGAAGGGGACACAGTTAAACGAACTCAACGTATCGTGGAAGTTCCTGTGGGTAAGGAAATGTTGGGGAGAGTTGTAAACTCTCTAGGTCAGGCTATTGATGGTCAAGTGGCGGCTCTGGGAAAAGAGAGTCGGCGTGTGGAACTCAAAGCTCCAGGTATTGTTTCTCGTCAATCCGTATTTGAACCTTTACAGACGGGAGTTAAAGCTATTGATACTCTTATCCCTATTGGTCGAGGACAAAGGGAACTTATTATTGGTGATAGACAGACAGGAAAAACAGCCGTTGCCGTGGACACAATTATTAATCAAAAAGATTGTGATGTGAAATGTATTTATGTGGCCATTGGACAGAAACAATCCACAGTTGCTCAAGTTGTTGAAAAACTTCGAGAGGCTGGAGCCTTAGAATATACAACTGTTGTTTCTGCAACAGCTTCTGATCCGGCACCTCTTCAATTTTTAGCAGCTTATACAGGGTGTACAATGGGAGAATATTTTAGGGACAAGGGCCAACATGCTCTGATTATTTATGATGACTTAACAAAGCAAGCTCAAGCCTATAGGCAACTTTCGCTTTTGTTAAGACGTCCCCCTGGAAGAGAGGCCTATCCCGGTGACGTGTTTTATCTTCACTCGAGACTTCTGGAGCGAGCTGCGAAAATACGATCAGAAGAGGGTGGAGGGTCTTTAACAGCTCTACCTATTATTGAAACACAGGCGGGAGATGTTTCAGCTTATATTCCCACGAATGTTATTTCCATTACTGATGGACAGATTTTTCTAGAATCTTCTCTCTTTCACAGAGGTGTTCGTCCGGCGGTGAACGTCGGAATTTCTGTTTCTCGTGTTGGAGGAGATGCACAGGTTAAAGCTATGAAGTCAGTGGCTGGAACAATGAAATTGGATCTCGCTCAATTTCGTGAGTTAGAAGCATTTGCTGCCTTTGGATCTGATTTGGATAAGGCAACGCAGGCGCAATTAGCTAGAGGTGAAAGATTGGTTGAAGTTCTAAAACAGGATCAATATTCTCCTCTGCCTGTAGAAATGCAGGTTGTTATTATCTATTCAGCGACAAATGGATTTTTGGATGCTGTTCCCACTTCAGAGGTAAAACGTTATGAAGCGGAGTTAAAAGAATATTTATCGAATCAACACTCAGCACTGTTAAATCAAATTCGGGATGAAAAAAAGATGACAGATGATATTAAAGAAAAACTAAAGGCTGCTCTAAAAGAATTTGCGGCTATTTTTCAAACGCAAAAGGGGTAAGAGTTAGTGGCTAATACCAAAGATATTCGGATTCAGATTAACAGCACGAAAAAAACTCAGCAGACAACACGAGCTATGAAGGTTGTCTCTGCTGCTAAACTTAAGAAAGCTCAACATAACATTGTTAATGCCAGGCCTTATGCCCTCTCCTTGGGTTCTGTTATAAGAAAAATAGCTATGGCTAAAAAAATTCATCATCCCCTTCTAGAGGACTCGTTCAGAGAAGACGCTAAGACACTTCTTATTGTTGTCACCAGTGATAGGGGACTTTGTGGAGCTTTTAATGCAAATATTATTCGTTACACAAATGAGGTTATTTCTAAGTTTGAAAAGGGACAAAAGAACTTTGATTTAGGGTTTATTGGAAAAAAGGGAGCCAGTCATTTTAAGAGTCATGGCAAAGAGGGAGTTATTGATATTTTGAATCTTTCCCGAACAATTGATTACAAATTGGCTGCAGAGGTTGCTGACAATCTTTTGGATAGGTTTTTGAGTGGTTTGTATTCAGAAATACGACTGATTTATAATGAGTTTAAATCCACAATGACTCAAGAAGTTGTTGATGAAAGAATTCTTCCTCTGACATCAAGTGAAGATATTGAATCTAACGAAATTAATAGTGAGTTTATTTTTGAACCTACAGCGAGTGAGATTATAGATGAATTATTAAAGAAGCATTTTGCTGTACAAATTTATCGTATTTTTCAGGAGAGTGTGGCTTCAGAACATGGGGCTCGCATGAGTGCGATGGAGAATGCAACACGAAATGCTGGTGAGAGAATAGACACGTTAACATTGACATATAATAAAATGCGACAATCTGCTATTACGACTGAGTTGATTGAAATCACAAGTGGTGCAGAGGCATTAAATGGATGAGGGGTCTAATACTATGGAACAAGGACGAGTAAAACAGGTTTTTGGAGGTGTTGTTGATGTAGAGTTTCCTTCTGGAAACTTACCACCTATTTATAATGCTCTACAGGTGTCCAATCCTGAAATCAGCAAAGAGGATTGGAATTTAACCTTAGAAGTAGCTCAGCACTTGGGTGAAAATACAGTGAGAGCCATTGCTATGGATTCTATTGAAGGTTTGGTTCGTGGGATGACCGTTAGAGATAGTGGGAAACCTATTCAGACTCCTGTTGGGAAAGAAGTTTTGGGTCGTATTGTAAATGTCACTGGTGAACCTATTGATGAAGCCGGTGATATTGGTACTAAAGAACAATGGGCTATTCATAGAGAGCCTCCTTTGTTTGAAGATCAAACTGTATCTGCTGAAATGTTGGTGACAGGAATTAAAGTCGTTGATCTTTTAGCTCCTTATGCAAAGGGCGGTAAGATTGGTTTGTTTGGTGGTGCAGGTGTCGGAAAAACTGTTTTAATTCAAGAGTTGATTCGTAATATTGCGACTGAACATGGAGGGTATTCTGTTTTTGCCGGTGTGGGTGAGCGTACACGAGAAGGTAACGATCTCTGGAAAGAGATGAAAGAGTCTGGAGTTATTGATAAAACAGCATTGTGTTTTGGTCAGATGAATGAGCCACCAGGGGCTCGTGCCCGTGTCGCTTTAACAGGACTAACTATTGCTGAATATTTTAGAGATAGAGAAAATCAGGACGTTCTTTTATTTGTAGATAATATTTTCCGTTTTACACAGGCTGGAGCAGAAGTTTCTGCGCTCTTGGGGCGTATCCCCTCTGCGGTGGGATATCAACCCACTCTTGGTACTGAAATGGGAACCCTGCAAGAGAGGATTACATCTACAAAATCAGGTTCTATTACTTCTGTTCAGGCTGTTTATGTTCCAGCGGATGACTATACAGACCCTGCGCCTGCCACAACATTTACTCACCTTGATGCAACAACAAACTTAAGTCGTCAAATTGCGTCTTTGGGTATTTATCCTGCTGTGGATCCTCTGGCATCAACATCAAGAATCCTAGAACCAGGAGTTGTCGGTCAAGAGCATTATGATACGGCAAGAAGTGTTCAGGCTCTTTTACAAAGGTATAAAGAACTTCAAGATATTATTGCTATCTTGGGAATGGATGAACTGTCAGAAGAAGATAAGATGGTTGTATCAAGAGCCCGAAAGATTCAAAAGTTTATGAGTCAACCATTCTTTGTCGCTGAAGCTTTTACTGGTTTGTCTGGAAAATATGTGGACATTAAAGATACAGTTCGTGGTTTTAAAGAAATTTTGGAAGGGCAACATGATGATTTACCAGAACAGGCCTTCTATCTTGTCGGAACAGTTGAAGATGCTATTGAAAAGAGTAAGAAGTTATAATTATGTTAAAATTGACTCTTGTAACGCCAGAAAAAATTATCGTAGTGGATAGAGATATATCAGGTGTTGTTATCCCTGCTTATGCAGGAGAACTTGGTATATTGGAAGGGCATGCTCCTCTCATTACCACATTAGACTCCGGTATTTTAAGTTATATAGAAGAGGGGACAGCAAAAGAAATAGTTGTCAGCGGTGGTTACTGTGAGGTTTATGATAACCATGTTAAGGTTCTAGCAGAGAAAGCAGAGACCAGGGAAGACATTAGCTTAGAAGATGCTAAGGCTCTTGTACAAAAACTAAAAGCCGCTCTTGATGATGTGTCGTCTGTTAATTATGATGCCGAAAAACTAATTCCCCAGTTAAAACATGCAGAGGCCAGATTGACCATGGCCTCCTCTTCATTGAAGTAAGTTATTCGATTTTGAGTCATAAATAAGGGTTATTCTACCATGCCCCGTAGTCATAATCTTGATCATATCCTCTATTCCCAGTTTGATATGACCCCACTTGTTGCGGGTATGGGCTATTATTGTACCCATTGTTGTTTTGATAATATGGCCTGTTGTTATATCCATTGTTCTGATAATACGGTCCGTTGTTGTACCCATTATTCTGGTTATAGGGTCCATTATTGTATCCATTATATCCGTTATTATAATTGTTAGGGTACAATTCTGAAGACTGGCCCCTGTCAGGATACCACTCGGAGGATCTCCCTCCTCCTGTGTTGTAGCTGTTATATCCATTATATCCGTTATTGTATCCCGTATTGTAATAGGGTTGTGGATATCGAGAGTAGGGGTTGTTGTACGGACTGTTGTAGTAGTTATCATCTCCATAATAATCATCACCAGGGTTGTTTTTTCCAATATTGAGAACTCCACGTAAGAAAGAGAGCGCGTATCTTAATTGATCGATAGCAAATAACTTGTTTTGGAACCCTGCAAAACGTTCAGCATAATTTCCAGTGAATTGTAAGTTTCTAACGACACTGAGAATTCGACTGAATAACCTTGGTTTTTGTCGATATCTAGAATTGTAAGCCTGATTCAGATGAATAGCCTCACCTATGTAATTGTTTGTGCGATGAATTTCAGGAGCACTTAAATTCTCTAAATCAGCTTTCCAATTGTTTGTCAGCAATGATCCAAAGAGACCAGCTCTGCTTTTCGATCTGGCATTGACGAGTTTGTCCATTGATGTTCCAAGGAGCATATTATAACGTGCTTCAAGCAAATACTTACTCTCTTCCTCAAAATAGAGAACCTTTTCCATGTACGGGGGCATAGGAGCATTGTGGGCGCGTGCATACGTACTACGAGGATCAGGGTGAGGGGGGGGAGATGAATTGAGACGCATTCCCTCTGAAGTGTTTTCTATCTTATTTTGTGACAATAAAGTATTCATAATAAGACTTAAAGGTGACTGCGGTTGGAATCCAGCTCTTTGTATTTGGCGAGCTGCAGTTATTTGTTCCGAGTTGATTTGGTCTGCTGTAAGAGCCATTGCTAATGCACTTAAATGTGCTGGGTCCTTACTAAACGGGTTAATTTTAGGAAAACGTTTATGTTGTTTGCGTCCATTTGTTAGAAAACCTCGAAAAACCAAAAGATATTCTTCTATGCCTTCTGCCAGTAATTGATCTCTTTTTGTCACAATGTTAGGAGGCAGTTCTTCATACGGAGAAAGACTTTCTGTAGAGTTTTGTAAAACTTGAAACTCTAGTGATTTTGTAAAAATGGCTGCAGAGCGCACTCTGTGCTCAAAAGGTACATCTTTGTCTTGTAAGATTTCAAGATTTTTTGTGCGAATCTGTTCGGACACAGCCTGTCTCTGTTGTCGTTCTAAGACAGTTGTTGTTTGAGACATATTGTTGGTTATATCTCTAAGTTGCTCTGTGTTGTCACGCATATCATTGGCTAATTGGCAGGATGAGAGAAAAAAACTAACTGTTAATAAAGCCAAAAAAGATTTAGAACGAAACATGTTATCCTCCGATTTTTAAAGCCATGATGACATAAAACTTTTCGACAAAAATGATTCAAATCTAAATCAAAATGCTTTTTATTTAATGGTTTTCATAGGGGAAATAACAGTGTTCTTGTTTTGTTTTCCATAGGTAAGTCTAGGATTTTTTGTTAAAACTTAGCGGAAAGTCTTGGGTTTAAATTTTAAAATATAATATAAAGTATTTGAAGTTATTAAATATCTATCTTTACTACAAACGTCCGTTTCTTAATTTATAATTAAAAAGTTTTACGACCTAAGTATGGTGCTTATATAAAATTTCCAAGAAATTTTAACTTCTAAATATAGAATAAATAAATAGAAGGAAGTTCTATGCGTCTTTACGTTTTTCCACTTTTTTTTCTTACCATGATTTTCTCATGTGTTTCATTTTCACAGGAAGAATATCAAGGAACTTCAAGCGGAACAAAAAGCTATTTAGACGGAGTGGAAGTTGAAAAATACCCTGATATAGATATTAAAAAATCTTGTGACTGTAATTACACTTATTTTGCCGGATATGGAAAGAGAAGAAGTTCTTGGGGTTACACATTATCATTTGCCTATAGTGCCTATGAACCTATCTATTACCAACCTGATTTTGCACTAGAAGGAAATTTTGAAACTATCTATGAATCTCCGCAGATACCTCATATAGAAATAAGCTTTGGAATAAAAAAGAATATGGCTATTGGTTCGTTAGGTATAGAACTGGCTGGAGGATTTTATCGTAATACAACGGGGCCAGTGGGACCGCCGGACCAAGTGGGACCACCGGGACCGGGAGGTGCGCCGGGACCAGGGGGGCCGCTAGGACCAGATATGTCTTTGAATCTTATTCCTGTCAGGGCGGGGTTAACTTTTGCATTTGATAAGCTCTTTTCTGAACCGCTCTTTGTACCTTATGCAAGTGGGGGTGGGTATTCGGTTCTCTATCAGGAAAAACATCTCGCTCAATCTGTAAAGGGTATAACAAATTTCGGTCTATATGGTATAGCAGGGCTATTGCTTCAATTGGATTGGTTAGATCCCAATACAGCCGTAGAATCTTTTGTAGAAAATGGTGTGGTGGCGTCTTATGCTTTCGCTGAAGTAAGGTATCTAGCCTTTGCTGATGAAGCGGCAGACTTTTCTGCCCCTCTGCAGTGGGCGGCAGGTATGAGGATAGAGTTTTAAAGTTTCATTAGAACAGTTAATTCTTCATAAATTTTCGGCCATGAGATCTCTTTGATAAAAATGTGCATCCGATCATCAGGAGTGATGGTATATTTTTTGGAATCTTCAGATGTGAGGGAGAGGATTTTTTCATTAGAAAGAGGTGTGTCTTTAGTCAATTTTAGTGAAATTTTATTTTTACTCGATCTAATATCTTGAATAAATAGCTGTTTACAAATCTTTCTTACAATCATTAATCCTAAAAGATTTAAAACAACATCTGGAAGAGGACCAAATTGATCTCTCAGTTCATCTTCAATAGCATCTACTTCATCTATTGATTTTATATTAGAAAGTTTTTTGTAGAAATATAATCGTGTTCGAATATCATATATATATTTATCGGGAATCAGAGCTGGAATACGAATGTTAATTTCTGGCTCTATTTCTTTAATGGTTGTTTGATCTTCACGTAGATCATTTAAAGTTTCTTCGAGCAGTTTAGCATAAAGCTCATAACCAACAGCATTCATATTTCCAGATTGCTCTTCTCCTAAGATATTTCCAGATCCGCGCAATTCAAGATCGTGCTGGGCAATAGAGAATCCACTGCCCAGTTCAGAGTTTTCTTGTAAGATTCTCAATCTTTCCTGTGCATTAGTATCAATCATTTTATTTTGAGGAATGATGAGGTAGCAGTGTCCACGTTCAGAACTTCTTCCAATGCGACCCCGCAGTTGATAGAGCTGGGAGAGTCCAAACAAATGGGCATCATTGACGATCATGGTATTCGCTCTTGGAATATCAATTCCACTTTCAATAATGGTTGTGCAAAGTAAAACATCAAATTCATGACTGAAGAAGTCCAACATGGTTTTTTCAAGATCCTTGTCTGTCATTTGTCCATGACCAATACGAATACGAAAATCAGGGGAAAGACTTTTTAGTTCTTCATAGATACTATTGATGGTTTTAATCTTATTATGAACATAATAAACTTGCCCCCCTCTGTTAATTTCCATTTCGATAGCTTTTTTAATAATTTGTTTTTCATGAGTGGCAATATATGTTCGGATGGGTAGGCGATCGCGTGGGGGTGTTGTCATTAGGCTGAGATCACGGATTCCCATAAGATTCATGTTGAGTGTTCGAGGAATGGGTGTTGCGGAGAGAGACAGACAGTCTAAATTTAACTTCATCTTTTTTATTTTTTCTTTATGGCTGACTCCAAACCGGTGCTCCTCATCAATAATTAAAAGACCAAGCCGAGAAAACTCTACGTCAGAGCTTAGTAGTCGATGGGTTCCAATAACAATGTCAGCCTGTCCCGTTCTTATTTTTTCTAATGTTGTCCTTATGTCTTTTTTTGTGGCAAATCGACTTAGTGATTCAATGTTGACAGGTGTGTGTTGAAATCTTTCTTTAAATGTTTTTAGATGTTGAAAGGTAAGTACAGTTGTTGGGGCAAGGATGGCCACTTGCTTTTTGGCCTGGATAGCTTTGAAGGCTGCTCGGAGAGCCACTTCTGTTTTTCCAAACCCCACATCACCACAAATAAGTCGGTCCATAGGAATTTGCGACTCAAGATCGCCATTGACATCGTTTATGGCTTTTATCTGATCTTCCGTTTCTTCATAGGGAAATTGGGATTCAAATTTTTGGTAAAGTAAGTCAGATATGGGAAAGGGTGTGCGGTGTAGGGCTTTTCTTTTAGCGTAGAGTTGTAAAAGTTCATTTGCGATATCTCTAAGGTGGTTTTTAACTTTTATTTTTGTTTTTTCCCAATTATTGGAGCCGAGCTTGTCTAATGTGGCTAGTCCTGTGAATTTTTGAATTTGTGAAGCTCTATAAATGGGAACATATAATTTATCTCCATCTTTATATTCGAGTTGAATGAGTTCAGTGTCAGCCCCATCTATATTCATTTTTGTAAGGCCAAGGAATTTGGCAACACCGTGATCTACATGTACGATTAAATCGTTTTCTTTAAGTTCTTGGAACTGGTGTATAAAATCTTGGGCTTTTGATGTTGGCTTTTTTGTTCCTAAGTTTGATTTCTTTAAATCGAGTAATTCATGATCTGTTATAAAGATAAGATCTTCACTGTTCAGTATCACTCCCTGTTGTAGAGGGCGTGGAACAATGTGGACAAGTGTGGGGTGTTGTTTTTGTTCGTTGATCCATGTATCCCAAAGATGCCCCGTTACAATATCTGATTTTATATTGTTATCGTCTAATAGAATCTGTAGTCGTCGCGCTTGGGTTTGTGTCTTGGCTGATAAAAAGCAATTTTTTTCTGATTTTTTTTGTTCAAGGATCCAAGATAGAGAAGTCTTTAAGCTTTCTTTTGATTTTCTCTTTAGTTCATTTAAGTTGGAAGTCTTATAATGGAAGGTATTGGAGGATGTGCCATCATCGATGGCAGAGAAAACAATCTTAGAATGTCTACTTTGAAATACTGACACTGTGTCTTCCAAAAAGAGTTTTGAAGGTGGGGGAAGGGCCCTAGAGGAGATATCAAAATCTACCTTTAGTTCTGATAGATAAGATTCATGATCCTTTGTTATTTCTATGGAGTTGCAACACCAGATCCAAGAGGTGTCTTTTATATAGTGAAAAGCTGTTTGGGGATTTTTATAAAAAATAGAAGTGAGATATTCTACTCCCTGAAAAAAATCTCCTCGTGCAAGTTGTGTTTGAATTTGTTGTGTCTCATCTGTTTTTTCTTTAATACAACTTATGAAACGTTTGGGTATATTTTCTCTCTCCTCTTCTGTGTAGATGGTTTCTAGAGCCGGAGAGAGAAGGGCCGTGTTTAATTTTTGAGAAGACCTTTGGTTATTGGGATCAAAAGTGCGAATGGACTCAATCTTATGACCGAAGAGTTCGAGTCGGAGAGGGTGATCATGATAGGGAGAAAAAATATCTATAAGCCCGCCTTTTACACAGAGGTCACCGGGATCTTCAACACGATGAGCTTCATGATACCCTATACTATAGAGCCAGCTAATATCTGATGGCGTGATGGAGTCACCTAATTGAATAGTTTTTGAACATTGATTAAAGACGGACAGTGGAAGTGTGTATTGTAAGAGGTCAGATATGGCAGCGATAAAAATATCTTGAGATTCGGGCTGTCTTAAATGCGCTAACCATTTAATCCGTTGAAGGGTTTGTTTGCGATTTGGAAGCACACCAGAATAACATTTCGATTCAAGTCCACCGAGTATAATAGGGTTCAAAGAGGGGTCCCAAAATTCTATGGCATTTTTTAATTCATGAGTCATGTTTCTACGAGGCATGATAAGAATAGAGTTGTTCTTGATGTTCTTATGTTTTGTTTGCGTCAGTGCAAAGGAAAGAGCTGTCGAAGATATAGCTCCGAGAATAGATACTTCATTTGTCTTTAAGTAAGGTGCGATCAGGTTATCAAAATGTGTCTGGCATTGTTCTATAGCTGTCATAAAGAACACACCTTACTCTCAAGAGATGTTCCCTTAACAGTAACCATGCATTGCATTAGTTATAAGGAAGTGCTGATTTGAATTTTAAACTTGTTATCTTTAGATTATCCGTCTTAATAGAAGAATGAGGGAAGCACTGGTATTTTATATTTTGTCAGGCTGTGCTGTGATCTTTGCCCTTTCTGTTATTTTTCAGAAAAAACTTATTTTCTCAGCTTTGTCCTTAGCTTTAGTGATGCTGACAGTTGCCGGGTTATTTTTCTCTTTATCAGCTCATTTATTGGGGGGTGTTCAAGCTGTTATTTCTGTGAGCATTACTTTTATATTTTTATTGGTGATTTCAAGACTCACCAGTTTTGAAAAGACTCAGAAAGAAAGCCGATCCCACTTTCGTTGGTTAAGAATGTTGATAGCAGGTGGTTTTTGTGGATTTGTTTTGGGTGTAGTGAATAAAACCTTTTTCGAAAAAGATCTCATATCGGCTGTCTTAAAAGAAGGTAACGTAAACTTTCAAGAAAGTGTTTATTATTTGTTCTCGAATCATTTTTTAGAAACAATTATATGTTTGTTGCTTGTGACTGTTAGCTTCGTAAAAACAAGAAGGTATCTGCGTGTGGATTGATATTTCTTTACACCATTATATTGTTGTCGGCACAATTCTTTTCACGATAGGTATTGTGGGCCTTCTTTTGCGTAAAAATATCATTGTTCTTTTAATGTGTGTTGAACTCATGATCAGTGGTGTGCATCTTATTCTAGTTGCCCTTGGTCGATTTTATAATGACTATGGCGGTCAAGCTTTAAGTTTTTTCTCTATTATTCTATTTATATCTGGAATCGTAGTGGGTCTTATAATGGTTATGTCGATATATAAACAAGAAACTTCTAAAGAGGGATTTTTAAACGAGTCTGAGGCTGTAGAGAGTACGGGGAGCTTTAATATTTTTTCGCAAAGCCATAGCGTGCAGTCTTATGTATCCTATATATTATTCGGAATTATTCTTTTTTCATTTTTCTTAGTGATTTGAGGAATTTTTATGTTTGCTGCTAAATATTTATTATTAGATTCGTTAACTCAGTGGGGTGGCCTTTTTGTTTTAGTAACTACCATTTGCATAATTCTCTTTTTTAAAAGAAGTGAAAGAAATTATTCTTTGATATCGCTATTATTAATAGGCAGCACAGGTTCTTTTCTTATGTTGTCTACTAATAACTTAATCTTGTCCTTTATTGGTTTGCTGGTTTTATTTTTGTCTAACTCTATAATGATAGGTTTGGAGAAGAAAAAAACGGCTTTAAAGTATTTTATTTTAAGCAGTGTAAGTGCTGCTTTCTTCCTAATGGGATTAGCTTTTATTTATGGCGTGGCCCAAACGCTTATGATTTCACGGTTGGCCGAATCTGCGCCGATGTGGATGGGTTCTGAGCCCCTTTTTGTTGCAGGAATGCTCTTTCTTATTGTTGGGATAGGTTTTCCGTTAACAATTTCTCCCTTTCATTCTTGGGCTCCTGAAGTTTTTCAGGATGTTGCCACTCCCATTATGACTTTTTTGATAACGGTTGGTAAAATAGGAGGAATCATTCTTCTGGCAAGAGTCTTTTTGACCTATCCTTTAACTGGAAATGAATCTTTCGCCTTCGCTCTACAAGTTCTATCTATTTTAACATCTCTCTTTGGTTCTGTTATGATTTTTAAAAGAGAAGACTTAAAAAGTGTATTCGGTTATTTTAGCATTGCTAATTCGGGTTATATCCTGCTTGTTCTTGTGGTACTGGGATTGAGTCTGTTTCCCAGTGTTTTGCTCGGGGTGCTCTTTTTCTATGTTCTTGTTGATATTGTTATGAATCTGGGGAGCTTGGCTTTCCACAAGAGTGTTGAAAAAAATCAAAAAGGAATTGTTGTTTTACAAGAACTGAATGGACTTTATAAAAATCATCGTCCCTTTGCTATATGCTTTTCAATTTGTCTTCTAAGTTTATCAGGACTCCCCCCGTTTTCTGGATTTTTTTCTAGGGTTTTTCTTTTTGAATCTTTATTAGAGGAGGGGATTTCTTATTGGATACTTTTTGGAGTGCTTTTGAGTTCTACTTTGTTTACTGTTTGCTGTCTGAGAATTTTATCCCGATTGTTTTCTAAAAACCCCCCCATATCTATTTTGCAACCGGATAAACTGAGCGGATCTGTTTTGGTTTTAATTATTTCTAGCGTTATACTTCTGTTCGGTGGATTGGTTTCTAAGAGCTTTTTGACTTTATTTTAGAATTTCAATCGTAGCAACCTGCCAAAAGACTTTCTAAATTTTCCTGACCGACTAAATCAATAGCTATTTGTCCAAATATAAGTTCAGCGATTGGTCCTCTTATGTTTTCTGGTATTGGGGTTCCCCTTTCAATAAGAGCTTTGGCAGCGTATCGGAAACTTTCATAAATCCCAGCATAAGCCATATTCATTACTGATAAGAGAAGCTCCAGAGGTGTTCGCCCCTGACCATCTGTTGCTTTAGGGTCGGCTCCAGCTCTAAGAAGTATATGGATATCTTGTGGTCCTCTGAGGACTTTCAGTGAAACGATAGCGTCGTGCAGGGGCGCATCTCCCGCCTTATTGGGTTCGTTAATTATGGCTCTAACTTCTGGATTTTGAAGAAGTAGTTCTAGCTCATAACTCATATGTGATAGGACCGCTTTATGTACAATTGTTTGCCCCTGAGCGTCTTTCGCTTCTACGTCGATACCTTTGGTTTCCAGTAACATTTCTGTAGTTTTGGGAGCTCCTATCGATACAGGAAGAAGTTTTGTCAGAAGAGAAGGGTCTAATTTGTGGTTGTCAAGAAGTATGGAAAGTGTTTCCTCCCGTCTTCTCCGTATCTCATATCCTCTATCAGTTGAAGGTTGAGCAGACGAGATGAGTGTAACAAATCTCTCTAGCAATGTGAAACTGGGATGAGCTCCCATGGCAATGAGTTCCTCTACAATTTGTGGATCTGTTCTAAACGCAGCTGTATACAAGGCCGTTTCCCCTGATGCATTTGTGGCATGAATATTAATTTGAGGATGGCTCAAAATCATAGATGCAAATTGGGGATACAGATCAATAGTCCTTTGGAGAAGTGTTTCTTTTTGATCATCATTTGTTGTTGCATTGGGGTCTGCTCCAGCGTCTAAAAGTGTTTGTAGTACTATTGGAATATGTGCGGTTGCAATTTTATCGGACTTTAAATCAAGGACCATATGCAACGGGTGCTGTCCTTCGGGGCTGGGGGCGTTAGGAGCGGCTCCGGCGTCGAGAACGGACTTTATTATATTTAGGGTGGTTGTAAATTGTTGTTCTAGGGGGATCGATCTTTGGGCGTACCAAGGTTTTAAGTCAAGGGACACATGCAGCGCAGACTGACCCTTTTCATTGGGAATATTGGGTTTTGCCCCGTTATCCAGAAGTATTTGTACTCTCTCTAGAGATTGCATTTTGATAGCAGTATGTAAGGGGAGTTCTGCATATGTACTGGGAATATTAGGATCTGCCTTACCTTCAAGAAGAGCTTCCACTACTTCTGGAGGACTGCTTCGAACAGCTTCATGTAGTGGAAGAAAATCACCAATATTAGGATCGGCCCCAGCATTAAGAAGTGCTTGAGTGTTTTGAAGAGTAAGATTGTTTGATACTATAGCAATAGACCAAACTGTTTGGGAACCTATCGATGGAAAAAAGGTTTTGGTGTTGAGATCTAATGTATTGCTCTTTAAGAGGGTTTCTAGAAATTGAGGATCTTGTGCATATTGGATAGTGAGTTGGAGTAGTCTATACGCCCATGGGCCGCTTTTATTCATAAGAGACCATAGAAGTCTAAACTTCGTTAATTGTCCCTGAATTACAGCATCTTTAGCATTCATAGCAAGAATGAATTGAAGGGGCTGATTGCCGTTGGTTAACGGATTTATGACATTCTCTTTTTGGTCCTGTGAAGGCTGAGAGACCTCGATGCTTTCTTGAGACTGTGCTTTGTCTGAAGATGTCTGACTTGTTTCTTCAGAGCTTTTAACATCTTGTCTATCGGTTTTGTTAGTAGCAGCGAGAGCTTCTAGCGTGAAGGAACAAAAAAGTAAAAAAAGTATGGAGAGTCGTTTCATGAAGCGTCCTTATTGCTCTTTAATGAAGAATGAACATATTAGATTCATAAATTTATTTCTATAAAAAGTTTGGTTTTATAGGGTTAGATCACTTAATTTGTAAGAAAGAAAAGTTATGATCTCTCATGCAGTTAAGATAAAATACAAACTGATTTATAAGACAGAGGAAACGCCACTCCGCAACATTAAAGAGATGTTTTGGGGATGGGATCTTAAATCACCAGTGTTATTGTAAGTCCTATATTCCTTTTTCCGTTAGTGTTTTCATGGCAGATCGAAAACCAATTCTAACCACATGAGAGAGGACTTTTGCATTGAAGCTGAAGTGATCGTAGAAAAACATTTCGTAGTCTTGTGGGTGGGGGTGAATGGCAATTTGATCTACATGATCTGCTATATCTAACTTTTTTCTTAAGGTTTTGAGGAGAATATCTCTGTGTTGGTCGTGAAGGTTATTCTGTTTAAAGTAACTGTTTACAATAGATAAAACTTTTTTTAGATCCTCTTGGTTTTTCCTATGCCTTTCAATTTTTTGTTCCACAACTTGATAAAGAGCTTGGTTCATGATGAGGGGGATACCGTAGTTATTGAGAGAGCCCATTTTCTTATTGTAATGGTAGGGCTGGATAGAATAGCTATTGATAACAAGGTCAGCCCCCTGATCTACAGCTATATGTGTTGATAGAGTATCTCTAATTTCTCCATCAAAAAAATAAATCTTCTCTCCCTTCTCATTCAGAATGCTATAGGGAGCAAAGGCTGGCGGTAGGCTAGCTGATGCGGCCACAGCATCACTGATCTTTGCATAGTTGGCCAGTTTGACGTCGTTGAGATCTGATGTCTTATCAAAGGGGCCAAAAACCACTTTACGACTATGGTCTAGTTGGGTCGCCACAATGTAGAGTTCATTTTCCATGTCTTTAAATTCATTTGAGTGCAGTACATTTTTTCGTAGATATTTTTCAAGTCCGTGAGTGGTAAAAACACCGTTTATTTTTACGAGACGTTTTAATAATGATTCCAGGCCTCCAAAGCGCAAATCTCTTCTTTGCATTGTAAAGGGAATGAGCCGAGAGATATTGGTCTTATTGGGACGGAATAGGTTCCAGTACTTTAATGGCTTTATATTGGGATGGGCCTCTCCAGAAGAGTGGTTTTTATGGTCTATTTTAAAAGCATTCATTAGGGATTCTATGGAGTATCCGCTAGCTAAAATCGCACTCATAAAGGCTCCAGCACTGGAGCCAACGAAAAGTTTTATGGGGTGAGTATCTGAATCCCCTTTGGAGTTGGTATGGAAGTAAAATCCCTTTTCTTTTAAAGCTAAGCACACGCCTATATGAAAAGCCGCCGCTTTAACCCCACCCCCACTTAAGACCAGTGCCACCCTCTTTTTTTTTTGAATATCTACATTTTGATTAGAGCTCATGAGCATATCTAAGTAGATGAAATTTTTATGATATTCAATTGAATACTCATATTATTTTAAAATTCTATAGTGAAAAAATTATCTGCTTATCTTGTACTTTCCCTTTTGCATGTTAGGATACTCAGGTCGTATTAGGATGATTACTCAGAGGAAAGAGAATATGTGGATACCTTTAGTTGATTATTCAAATAAATACTCGGTGAGCCTATCCACCCTAAGAAGACGCATTAAGTCAAAATCTATAAAGTTTAAATTGGATGGCAGAAAATACTTTCTCCTTGATGAACCTTTACTAAAGGGGAATCCCGGGCGACGGCCTATGGAGGAAGAGTCTTTGCCAACCTATTTTGAAAACGAAGAGGTCAGCCCGGTTAGTATTATCTTATCGGATGATGCCCCCTCTTCTGTTTCACCACCTCAAAATGCACCCGGGTCCCCCCCGGGTGCTATATTATCTTCTCAAGAGTGTCTCGAGGAGAAAGACAGGGTTATCCTTGACCTTAAAACACAAATTGCTGACTTAAAGACTTTGGTGAGTGTTCTTGAGTCTGAAGTTGAAAGGTTGAAATACTTTTAATACTCTATTTTTCCTAAAAGGTTTTAAGTGTTAAAACGAAAGCAACTTTTTAAATGAATCAGAGTAACCAGGGGCGACCTCATATTTCAATAGTTTCGCCTGTCTACGGTAAATCTGTAGACTTGCAAGGGCTTTATGACCGTCTCATCAAAAATTTATCCCCTATTACAGATAGCTTTGAAATTATTCTTGTTAATGATCGCAGCCTTGATGATTCATGGACAAGAATGCAATCCCTTTCCAAGCAGGACCCACGAGTAAAAGGGATTTTACTTTCTAAAAATTTTGGTCAACATCATGCGATACTGGCCGGACTAAAACATGTAATGGGAGAGTGGTGTGTTGTCATGGACTGTGATCTACAAGATCGACCAGAAGAGATACCAAGGCTTTATGCTCAAGCTGTGGATCAAGACTATGACTCCTTAGTGGCGCGCCGAATAGCCAGACGAGATAGCCATTTTACACGTTTGACCTCTTGGGCATTTTATATTGTTTTTAATTATCTCACTGATCAAAGATATGATAATCGAGAGGCGAATTTTGGAATTTATAAGTTTAAGGTTATTGATGCCATTCGGTGTTTTAAACAAAAAGATCATTTATTTGGACTCATGGTAAATATCGTAGGGTTTAAAAAGGGATTTTTAGAAGTACAGCATGACAAACGTACACGGGGCAGATCCTCATATTCATTTAGTAAAAGACTGGCTATGGCTGTTGACCTTATTCTTTCTAATTCCATTAAGCCTCTAAAGCTAACTATGAAACTCGGTTTTATTATATCTACCCTATCACTTTTTTACTCTGTTTACTTGATCTGGATGTACTTTACTCGAGACTATAATGTCAGTGGGTGGACAAGTATCATTGTCTCTCTATTCTTTTTATTTGGAGTTCTAATTAGTGTTATTGGTATGGTTGGCCTATATGTTGGAAAAACATATAATCAAGTAATGGATCATCCCTTATACATTGTCGATAAAACCACGTTTTAGATATTTTTTTGTTAAGCGGCTGGTGAGGGTGTCGTCTTTTCCGAAGAATCTTTTTCCGATTCCGGTGAAGTTTCAGGTTTCTCTGAATTTTGAGAGTTCAGAGCAACGAATAAAACCTCATCCAAATGTCTTACAGAGATAAAGTTTAGTTTTTCTCTAAACTCATTTGGAATTTCTGTAAGATCTTTGATGTTTTGGAAAGGTATAACAATGTCCTTAATCCCATGTTGAAGGGCAGCTAAAGATTTTTCTTTAAGTCCTCCAATAGGTAATACACGCCCCGTAAGCGTAATTTCACCAGTCATTGCTAAGTCGTGACGGATTGGAGTGTCTGTTAGTAAGCTAATTAATGATGTGGCCATAGCGATACCAGCAGAGGGCCCATCTTTGGGAGTTGCTCCTGCTGGGATATGAATATGAAATTCATTTTCTGTAAGCATTTTTTCATCAATGTTAAGTTCCTTAGCGTGGGCCCGTGCATAGGAAAGAGCGGCTCGAGCTGACTCTTGCATAACGCTTCCCATTTGTCCTGTTAAGACAAGCTCTCCCTTTCCTTTCATTTTTATGGCCTCAATGTGTAAAACTTCTCCACCACAAGGGGTCCATGCTAATCCATTACAAATACCAATAAGGTCTTCGTTCAACTCTTCTTCTTGAATGAATTTTGCTGGTCCTAAAAAGTTTTCAATGAGTTTCGGTGTAATTGTTTTTTGATCTTTTTTTCCAAGTACAACGTCCTTTGCAACTTTTCGACAAAGGCTACCTATCTCCCTTTCCATATTTCTTAAACCAGACTCTCTTGTGTAGTGGGTGATGAGGTGCTTTAAACCCTCATCTGTAAATTTGATATAATCTTCAGATATTCCATTAGCTGTAATCTGACGATCAATAAGATGTTTTTTAGCAATAATAACTTTATCTTGTCGTGTGTATCCTGAAAGATGAATCATTTCCATTCTATCTTTTAAAGCAGGGGGAATGGTGTCTACGTTGTTGGCGGTAGCAATAAACATCACATGGCTTAAGTCATAATCTACATTGAGGTAATTATCTCTGAATGTATGATTTTGTTCAGGGTCTAAGACTTCAAGCATGGCTGCACTCGGGTCACCTCTAAAATCAGAACCCAGTTTGTCAATTTCATCTAAAAGGAAGATCGGATTTTTTGTTTTAACTTGTCGAAGAGCTTGTATGATTTTTCCAGGCATAGCTCCAACATAAGTACGTCTGTGACCTCGAATCTCAGCCTCGTCCTTAACTCCACCTAAAGAAATTCTGAGGTATTCGCGCCCCATAGCTCTGGCGATACTTTTTCCAAGGGAGGTTTTTCCAACTCCTGGAGGTCCTGCAAAGCAAAGAATAGGTCCTTTGATTTTGCTTTTGAGTTGTCTTACGGCAAGAAATTCTAAAATACGCTCTTTTATCTTTTCCAAGTCATAATGATCTTCATCTAGAACTTTTTTTGCATGATTGAGATCTAAATTATCCTTTGTTTCCTTAATCCACGGCACGTCTATTAACCATTCTAAGTAAGATCGAATCATAGAAGCTTCATTGGCATCAGGGTGTATCTTTTCTAGTCTATTAGCTTGTTTTATGGCTTCTTCTTCGACATTTTTGGGCATACCCGACATAGAAATTTTTTCTCGAAGCTCATTAATTTCTTCAGCTTTTGAATCTGATTCTCCAAGTTCGCTTTTAATAGCTCTCATTTGTTCACGTAAAAAATACTCTCTTTGACTTTTATTCATCTCATCTTTGGCTGTGTTTCTGATACGTGTTTGAACTTGTAAGACTTCAAGCTCGCTAGATAAGATTTGATTAATGAGTGCTAACCGCTCTCTATGGTCTGTCATCTCTAGAATTTTTTGAGACTCAGAAACTTTTAGACCTAAATTACTGGCGATCAAATCAGCAATGCGTCCAGGATCATTAACCTCATCCAATACAAGGAGAATATCTGGTGAAAGAACTTTTCCATGTGCTATGATTTTCTCCAATTGTTCTTTTGCATTTCGTACAGAGGCTTGAACTTCAACATCATTATATGAAATTGTACTTTCCTTTATTTGTTCAATTTTGACTTCAAAATTAGGTTCTGTTTGAACGAATTTTTTAATGCGAGCCTTAGAAACACCTTGTATGAGAATTTTTATTCGGCCATCAGTAAGTTTTCTCATGCGTAGAATCGTGGCTACAGTACCAATTGTGTGTACGGATTCAGGATTCGGATTTTCTTCTGTTACATCCTTTTGTGAGGATAAAAATATAAGTCTATTTTTAGAAAGGGCATCTTCTACAGCTTTAATAGAAGATTGTCTGCCCACAAAAAGAGGTAAAATCATATAGGGGAAGACAACAATGTCCCTCACAGGTAACATAGGAAGCGTTTCAGGTATATTTAGTGTATTTCCGTCAATATTTATAGAGCCCATATTTAACCACCTTCTAAGTAAATATTCGGTGTGTATTATGATTCTCTTGAACAAAATATTTTAAGATTGAATATTTTGGAGTTAGATATCTTCAAAGGTCTTGGTTATAAAAATAGATATGGACTAAGTTGATTAATAATTGATGGATTTAATTATTTGAGATGGATGTTCGTAGTGACAAAACTTTGACGACTTAATAAAAAAACTATTTTATTGATGAGGTGGAATTTAAAATTCTAGTAGGCTTCTTTTATTTCAGCACCTTCTATGCTGAATCGAGTCCAGGGTATGGCTAATAGTCTTTGTTCTTCAATCACTTCCTCAGTTTTTTCACAAATACCAAATGTTCCATTTTTAATACGAAGTAGCGCAGAATCGACCTCTGTTAATTGTTTGTGAATTCTATTTTGGTGGGCAGACCATTCTTTTTCTGCTGTTATCTGTGCACTAAGATCTCCAATATCTCCGGAGGAATCTCTTTTTTTAAATTCTTCTTGCATTATCTGATATTGTTTTACGAGATATTCTTTGCGAGCGAGCAGACGTGCCTTACATTTCTGAGTGAGATTTGAATCACAGCGATCCTGCACCCTTCTCCCCCCCCTGTATGCAGAGATTATATGAAGAAAATAGTAATTGTTGTCACGAAGAAAATGTAATTGTGCTGCTTATCAATTATTCAAAAACATGTTTTTGTTTCAATGTCGGGTAGGGGTATAAATCATAAGCCTATTCAGTCAAAATTATTTTTATAGGACAATTGATAATCTGCTCTAAAAAAGTGCATATTTTTTGTAATCTTCCCAACAATATCGGAGTGACTATTTGGCCTCAGACTTAGTCATATAGGAGAGCCATATCTTTTCACTTTTTTAGATGAGGTCTACAAGTAGGAATGATTTTTAACTGGCATAGTGTTTTTCAAGGGATTCTCTTATTTCGGCCCCCTCTATGCTTAGTCGTGTCCAGGGAATAGCTAAAAGTCGTTTAGGCTCTATGGGTTCTTCTGTTTCTTCACAGACTCCATATCTTCCTGTTTCTATTTTATGCAAAGCCCATTCAATTTCCTTTAAAGTGTGTTGAAGCATCGCTTGACGAGTGAGGATTTCATTTTCTGATATAATTCCAGCACTTTTATCTGCCTCATCTCCTGTCTTACTTTCATTGCTTATGTTTCTCAATGTGCTTTGAACATCTGTTAGTCTATTAAGAATGTCTGACTTTCTTTCTAAAAGTTTAATCTTACAAGTATTTAGATCTTCTTTCGTTAGAGGTTTCATTTCATTCCCCCTTTCCACTTGGACTTCTGTCTTATATAAGTCCCCATCAATCCTCTATATCGGAAGGGTTAAGGAATATCTTAAGTTTAATTAGTTTTCTTTGGAAAAATACCGTTGAATCTTCCCATCACTCAGAGTCAGGGTGATCATAGGCCGAATAACTTCTCTATTTTCATTAATGTTTAAGAGGCCAATTGCCCCCTGTATAGACTTTATACGAGATAATTTATTTTTGAAGTCTTTCCTTGAAACCACACCCCCTGAAAGAATCGTGCGAATGATAACACCAACATCATAGGCCTGAACCTCAAAATCAGCGGGTTTTTCATCAAAGGTATTGTGAAATTTCTTAAAGAAAGAGCTATTTTTAAAGAAAGGATCTGTGGCCAAAAAGCTATCTACGAAAATAGGATGGCTTAATGATTTTCCTGTGCGTTTCTTAAGGTTTACTGTGTTCCAAAGGTTGGTCCCGATAAGGGTTACATTGTTCACATCGTTATAGGCTAACATAGGTGCAATTTGTCCAAGGATTTTGACTCTGTCAGGAATGAAGATGGCTTCGAAATCTACAATGGGGGGAAGAAGATCTCTGGGTATATCATTCCGTGATGTGAGTCGGGTTTGTTGAGCCTTCCAATATTTTACTCTCATGGCATATTCTTTTTTTCTATCATCTTTGAAATGTGTTCCAACCAGTTTTTGAATAGACACTCTAAAATCCGTTTCATTGGGCGCATAACTTTGAGCTCCGCGGATGTCGGCTCCCATAGCCTCTGCTTCTTCCCAGAAGAATTTGGCAAATTCCTTACCATAAGAATCATTGGGATAGAGAATAGCAAATCGTTTTAACCCGGCTTCATTAACTGCTGTTTGAACTAATTTTTTAACTTGCATTTCACTGGTGAGAGAGTTTCTGAAGATATAGTCTCCCATATCGGTAAGTTTTGCTTTTTGTGAAAGGGTAATACTGGGTACCTGAAGCTCTTGAGATTTTGTGGCAACACTTGTTGCAGCCTTACTGGATAAACTTCCCACTAAAGCTATAACATGATCTTCAACAACTAGCCTTTCAACAGCTCTTCGGGCAACAGCAGGGTCTGATTCACTATCTATGACGGCCAGTTTTAAGTTAGATTTGTTGGGTCCATAAATTCCCATTCCCAGTTGTAGACCCATAAGGGTTTTGTAACCTATTTTTTTCAGGGGACCACTTAAGGGAAGAATGGCTCCAACAGTGTTGTGGTTAACATGTTTACGTGCATCTATTTGTTGGATTAACTCTTGAGAACGCTCTGCTATTTCAGAATCCGGGGAAGAAGAGAGGACTTTGGTTAAATACCTTTTAGCCATATTAAAGTCAGATTTTTCAAAAGCAAATAGGCCTAAACTAAAAATGGCCACAGGGCGAGCGAAGGAATATTTAGAACTCCTAGCCACAGTCATCAATTGTTTTTTGGATAAAGAGTTCTCAACTATGTTTAAAGCTCTAATCTTTAAAGACTCTCTAGGTGTATCATTATAAAGTTTAATAAGGGTTTGAAGCTCTCCTATAGGATTGTCTGCCTTTTTAAAAATTTTTAACTGTGTATTATAAGAAAGGCTTTTTTCTTTTTTTGTTGCTGTTTTACTGCGCGCTACAGATTCTAATAGGCGTAAACCCTCTTTGCTTTTTTGTAAGAGAATTAAACATCTTGCCGCTTTAATTTTCGCTTTATTATCTAGGGGACTAAAAGTGGAGCCAGAGTAGATTTTTTTATAGGCATTAAAAGCTGAAGAGTATTCTTTACGAGACATAAAAATATCCCCAAGAAGTAAAAGAGCATTGTCTGCAATAGCAGATGAAGGACGTTGTCGTACGATGTTCTTAAGGATTTGAATCGGTTGTTTTATTTTTCCTGATTTGTATAAGTTTTGTGCCCGAGTAAACTCCTTAATTTCGCTTTGCTCTGCCTCTTGGGGCTGATCGCGCTGAGGTATTATAGAGCAATTGCTAAAAAGTAATATGGGGACAATCAAAAGGATATATTTCATTTCAGCCTTCTTACATTTTCAATATATTCTCTCATCTTAGATGAATCTTCCAAATCTTTATCGAAGTCTCTCAGGATTTTTCTCTGCTTTCCACTTAATTTTTCAGGAATATCTATGAAGATGTTTATGTATAAATCTCCGTTCCCTGAAGCCTTTAATCGAGGGAAGCCTCGATTTTTAAGCCTGAATGTTTTACCAGATGAGGTCCCTGGTGGGATTTTCAATCCCACAAAGCCAGTCAGTGTCGGCACCTGTATTTCATCGCCTAACGTTGCCTGTGCATATCTTATGGGTACGCTCATAAAGACATCATCACTTTCTCTTGTGAATAGAGGGTGATTTTGAATATTAACAATAACATAGAGGTCACCTGCAGAGCCTTTATGATTTTTATCCCCCTCTCCTCTCAGTTTTAATTTTTGTCCTGAACGAATACCAGGGGGTACTTTGACTGCAATTTTTGCAGACTCTGTCCCTCCCTTTACTTTTCTTATATAACTAATTGTTTTTTCAGTTCCTGTGGCAGCTTCAACAAGGTCAATATTGAGTGTGTATCTTAGGTCAGAGTTGTACTTTTCTAATTCATCTGTCTTGTCTGTAGAAGTAAAGAAATCATTAAAAAGATTGCTGAAAATATCTGGTGAGGGATCAGTGTCCTCTTCTGCAAACTTCTTTTTAGCACTGGATGGTGATGTTCTTTTGGAATAAGAGGATACGGGTTTTTTAAAATGGGTTTTGTCATAATCCGCTCTTTTTTTCCTATCTTTTAGTGTGTCATAGGCTTGAGAGATTTCTTTAAATTTTGCTTCAAATTGTTTATCCCCCTCATTTTTATCGGGGTGATATCTTAAAGCTAACTTTCGATAGGCTTTTTTAATCTGTTCTTTGTTAGCAGAGCGGGGAAGGCCTAATATTTTATAATAGTCTTTTTGTTTCAATGAAGATACCGTTAGTTTTTATCCTTCATTTTTTCCTTAGCAACAATGACTTGCCCATGTCGGATGACTTTATCATGTAATGTATATGGCTTTTTGTAAACCCGAAGAATGTGTCCTGGGGAAGTTTTTCCATCGGAGTCCTCGCTGCCGAGTGCTTCATGTATATTGGGATCAAATTCCTTTCCTAGGCTGGGAACCTCTTTGACATTAAACTGTGTTAAAAACTTTCGAAATTCTTCCACAATAAGAGTTACTCCTTTCTTAAATTCCTTGATGTTTTCTGAGGATAGATCAGAACTGAGAGCATGTTCAAAATGGTCAAAAACATCAAGAAAGGCTAAAAGAATAGACTCATTTGCATACTTAATAAGTTGTGATTGCTCTTTTATCGTATTTTTTTTGTAATTATCAAATTCAGCTCTTAAATAGAGGTACTCTGTCTTCAGTTTTTCAAGTTTTTCTTCTAGAGATGGCCCCTTTTTTTCTTTAGAAGCTTTCTGATCTTTAGTGTCTTCGCTATTGGAAGAGATGTTTTTGCTCTTACCCATTTTGCCCTTATCATCAACGCCTTGCGCCACCTTGTGATTTTTGTTTTCTGTCTTTTTCTTCATATATGCGCCTTCAAAGTTTTCTGTTGTTGTATGTGATTTGTGTATAAAAAGTCAAACCTATGAACGGACTGTTGAAAAGGGGTCATCTACTTTGTTGCAATCACTCAAACACTCACTCCGACGTAGGAAAAACTACGCCTCCGTTCGGTTTGAGCTTGAACGCCTCGTATCTGACCCCTTTTCAACAGTCCACTAGATAAGGTCACCTGCTAAGAAAGTAAGTTCTTGAAAGACAAAATTAGGGACCAACCTCCCTTTTTCAGAAAGAGACCACCTGCCCTCTGTATTTTCAAGATGATGGGAGGATTTTAATGCCTTTAACTTATTGGTCAGTGTCTCTTTATACTCTGATGGAAATTGCAAGAGTTCATTTTCTGAAAAACCGCTCAAAAGCCTCAGTCGTGTATGGAAAAAGTCAGTCAATTTTTGATAAAGATGTAGGTGCTCAATGTTTTGGCCGGGTAAATGATCATATGG
Organism: Bdellovibrionales bacterium; assembly: GCA_965206675.1. Lineage (GTDB taxonomy): Bacteria > Bdellovibrionota > Bdellovibrionia > Bdellovibrionales > JAKFYE01 > CBDBKL01. Next base: position 433,447 of record CBDBKL010000008.1, on the reverse strand, counting down.
AGAATCCAGTTGCGTTACTCTGTCTATAAAATCTTTATATTCGACAAGACTGCGAGGGTTCCAAAATCGTATACCCCAAGGGGAAGAGTTTAAGTAAGAATGTGCACTCATGCCTATTCCCAAATAGGTTTTATCCGTCCAATAAAGAAGGTTGTGTTGTGATTGATGCCCGTTTTTTGCGTAGTTAGAAATCTCATAGTGTTCAAAATCGTAACTTTTTAATGTGTCCCAAATGATTTTGTACATTTTTATTTCTATATGTTCCGGTGGACGCAGTTTATTTAAAAAATGAGATTCATCAACAGTGAGGCAATAGGCACTCATATGAGAAGGGTTGTAATTGAGAATCTTCTGGAGATCCGATGAAATATCATCGGGTGTTTGATGAGGAAGACCAAAGAGTAAGTCACATGTAAAATTAGTGTTCAATTTTTGAAGAATATCGAGGGTTTCATGAGAATCCTGGGATGTGTGTTTTCTTTTCACCTCCTGAAGTGTTTGATCGTCAAATGTTTGTACTCCAACACTGAATCGGTTGACATCATTTTTCATGAGGTTTTCATAATCTTTTTCTTTATAAGTTCCCGGATTAATCTCAATGGTAATCTCACAATCTTTGGCTATCTGAGTCTGTGATTTGATGTGTAGTAAAATATCGTTGATTTGATGGGGTGAAAATAGACTGGGAGTTCCACCTCCAAAATAGATGGAAGTTAATGAACTGTTTTGGAACAGAGGGAGTTTAAGTTGGATTTCTTTTTTTAATAAGTTAATATATACATCTGGTGTTATAGGGTGATGACTTAAAACTGTTGAGAAGTCACAATAGTTACATCTTTGTAAACAGTATGGAATGTGAATATAAAGTCCTTTTAACATGACGATAAGGTAACCAATGTTAACGAAAATGCAATTAAGAAATGGAATGAAAGTCCATCTTTTTCCAACATATAAATCTCCTGTCTTAGCCTTTTACCTTTGGGTTAATACAGGGAGTGCGGATGAAAAAGAGGGAGAAGAGGGAATAAGTCATTTTATTGAACATCTTTTATTTAAAGGCACTGAAAAATATAAAGTGGGTGAAATCGCATCAGTCATTGAAGGCTCTGGTGGGGGACTAAACGCTTATACCTCTTTGGATCAAACGGTTTTCCATATTACTATTTCTCGAGATTATTATTCCTTGGCTATAGATGCTCTTTTTCAAATGGTGGGAAGGCCGCTTTTTGATCCCAAAGAGATCGATAATGAACGAGAAGTTGTTTTAGAGGAGATTAAACGTTCAATGGATTCTCCTTACAGAGAAGCGGGGAAGTTGTTATTTTCTACTGTCTATAAAAAACATCCCTATGGGATTCCAGTTATTGGATATGCAGAGAATATCAAGACGCTTTCTCCTGAAAAAATAAAGAACTTCTTTGAATCCAGGTATTCACCTCAGAACATGAGCCTTTATGTTGTGGGGGATATGAATGAAAAAGAAATTAAAAAGGAAATCAAAAAACAGAGTAAAATTATAGACCCTCGTAAGTTGAAGTCTATTCAATGTTCTTCAGAAGAAACGCAAAGTGAGCCTTTTTTTAGGTGTGAGCAGAGGGAGTTTAAAGAGACTGTACTGCATCTGGCATGGAGAGTTCCGTGTGCAAAAAGTAAAGATGCTCCAGTTTTAGAAGTTCTTGCCCTTATTCTAGGTCAGGGGGAATCTTCAAGGCTTTTCAAAAGACTGAAACTACAGACAGGACTTGTAACATCTGTTGGGTGTTCTTATTATGCTCTAATTGATGAAGGGCTTTTCACAATATCCCTAACGTTTGAGGAAAAAAATATGTTGGAGGCCCTTCATATTTTGGGTGAAGAGTTAACACAATTTTTAATCGAAGGTCCAACACAAGAAGAGCTCAACAAGGCACGATATCTTTTAGAGTGTGAAGAGTTTTATTCTATTGAAACCGTAGATGGAAGAGCACAGAGATTGGGTCATGATGCTCAGATTTTTGATAACCCAGAATATTTTCAGATCTTTTTAAAGAAAGTACGCCAGATCACTTTGAGAGATATTTATCGTATTGCTCATAAGTACTTAAGCGCAGAGAAAGCGTCTCTTGTTTGTGTCAGCCCTGAAAACGCTGAAGATATGGAAAAAAATATTAAAGAATGGATTGAAGGTTATAAATTAGCCTGTGCGTTTTCCAATCTTTTTAAAGTAAAAAGGGATAAGGATTTAAAGAAACTTTCAGAAAAAAGTAAAGATTCAAATTTTTTACATAAAATAAAAAAGCCAAAAGCATGTTCACCAGAGCGTGTGGTTTTGGAATCAGGGGCAAAGGCTGTCTATTATCCCAACACTGATTCGCAGATATTTTCTCTTCACTTAGGGTTTCTGGGCGGATCTCGTTGTGAAGATGTAATGCAACAGGGTTTGAGCGAGCTTGTTAGTGCAACACTGCTTTCAGGAACTCAGAAATATTCTGAAATTGAGATGAAAACCCTTTTGGACAACAAGGGTATATCACTACATCCTTTTGCTGGAAAGAATACAATGGGATTAACTGTGTCTGCACTATCGAATCAGTTGCCCTTATCCAAAGAGCTGCTTTTTGATGTTATTGCGAATGTCAGGTTTGATGAAGATGCTGTTGAAAGGGAAAAGTTGCAGATCTTAAATATGATCAGAATTAAAAAAGATTTTCCAGATCAAGTTGTTATGTCTTTATTCTGTAAAAATCTTTTTAAAGATCATCCCTACGGTAGAGATCCTCTTGGAACAGAGGAGAGTGTAAAAAGTCTGACAAGGGAGGAAGTGAGTAATTATTGGAAGAAAACAATTGCACAGAAAAATCTCTGTGTAGCTATATCGGGAAATTTCGAATTAGAAGATATGAAATCTTCTTTGCATTCATATATAGAGCGGCTATCTGTTGGAAGTGTGATGTCCATGAAAAACTCTTTAGAGTCTTTGGGGGATGATATTTTTGTTTTTGAAGAATCACATAAAAAGCAATCTCATATCATGTATGGAGTGAGGGGGTTGAGTTTCGGTGATCCTCAAAAATATATTCTTCAGGTGTTACAAGCGATTCTCTCTGGTCAGGGGGGTAGGTTATTTACTGAACTCAGAGATAAGGCTTCTTTGGCGTATACGGTGGCTCCTGTAAGAATGGAGGGTGTGGATACAGGGCTTTTTGGAGCTTATATTGGATGTTCCCCAGAAAAGAGCCAAAAATCTATCGCGATGATTGAGGAAGAGTTTTGTAAAATCTCTGAAACGAAAGTGTCTGCTGTGGAGTTAGATAGAGCTAAGAAGTTTTTAATAGGAAAGCATGATATTGGTTTACAGAAAAACTCCTCTATTGCGAGTTATATTTTATTTAATGAGATTTATGGGGCTTCTTATAAGGAGCTTTGGGATTATAGGAAGTCTATTTCTAGTGTGACCGAGGACGAGGTGTTAAGTGTCGCACAAAAACTCTTTTCTCAAAATAAAGTCATAGTCACTGTGGGCAGAGACAACCCATTCTAAAGAATTTAGTTTTCGGAATCAGATTCAGATGCGAGTGTAAATAATATACCCTTTGATATCAGTATTTCTTTAGCAACTTGAGATTTCGTCTTCAAGTAAGACTCATACACTTGAATAAGGTTGGCCTCCGTCTGAATAGAGGCTTTTTTACTAATCCATGACAAGATATCTACAAACTGAACAAATTTATTAGAGAGTTCGTTGAAAATTTTTCTAGAACTTTCTTCTTTCGTGTCTTTGGCCAAAAGTGTATAGGCCGTACCTCCCATATCGACATAGTAGTTTACATCCACCAGTTTGCGAGAAAGGCTCTCTGCAAAGAAGCCACTGATGTAAAGCGAAGTGTCGCCAAGTTTTTTAAGAGTGTGGTGTTTTACAGTTTCTGTTTCATTTGAGGCTTTTAGATAAAGTGAGGCGAGTGTAGACCGTTGCCTTTTCCCAGAAAGGGACTCCTCATCGAAGAGATTAGAGGCATCCATATAATGTCTGAGAAGATCGACGAGATAGGCTTTGGTTTGGGGAAGTGTATCGAGCTGAAGTTTTCTCGATGCCATCTCGACTTCTTCTTTAAAATAACCCTCCGATGATAAGCAGAGGGGAGATCTCTCGTGCTTCATCCTATCTATATTTTACCTTAGTCTTGGTCTTTTATTGAACTGCGTCTATTTCTTTTAGTCTTTTGTCTGGCATTTTATCTCTTTATGAGACGTTTTTGAGGAGGATCAAGAGTGATCTCGGTAGGCTGAACTGCTATGATGCCGGATATGTTTAATATTGGTTTTTTAGAGCTTTTTATTATTGGTGCTATTGCCCTCTTAGTTATTGGTCCTAAGCAGTTGCCGGAAGTGGCCAGTACCATTGGCCGGCTTTTAGGAGATTTGAAACGGGCGACAGAAGACGTGACCCATACTTTTTTGAGCACAAAGAAAAAAACAGAGGACTACATACGTGACACAGGTAAAGAAATTAAAGAGGGGATATTAGAGAAAAATACGGAAAATAAAGTCATAAAAAATAAGATGGATCAAAATGATTTGAGTGTAAAGGTAAGTTCTGAAAAGAGCGTAACTGTCAGAGACGAGACACATCAAGAAAAAAAGGAAAAACCTGATGATGACGACAACCAACTCTGATGAAGGTGAGTCCTTTGTTGAACATTTAACAGAACTTAGAAAGCGTTTGATTTATGTTCTGTGTATTGTTTTAACTGGCGCAGGTGTTTCATGGATTTTTTCAGAACAGATTTTTGAAATTTTAAGGCGGCCGATTTCTCCCTACCTTCCTTCCAGTGATGGGGGTCTTGTTTACACGGGTGTTATGGAAAAGTTTATTTCTCATATTAAGGTGTCATTGCTTTCTGGAGTTATATTGACGACGCCACTTTGGCTTTATCAGATTTGGTGTTTTGTGGCTCCGGGGCTTTATAGAAAGGAAAAAAAATTTGCACTGTCTTTTTTATTTTCTGGAACAGTTCTTTTTTTATTGGGTGTAAGTTTTGTATATTTTGTTGTTTATGACATAGCTTTTAATTTTCTTATGAACTTTGGGGGCACAGTGGATAAACCGTTGATAACCATTGGGGAGTATTTGTCTTTTTTTTCAATGACAACATTGTTGTTTGGTGTGGCTTTTGAAGTGCCTCTGATTCTTGTTATTATGGGTGTTATGGGTGTTATTGATGATCGGTTTTTGCAGAGAAAAAGAAAGTATGCCATTGTGTTGATGGCAGTGGGGTCAGCTTTAGTCACTCCTCCGGATCCGATAAGCATGTTAATGTTAATGCTTCCCTTGTTCATTCTTTATGAAATATCGGTGGTTTTGGTAAAAATATTAGGTCAAAAACAAAAAGTATAAACTCTTAGCGAAGGAGTAATTATAATAAAATCTTCTATACGCAAATCAGCAATTGATTCTGATAGCTTGTATAAAATACTCAACTTTTATTATTCTAGAGATGAATTGATTTCTTATAGGATAAATTGAAGTGACTCTAAAACTGTTTCTAACTTAATTTAAAGATGTAAGTCTATAAAAATTTATTGATAAGGTTCATATGAGAAGAATGACGATTCCATCTTTATTTATTGTTGTTTTTTTCTTTGCGCTATGGGTTGAGGGTACGGACGGATTGTTTTTTGCAATAAAGTCTGAGGATGTAGAATACGCACAAGAGATTTTAAAAGATCCTGATTTTAATCCTAATGTAAAGCATTGGAATAATGGCGCAACACCTCTCATCCATGCCATTGTTTATAAGCAGTTGGAAATTGTAGAAGCCCTTTTAGAACATCCCAATATCGATCCTAATATGCGGTCTTCAGATGGAGGTACGCCTCTACACTATGCTGCAACTTCAGGAGATTTAAGAATTGTAAAAGCACTGTTAAGACATCCTGATCTTGATCCCACTAAGTTGAACTTACGTGAGCAATCTCCTCTTGAAATGGCAGAGTATTTTGCATCTGTTAGACAGAGCATTGTGGAGGTTATAGAAAAGGAAATAACAATAAGAGAGGCAGGGCAAAAAAGGGATGGCTCTTGTTATATCAATTGAATATCAATAATAAATGCTTTGTTAAATGCAAAAGTGGGATTTAGAAATCAGAATTTCTTTCTGATTTGAAATAGATATTTGTAAATACTTGAACCAATGTAATCTATACAGGGCTCAGATGATTTTTTACACTTCTTGAAAATATTTTTTGCTCAGAAGAGAAAACTTATAAATTTAATGGTACAATTCCTAACCATTAAGTTTTTATTTATAAACCGATTGTTTCATTGCTGAGGTTTGTTTTTATGAAATCAATAATACCAATCTTGTTTATTATAAGCGTATTTTTTACTTCTTCATTATGGGCTGAAAGTGATCTTTCCGAGTTACATCAAGCCATACATTCGGAGAATCCAGTAGAGAATATAGAGAGGGTTTTCCAAGATCCAAATGTTAATCCAAACGCAGTAGATAAAAATGGAAACCCAGCATTAGTTTATGCAACTGTTGAACTTGGAAAAAATCCAAAGATTCTCGTACAAGTAATAAGAGCACTTTATAAACATCCGAAACTTGATCCCAATCTTCCGAACAATGACGGATTTACAGCCTTACATATGGCGGTAACTTTTAGCGAGCATTCCCAAGAAGTTATACGCACACTTTATGAACGTTCAGATATTAAACCCAATACACGATCAAATACAGGAGCAACCCCGCTACTTATAGCTTTAAATTTCTTAGAAAGAGCCCCAGGGGAGGTTATAAAGTCAGTTGAAACTCTTTTCGAACATTCTGATACTCACCCGAGTATTTCTAGTCCCCAGGGATATGCTCCAATAGATTATGTAAAAGAATTATTACCGTATGATTCTCAACTCAGGATAGATCTTGAAGAAATACTTCGAAGAGAAATAAAAAAGAAAAGGATCTTTTGTTACGAAAACCTGACCACTATTTTAGTTAACTGAAGATTAACAAACTATTCCAAAGGGTTCTACTAATTGTAACAACCAGTGGCTTCTCCTAAAGCCGCTTCTAATCTTTTCTCTCCGACGAGCGAAGAAATCTTTTCCCCGAATAATGCTGGAGTGACACGTTCTCGAATACGCTCCGGTATTTTAGCTCCGTTTTTAAGAAGTACTATAAGTCCTTTTTTCAAATGTTCTTCGTGATGACGTGTCGTATGCTCAAGAAGGAGCTCTGCAGCCGTCATGCCGTTGCTATTTTCGGCGTTTACATTAGCCCCAACGCGAACAAGTGCTTCTATGGCTTTCAATGTAACACCCAGATGTACTGAATTGCTCTTTGCGGCCTCATGCAAAGGAAGGTTTTCTTTATCATCTGTTTCATTTATAAGGTGCCTTGTTCTTTCATCTGTAAGTAGAGTTTCTAATATTTCTATGTCAACAACACTTCCGGGTAGCCCTGCAGCGAAGTGTACAATTGTTCGCCCCTCGTTGTCTGTTATAGTGGGATCCACGTTATCACTTGCCAGAAATATTTTCACCGCTTTTAAGTTACCATTTTCAACAGCAGTAAATAGGGGTGTTTTTCCCTGAATATCTTTTTCATTTGGTTCAGTTTTTTCATGATCCAGTAATGCGTTAATAGCTTCTCCATAAGGTTTTTTAGAAGAATCAAAAAATTCTTTAGCAAGACGATGCAGAACCGTATTTTCATCACCATCTATAGCATTCGGATCAGCCCCTTTCTCTAATAAGGGCTTTATCTTTTCTGGATGATCATAGGCTGATGCGTGTAAAACTGTTTCATAGATGGGTGTACTGAAAATACTCGTTCCTTCTTCTAGTTTTATTCTTGTATCTTGGAGCAGAAGCTGAAGAGAGTGAGGGTTTTTGGCTAAGTGTAGAGCTGTGTATCCGTCCTTATCTGTTGCATTGACATCTGTTTCTGGGTGTTCCAATAAAGCTTCTACACCCTCATGAAAGTGTACATAAGCGGCCATAATTAAGGGTGTTGTTCCGTCGAGGTTTGGAATGTTGGGGTCTGCTCCCATGGCTAAAAGAGTTCTAATATTTTCTGCGTTTTTTCCCAATATAGCTCGCAGTAAAGCCGTGGAGTATTTTGCATAGGGATGTTGTGGTGTATATAAGAACCTTGAGTTCACATTGGTTTCAGACCTTAAAGCTCTTTCTAAAAACTCAGGATTTTCACTTTGTGCAGCTCTATGCATTATGAAGTCCATCATTTCAAGATTAGTCAGTAGGGAAAAATATATTGCAAAGATTCTTGGCTTATTGCGAGCGATAGCTGAATAGGCAACTTCAGAAAAAGTATACTGGAAGCGTTGTCTGGTGAACCTTCGCCCCGCACGATTGTTTTCTAGCATAAGTGGAAAATCTATATCATTTGATGATTCCACATTTGTCAGAGGGGGTAATTCGATTTCATCGACTCCCCTTCTGGACTCATCAATTTCAAGAGGAGAGACAGTGGGTAACGAAGGGTCATGCTGAATCATTTCAGCAAATGATCCCCTTCCTCCTTTCTCTTGAGAATCACTTTCTTCAGCATGCACTAAGGAATTAAAAGGGATCAAGATAAATATAAGTGTAAATAGCTTCATAAATCCATCCCCCGGAAGAGTTTCTTCTTAATTTGCTTATTGTATATAAGAAGTATTTTGTTATCAAGCTGTTATTTTGAGGTATAAGCAGAAGTATTCATTGGAGAATACTAACTTGAATAGAACAAAGACATGGAGTTACGCAACACAGAATTCACCTTATTAAACTCTGTTAGTGTCGGTAAGGTGAAGTTACAATGGAAAAAGCTGAGCATTTTTAAGCTAAAGGGTAACAGTCTCCTCATATTGTCCAAAAACTTTTCTTAAACTGTCAGAAATCTCTCCTAGAGTGACTTTTTCATTAACAGCATCAACAAATAGGGGAATCAAATTTGCTTTCCCTTCTGCTGCGTTTCGAATTTTTTCTAAATGTTTTTTTACCTTCTGCATATCACGATTTTTTTTAAATAATCCTAATCTCTCAATTTGATCCCGCTCTATTTGTGGATCTACTTTTAAAACCTCAATGGAATTTTCTCTCTTATCATCTTGAAAAGTATTTACTCCAACAATAATTTCTTTTTCGTTTTCCATATCTTTCTGGAATTTATAAGCTGAAGTTTGAATTTCTTTTTGAATCCATCCGTCTTGTATGCATTTTATAACACCGCCTAATTCATCAATACGATTTATATAATCATGTGCTAGTTTTTCTATACTATCAGTGAGTTCTTCAATAAAATACGAGCCACCCATGGGATCTGCGACATCTTTTACTCCCGATTCATAAGCTAATATTTGTTGTGTCCTCAATGCAATAGCAGCCGCTTTTTCTGTGGGTAGTCCCAAAGCTTCATCCATAGAGTTGGTATGAAGACTTTGTGTCCCGCCTATAACGGCGGCCAGAGCCTGCAAAGTAACTCGTGTGATATTATTTTCAGGTTGTTGAGCTGTTAATGAAACACCAGAAGTTTGGGCATGAAAACGTAATTTCATAGCGTTAGAGTTTGTGGCTCCAAATCTTTCTTTCATTAACTTCGCCCATAGACGACGGGCCGCTCTAAACTTGGCAACTTCTTCGAAAAAATTATTTTGCACATTGAAAAAGAAACTCAAGCGTTCACCAAATTGATTTACATCTAAACCTTTATCAATGGCAGATTGAACATATGTCAGACCATTGGCTAAGGTGAATGCCAATTCTTGAACAGCAGTGCTTCCTGCTTCACGAATATGATATCCAGAAATGCTAATTGTATTCCACTTAGGGATATTATCTCTACAGTATTCAAAAATATCTGTTGTTATTCGCAATGAAGGGATTGGTGGATAAATATATGTGCCTCGGGCAATGTATTCTTTTAAAAGATCATTTTGAACAGTGCCTGATATTTTTTTCAGATCGATTTTACGCTGGCGAGCTAGAACAACATAAAAGGCTAATAAAATGCCAGCAGTGGAATTAATGGTCATAGATGTGGATATCTTATCGAGAGGAATATCCTTTAAAAGTCTATCCATGTCTTCAATAGAAGAAATAGCAACACCCACTTTGCCCACTTCTCCTGTCGACATAATATGATCAGAGTCATATCCCATCTGTGTCGGTAAATCGAAAGCAATGCTGAGACCTGATTGTCCCTTTTGGAGTAGAGATCTGTATCTCTTGTTGCTCTCACTGGCTGATCCAAACCCAGAGTATTGTCTCATTGTCCAGTTGCGAGTCCTATACATAGAAGGATAAATACCTCGAGTAAAAGGATAGTCCCCAGGGTGACCAATGGATTCAGAACCATAATCAACTTTTAAAGGTATTCCGCTGCGAGTGCGTACATCTTTATTGTTCATAAGTAATAAGCTCAGCCCCCGCCTCTACATTTTGTCCTTTTTGAACAAGAATGGATTTGATTTTAACATCATTTGCAGCTTTCATTTCATTTTCCATTTTCATAGCCTCCATGATTAAAAGAGGATCACCAGCACTGACTTTATCTCCTTCTTTGACAAAAATATCTATTATTTTTCCTGGCATCCCTGCCGTGAGTCCGCTCGCATCGGTCAGACCTCCTTCGTTCTTTAAACTCTCATGAAGAAGGGCTTCATCGTTAAGAAGAGTGATTTTCCTATATGAACCCTGTGTATACACTTCATAATTGATGCCACTTTTAATGACATCGATCACATAAGAGGAGTTTTTAAAAATAAAACTAATAGCATTGTCTATTGATGTATAGTGATCCTTTGAAATGTTATAAACTTCACTTTTCTCCTCAGGAGTAATGATTTCAATCTTCCAATCTTTGGGGTTTTCTATTATATGTATTTTATAGTTTTTATTTTTCGTTGAAGCTTCGAAATACATTTTTATCTCAACCCTTCTTCTCGTGCACGGCGTTTCCATTTGTTATCATCGGATGATATGCCTTGAGTTCGTTTTTCTTTATAGGCCTCTATGACAGCAGAAATTAAAAACACACGATCATCAATAAATTGAAAAAGATCACTCTGAGAGAGTTTGAATTCAGAATCTAAAAAATTCGTAGTGTAAGAACCCTCTATAAACTTTTCAGATTTTAAAATAGATCGGTGTAAAACAATATTTGTTTTTATTCCGGAAATAAAAAATTCAGTGAGGGCATTATTTAATCTTTTAATAGCTTCAACTCTATTATGTCCCCAGCAAATGACCTTTGTGAACATAGGGTCATAGTGAATGGGGATTTCACAGTTGGAATAGGCACAGGAGTCCACCCTCACAAAGGGCCCATGGGGGTGACGACATTTTCTTATTAATCCAGGTGAGGGCATAAAACTAACAGGATCTTCGGCGCATATTCGAGCTTCAATAGCATGCCCCTTAATTTGGATTTCGTCTTGGTTTTTTAAAAGCTTTTTCCCTGCAGCAACAAATATCTGTTCTTGAACCAGATCAAATCCTGTTATCATTTCTGTAACAGGATGTTCAACTTGTAAACGTGTGTTCATTTCCATAAAGAAAAACTCTTTTGTCGTGTTATCAAATATAAATTCAAAAGTTCCTGCTCCGACATAATGAATTTGTTTGGCAGCATTAACAGCTATTTGTCCCATTTTTTCACGAATGTTTTGGGGTACAGAAGGGCTCGGGGCCTCTTCTATTATTTTTTGATGTCGTCGTTGTATAGAGCACTCTCTGTCAAAGAGATGTATGACATTACCATATGTGTCTCCAAAAACTTGAATTTCAATATGTTTCGGGTTTTGTATAAAACGCTCAATATAGACAGCATTATTTCCAAAGTAGTTTTGAGCTTCAGAGCGTGCTGATCGAAAGGCACTGGATAAATCCTTTTCGTTTTGAACTAGTCTCATTCCCTTTCCGCCACCACCAGCCGTCGCTTTTATAAGAACGGGTAGACCGATCTTTTTAATAAGTTTTTTTGCATCTTCTACAGTATCAACGGGGCCTGTACTTCCAGGAACGGTGGGAACTCCCGCCTTTTTCATGACTTCTTTGGCTTTGATTTTATCTCCCATGGTTTCAATTGTTTCTGCTGAAGGTCCAATAAAGCTGATTTTTTCTTTTTTTAATCGTTTTGCAAAGGTAGCGTTTTCACTTAGAAACCCATATCCTGGATGAATAGCATCTGCACCAGAGCATTTTGCAACTTCAATGATTTTATCTATATTGAGATAGGATTCGTTACTGGGGGCAGGGCCTATTTCATAGGCCTCATCAGCTAAAGTCACATGATATCCGTTACGATCCGCTGTGGAATAAACGGCCACACTTTTTATTTTTAAATCTCTGCAAGCTCGAAGGATTCGTACGGCGATCTCACCCCTGTTAGCTATAAGAATTTTTTTAAACATTTTCTACTCCACTTACAGAGGAATATTTCCATGCTTTTTAGGGGGTAATAAATCTCTTTTGTTTTTTAGCATTTCTAATGATTCGCATATTTTTTTTCTTGTATGTTGTGGTTCAATCACTTCATCAATGTATCCTAAGGCTGCTGCTTTGTAGGGGTTATTAAAAGTTTTCTCATAATCTTCGGTGAGTGTCTGTCGTTCTTTTTCAGGTAATTTTGAATTTTTTAATTTCTCTCTAAAAATAATATTAACAGCTCCCTCGGCTCCCATTACGGCAATTTCTGCTGTTGGGTAGGCAAAGTTAATGTCTGCTCGAAGATGTTTTGAAGCCATAACATCATAAGCTCCGCCATAGGCTTTGCGAGTTATTATCGTGATTAAAGGAACAGTGGCTTCAGCGTAGGCATAGAGTAACTTGGCCCCATGAGTGATAATGCCATTCCACTCTTGATCGACACCGGGTAAAAATCCAGGAACATCGACGAATGTTATAATAGGGATATTAAAGGCATCACAAAATCGAACAAATCGAGCTGCTTTTACACTGGCTTCAATATTTAAACAACCGGCTAAAACTTGTGGTTGATTGGCAACAATGCCCACACTTCTTCCTCCATATCTTGCAAATCCAACAATGATATTTGTGGCATAGTGTTTATGCACCTCTAAGAAATGTCCTTCATCTACAGTTTTGCGAATCAAATCATTTATATTGTAAGGTTTCTTAGGATTGGGAGGTATGAGTTCATTAAGTGATATGTCTGAACGATCAATGGGATCATTACAGAGCCATCGAGGGGCATCATCCATATTATTGCTGGGAAGAAAATTCATGAGTTCACGAATGAGTAAAAGGCAGTGCTTATCATCATTGGCGGTAAAGTGAGCCACTCCCGATTTTTCAGCATGTGTTCCGGCCCCCCCCAATTCTTCTTTGGTTACATCTTCATGTGTAACGGTTTTTACTACACTGGGACCAGTTACAAACATGTAGCTGGTGTCTTCCACCATAAATATAAAATCCGTGATACTAGGGCTGTATACAGCACCTCCTGCACAGGGGCCCATGATGGCATTAATTTGAGGTACCACACCGGAGGCATGTGTGTTTCTTAGGAAAATATCTGCATAGCCTCCTAAAGCCTCTACCCCTTCTTGAATTCTGGCTCCTCCGGAATCATTGAGTCCAATAACAGGGGCTCCATTTTTTGTAGCAAGATCTAATATTTTACATATTTTTTTTGCGTTAGATCCAGAGAGGCTGCCGCCAAAGACTGTGAAATCTTGGCTGTAGACGTAAACTAGTTTTCCATTTATTTTTCCGTATCCAGTGACAACACCATCTCCCAGAATTTTTTGCATTTCAAAGTTTGAACAACGATGAGTTACAAAGCGGTCAATCTCTACAAAACTTCCAGCATCTAATAAAATATCAAGGCGTTCTCTGGCGGTCAGTTTACCATCCGCTTTTTGTTTTTTTATACGATCTTGTCCACCACCGGCTTGAGCTTCTGTGTTGAGCTGTGAAAGTTGGTCAAGCAAGGTCTGATTTGTTTTCTGTTCCATACGATAGTTCCTTAAGGTTTTCTGATTGGAATAACAACAACATAACCCTCTTATTTTTAAAGTGTCACTTATTAAACTGTATAAACCCTCTAACTCTTAAAAATCTCTTCTAATAGAAAATAATTTATATAGCATCAAATACCAATGCCTCCTAAGCCTTTAAGGTGTCATTCGCCCATAAAGCCGTGGGAAGGGAATTGTCTCTCTCACATGTGGTAATCCACAAATCCACGCTACAGTTCTTTCTAATCCAAGGCCAAAACCTGAATGTTCAAATGTTCCATACTTTCTTAAATCAAGGTACCATTTAAAATCTTCTTCGTTTAAATTGTGTTCTTTTATACGTTTTAGAAGAGTTTCATATTCATCTTCGCGCTGTGATCCACCGATGATCTCTCCATATCCTTCTGTGGCCAATAAATCACAACTTAAAGAGGCTTTTTCATCTTCAGGGTCTCTTTTCATATAAAAAGCTTTAAGCGCAGCCGGGAATCTGTGTATGAAAACGGGTTTTTCATATTCAGAACTCACAATGGTTTCATCTGCTCCACCAAAATCTTCCCCATATTTGAACTCAGAATTGGTTTTTTGAATCAGTTCTACAGCTTCTTTGTAGTGCAGTCGCGGAAAGGGAGCTTTAACTTTTTCTAAAGCCTTTGTATTTCGTTCAAGTATGGAGAGTTCATTTTGGCGATTTTTTAAAGTTCTTTGAACAACATATTCTATGAGTTGCTCTGCTAGTTCCATGTTGTCATTCAAGTTGTAAAAAGCCACTTCTGGTTCAACCATCCAAAACTCGATAAGGTGTCTTCTTGTTTTAGATTTCTCTGCTCTAAAGGTTGGTCCAAAGCAATAAACCTTTCCAAAGGCAGCAGCACCCGCCTCACTGTAGAGCTGACCACTTTGACTGAGGAAGGCTTCTTTATCAAAGTACTCTGTTTTAAACAATGTCGATGTTCCTTCGCAGGCACTGGGAGTAAATATAGGTGCATCTAAAAGTGTAAATCCACGGTTATCAAAAAAATGTCTGATGGCGGTTATAATTTCTGAGCGTACACGTAGAGCTGCATGTTGTTTGCGTGATCTTAGCCAAAGGTGACGATGGTTCATTAAAAAATCCACCCCATGATCTTTGGGTGTAATGGGGTAATCCTTTGAAGTGTGAAATATGGTAAAAGATTGTGCTCCCAGTTCGTACCCTCCAGGGCTACGATCTTCTTTGCGTACAACTCCTGTCACTTCAACAGAGGATTCTTGAGTGAGATGGGAAAAATTCTCAAATATTTCTTCGGAACAATCCCCTTTAAAAAATACAGACTGACAAAACCCTGTTCCGTCTCGAAGCAATAGAAATTTAATTTTTCCAGAGGAACGTGTCTTGGCTACCCATCCTTTGAGGGTTACAGTTTTTCCGATGTGTTTTGAAAGTTGATCAATGGTTGTTTTCAAAATGTTCTCCCAAGAGCATATAGAGAACCTTACTATCATAGTTTTTTAATTAATTATAGAAAAGTTTCAAAGTTTTCAGCATCCATTCTTTTTTGGCTATCTTTTATAGAGTCAGTTTCATCGGGCGATTTAATATAGCTAGAAGTATCTTTAAATTGATCAGGAAATATTGCCACATTAAATCCGGAGTCCGATCGAACACTGGGATAAATAACGCCTTGTATTCCAGATAGTCTTGCATAGTGACCGAACCACTGGGAAGTGGAGTAACAGTCAATCCAAAAGTCCCATTGTTCATAATTTGGTTCAAGAATCCTGTCTTTTAACAACTGAACATCTTTAATAATACTCATTTTCACTTTAAGTTTTTTTGCTCGTTTTTGAAAATCTTTTGGCATTTTTATGTGTTTAATAGAATTATAAAAAGCAGTTAAGGGTTTCTTTTTTCTAATATCGATTACACGCTCTAAGAATAAGTTGATTCTATAATAAGAAAAAGAATCTGTATTTTGTAGAGCCAAACTCAATTCGGTAAAGTTTTCGTTTATGTCCCTTTTTTCTTGTTTTGGAAATCTTTCAGAATAAGCAGTCTCATAACTATCAGAAACATATAGGGCGGGAAAATAGTTCTGATATGAAACTGATTGTCCAAAATTAAATCTTCCTCCTAGGGGACGGAGATAACTCCCTTTGCAAGAAAGGGGGGTTGTAGAAAATTGTGAGCCAACGATTCTTCCTGCATTTTCTAATGAAAAATCAACAGAAGAAGTTTCGTAAAGGGCTTCTTTTATTTTGTCTAAAACCTTCTCTCTTTCTTTAGCAAGAATGTCTTGAAAATCTTTCCATAAATCTCGAGAGTCTTGATTTAGTTTATCAAGGTGTATCAACTTATTTTCTAAAAATGAATGTGGGGCTGTTTTTTTAAAAATCTTTTCTAAGATGGATTTTTTATTTCTATAATTTTTCTGTCCTCGCCTCACAGCTTAATATCCACTCTTGGCTGCTAAAATGAATTTTTGTACTTTACGATATCGCCCGTTAATGATCAAGTGCTTAGGGCTGCTTCCTCCTAAGTTTGGGTTAGGGGTATTAATCCAAAATTGGGTTTTTTCCCTATTTCCATCGAATGTTTCTGCAACAAATTCTAAAGCAGAAGCTAATTCTTTAATTCTCTCTTTAGTCATTCTCCCAATTCTTGTTGTTCTAATTTGATCAGCGGAGAGGCCAAATGCTTGAGCTAGCTCTTTCTTTGAGATATTTAAGAATTCTCTAGTTGCTTCGACATCAACCTCTCCCTCTTTAGTGAAAAGACCTAAGAAATTACTTAAAAGGGATTCTGATATAGTATTTTCAATCATTGTCATCCTCCTTAATTTTGTAGGGGGGAATAGATATACCGTAATTATACCATAAAGCAACCGATTTCACACCACGAAGTAATTTATGAAAAAATAAATTAATATCAATAGCTTATTTGACTTCCATGATCTTATTTGAACTAAATTCAAAGAATTTCAGGGCTAACTTGTCTTTTTGCCAAAGGTATTCAAGAGGAGAATTTAGAAGTTGCAGATATGTTTTTGGGGAGTGGTTGTTTTTTCATCTGCATTTTGGCCATTAACATGAAGAGAATGCGCTCGCTTCAAGTCTTTTCTGAATCTCTCATCTTCCATTAGGGCGTATTGGAGTATCGAATTTCTCCAAGATTCACTGTACTTTTCGCTGTGGTTTATTAAATCATTTATAAATTGGGCTCGTCTTTGTTCATCTGTTGTAAGCTCTCTTTTTATCAATAACTTGGTTTGAGTGCGATTTAGCAAATTAGGATCGTTTATATCTGAAATAGTCAGGGGTTTGAGATCTTCCGGACTGATTTTATAAGTGTCTTCCAAACTTTGAACGATTTCGGAATACCCTCTCCAGAATGTGACTGCATAACGTATTGATGAATGTCCCATTGCATCTTTTGCAGTGGGATCGGCTCCGGCTTTAACAAAATCAAGTATAAGCTCTGGTTTGTAAATGGCGGCGTAATGGATGGACGTTCTGCCATTGGCATCTCTAATAGTCAGGTCAATTTCAGGATGGGAGAGTAAACGCTCTACACTGTTTCTTAGAAGAACATCAGCCTCTAGACCGCCCCCTTTTCCCTCTAAAAAGGAGCGAAGAAAGTCATGACCCATTAAGAGTTTGTGTAAGATTGTTTCTCCAGAATGAATATCTATAGCATTGGGGCCAATATTCTCTACAATCGCTCTTAAGATTCTCAGTTTGTCATCTATACTGAATGGATTACTAAAGTTTTGGGGCAGCTTTTTTGAAACATTATGATCCATATTTTGATAAAGACGTTCCAGATCTCGTGTATTACCAAATTGCATAAGATAAAAGAGGTCATGTACAATTTGACCAGCCCATGAGGGAATCCCTCTTTTTATATTAGCTTCATTTCTTGAGCGAGCTTCGGGGGTTAATTTATTGCCCCGTTCTTTTGTTCCAGTCGTCCAGATAATTGGGGGTAGATTTAACTGTGTGTGGAGTTCCTCACGACGTTGCCTCATGAGGCGAGCCTTTTCATGGTCTACTGTATATGTGTGTCTATTAAATGCATTTCTTGATCCAGTCTCTTTTTTTCGTCTGGAATCAGCAATGCTATTTTCTATATAAGTTAGAGAGGTACAAACTAGGCCTAGTAAAATTAACCTATAATTTTTATTAAACAATCTCATAATCAAAAACAACTCGCAGGTTCCGTTTTTTGTTCAGTGAAAAGGCTTTTCTATTTGATTGATAAATTTTTTCTTAAAATAGGGTAGCAAATATCAAGCCAATATAACAGCGGCAATATGAAATCTTTTTTTAAAGAAATGTACAAAATTTGTTCTTTCATAGGAAAAGATGACAATATTTGTGAAAAAAAGGTGTCGCTTTTTCTAAAGAACTGTCTATAAGTCGAGTTATTTTTCTTGAAAAAACACATCCTATATTTTCAGAGAGTTCAATTTCACATTAAGAAATAGGGACTCAGATAGAGGGGGGCTCCCTGTCCAACTTAAAGGCGTTTAAGAATGTCGGTTAAGAGTTGGCCAAAGGCAACACCTTTTCCTGTCTCTATAACCTCATCATGTGTAAGTGGTGTTTTTGAAATTCCCGCTGCAAGGTTAGTAATACAACTGAGTCCTAGAACTTTCATTCCTGAGTGTCTCGCAACAATGGCCTCGGGGACAGTGCTCATCCCCGCGGCATCTCCTCCCACTGTTTTTAAAAATTGAACTTCAGCAGGTGTTTCATAACTTGGCCCGCTCATTGCACAATACACTCCTTCAAAGTGGGGGATATTATTTTTTTTAAGTACAGTAATGGCTATTTCTCTTAATCCTGCATCATACACTTCTGTCATATCAGGGAAGCGTGGACCAAAGGTGTTTAGATTTTGTCCATGTAGGGGATTTTCTCCTAAAAAATTAATATGATCTCGTATCACCATCAGAGTTCCAGGTTTCCACTGTGGCTGAATTCCTCCAGCAGCATTCGTAAGAATAAGTGTTTTTGCTCCAAGAGATGAGGCCAGTCTTATGGGTAGAGTGACAGTTTTTAAGTCATGTCCCTCATAGTAATGAAACCGACCGGAAAATACTAAAACATTTTTACCATTAATATGGGCAGATAAAAGTTGTCCCTTGTGACCCATAACCGTTGTTTGGGGAAATAGAGGTATTTCTTTGTAATCTATTGTGTGTGATGGATTGATCTCCTTTACAAAATCACCGAATCCAGAACCTAAGACAATAGCTGCGTCAACATTTGTGAATCCTTTTTCTGTTAAATGAGATGAGATTGTTTGAATTTTTTCAAGAGCTTCCATTCTTATAGCTCCTTCTCTGAAGAGTGCTCACAAATATTCACAGAACACGAATATTTCTTACATAGTTTTGCGAGGGGAGCAATATTTTTATCCCGCTTTAGGAAGGTCTTTAGTTTCTGGCTGGGGATTTGTTTTTTGAGCTTCTGCGTCCTTGCCCAAGAATTTCATGCCGTCTGATTTTTTAATTTTCTTATTTTTAATGAGATCAGCTATGGCTTGTTCAAATGTAATCATACCCAACCCTTTTCCAACTTGCATAGCTGAAGGTATTTGGAACGTTTTTTCTTCACGAATTAAGTTGCCTATGGCTGAAGTGTTTCTGAGTATTTCAAATACAGGAACACGCCCCTTTCCTGAAATATGGGGGAGAAGTGCTTGGGCTACAATACCGCAGAGATTTTCTGAAATCATAACGCGTATTTGTGCCTGTTGGTCTGTCGGGAAGGCGTCTATCACGCGGTTGAGGGTCTTTGGCGCACTGTTTGTGTGAAGTGTTCCTAAAACCAAGTGACCCATTTCTGCTGCTGTCACAGCAAGAGATATTGTTTCTAAATCTCTCATTTCACCGACAAGAATAATATCAGGGTCTTCTCGTGTAGCGGCTTTTAAGGCATTAGTGAATGATTTTGTATGTAGCGAAACCTGCCTTTGAGTGATTAAAGATAGTTGGTTGTCATGTACGAATTCAACGGGATCTTCAACGGTAATGATATGGGCCCTTCGTGTTTTATTTATGTGGTCAATGATGGCAGCAAGTGTGGTTGTTTTTCCAGAACCTGTTGAACCAACAATTAATATAAGACCTTTATGAGCATTAGACATTTGTAATACAACAGGAGGTAATCCCAGCTCTTCTGCAGAGAGAATTTTTTCTGGAATAATGCGAAAAACAGCAGAAATACCGTGTTTTTGTTTCAGAATATTACCTCGAAAACGTCCATCACTTTTCATGGAGTAAACAAAATCTAAATCCCAGTTTTCTATAAATGCTTTTCTGTGATCTTCGGTGAGTATTTCAAAGAGTAAAGTTTCACATTCCTTTGCGGTCAGATCGCGATGTTTAAGTGGGGTTAATTTCCCATCTATTCTCATGTAGGGAGGAGAACCACTTGATAAATGAAGATCAGAGGCTCCCATTTGCTTCATGCCTTGGAGCAATCCATCTAGTTTTGCCATAGAAGCCTCCTTTTTGTTGTTTTCCAGCTCTCTTCTGTTGGGAGATGCAGGATAACAGGCTAATTCAGCTGGGGTTTCTCCTATAAAGAGAATCGGCATATTTTTTCATAAATATAAGGGATGTGTGATAAATACCTGATATAGGGATTATTTTCTCTTAAGAAATAGGGGTTGTGTGAAGGATGACAAGGGATTAGGACATATTTGAGATGTCACGTGAAATGTTAGTCAGTGTAAAGCAAAATGGAGTGGCTGTTGTTGAGAACAATAGGCTCTTTTCACTTATGGTGGAAACGGGTGATGAGGAACTTGTAGGCTCCATTTATAAGGGGCGAGTTGTGCGAGTCCTTCCGGGAATGCAGGCCGCATTTGTAGATATAGGCTTGAGCCGTTCCGCTTTTTTACAGGCTGGAGACGTTAAGGAGCAGAATGAAGATTCAAGCCAATGGGAAGTTGTAAAAAATATTTCTCATACAGATTCATTGCCCATTCAAGAACAGCTTGATGTTGGACAACATTTAATGGTTCAAATCACAAAGAGTTCTCTGGGAACAAAGGGGGCCAGAGTAACCACATATATAACTCTTTCTGGTCGATATGTGGTCTATATGCCAACAGTAAGGCAGTTTGGAGTTTCAAAACGTATTGAAAAAGAGAAAGAGCGTGAAAGACTAAAATCGATTTTAGAAAAAAAACTGTCTGCTACAGGTGGGAGTATTATCAGAACGGCTGGGGAGGGGATGCCCGGCAAAGTGATTCAGGCCGATAGAGATTACTTGGAAGAAGTTTATATTGGGATTCAAAAATCCTATGAAGAAAAAGAGGGGGTAGGCTTAATCCATTCGGGACTGGATCTTGAGCTGCGCGCCTTGAGAGATTTGCTCACAGAAGATGTGAAAAAAGTTTGGGTTGATAATAAGGAGTCTTATAAAAAGATTAAAAAATTTATTCAAAAATTTTTACCCACCCAAGATCTGGCTCTAGAATTATATGATGAGCCCACTTCACTTTTTGAGAAGTACGGTGTCGATCGAGAGATATCTCGTTCTCTGGATAAAAGAATTCCTTTAAAATCAGGGGGCTCTATTGTTATTGAGGAAACGGAGGCCCTTGTTGCAATTGATGTCAATACTGGAAAGGATGTTGGTAAAAAAGACCTTGAAGAGACAATATTAAAAACAAATCTTGAGGCCATCAAAAGCATTGCCACTCAGCTTAGAATTAGAAATTGCGGTGGAATTATTGTGATAGATTTTATAGATATGAATAAAGAGAAAAACCGAGATATTGTTCTTGATGCTCTTAAGAAGGAATTAAAAAAAGATAGGGCCCAAACCCAAGTTTATTCTATGTCGGAGCTAGGTCTGGTAGAGATTACACGGAGGCGTGTACAGTCAAGTTTGATAAAATCTCTTTGTGAGCCCTGCTCTCATTGTCATGGGAGGGGCTATGTCAGAAGTAAAAAATATTTGTAATTATTGACAGAAGCCGTATTACATGGGAAATAACTGAAAAATTTACGAGGAAGCGCAGTATGTATGCCATTATTCGAGCAGGTGGAAAGCAGTATCGTGTAGAAGCGGGACAGTCCCTTCGAGTTGCAAAAATGAATCAAAAAACAGGTACAGAACTGTCTTTATCTGACGTGCTCTATGTTAAAGGCCATGTTGGCACTCCCTATGTTTCGGGGGCAAAAGTAATGGCAGTTGTTAAAAGAGAAGCTAAAGATAAAAAAATTCTTGTTTTTAAAAAGAAGAGAAGAAAGGGCTATAGAAAGCTTCGGGGGCATCGTCAGGATTTTACGGAGCTATTTATTAAATCTATTCAAATGCCTGGTGGAAAAAAGGAGACAGCTTCTACTTCTAAGAAGAAGGTTTCAAAGAAAACGAAAAAGGTCACTCAGTCGGCCACAAAAAAGAAGAGTGCATCGTCTCCAAAAAATCAGAGTGTAAAGAAAGAAACTAAAAAGGTAGCTTCTAAGAAAACAAGTGCTAAAAATGTAAGTGCAAAGAAGAAAAAGTAAGAGGGAGATGATTTCATGGCATCGAAAAAAGCTGGTGGTAGTACTAAGAACGGAAGAGATAGTCAGTCGAAACGTCTCGGTGTTAAAGTTTTTGGCGGACAGAATGTTCGTTCAGGAGGAATTATTATTCGGCAGCGTGGGACAAAAATTCGCCCTGGTACAAACGTGGGACTTGGACGTGATTTTACTATTTTTTCCCTTATAGATGGAAGAGTAAAATTTGAGAGAATAAGCAAACAAAAAGTGAAAGTTTCTGTCTATCCTCACCAAGTCTCCGCCTAAACTTTGTATGAGAGTTTAACAACACAACTTTAAAAGTTTTTATCTAAAGTTATTATGAAATTCATTGATGCAGTTAACATTCATGTTCGTTCTGGAAAAGGGGGGTCCGGATCTGCTAGTTTCCGAAGGGAAAAAGGAGTTCCCCGTGGCGGACCTGACGGTGGAGATGGAGGATGTGGGGGGAGTATCGTATTTAGAATTAACCCCAATATGAACACACTTTTTAGTTTTGAGAATAATAAACTTTATAAAGCTTCGAGCGGTAAAAATGGGGGGGCTCAAAAAAAACATGGAGCCTCTGGAGAGGATCTTGTTTTAGAAGTGCCTCCTGGAACTCTTATAAAAGATTTGGAAAATGGAAAATTTATGGATCTAGAAAGTGTGTCTGAAGTGCAATTTGCAAAAGGAGGACGGGGCGGAAAGGGAAACTGGCACTTTAAATCTTCACGAAATCAAGCCCCAGAACATTTTCAATGTGGAGAATCTACACAGACAAGAAAGGTGCATTTAGAATTAAAACTCATTGCAGATATTGGTATCGTTGGTTTGCCAAATGCTGGAAAGTCGACACTTATTTCTTCCTTATCAAGAGCAAAGTCACGAGTAGCGAATTATCCCTTCACAACTCTTGTTCCGCAATTAGGTGTTATGGATATTGATGAGGAAAGATCTTTGATTTTGGCAGATATGCCGGGTTTGATAGAAGGTGCTAGTCAAGGGAGTGGTTTAGGAAATCAATTTCTCAAACATATAGAGAGGGCCCCTACTTTTTTGCATCTTGTGGATATAAGCGGTGATGATCCATTAGAGCAATATAAGAAATTAAATAAAGAGTTGATAACTTATGATAAACAAAACTCAAATCATTTGCATTGGGGGCCTTTGGCAAAAAGAAAACAGGTTGTTGTTCTTAATAAAGTCGATCTCATAGAAAGTGATAATCTAGAAAAAATTCTTTTAAAATTTAAAAACCTTGGTATTAACGTCATAACTTCATCTGCAATAACCCATTTAGGATTTGAAAAACTCAAGAAAAATCTAATAGAGGCCTGTTCATGAATAGAGTGGGAATATTTGGGGGAACTTTTAATCCTCTACATATTGGACACATAAATAGCATGTTGACAGCCCTTAAAGAGGCGGGTTTAGAAAAAATATATGTCGTACCTAGTTTTCAAAGTCCGACAAAAGATTTTGTTAAACGCCCCTATCCCCAAGAAAGACTGGAAATGCTAAAAGTTGGGCTTAAGGGTTATGAAGATATATTACAAGTAGATCCCCAAGAGATTCAAAGAGAGGGTGTGAGTTACACAATAGACACACTTGAATATTATTGTAAGAAATATTCAAATAGTGATGTGTTTTTAATTTTGGGTGCGGATGTATTTAATCATTTTGATACTTGGAAAAAGAAAGAAGAAATTATTCGCTCTGTGAACTTGATTGTAACAAGTCGGAGTCGAACTCCTTTACCTCTTTTGAGAGAAAATCTTCCTAAAATTGTACAAGAGCATATTGTTGAGTTTGATAAACGTCATATTATGTTAGATACCAATCGATTTATTCAGTTTGTAAGACTCGATGATATTGATATTTCTTCTTCTGAGGTGAGAAGTAAATTAAGGATGGGCCAAAAAGTTGAGAAGTTTTTAAATTGTGCAGTGGAAGATTACATTAAAAAGCATCATCTTTATGCACCTCCAAAGAGCCAATGGGAAGATTTTTATGGTATAACAAAACGAGTAGCTGAGATATTGGATTCTAAAAAGGCCATGCAATTGAGGGTGTTTGATTTACGTAATACGGATGTTCCAACAGATTATACAATTATTTCCTCATCTAGGAGTCAAAAAGCAGCGTCATCCAATGCAGAGCTTCTTATAAAAGCATTGAAAGAGGAATTGGGACTTTTACCCCTTAATGTTGATGGTTTACAGGAGGGGCGATGGGTCGCTGTTGATTATGGGGGGCTTATTGTTCATATCTTTTATGATTATATACGAGCTGAATATCACCTTGAAGAGTTATGGGATAGGGGAACGGAGTTATTTCTTCTTTAAAATATCTGATTTTTTTATTATTCTAGTGATCTTTGTGTTTTATATAAAAAATTTCGAGAGAATGTTATATGAATAAAAAAATTCTTCTTATTATCTTAGATGGTTTTGGATCTCGAAAAGAAAAGACAAACAATGCCATTCACATGGCATTTACACCCCATTGGGACAACTGTGTGAAAAATTATCCAACATGTTTGCTAGAAGCCTCTGGGTTAGATGTTGGTTTGCCTAAAGATATTATGGGAAATTCTGAGGTGGGACATATGAATATAGGTGCTGGCCGTATTGTTCCCCAGGATCTATTGCGTATTAATATGAATATTGAAAAAGGTTATTTGAAAGAAAATGAAAAAATAGAAAATATGTCAAATCAAGAGGGGGTTTTACACCTTTTGGGACTTCTTTCTGATGGGGGCGTACATTCACATATAGATCATTTAAAATATCTTATCTCTGTTGTTAAGGATATAAATCCTGAAAAAAGAATTGTTATTCATCCCATTCTGGATGGTCGGGATTCCCCACCTCAGCAGGGGATGACTTATCTTAAAGATATAATGGAGTTCATAGGTAAAAATGTGGAAATAGGAATTGTATCAGGGCGATTTTATACCATGGACAGAGATCGAAGATGGGAAAGAACAGAGGTGGCTTATAGGGCATTAGTCGGTCTTGATGAGGTATCTATTGTTCCTGATTATCTTTTAGGTTTAAAAGAACAATATGATCAATCTGTTACGGATGAGTTTATAACTCCATTTAAAACATCTCAGGCCAGAAGTATTTCTAGTGGCGATCAACTTATTTTTTTAAATTTTCGAGCGGATAGGGCAAGACAAATTTCTGAATCGCTCGCCGTAGAAAACTTTTCTGAGTTTCAAACTCCAGTGAAAATCAAAAGTTCTGATTACTTAACCTTTACAGAGTATCAAAAAGATTTTCCATTTCCCGTTTTATTTCCGAGAGAATATCCTAGAAAAACAATAGGAGAACTGATTTCTGAAAAAGATGAAAAACAGTTAAGGATTGCTGAAACTGAAAAGTATGCCCACGTCACTTATTTTTTTAATGGAGGAGTCGAAGAGTCGTTTAAAGGCGAAGATAGAATACTTATTGAATCTCCAAGGGATGTAAATACATATGACGAAAAACCAGAAATGAGTGCTTATGCTCTTACCAAAGAGGTTTTGGATAATTTAAAGAAAAATTATAAATTAATTGTTCTTAATTTTGCCAATGGAGATATGGTAGGACACACTGGAAATCAGAGTGCTGCTGTTCAAGCCGTTGAAGTTTTGGATGATTGCTTGGGGAGAATTATTATGAAAGCTCCCGCAGAGGGATATGATATTCTTATTACGTCGGATCATGGTAATTGCGAGTTAATGAAGGATCAAAAATCAGGGGTTCCATTTACCCAACATACGATAAATCCTGTTCCCCTGGTTTGGGTTAGTGAGAGAGCAAAAGGGGAGAAACTTAACAATGGTCGGCTGGCGGACATTTCTCCCACTGTTTTAGATATTTTAGAATGGCAAAAACCTGCTGAAATGACAGGGGAAAGTTTGATTTGCCATGATAATGCGTCGCGGTAAACAATTCTCACAAAGAAAAAATAGGTAGCTCCAGGGTGTCCTGAAATTTGCATGAGCTTTTAAGCTATGAACTTGCGAAAGACTCTATCAGTGTGCGCAATGTGTGGTGCAGGGTTTTCTAGAAAAGACATACTGTGTTCTTATTGTGAATCTATTATTGATCGCTCTCCTTTGTATTATTCCAATAAAACAAACCTGCGTACGGTTTCTCTTTTAAAATGGACATCTGAAAATCAATATTTTGTTAAAAATTTGATGCTTTGCCAGAAGGGGGGATGGCCAAGGAATTTTTATTCATTTGTGGCTTCAAAAATTTTATTTTCTGAAATGAGCAGGCACAGCACTCCTCTTCTTGTTCCCTGCCCTTCTTTCAAAAATAAGGCTGCAAATCATGCCCATGAGTTAGCTCGGGCTATCTCTCAACACTGGGGAGCTAAGATTTTTTATGGACTAAGGAACTTGGCCACAGTGAAACAACAAAATTTAAGCCGTTCTCAAAGATGGAATATTGCTATTGAAAGATATGAAAAGCCCAAACCTTTCCATTCATTGATTCTGGTAGACGATATTGTAACAACAGGAGCCACGGTTCATGCCTGCTGGAAAGCTATGGGTTCTCCCCCGAATACGAGTATTTGGACAATAGCGTGTAAAGAAGAGCAAACTCTTTGAAAGCCAATGATAATTTGTTAATATTCTTCAAATGTCTTTCTTAAAATATATCTTTTTAACAGTTTTGCTATTTGGCACTTATCACAGAGCCCTGAGTTTTACAGAAAAGGAGGGCAAACTTGTTAATGAAGAAACTAAATCCTCTCAGATTGACAAAAAAACTCACTCTAAAAAAAATAAATCAGTAAAAAAAGATGTGGCTAAAGAAAGTGAGGAGCCAGAGGCCTTAAAGTCTGTTTTGGAAAAGTATTCAAAAGCTAAAACCATAAAAATGAAAGTAAAAAAAATCGTTCAACTCACTCTTCTTGAGAAAAAGAAAGAATACAAAGGCGAATTATTCATTAAAAAAGGGGGGCGTCTGCGTCTTGAATTAAAAAAGCCAGAAAAATCCATGATTGTCATAAATGATGAATTTATCTGGTCAGTGACTTATCCCAGTGATCCCGAGTTTGATAATACAATTCGTGTTCTCAAGATTTCTGCCTCTGGTGATTTGAAATCCCAATTTTTATTCTTATCTTTGCTAGGTAAGTCAGATTTACTAAAAGCATTTAATGTAAAATCAGGGACAAAAAGTGGTCATAATATAGATTATTTTTTAAGCCCTAAAAAAGAGACTGATCGCATTAAAGAGTTAAAAATAAATATCAGTTTGAAAAAGGGGATTATTAAAGCCTTAGAGTATAAGGATGATTTGGACAACCAGATCGTTTTCCAATTTGAAAAGGTTTACTTTGGAAAACGTTTGAAAGACAAACTGTTCCAATTTGCCCCCCCTAAAGATGCAGAAGTAACCACTTTGTAATTTTATCAATAAGAAAGCCTTCGAATCTTTACAATTAAATTTCGACAAATCTCTCTATGGATAAGATTTTTTGGTTTACTGAGAGTTTGAATTTCTAATTTGTTTTGCCTTCTATGTCAGACTCTTGTCGAGATGAGTGTTGACATCTTCTGTCATTAGTGGTTATCTAGAGGTGAGGTTTTAGGGAGGGTCGTTCTTGTGTTTTTAGGGAATTTAGTTGTGGTTTATGTGTTTTCAGCACTAGCTCTTTTTATTATTAACATTATTATTAATCAGTAATCCTCGTGCTGTCGAAAAACTGTCATCTATTTCGTTGCAATCACTCAAACCTCATTCCGACGTAGAAAGACTACGCCTTCAGTCGGTTTGAGCTTGAACGCCTCGTATCTAACACTTTTTCAACAGCACCAGAATAGGTTCTTCTTCCTAGTGTTTTGGATAATAAACTTCTGAGTAGTTACGTCCAATTTCTCGATGATCCATTCCATACCCAATAACATAACGATCTTCAATTGTTTGACCCACATAATCTGGCTGGATATTTGTTGCTCGACGAGCAGGTTTATCCAGAAGGGTTGCGATTTTTAAGGAGGCTGGTCTAGACTCTAAAAGATGATTATATACAAAACTTAAAGTTTTACCCTCATCAATAATTTCTTCTAGAATAATAACATTTTGATGAGAGATGTTTACGCTTATGTCCTTTAAAATATGAAAGTTCTCCTTATTATTAATGTGTTTTTCATACAGGGGATTTGGAGAACTTTTTGTAATTTGAATAAAATCAATTTTTTGATGAAGTTGTAAGGCCCTAGAGAGATCTGCCATAAAATGTATAGAACCTCTAAGGTCACCGATTAGGATGACTTCTTGTTCTTGATAATCGCGCTCAATTTCTTTTGCTATTTTTAATATCAATTCTTCGATATCATCTTTGGAAAGGAAGATAGTCATCTCTTCTTTCATTTGTTGACTCATTATAATGTTCCCGGGTTCATGTTTGTGACTTTAGTCTCTTGAGCCACTCGCATATAGTTACGAACGTCTTGATGATTGGGATCTCTTGCAAGAACATTTTCCCATTCCTCAACAGCGTCAACAATAAGACCACTATGATATAGGATTAAGCCCAGTTTTATACGGGCGGGGAGATAGTCAGGCCGTTCTTTTTTTAAGGTGAAAAGCTCCTTTTTGGCTTTTTCAAGATTGCCATCACCAATAAAAGATTCAACGATTTTCATTTTTACTTCTGTGGGGTCTCTGGTTAATTTTAATGTTTTGAAATATTGATCGAGGGCTTCTGTATACATTTTGTTTTGAAAGTAAAGATCTCCAAGTTCAATATGTTTTTTATAAAGCACCTCTTCTAAAAATGGATCTGACTTTGACTTTCTTTTGTTCAATACCTTTTGTGCATCCAAAAAAATCTTTTTTCCCTCTTCATATTTTCCCAGGTCATTTAATATAATAGAGAGACCAACGCTAGCATCGGTGTACCCTGGATCAATGGATAGGGCTCGTTTAAATGTGGCAATGGCTTTTTTAAACTTTCCTCTATCATAGTATATCGTTGCTAGCATTTGAAAAATTTCGGGGTTTTTATTGTCTATCAACAAAAGCTGATTCAATATTTGCTCGGAACGGTTATACTTTCCATCGATAAAATATTCTCGTGCTATAGAAAGCATGTCAGCTACATCAATGTGTTTCATAGTCTGATATCGCCTTTTTACTTTTTAATGCCAATTCTGACTTTTCATCTAATGATATGAGTTGCTCTAGATATTTTTTACCCATTTTTTTATTATTTACCTTTAAAGAACTTATGCCTGCCCCGTATAGAGCCCTATGTAAAAGATGTGTGTCTTTATAGTTATTAATGATGTTTTCATAACGCGTGAGTGCGCTTTTAAAGCGGTTGCCTTTAAAATAAAAATCTGCAACATATATTTCCTTTTCTGCAAGCTGTAGTCGAATTTGTTTTATTTGTTTTTTTGCCTGATCTACATATTCGGATTGAGGATATTTTTTTATCAGATGACTAAAATGTTTTAAGGCAGAAGGGGCTTCACTGAGATCTCTATCAATAGCCTTGGGTATCTGTTTGGTATAGCTCATTCCAATTCGAAACCTGACATAGTCTGGCTTTTGTTGAGGGTGTAGTCCTTGGAAAATCTGATAAGCCATTTGTGCTTCTATCCAATTTTTTCTTTTATAATGAATATCAGCGATTCTGAGTTTAGCTAAAATAGCATACTCGCTGTAGAGATGCTTATTTTGCACCTCTTCGTATTTTAAAATAGCCTCATTATAGAGTTTATCATCTTCATATTTTTTAGCGAGTTCAAAGGCTTCTTTTGGGGATGCCGTTTGCTTTGCCTGAAATGAGGAGCATCCGGTTATTAATAAAAGGGATAAAGTGAGTTTGGTTATTTGAAGCATTTGTAAGTATTTAATTCCAGAGGATACATGAAGTCAATTTGTGTTACCTATGTGTGTTCTAGGTGTTGATACAATTCAAAAAATATTAATTTGAGGACGCTGGCGACAGGGATAGAGATAATCATTCCAAGGACTCCCAGAGTTTGAGCACCAATGATGATAGCCATCACAACGGTAATGGGGTGTAAATCAACAATTTTAGCGACAACAAGAGGGATAATAACAAAGATATCAATGAGTTGAGCTATGAAATAAACACTGACAACCAGCGTCGTTATAAACCATGATTCTTGGTTAATAAGTGCGATGACTAGAGCTGGAACAGCTCCAATAATAGGTCCTACATATGGGATTAAATTGGTAAAGCTTGCGAACAGAGCCAGTATAATGGCAAAGGGAAAGCTGATAATAGAAAGTCCCATCCAAACAACAAACCCCACAATACCGGCTTCAAAAAGGCGAGCGCGAATGAAACCTCCCATTTGATTGTTTATTTGATAACTCAGGGAAAGAATTGTTTCGAAAAGATTATTGGGTACAAATGCCAGAGACTTCCTATAAAGTGATCTCCCATCTTTTAGCATAAAGAAGGAAAAGAATGGGGCTAGAATAAGAATCGTAAAAGTTTGTGTTGTTTTTTCTGGAATAAGGGACAGTGTGGAACCTATCCACCCTTCAATTTGAGTTAATAGTGTTTCAGCAATGTCTAATTGATAAAAGGGGTTTAAGAAAGAATTAGCCTGAGCTTCAAATCCTATCATGAGTTTTTGAAGACCTGAGGCGTATTTAGGGAACTCACTTTGTAAAGCTGCAAATTGCTCATTGGCAATGGGTGATAGCATGGCAATACCAAAAGTAATGAGCATGCCTGTGGATAAAAATACAAGAAGAACGGCAAGAGAACGATCTGTACCCTTTCTTTCTATGAAATCAGTTGTTGGTTTAGACATATATGTAATGACATATGCGAGAATAAAGGAGGGAAGAACCGTTTTTACTGTTAAAAGAAGAAATATAAAAAAACCTGTTGTTCCTAAAAAGGTCCAAAGCTTTAATTTCCTTTTTCTTTCTGTATTCTCAAGAAGAGTTTTCATTTTTTTGTTTTCTTTCATCATGTTTTGAAAGGATTTTAATTTCTTTTTTTAAATGTGAGATGCTTTTTGATGTTTCTTTTAGTCTTTGGCCTAAAATTTCTGCCAAGCGAAAAACAACCTTTGCCCCTAGAGAGGGATTTCTCTCTAAAAGTTCTAAGAGGTCGGGTTTAAAAAAACCGACAAGACAGGTATCCTCTTCAGCTATTGCCGTAGCCGTTCTTACCCCCTTATCTTCAACAAGAGAAAGCTCACCAAAAAAGTCATTTTCTTTTAACTGTACAATAAGCGATCCCTTTTCAGATTTATGGGTTCCAGACTCATGAATAGTGATATTCACACCACCTTGTGCAATGATGTACATTCCAACCCCAATTTCTCCCTGTTTAAAAATGACCTCTCCGGAATGGTAATTGCGCTGATGTACAATCTTTTCTAAAAATTTTAATTCTTTTAGACTTAAGGTATTAAATAGTAAGTTTTTTTCAAGAATGTGTGCTAGACTTTTTCGTTCCTGAGCTTTTTTAAAAATGTTTTCCCAGATAGAAGTTATCATAATAGTTCACCCCAACTAATGAGTGCTGTGTTTTCATGTATCCAACCTGTTCTACCTGATGGAGCAGTAATTTGTAACCAAGAATGTAATTTCTTATGTACAAGAACCTCTACGCCTTCATTGATCTCAAAAAGAGAGGCTTGATTTTCACTGGGTCCAGAGTGTGCGCCTGTCTTTGGCACTGTAATAGTCGCTCGAGGTGTGTATTGGTCCTTTATTTTATACCCCACAGTGAGGCTCAGGATAAATGTATAGCAGAAAAGAATTAAAAGGCTTGTAGGAAAGGAGGATGATTTTCTACGAGAAAGATAAATGAGACCTTTATATATTGTTAAAAAGAGCCCTAGTGTGAAGAAACCAATAAGAATATCTAGTGGAATTTTTCTGAGGATATTTGTTATTGTCAGTGTCTTGTTCTGAGAAGGGTTTATAAAACCGAGTGCACTTTTAATTTCTGCAGATTGGGGAGCAAAATATTGCGCACGGCGCAAATATCCAAGAGCTTTTCCTTGGTTTCCTATCTGAAACTCTGTAAGGCCTAGATTGTATAATACAGTGCTATTGTGTGGACTCTCCTTTAGGGTTTCCAAAAAATATATATTGGCCTGTTGGTATCGTCCCTCTTGGTAGCTTTTCAATCCATTGGAAAATGAGAGAGGAGTGGTGGTGTGACCTATAATAGGCAGAATGATAAGAGTAAAAAAAAGTTTCATGTCAGCCATTTTAGAAATGACGGGGGGGAATGTCCAATTGATTTTTAAGTATACAGCTAAATCAGTGGCTTTAATATATAATATATATCAAAGAGTTCTAAAGTTTTTTAATTTAAAAGAGGATTTTTATGAAGTGTATGCTTAGAGGGTTTTTTATTCTTGCTTTGGTTGGAATGTTTAGTGCAGGTTTTGTTTTTCATCTCTTTTTAAATACAAGTGCATCTTCTAGCGACAAAAAAATCATCTTTGAAGTACGGCCCGGCCCTTTTATCGTTGTCGCTCGCGAATTAAAAACTCAAGGTCTGATTTCAAACATATTTCTTCTTAGGGCCTATGCCAAATTAACTTCACAGGCTGAGTCCGTGCAAGTTGGAGAATATATGTTAGATTACCAAATGACCCCAAGGAAAATTTTAACCATACTCTCTTCTGGGGAATCTATTGAATACAGTGTTACTTTTAAAGAGGGAATAAACCTTTACGACATCGCAAATATTCTTGAGGAAAAGAAGTTGGTTGATAAAAA
This sequence comes from Bdellovibrionales bacterium, assembly GCA_965206675.1. Taxonomy (GTDB): domain Bacteria; phylum Bdellovibrionota; class Bdellovibrionia; order Bdellovibrionales; family JAKFYE01; genus CBDBKL01. The sequence continues at coordinate 400,230 of CBDBKL010000008.1, read as the reverse complement.
AAGGTTTGTTGAACTCTGCCATGATAAATCTTTTATTAGAGAACTCCTTGGGGAGGAGCGATATTCTCTAGAGGGATATTTGTTTCCAGATACCTATAAATTCAATAAACAAATGGGTGCAAGAGAGATTATACGTGGATTGGTTAGACAATTTCATAAAAATATTAAATTAGTTTTAAGTGCGAATAATAAACTTTCTATGGAACTTCATGATTTTGTTATATTAGCAAGTATTATTGAAAAAGAAACAAGTGGCGAAGGGGAAAGAGGTTTGGTGTCTTCTGTATTTCATAATCGATTGAAAAAGAAAATGCGTTTAAGTGCTGATCCAACAATTATATATGGGATTTTGGATAAAACAGGTGTGCATATTTCAAATATTAGGAAAAAACATATTAATGATCGCAACAATATATATAACACATACAGAAGGGGGGGGCTGCCCTTTGGCCCCATTTCAAATCCTGGTAGAGAGTCTTTAAGTGCTGCTCTTAACCCGTCTGACTCCAATTATCTATATTTTGTTTCTAGAAATGATGGTACTCATGTGTTTTCAAAAACCCTTAAAGAACACAATGCGGCTGTGAGAAAGTTCCAACTGGATAGAAGGGCTCGGCAGGGTAAATCTTGGAGGGATTTACATAAGAAATGACGGACTGTCGAAAAGGTATCATCTACTTCGTTGCAATATGTCGCTTCGGTTTGTATTTGCTTGTTTCGGATTTTTTTATGTTGAACTAGGAACTTTTTCTCAAGGATTTCAAAAGCTCAAACAGTTCTGAGGGTTCGCAGCTCGTCTCTCCCTTCGGGAGATACGCCCTGCGCCTCAGAAAACTCGTTTTGAAATCCTTGAGAAAAAGTTCCCCCTGCAAGATTAAAATTGTAATACGCCTTTTCTCAAAATACGCCTTGCGCTTGGAGAAGAAATAAAACCTCTTTCTTTAGAGAACTGCGCTTTGAAAACCTTGATCTTTAATATCACAAAATGAAAGATTTAACGGGTTGCCGAAGCTCTTCTTTTCCGGACAGCAGGTGATGGGGTTTGTATTTCAAGGCTAATAGCTTCTGCGAGTTGTTCAAAAGGAAGCTCTTCTAGTTTTCTATTCTCAAATAGTCTCAGTAGTTGAGGGTCTTTTTCTCGTATGGCTCTTATAAAGGCTTGGGCAAAGTTTATCATTTGACCTATTTGTTCAGGATTGAGAGAACTATTAAATAAACGAAATTCTACAGTATCAAATCGATTAAGGGGCTCAGGATTTAAACTATAGTTTTTCGTTGGAAAACGGTCCAAGATATCTTTAATTGTAAAGTCATTGTTATCTATCTCCCGTAGAAAACTAAGAACTTTATTTCCTATAAATTCCGCATGTCTTCTTCGTCTTTCAGGTAAAACTGAAAAGGCTTCATAGATTTGTTGTTGAAATGCAGAAAAAAGACTAAGGGCTAATGCAATTTCATGAGGATATGCTTCGGGGAAACCGACATGAACATGGGTTCCTGCTGTATAAGATGTTTTAATTTTTCCTTCTTTCTTCAGTTGATTCAAAATATCATGAAATAAATTAATGTCTTGTTGGTTATACATTTTTGGTGAAGCTAATTCCATCCCCAGGTGTACGGGAGTTGAATGAATTGATGTATCCTCTTTAATCTCGTAATCATATATTCGACCATCATGTTCATAGCGTACAATATATTCATATTCGTCAAATAGTTTGAATGGTATTAATTCCACTTCAGTATTAGGGAACTCTGCTTGAACTCTTCTCTGAATAATTTCAGCTAACCTTTCTCTGACTCGTTCTTTTCTTTGTCTTTCTCTTTGTTTTCTTTCTTCTATAGAAGTAACAACTGAATAGGAGTCATCAATAAAATCAATTTCTTCTGTTGTACGATTTCTTACTTTTATTGGAGCAATAAATTCGACTTCCACTCCAACAGTCATTGGATTTTTTGAAAAATTAAAAGCCTCATATCCCTCTAAAAACTTGGCTCCCCAAAAGCGATTAGAAAGTTCTGAATAGGGCAAGCAGGGGTTAGCGGCCTCAGCCATAAAAGAAAGTAGGAATATATAAAGCACACAGGAAATTCTATGCATTTTATATGTTAAAGCAAAAAGCTAGCCAATTAATCTCTTATAATAATGGTTTTCACTGTTTCTTTTGGTCAATTGGGATCGTAAACTGTCACTTCTGTGCAGATACTCTGCTTGTTATTGAAAATATTTTCTAAAGGTCTTATATTTAAACAGGGGTGTATTCCTAAAACCAACTTCTCTTACGGGTCTTGATCTCTAAAAGTCTTATATCTGGATAACCCGTTAAACTGTTAACTCCGAACACCCCTGTCTAAACTTTAAACACTTGAGGACCCTAATATTGGTCTGAAATATCTATTAACCAACTGATTTTACTTATGTTTTTTTTTACGTTGAGAGCCCCTCAATGGCACTATCTTTGTAATATATAAAATTGAAAAAACACCTCTGTAAGAAGGTAGATAGTCTACGGGGTGGATTAAAAACACAAAGAGGGATCGTATCTATGAAGAGTAAAGTTTTATATAAAACACTTCTTTTTCTGGGTGTCGGTCTCAGTTTTGCTATACCCTTACATCCTGATATACGAAACACGGTTAAGAATATCTTTTTTTCTGATCATAGGGAGATTCTTTCTATCGCACAGGGCGATTTTATAGGAAGTATTTCTCATATTGTAAAAGTGCGAACGCATCAAGGGCTTGTGATCGAAGTTTATGGTAAAAACAGTATTCAGCAGATGGCTCTTGTTGACCGTATTATTTTGAAAGATCACAAAGATGGATATTTTAATTTTAATGGGGAAGCTGCAAATCTTGTTATAAATGACATCAATGGAGATAATACTATGGAAATCCTTGTGCCTTCATTTGACAAGAACCTTGTAGCTCAGCTTAATGTTTATAGATTTAATTCCAATATTCAGAAGCTTGAGAGGTTTGATCTGGTATCTAAAAATTGAACCAGGACTGTCGAAAAGGTACCATCTAAGTCGCTTTGGTTTGTATCTGACTCTATAGTTTTTCTTTTTTATATTTGATTGGAAACTTTTCTTGAGGGCTTCCAAATGCTCAAACAACTCTGAAGGGCGCAAAGCGTCTCCCTTCGGGATACGCATTGTCGCTTCAGAGAACTGCGCTTTGAAATCCCTCAAGAAAAGTTTCCTCTGCAATATCCTAAAACTATAAATGCGCTTTTCCTCACGATACGCCCTTCACTTAAAAAAGAAAAATATACCTTTTCAACAGTCCTTCTAATACGAATCAAGAAAGTTTCATCGACTTTAATATAATCATTCAAATCTCACTCCGGCGTAGAAGTGACAATTTGCGGGCTGAACTGACTAAAAAGGAAAGCCGTAGGCATACTATATGAAGCATAAGTGGCTAGCTTTTTGCTTTAACATATAAAATGCGTAGGATTTTTTTATCTTTTGCCCTTTTTATAACCTTACTGTCGTCTCCTTCTGAGGCCACTAACCCTTGTTTACCCTATTTAGAATTTTCTAATCGCTTTTGGGGAGCCAAGTTTTTAGAGGGATATGAGGCTTTTAATTTTTCAAGAAATCCAATGACAACTGGAGTGGAGGTTGAATTTGTTGTGCCAAGAAGAAAACTATGGGGGCCTGGAGGAAGAATATTCACAAACAATCAAACCAGAAGACGGTTGGCAGAGATTGTCCGCAGAACCATTAGAAAGGAACTCTCTAATATTGAGGTGAAAATAACAAAAAGAAAAAGGATATACTATATAGAGGAATATGACTACGCTATACAATATGAACTCGATGGCAGAACTTACGAATATCAAATTAAAGAAGAAAATTCAGTTAGTAGGGGTCATTCGCTTGTGGGAACAGAGATAACCACACCAAAACTCTATAACCAACAAGATATTGATTTATTTTACCGTATTCTGAATCAACTGGAAGTTAACGGAAAAATTAAAACCACGCATAAATCAGGAATACATGTACATGTCGGTTTCCCCGAAGCATATCCTCATGAAATTGCATTAGCCCTTAGTCTTTTTTCTGCATTTCAACAACAAATCTATGAAGCCTTTGCTGTTTTACCGCGAAGACAAGAATTCAGTGCTCGCTTTCTAAATGAGCGGCTTATTCATCATCTAAGAAGGAATCGGACGAGTGATAATGTGAAAATGGAGGATATAAAATCAAAGACTCACACAAGAAAGCATGGTTTAAATATTAACCCTCTTAAACGACTTGGTACTCTTGAATTTCGTTTATTTAATAGTTCTCTCAATCCTGAACAAATAGATCAAATGATAAACTTTGCCCAAGCCTTTATAAGAGCCATACGAGAAAAAGACCCTCAACTACTGAGACTATTTGAGAATAGAAAACTAGAAGAGCTTCCCTTTGAGAGACTTGCCGAAGCACTTGGTCTTGAGATATCAAGTTCATCTCAAGCTGTTCCCATGCGAGCTTCGGCAACCCGTTAAACCTCTCATTAGGAGGACTGTCGAAAAGGTATCAGATACGAGGCGTTCAAGCTCAAACTGAACGGAGGCGTAGTTTTTCCTACGTCGGAGTGAGTGTTTGAGTGATTGCAACGAAGTAGATAATATCTTTTCGACAGTCCTCAAGTGAGTTTAATATAAGAAATCTGCTTTCCCGTATCTCCGCGGCGATAAGAAGAATAGTCATTGTTTGAGAAAGTGTCATCGTCATGATTATAAATGTTGTCAACTGGAATGCCATAATCAGTGAGCTGAGTTTTTGCAATCAAATTGAGATCAGCATATTTTTTATTATCTTTTTCATAAATGGCTTCTTTGTTTAATGCAGATAATTTTTCTGCAACGTCATTTTTTTATTTCGAAAGATGGTCTTTGAATATGAGGCCCAATAAAAGCTAATATCTTTTGACTAAAAGATAAACTGTGTAAACTTTTAAGAATAATATATTTTTCTAACCCCTTCCACCCGGCATGAATAGCAAGAATGAGTTCTTTTTCTAAATCAAATACGAAGACAGGTAAACAGTCTGCAGTTATAATTCCAAGAGTGATATCTTTTATTGATGTCCAATGTGCATCTGCCTCTTTGGGGTTTTTATTATTTGTTTTATAAGCAAGGTTTAATGTATCCCCATGTATTTGTTTTAAAAGCTGACCCTCGGGGTTTTCAGATAAAAATACAGATTTAGTGTTACATTTTATTACCAAAGAACACTTCAAATTTCGCATCGGTAATCCGAGTTCCCATTTCTTCTTTATAAACTTTGTAATCCATATAAAATTTCCTTTGTAGAATATAGTATTATCTCAGATTTTCTTTAAATCCCCCGAGTGTAAGCAATTCTTTCATATTATCAGGCCAACCCACTTCATAAATCATCTCTTTTTGAGTTGTTGGATGTATAAATTTTATTTTTTGAGCGTGCAAAGCAATTCTATTAAATTGTGTAATGCTGTCTCTAAGGGGTTTTGATTTTATATTTTTTTTTCGTTTTCCCCCTCCATATTGATTGTCTCCCACAATGGGATGACTGATCCCGTTCAAGTGAACCCGGATTTGATGAGTTCTTCCCGTTTCAATACATAGGTGAGCCCAAGACAGTCCACGTTCACCATTTTGAAGAATTTTATAGTGAGTAATGGCTCTTTTTCCTCCCGCCTTTACATTTGTATATAACTTTCGATTTTTGGGGTGTCTTGCTATCTGTGTATCAATAGTACCAGAGTTTTTTGGCGGAACACCGTATGTGATGGCCCAATATTCTCTAGAAATGGATCTTTCTTTAAAAGCAAGGGCTAATTTTTCATGTGCTATATTGTTTTTTGCTACCAATAATAATCCACTCGTATCCTTATCTAATCTGTGAACAATTCCAGGGCGATCTTTAGAAGATCCTGAAGAAAGGTGTGGGGTGTGATGAATAAGAGCATTAACTAATGTATTCTTAAGATGTCCAGCAGAGGGGTGCACAACTAACCCAGAGGGTTTGTTGAGAACAATAATATCTTTATCTTCAAATAGAATTTCTAAAGAAATTTTTGCAGGCTCAAGAACAGTATCTGCTACTTCTGGAATGGAAACATGAACGACGGTTCCTTCTTTGCACTTTAAAGAGGGTTTAATTTTTTTTGTGTTACTGATTTTAATATAATTTTTTTCAATTAAAGTTTCAGCTTGTGAACGTGTTTTTATTTCAGGATGAAGCGAAAGAATCTTATCTAGTCTTTGGGTAGCGGTTTCTTTTGAAATAATGATTTTAAATTGTTTTTTCACCTGGAATCTGTTTTGCCTGTTTATAGAGAGTCATATAGGAATTGGCAATTTTATTTGCGTCTAATCCCAAAGCTTTGGCATAAGAAACGACAAACCCTCTTGTAAATACAGGGGCTGGTAGGCGTACAAAGGCATTTTCTTCGATGGCTCTTAAATAGTTGACACTCACTTTACTAGTAGAACTAATGGTTTCAATATCGATATCCTTTGATTCTCGTATCTTTTTTAAAAATGGACCATCCAGTACTTCTACTCTTGGTGTATTAAAATACTGTTGTGATTCTATTGAATCTTTTTTCTCGACTGTGTTATTGGATTCTAATTTATCAAATACGGACTGTGGAGACTCTTCTTTCATTGTGTAATGATCTTCTACTATAGAATCGAAGTCTTCTTGGTTTTCTAAGTGGGTACTCTCTCCCTCAACTGTTAAGTAGGTGTCCAAACGTGATACATCTTCTTCACCCTCCATGTCGTTTTCTTCTTGGAAGGTGAAATTGAAAAGTGTTGCCTCTGTTTCATTGGGTTCATCTTTATCTATAGCCAGTGGAGTCGTTGTTAGGTGTTCTTCTAAATCATTCTCTTTAGCTTTAGGGTCTGGCTTTTTGTTGCCAGAAAAAGACTCATCACATTCTGTGTTTTCTATTTTGTGACTAAGTACTTCATAGGCCCTATCCAGTAATTCGTCTAATTCTTTAAGTTCTTGTGGGGTGAAAGTTGAGAGAGCGTCTTGATTTTTAGAATTATAAAGTTTTTTGGCATTAAGATAAGAAGTGTAAATCTGATCCCTTGTAAAGCAGGGTTGTGCTTCTAAAATGTCATAACATGTTTGTTCTGAAAGCGTTTCCATTTCTTACAGTGTATTATAAAATTTGTTTTCTAGTAAGTTTTTAGAGTAGAGGGTCTAGTGGTCGCTTGGAAAAGATTTTTTCTTTTATGAAGAGCACTAATTGAAGTACTAGTTTAAAGTTTTATTTTTGTAAAAGTTTATCTGCCATGCCCTTCCGAAAAGAGTGACAATTTTAGTATGTTTCCTATGGTATTGGTTAATGTTCTGTTAATGGTTTTAAAATACCACTTTTTAACTTTTCTTCAGCCGCAGAGAGGCGGATATAGAAGGGATTTATTGTTTTCCATGGGGTATTTGCCAGACTATTGTCGGGATAAAATGATTGTAAAGCTAAAGTGATTGCCGAGGGATAGTCTTTATATTGAGGGTTTCGAATCAGATTTTTTTTGAGCTGTGACGAAAGTGAATTGTTATAAGTTTCAAAACCATCCCCTAGACAAAGGTGCGGTTCTTGAATTTCTTTTTCCAAATCAGAAACATCAATGACTTCAATAGGAGAAAGCCATTCCCATATTTTTTCTCTTTGTCTCATTCTACGCCTAAAGAGTTTTCCCCCTTGGGCATTATTAATAATAAGTAGGGGCTTTGATGATTTAACAGCAAAACCGATGGTATCTAATGTGTTAAATAAAAAAGCTTTTTTAGAATAAATATAACAAAAAGTCTTTACTATATTTAATCCTATGCGAATGCCGGTGAAGCTTCCGGGGCCAATAGAACATGAGAAATAATCTATATCTTTTATCTGTAAATTTATATTTTTAAGGAGAGTTTCAATAGAAGGCGTTGCTACTTCTCCATGAGATTTACTACGCGTCCAACTACACTCTTTGGTAATTTGACCATCTATAGCAAGTGCAATGCTGCCCATTCGCGTGCTGGTTTCTATAGCTAGGATTCTCATTTTAGAAACTTAAAACACGAACAATATCATTAAACAAGGCTAAAACCATTAAACCTAAAAGAAGGATCAATCCCACTTGTTGAGCTATTTCCATTTTTCTCATGCTTAAGGGCGCACCTCTAAGAGCTTCGATAATAAAGAAAACAAGATGTCCCCCGTCTAAAACAGGTATAGGAAGAAGGTTTAATATAAAGAGATTTATAGAAATGATGGCCATAATTTCTAAAAAAGGAACCACTCCTATTTTAAATGTTTTGCTGGCCAGTTGACCAATCATAATAGGGCCACCAATTGATTTTGCTGAAACTTTGTTTTGAATGAGTCTCAGAAAGCCTAAGCAGATATTTTTGGTCCAGCGGAGAGTCTCTATACCCCCCTTTTTTATAGCCACAATGGGATTGTTTGTTCGTTGGATAAAAGTCATTGGTTCGGCTTGGGATAATGTCCCTAATATCCCAAGGACATATGCCTTTTTTTCTTTTCCGCTCATGGGGTCAGTTTGGGAAACTTTTCTGGGTGCAATGTTATGTTTTTCAAGCTGTCCATCGCGGTAAACTGTAATATCTAACGACTCTACTGTATCAGGGTTAAATGATCGGACTGTTTTTACAAGCTGGTTCCAGTTAAATATACGAACATCATTTACAGCCCAAATCATATCTCCTTTTTTTATTTCAGCAGCTAGAGCCGCAGAGTCTTCCATAACTTTAGAGATAAAGAGTTCTGTAGGTCCAATTCCCAAAGAGAAAAATAAATCATTAGCGTTTTTGTAAGAATCTGTGGGAATTTCTATAGTATTTGTAGTTGTCTCATCATCTGTAACCTTGCGTTTGATTTCCAGAGATAGAGTTTCTTTTTCTTCATCAAGTAGTGTATTTACACGGGCTATAAGTTCTACCCATCGGGTAACCTTTTCTCCCTCTATAGAAGTAATAATATCATTTGTTTTAAGTCCTACTTTTTCAGTTAGCTCAGATCTGAAGACACCAATAGCAGTTCCCCTGAGGGTATAGCTGAGCCCATCAATATGGCCAACATGAGAGTCTGACTTTAAAACATTCTTGTTTTCCGTGAGAGTTGTGGTGCCTTTTAGAGTAAGGTTTTCCTCGCCCCTAGATATATTAAACTCAATGGGGTTATTATAGTTTTTCTCAATCAAAGATTCTACGTCTTCCCATGTTGAAACTGATTTTCCATTAATGGATTGAATTTTATCATAGGTTTTAAAGCCCATTTCATGGGCTGCTGATGAGGGATTAATATCTCCAACATTAGGTAATAAAAGCTTTTCTCCTATGAAAGCTATTATAAAAAATAGCAAAATAGCAAAGAAGAAGTTCATTAGAGGGCCAGCTAGCACAATGGCGATGCGCTGGCCGACAGTTTTGTTTAAGAAGGAAACCTTTTTTAAATCTTCAGGAACGTCGGCCGAAGGATCATCCCCATACATTTTGACATAACCCCCAAAAGGAATAATGGAAATACAGTATTCAGTGTCTCCTCGTTTAAATTTAAAAAACTTTTTCCCAAAGCCTAAGGAGAAAACTTCGACGCGAACACCACAATACTTGGCAACTAAGAAATGTCCCAATTCATGTACAAAAATTAATAGTCCTAATAGAATAATAAGAGGAACTATAAAAGAAACGCCTTGCTGAACGTAATTTGCCAGTATCTCCATTAGATTATCATAAACATAGGGTTCATATGTTACAATCAATGCTAGCAATTACATTGCAGTTTGTCGTTTCTACATAAAAATTTTATAGATATATAAGACTGGGGCGGCAAAAAGAAGTCCATCAATACGATCTAAAGCCCCGCCATGTCCAGGCATGAATTGTCCGCTGTTTTTTACATTAACAACTCTTTTAAGTGCTGATTCAAACAGATCTCCTATAGGGCTTAAAACCCCCATCAGTACACCCAATATGAGAGCTGTTTTTAGTGGAATCGATAAAACAAGGAGTTGATTCAGTGTAAGAAAAGCGGCGACGGAGGCAAGTGCCCCCCCAATAGCTCCTTCAGTGGACTTATTGGGAGAGATATTCTTGGCTAAGGGGTGTTTTCCAAAGGCATGTCCTATAAAATAAGCAAAGATGTCGTTAGAAAAAACAGTTGCTGTCAGCAGGAAAAACCATTTTAGTCCATGTTCCCAGGTAAGGGGAGCTAGAATCAGACCACATAAATATCCTGTATAGAGAAAGCCAAAAAGTCCGTTTTTTGAAATTCTGAGTATTTCCTTGTTTGAAGGATGCTGGTTGAAAAAAAGTGATAGGGCTATAAAAGATATAGAGCATAATGCAAAAATGAAAGAAATGAGTTCAGGACGATAAATTGTACATAGGGTGATGCTAAAAGAATGGATAACAAATAAAATTAAAGACGGACGGGTGGCTGTTGGGTTAACGAGTTTATTTAATTCTATTTGTGCTATTAGAGCCACACATAATCCCATAATTAAAACACCAGCTGCCCCACTTAAGAACCAAGATACTGTCAGTACACAAATAGCAACCAGGGCTGATAGAGTTCTTTTACCTAGTGTGAGCATTCCAATTCCATAGGTTGAGATTCTTGTCCAAATCGGCGTTCTCGTGTTTTAAATATATTCAATGAGCGTAAAAAATCATTTTGTGTAAAGTCGGGCCATAAGGTTTTTACTGTAACAAACTCTGTATAAGCGGATTGCCAGAGTAGAAAGTTGGACAGGCGATTTTCTTCACTGGTTCGAATAATAAGATCAGGATCAGGGGTTCCCGATGTCCAGAGGTGAGAAGAAAATAAATCTTCATTTATATCTTCAATTTTTATCTGTTTTTCCTGAACACCTTTGGTTACTCGCTTTACAGTATCAATGATTTCCTGACGTGAACCATAATTGAATGCAATAATAAGGTTTAAGCCTGTGTTGCCTCTGGAGGCTTCAATAACACTATCAATTTCTTTTTGTATATTGATGGGTAAGGGATAGGGAGAGCCAATCCATTGTAATTTTATATTTTGCTTTATGAGATTTTTTCTTTCTTTTTTTAGGAAGTGAAGTAGAAGCTTCATGAGGGCATTAATTTCTTCCTCGGAACGCTTCCAATTTTCAGTGCTAAATGCAAAAAGAGTGAGATTTTTTAATCCTATTTTAACTGCTGTTTCAACAATGCATTTGGCAGCCTTGCTTCCTTTAATGTGTCCCCATATACGATGATGTCCTCTCTGGGTTGCCCAGCGACCATTGCCATCCATAATAATGCCCACATGTTGAGGAAGTTGTGTGTTCATTTTAGATTGTGAGAATATCCTTCTCTTTTTTTACGCCAATTTCATCTATTTGAGATATAAATATGTCAGTCAGTTTCTGTATTTTTTCTTGAAGATTTTTATTATCATCCTCGGAGATTTCTTTGTTTTTTAAAAGTTGTTTAATTTTACTATTAGCTTCCTGACGGTGTAGTCTTACAGACACTCTTGTGTCTTCAATAAGTTTTTTGACATTTTTTACAAGCTCTTTTCGTCTTTCTTCTGTGAGGTCAGGTAATTTTAGTCTGATGACTTTTCCATCATTTATAGGGGTCATTCCGATATCACTTTTAATGATACTTTGTTCAATTTCTTTAAGCATTGAAACCTCCCATGGAACAATTAGAAAAGATTTTGCATCAGGACAGCTGATAGCGGCCATTTGATTAAGGGGAGATGGCGTTCCGTAGTAGTCTATACGAATGGAATCGAGCATAGTCACATTGGCTTTTCCAGTGCGGATTTTTGAAATTTGATTTTTTAAAGAAGCAATGGATTTTTCCATACTCTTTTCGGTGTCTTTATAGATATCATTATTCATTATTTGTCTCCCCTAATTATTGTACCTATTTTCTCACCTAAAACAGCACGTTTTATATTACCAGGGATGTTTAAGTTAAAGATCAAAATGGGAAGTTTATTTTCCATACATAAACTAATTGCTGTGGAATCCATTATTTTTAACTCTTTTTGAAGTACATCTATATACTTTAATTCTCCATACTTTTGTGCGTCCGAATGGTTTTCAGGATCTTTATTAAAAACTCCATCAACCTTAGTCGCCTTAAAAATAATATCAGCGTTAATTTCCATAGCTCTAAGAGCTGCGGCTGTATCAGTCGTAAAATAGGGGTTTCCAGTGCCAGCCGCAAATATGACTAAGCGATTTTTCTCGAGATGTCTTATGGCTCTACGGCGGATGTAGGGCTCTGCAATTTCTGCCATTTCAATGGCAGATTGAACACGTGTTTGTACACCTAGTTTTTCTAAAGATTCTTGTAAGGCAAGGGCGTTAATACATGTGGCTAACATTCCCATGTAATCAGAATTAGCTCTATCCATGCCATATGTTGAAGCGGCAACTCCTCTAAAAATATTGCCACCTCCAATAACAACGCCAATTTCTAATTTTAAATGAGAAATTTCCGCAACTTCTTTTGCAATTCGTTGAATCACTTCTGGCTGTATACCGTGATCACCATTTCCTGTAAGAGCTTCCCCACTAATTTTTAATAAAATACGTTTATAAATAGACATTTTATACCTTTGAGGCTTCAGCAACCTCTTTTGCAAAATCTTCTGATTTTTTTTCTATTCCTTCTCCGAGTTCAAAGCGAGAAAATCTTCGGATAACGATATTCTCACCAATACTAGCTATAGTTTGTGTTAGTAAGTCACTCACTGTAACGTCTGGATCTTTAATATACTTTTGATTGAGAAGTACACGCTCGACTTTCCATTTAGAAATTTGTCCGGAAACAATTTTATCTAGAAATTCTTCTTTTTTTCCCTCTTCTCGAGCTTTAGATTTTAAGATGTTGATTTCTTCCTCAAGGAGGGAGGGATCCAACTCCTCTTCACGAATACATAGAGGATTAGCTGCGGCTATGTGCATGGAAATGTTTTTTACAAAATCTTTAAATTGCTCATTTTTTGCGACAAAGTCTGTTTCTGAATTGATTTCCACAAGAACACCAATACGTCCCTCGCCGTGAACGTAGCTAGCAACTAATCCTTCAGCGGCAATGCGGCCAGCTTTTTTAGCCGCAGCACTTAGTCCTTTTTTTCTTAACCATTCAATGGCTTTGTCTACGTCTCCAGAGCTTTCAGTAAGGGCTTTCTTACAGTCCATCATTCCCGCCCCAGTTCTTTCGCGCAATTCTTTAACAACTTTTGTTGTTACGGACATACCTCTCTCCTACTAAACTTTTTAACCTTCGGTCTCTTTTTTTGTTTCGTCGCTATCTTCTTTTGTAGTGTCTTCGGTTTTCTTTTCTAATTCCTCAGAGTCCAACTCCATCTCAATTTCAACTTCCTCTGCTGTGCCGGCGGCTACAAATTTACGGTTTGTCACTTTAACTACAGATGGTCGTGATTCATCAGTCTTTTTATCTTTATCTTTCTCTGTTTTTCCTGATTTTTTCTTATCTTTATCCTCTTTCAATTGTTCTGCAAATTTGTGCTTGTTAGCACCCCACTCTAAGGCACCCTCTTTGTAGGCTGTGCTAACAAGGTCACAGAAAAGCTTAATAGATCGAATGGCATCATCGTTTCCAGGTATGGGAAAGTCTATATCTTCCGGATCTGTATTTGTATCGACAATGGCAACAACGGGAATGCCGAGACGTTTTGCTTCTGCAACAGCAATATGTTCTTTCTTAATGTCGACAACAAACATAATGCCAGGGGGATCTTTCATTTTTCTAATACCCTCAAGGCATTCGTTGAGTTTGACATATTCTTTATTAATTCGTGCCCGTTCTTTTTTGTTGAAATATTCAAGTTCTCCTTTTTCTGTCATCAAGTCAATTTTATGGAGTCGATCAATACTTGTTTTTATTGTTGAGAAGTTTGTTAAAGTTCCTCCAAGCCAGCGTTTGGTTACAAAGAATTGATCGCAACTTTTTGCGGCCTCTTGAATGGGTCCCACGGCTTGTTTTTTTGTTCCCACAAAAATGATTTTAGCCCCATGGGCTGCTCTCTTTTTTACAAAATCTAAGGCTCTTTGAGTGGCGTGTACTGTTTTTTGGAGATCAATAATATGAATACCACCACGTACACCAAAAACATAGGGCTTCATTTTAGGATTCCACCTCTGCGTTTGATGTCCGAAGTGCACTCCGGCGTCTAACATTTCCTTCATTGTTATTTGTGGCATATTGTACCTCCTACTCTGGTTTTTGCCGCCCCCTCGAAAAGAAATCTTTAATAGACACCAGTGGAGTTTCAAGGGGTGAGTTATTTTCTTATGTAAAAGAGGTTAAGTAGCATAGTACGTTGTCAGCGTCTAATAGAAATTGTCTCTTTCCCAATAACGGCAATCGAATCGGAAAAATCACACTTTATATGCAAAAGAGTGGGGTTTTTATGAGTTGTGCGTAGAAAATAATTCAGACATATGTTGGATAAAGGTGAGTTGGGCCTCCAGTGTTCCACCATTAGCCGCAACGCAACTGGCCAGAAAGAAATTTTCAATGTTTGGCCACTGTCCAGTTTCAAAATCTGTTCCCATATAGCCGGATGTCGCTGGCCAGAGTGAGATTTTTTCAAAAAATATAGAGCTGGAATCTATTTGAAATACTCTTTTTAATTGTTTTCTGAGAGCTCTCATTCCCAACTCGCTGGCTCGGCTATCTTGGTGTGGTACAAAAAATTCCCAATGGGAACTCTCTCCCTCTATACCTGTTTCTGTAGGTTCAAAATGTCCCAAGTGGGGAAGTATTTCCTTTTTATCATCGGAAAGTATAAAGAAGGGGGTGAGTTTTTGGGATGAAGTCTCTTTGTGCCAGATATCTAAACTGATGCGATCCCAATATTTTGATGTATTAAATTGTTTTAATGTGCGGGGACTTAATGTCTCAAGAGGAAGTTTAAATTTCACTCTTTTCGGGGAGATGGCCAACAGGCACTTTTTAAATGAAATCTTCTCAGTTCCATTTAAAATGGCTTCGTTTTTAGAAAAATCAATATTTGTGACTTGAGTTCCTGTTAGTGTGTGAATTGTATTTAAAGAACCAATCCACTCTGACGGAGATGGGGAAAGTTCAATGAATGAAGAAGTCAGGTAGGGTGCAATTTCTTCATGACAATTAGGGATTTTATCAATGAAATCTGTAAAATTAGAAAACTCTCCCTGCTGAAAGGTGTGTGGAGCAGCGGAAATTGGCTTGGAGGTAATGGGTTTATCAAGAAGGCTCGAAATAAAAGAAAGGGTTTCTCGGAGCTTGGGGGTATCAGGAAAAATCTGCAAAGATTGTTTAAGTTGTTTTTCCTTGGTTTTTATTATTCTTTGATATTGTCCCACTAAATTGGTTTCTTCTGTGACAAGTACAGACTCTTTGTTCTCAGAGAACTTCTTGGCAAGGAGCATTCCCTCTAAAGATGCCCCTATAATAAGATTATCATAGGTTTGTGTCATTCTAATATAATTCTCATATTTATGAACGAGGAGGAAGCATTTCTTCGGTTGATTGAGGTTTAAATTCTTGCAATTTTATGGTTGATAGGCAATTGACGTTTACGGGGTCTAAAAGGTCCATAAAGTTTAAGACAAGAACCTCTTCCTGAGTATTATGGTCAAGATAAAAACTTCTGAGATGAAAGAAGAAACTTACAGATTGTCCTGTAATTTCTAAAGCAATTTCACTTTGATTATTGTGAGTAAGGATTTTTCCTGTCCCCATTTCTAAGTGTGTCTGGGCGTCATGTAGAGTAACAACAAATGAAGTGCTTTGAAGTTCTTCTTTTAATTGAAATCGGAAATATGTTTCTGGAAGCAAGGGGTGTGAGAAAGACTTATTATTTAAAGACCAAAGTGAGTCCAGCTTGTCTCCCAATGGAAAAGGCTCTCCTCCTCCGCTGAAATCGCTCCAGCACATGGGGCCAAGTGGATTTACGGAACCCATCTCGCTAGAGAGTAATAATATGAGGATTAGTATTAAATGTTTCACTGTACGTCCCCTCATGCTTCTAAGTACACCTTGGCTGTTTTGTTAAGATAGTAACCATTCTTTGCCCTAAAAATATACTTAGGTTTATCATAATCTGCTTCTATTAACTTTCTTAACCTTTTAATAGTGACATATATCTTATTATCATGTGTTGGGGGATCATAACTCTGATTCCAAATTTGTTCCACAATAGATTTTTTCGAAAAAACATGGCCTGGTTTTTGTAAAAAAAGATGCAACAAGTCTAAGAGAATAAATTGGTTTTTGAAATCAATTTTTCCTTTCTTTTTTTCAAATAGAGACTTTGCTGTAGCATTGAAAATCAAATCATAATTGCCTTCGCCAACGACACCCAGGTCTTTAAGAGCTTCGTTAATATCTTGGACAAGAGTTTTTAGGCTCTCGGTATCAGTTAGTTTTTTGGCCAGCTTGAGATATAGTCCTGCCATTTCTTTTTCACCACTGGCCTTATATGTGACTCCCATTCCATAAAGTAGATGTAAGTACATAAATAAGTTTTTTTGAACCTTTACGCTTTCATAGGCTTTCCAGAAAATTTGAAGAGCTTGTTCATAGCGATCTAATTTATAGAGGATGAATCCATTTAAGATCTCTGCCCCCAACTTTAAATCGCCTAAATCTAAGGCTTGAAAGAAAATCTCAAGGTTATAGATTTCACGTAATGCCCTTTCATACTGACCCTGTTTGCTATAAACGATAGCAGTAGCATGTATGGCATAAGAGATATCTTTTTTATTGTCTCTTTCTAGAGCAAGGGCCAAGGACTTTTGGAAATATTCGAGTCCTAAATCAAGTTGCTTTTTATAGACGGCACAGATTCCCAAGGTGTAGTATGTTTTTTCATTCAACTGACATTTTTCTTTTAATACAAGATCCTGTAATTTTTCTTTTATTTTATGAACCTGATCATATTCCTGTCGTTCAGCGTGTATTCTTAAAAGTAAATTTAAGACTTTTAAATAATTATCAAAGTCTTTTGCCTCAAGAAAAAGCTCTGCGGCTTCCTGTCCTTTTTCAATAGCTTTGGTGAAATCACAACGATCTCGATAAAGTTCGCTGAATTCTAATAGAGAGAGGGCTGTGTCTTTTTGGGACTTGGTGCGATACTCCATTTCTGAATTCCCCCATGAAGATTTGCAGGCCTATTTCTTACAGGATCTTAATGAACGGTCAAGTTTTAAGCATACTTTTTTGCTTAAAAACTCCTCTGCTTTTTATTGATAGAAGATAAATCGTAAAGTGACCCGTATGGTGTTTTATGCGTTTTGATGGAGTGTACTATTTAGATGCATTGTTTCTACTGGAAAGTGTTATCTCTCAAAAAGCGGGTTAATTTGCTCAAACTGATTAATGATGCTGCAGTGAGTGACCTGTGTAACGCGCTCGTATCCCGTAGGCTCTTTCTGCTCGTACTTTAAATAGGTCAGATGCCTTTTTAATATCGAGAGAATTAACCAGAACTTGATCGACATGGTCTACAAGAATGATTTTTAAATCCTTACTAATCTCCTTTGGAATGTCTTTAAGGGATTTTTCATTTTCTTTGGGTATGATAACAGTTTTTATACCAGCTCGATGTGCCGCTAATGTTTTTTCTTTTAAACCGCCAATAGCTAAAACTCGTCCCCTGAGAGTCACTTCCCCGGTCATAGCAACGGTTCGTTTTACAGGAATTTTTGTAATGGCAGATACAATACTCGTAATGATAGCTATGCCTGCGGAAGGTCCATCTTTGGGTATGGCTCCTTCGGGGGCGTGAATGTGGACATCTATACTTTGATAAAATTCTGTATCGAAACCAAATAGAGGACCTCTTGATCTCACATAACTAAGAGCTGCAGAGCAGGACTCCTTCATCACATCTCCAAGTTGACCAGTCAGGGTGAATTTCCCCTTTCCTGGGACAACAGAAACTTCAATAGCTAGCAAGTCACCGCCTACTTCGGTCCATGCCAATCCATTGGTAAGACCAATTTCATTTTTGTCTTCTAATTTATCTTGTTTAAAATCAGGACCCTCCAGAAGGGTATTCGTCTTTTTTGGTGTTATAGCAATGGACTTGGTTGTTTTTTTCTTGAGAATTTCTCTTGCTACTTTTCGACAGATTGTGGAAATTTTTCTCTCTAACCCTCTGACACCCGCCTCACGTGTATAACCTTTTATCAAAGTTTGTAGAGCACTGTCAGTGAAGGAAACCTTTTTGTCTTTGAGTCCATGATTTTTTATTTGTTTAGGTAGTAAATATTGTTTACCTATGTTGAATTTTTCAGTGAGCGTGTAACCCTCGATATGAATAACCTCCATACGATCAAGCAGAGGTTTGGGAATTGTGTGTAAGCTATTTGCTGTAGCAATAAACATAACCTTGGAGAGATCATATTCGACTTCTAGGTAATGATCTTGGAAAGAGACATTTTGTTCAGGATCTAGGACTTCTAATAAGGCAGAGGAGGGGTCACCGCGAAAGTCCGTGCTCATTTTGTCAACTTCATCCAATAGCATAAGAGGATTCCCAGAATCTGCTTTTTTCATAGATTGAATAATTCTTCCTGGCATTGCGCCAACATAAGTTCTGCGATGACCTCGTATCTCAGCTTCATCCCTAACTCCCCCTAGGGATATTCTTACAAATTTGCGATTCATAGCTCTGGCTACAGATTTTCCCAATGAGGTTTTTCCAACTCCTGGGGGGCCTACTAAACAGAGAATGGAGCCTTTTAGAGATTCATTCAGTGCATGTACAGCGAGATGCTCTAATATTCTCTCTTTAACCTTTTCTAACCCGTAGTGATCTGTATTGAGGATTTTTTCTGCATTTTCTAAGTCGCTTTTAAGAGGATCATATTCCTGCCATGGTAACGATATCATCCAGTCTATGTAGTTTCTGATAACAGTTGCTTCAGCACTCATAGGGGACATCATTTTTAGTTTTTTAATTTCTTTTTGTGTCTTGGTCAGTGCCTCTTCAGACATCTTCTTTTTCTTCAATTGATTTTCTAACTCTTGAATTTCTGCCTGAAAGTCGTCTTTTTCTCCTAACTCTTTTTGAATGGCCTGCATTTGCTCATTCAAATAATATTCTTTTTGAGAACGCTCCATTTGTTTTTTTACGCGGCTTCTGATTTTCTTTTCCACTTCTAAAATCTCAATTTCAGATGTCATCATAGCCAATAGTTTTTCTAACCGCTCTCCTGGATCTGATATTTCCAAAATGGTTTGTTTATCTTCAATCTTTAAATTCAATTGAGCCACAACAATATCTGCAAGCTCACTGGGTTGATTGATGCTGGAAATTTTCATAAGTATTTCAGGCGGGATTCTTTTATTGAGTTTTACGTAATTTTCAAATGTTGATTTAAGAGAACGCATTATAGCGTTGGCTTCGACAGGATATTGTGGGATTTCCTTTAGTTCTTCAACTTTGATTTCAAAATATTTTTCTGTTTGAATGTATTCTTTAATTTTAATTCTTGATTTACCTTCGACAAGAACTTTGACGGTTCCATCGGGGAGTCTCAAAAGTTGAATGATTGTGTTAAGAGTTCCGATATCATAAATTTCATTGGGTTTGGGGTCGTTGGTTTTGGCGTCTTTTTGGGCGGCCAAAATAATAGAAGAGCCTCTATTCATTGCCTCCTCTAGAGCGTGAATACTTTTTTCACGACCCACAAAGAGGGGCATCATCATATGAGGAAAGACAATTAAATCCCTAAGTGGTAGTAGGGGGAGTTGATCACTGGGGGGTGATGTTTTCTTGTCAATGGCACTGGGATTTTCTTTTTTTTTGGTTTTTGTATCACTCACGATACATTCTCCTTACATGTGTTGCTTTTTTAACTATACAGAAGGTCTTTCAAAAAAAGTATTGTAAAAAAACAATACTAAGGTCCTAATTTGGGCGATTAAAAACATGTGTCAAGTGGCTTTCTTAACTATACCTAAGGAACTTCAATAAAAAGCATCTGTATTTATTAGAGAAATTATTAAAAATTTATTGCAAAATTCATACGAAGGTCCATCCAAAGAGATTGGGAGTTGTGTGTCAGACAGTCTAGTGTTGTGAAGGTGGAGAACAATATTTAAGCACTCTCGGCTTTGTTCCCCTTTACTTTTTCAAGGCTGTTTTTCTCGACCTCAGTCTGGTAAATCAATTGAGGTTTTTCTTCACCACGAATTACTTTATCCGTAATGATGCATTCCTTGATGTCTTTCTTAGAGGGGATTTCATACATGATGTCTAACATGGCAGTTTCCATTACGCTTCTTAAACCCCGCGCTCCTGTTTTTCGAGCAATAGCCTCTTCAGCGATAGCTTTAAGGGCGTCGGATTTAAAAGTAAGCTGAACATCTTCAAAGCCAAATAGTTTTACGTATTGCTTTGTCAGCGCATTTTTTGGCTTCTTTAGAATATCTATTAATGCGTCCTTTGTTAAAGTGTCTAAAACCGCGGTAACAGGAAGTCGACCGATAAATTCAGGGATGAGACCAAACTTAACCAGGTCATCTGGTTGCAGTAATCTCAGAATATTACTGGATCTCTCTTTTTCTTTTTGTGTTTTAATGTTGGCAACAATCCCCATGGACTTATTGGAAACTCTGTTTTCTATGACTTTATCTAGTCCGACGAAAGCTCCACCAACAATAAATAAAATATTAGAGGTATCGACTTGAATAAATTCTTGTTGTGGGTGTTTTCGTCCACCCTTTGGGGGTAAGTTAGCTATTGTGCCTTCCAAAATTTTTAAAAGAGCTTGTTGAACTCCTTCTCCGGAAACATCTCTTGTAATAGAGGGGTTTTCCGATTTTCTACAGATTTTATCTATTTCATCGATATAGATCACACCTTTTTCTGCTTTTTGTACATCGTAGTTAGCGGATTGCAATAAATTGAGAACAACATTTTCAACATCTTCTCCAACATATCCTGCCTCTGTGAGTGTTGTCGCATCTGCCATCGCAAAGGGGACATTTAGAATGCGTGCAATAGTTTGGGCAAGAAGAGTTTTTCCTGAGCCCGTGGGGCCTAAGAGGAGTATGTTACTTTTTTGTAATTCCACATCATCTTTTTTCTTATGTGATGTGATTCTTTTGTAGTGATTATGAACGGCTACGGAGAGAGATTTTTTGGCAACGTCTTGTCCTATAACATATTCGTCTAGGTGTTCTTTTATTTCTTTGGGTGTTGGAACCCTAATATCTCCATCATTTAGTGTTTCACGCTCTTTTTCTTCTTCAATGATATCATTACAAAGATCTATACACTCATCACAGATGTAGACTGTTGGTCCTGCGATAAGTTTTTTAACTTCTCTTTGGGTTTTTCCACAGAAACTACAAGACAGATGTTTTCCAGAGCCACTTTTCTTATTCACCCTTATCCTCCTCCACATTTTTTCGGTTAGAAACAATTTTATCAATAAGGCCTAACTTTTTTGCTTGTTCGGGGTCCATAAAATTGTCTCTATCCATAGCTCCAACTAAAAATTTATAATCCATATTCGTATGCTTTTCATAAATCTTTGTTAAATGCTCCTTTGTTTTTATAAGCTCCTTTGCATGTATTTCTATATCACTGGCTTGGCCAGAGAGCCCACCTTGTAACAGGGGTTGGTGTATCATAATTTTCGAATTAGGTAGAACATACCTTTTGCCTTTTGTACCAGCCATTAATAAAAGAGAGCCCATACTGGCAGCCAGGCCTGTACAGATGGTTGTTATGTCACACTTTACAAATTGCATTATATCGTAAATGCCTAAACCCGCAGTAACGCTTCCACCAGGGGAATTTATATAGAGTTGTATATCTTTTTCAGGGTTCTCCATTTCAAGAAACAACATTTGTGCAACAACTAAATTGGCAATTTCATCCGTAATGGGGGTGCCTAGGAAAATAATGCGATCTTTTAAGAGCCTAGAATAAATATCATAGCTTCTTTCCCCACGAGAGGTTTGTTCAATAACCATTGGTATTAATGCCATGGGGCTTTCGTTTTGTTTACTCACCTTAACACTTCCTTTGTTCTATAAAAATTGGTCCTTATGCCTTTCAGTCAAGGGTAAATTTATATTCAATAAATTTATCGGATTTTTGAAGTCCGAATTGAACAAAATAAAGAGAAAAGGTAGCTGTCCAAATAGATTTATTGAGCTTTTAGGGTTCAAAGTGAACCTGAAAAGGCTTTAAATTTGATTGTTTTGTGTTATATAAGCTACTTAACCATTTATTTCATAGGAGAGCGTTGTTTTAAAAATTGCTCTTGTATGTGTGGTATTTTGATAGCTTAAAAAAGAAATTGTCTCGTTTTGATTCAAGGAGAGATCTTATGTCCAAGATAAATATATTAGAAGCGGGTCGCGCTAAGGAGCAACTTGGGGTTGTTTTTGTGGCCAACCAGAAGGGTAGTAAAAAGTGGGTTCACTCGTTACCCTCTCGTTGTGTAAAAAATTTCAAATCCTCTTATGGTGAGAATGTGTTTTCTGGAAAAGTAGGGGACTTTGCCTTTTTAAAGGATCAGGATTTTGAGAATAGTTCGGATCTTTTGGTTGTGGGCCTTGGTTCAAATGTAAATCACGAGTCTTTACGTCATGTTTTGGGTAAGTTGGTTTTGAAGTTGAGTGCCTATAAAGTTTTTAATGTCAATTTGCATGTTTCTACTCTTAATCGTTTCTTTAAAGACAAATCAGAATTGGGTAGAGCTTTAACTGAGGGTTTTTTATTAAGCGCATATTCTTATAAGGCCTACTGTTCAAAGAGTGAGAAAAAAACTCCTGAACTATGTGTAGATATAGTGACTTCGGGTAAGGACAAAAGGCGTCTTTCTCAAGGTGTGAATGAGGGGCAGGCTATTGCAGATGCCGTTAATTATGCACGTTGGTTAGGGGATAGTCCCGGAAACTTTATGACCCCTACGCTTTTAGGTAAAGAGGCGAAAAAAATAGGGAAGGGAGTTAAGGTAACGGTTTGGGATAAGGCCCGTATTGAAAAAGAGAGAATGGGTAATTTGTTAGGTGTTTCTAAGGGAAGTGATGAGCCGCCTGTTTTTATTGTTATGGAATACAAAGGGGCTGCGGCTTCAAAGAAACCAATTTGTCTTGTGGGGAAGGGTTTAACGTTTGACTCTGGAGGGATTAGTTTAAAGCCACCTCTATCTATGGAAGAGATGAAGTATGATATGTGTGGCGGTGCTGCTGTTATTGGTGCGTTAAAGGCTATTGCAGCTTTAAAGCTCAAAGTGAATGTTATGGGGATTGTTCCTGCTTCGGAAAACATGCCGGGTCCTTTGGCGAATAAGCCGGGGGATATTACAGTGGCTCGAAATGGTAAGACAACAGAAGTGAACAATACGGATGCTGAGGGACGGCTGATTTTATCGGATGCTCTTTGTTATGCTTCGGAGAAAAAGCCTGCATGTATAGTGACGACGGCGACTTTAACGGGTGCGATTATTATTTCTTTAGGAAATATACATACGGGTTTATTTACAAAGAGTGACAAGTTGTTGAAAGTTTTAAAGGCAGCCTCAAAGAAATCTGGAGAAAATATTTGGCAGATGCCTTTAACTGATGAGCACAGTGATGATATGAAGGGAACGTATGCGGATTTGTCGAACATTGGTTCTACACGAGGAGCGCAGAGTTGTCAGGCGGCAGCTTTTTTAAGTGAATTTGTAGATGAAAAGATTCCTTATGCGCATTTGGATATAGCAGGCACGGCGTGGAATGTGGGTAATCGTAAGGCTTATCATCCCAAAAAGGGTGGAACGGGAGTGATGGTAAGAACCTTTGTTGATTTTGTTCGTTTATATTGATGTATGTGGAGCAAAATTACTTTTTTTGAAGTTTTTGAATTTCAGTTTTAGATAAACCAGTGAATTTTTCAATTGTAATAAGGTCAGCCCCTTCTTTTAACATCCTATAAACGATTTGCCGAAGATTTTCTTGTTTACCTTTTTTCATTCCCTGATCATAAGCCCAAGCCTTCTCATCACTAATAGCCTTAAGACGATCCTCTTCCTGCCACCTCAACTTATCTTCTAACGACATATCTTTTAAAAGTCCCATAGCTTTCCTCATCTCCTTATTCTTCTGAGCCAACTGCTCTAACTATTCTCGATATATTTTCGGCTTAATTGCTTCAAGTGTTATCCAGCTTTCGCTTTTAGAGTATAGTACCAATATTCCTTCAAATCAATTAAACCCTCTATATTTTTATTGGCTCTAAAACTGGACAAGGTCTTTTGTTTTGTGCTCTAAGAGGCTATGCAAAAAGCGCAGAATGATCTTATTCAATTATTTGCGAGTCTTTCTTCCTGGGAAGAGAAGTATAAATTCATTATTCAAAGAGGTAAGGCCTTACCTGATTTGCCTAAACATTTGTACGATGACAAATATCTTGTACGGGGTTGTCAATCCAAGGTGTGGATGCATGCGGAATTAAAAGAGAACAAGGTTTATATTCAGGCGGACAGTGATGCTGCTATCGTAAAGGGATTGATTGCTCTTTTGCTTGAGGTTTATTCTGGACAAACTCCAGATGAAATCATGTGTTCCAAACCAGATTTTATTAAGGATATAGGTTTAAATGTGAGCCTTTCCCAAACCCGAGCGAATGGATTAGTGGCTATGATTAAGCAAATCCATCTTTACGCTCAAGCTTTTCAAACAATGAAAGGCTAAATATTTATAGGGAGTTTTGGTGAGTTTTATTAAAAAAGAGGATTATCCCAAACTTAGAGATTACTTTTCTAAGATACATGAATCTACTTTAGAGGTTATTGAGGATGCTCCTGAATTTGTTAAACTTCTTTTTATTTTGTATCAAGCAGAAATGTATTTCGGGACTAGGGATATTAAACTGCCATGGAACGAAAATAATTTTTGGGATATTCTGTCTTCTTGTAATATTGAATTTAATAGGGATTTAGCCTGGAAAGAGCTGATAGAACAAAAGGAAGAAAAGGGGAGGTTAGCTATTTGCAAAGGCTATACATTTTCTGTTAAGCCTTATACTTATAGAGACGGAGGTTTCCTAGTTAGAGTTGTTACAGAGACGCGTGATTTTATCTACCTGACTTTAACGGGGAAAAAGCTAATTAGGCAACATCTTCCTAATGCACTTCATTCTTTTGATTGTGAATTTATACATGATGGAGAGCTTCTTGCTCAAGATAGAATTACTGAATTATTGAAACAAAGTACTGGTGTTATTCGGATATTAGATATTTACATTGGCTCAGGAAGTGTCAATTTTTTAAAATCTATTAGAGAAAGAGAAATAAAATTCTTTGTAGTAAACTATGATCCATTAAAGAGATTAAGTCATGATGAAAAACAGAGTATTGAAAATTTTGTTAAAGTCATTGAAAAAGAAGGAGATGTCAAAAACAAGTTTAGCATTGAAATAAGAAAAAAATCTCGGAATCAAGATCAAAAACAACATGATAGATATATTTTGATTAATGAGGGCCTATTTTTAATAGGCCATGGACTTAAAGATATTGGTCGAAGTGGTTCATTTATGACTTATGTTCCCAGGTTTTTTAAACCTGATTTGTTTGACCAGGCTGAAAAGATTTTTAATGATTTTTGGAATAAATCTGACTTCTTATAAAAATTCTACCACTATTCCCTAATACTATAGCAACGTAAACTTTATTTGATTTTTTATCTAAATTTGCCGATAAAATTTCATAGAATAATAAAATCAAAAGAAGGGGTAGTATAATATGATTTATAAATATTTGACTATAATTTTTGTCCTTATTTTTTATCCTCAAATCAGCTTAAGTGGTAAGTATTCCAAAGTGTATAAAAAAACACCAATAACAATACAAAAAGGTTTCCCTATTAAATGCTCAGGAACTAGATACACTCACACAGGTTTTTATTCTAACTCTATTGGAATTGCCAGATTAAAAGCTAAGACTCCAGATAAGTATGTGGTGGAAATACTCAGATCTAAAAACTCTTCGCCGCTAGAAGCAAACATACTTTTGAAAAATGATTCTGTCTTAATGGTTGATAATGAAGAATTTCGCATAATTAATAATAATAAAGATGAATTAACTGCTGTCTTTGTTAACAACAGAAATGTTATTGTTGTTGTACTTAATGCATCCCTTGGAGCCATGCATTTATAATAAAACGTTCACAAATGCATCTTGGGGTAAACAAAATGGAATGAGTTATATTGGGAGATGTATCAATAATTAAAGGCTTCCCTCTTTATTTTAAAAACTTGGTATCTACTAAGTTTTTTATTTTTCCGGAATTCTGGCAAACAAAGGCAATAGCTCCTTGCTTTTGACAAATTTTTTTTGAAGCCTCTGAGTCCTCTAGTTCCTTCTTTAATACAGGCTTAAATCTTTCATTTATTAAAAAAAATATTTTTTGAAAAAAACTAACCCGTTTTTTTATTTCTTCCTCATTATCAAAAGTGACGGCGACAACGGGGCGTTTGTTACCTTCACTATCAAAAGCCCCATGACAAACAAATTGAGTTAAATCGCAATCGGCCATATCCTCAAAAGTTTTCACATCATTTTTAAAGTTTGGTCCCTTTTCTTGAATCCATTTTTTTATTTCTTCTCCAGTTTCGTCGGTTTCTTCGATGTTCTCCAACATTTTTGAATAAAGCCGTGTCATGGATATATTGATTTTTTGTTTATCAAAATAATAAAACCATGACAAAATGCGCCCATAATGATTGACCTGCCACCAACCTCTCTGTCTTTTGTTAAGACCACCTACACCGCCGTGACATTTCATTGTAAAATCTAAAGCTAAATAAAATTTTATATTTTCCAATAAACCGTCATCAATTATTAGAACAAGATCTTCATAAAATTTAGTACTTAGAAGGTGAGTGAACTCTCTTTGCTCCGCTCTCTTTTTATTTAATGACTCTACTGATAAAATTCTTCTTTCATCTGTCTCAGAAGAAAGTTTTTTCTGGGCAATTTCTAAAATCATATCAACTAGAGGAGCATCGTTTTTTCTTAATTCATTTTTTGCTTTTTTTAAAATTGATTTTTTACTCAAAATTGGTAATTGTTCTTTGCCAGACTTTCCAATGTACTCTAGAAATAAAGATGGATGAAAAAATCTGCGAAAACCAGAAGATTGTCCGTTAGTTAAAAAAAGGTCATGGTGCCAAAATCTTTTTATCTCTTTGTCTGGAGTATTTTTATTGGTAAATCTGCGAAAAACTCCATTGTCTAGAAAAAATAAATGTTCTGAAAATTTACCTCTAAGATCGTCCACCTTCACCTCGCAATTCAGGACTATAAACTTGGGAGTTGTCTAGATTTTATACAGAATCCATGTATAGTTTTGTATCTCACCCCCTAAAAAAATCCCCATTCTGCAAAAAGGTAGAAGAGGGGTTGATACTTAAACCTTTGAAACTCCCAAATCTTTGGCTTCTTGGCCGACAGCTAAGGCACTGAGCTTGGCGATCCAACCATACACGTTTTCCATAGGATAACCGTCAATATTCACCCTTAAATCACTCACACATAACTTTCTGTAAATAGCCCCCGGAGCATTCAAACTCTCCGTTGCATCTTTTCCCCCATGCGCTCTTAAAAATCCCCCCAATAAACGATGGCCAAATAAATAAATCGTCGGTTCACATATATTATCGTCAATCGTTAAAGCAGATCGCAATCCCTCTTGAAAAATAAATCCCCCAATACTCGTTCCACCCTTTGCCGCCTTCATCTTCGTTCTCGTACGATTGTTCCAAGACAAAATATCTTCTGGAGTATCTAACTTCGCAACAGCTAACCCATATGTCCCTGAATTGTTTTTTATAAAAAGATAAGGCTTTTCTGAAATACCATAAGAGTCATATTTCTTATTAAGACTTTCAAACAATGACCCCGCTTCCTTTGCTGCAAAAACTCTCCCATCTTCATTAAAAATGTCCTGACCTTCAAACTCTCTGGTTTCGATTTGCAAACACCAAGGATCAACCCCAATCAAATCACAAAACTCCTGTGCAAACTGATTGTAATATTTAAAATGATGACTCTTTTTCCTCTGATGCCACCCGAGTTCCCTCGGAGGGTTCATTGGTAATCCGCTAGCCCACTCTCGCCGAGATTCAGAAAAATCATTGTTTCCTAAAACAATATCACAAAGCTCACCATTGATTTTTAAATTTTCACCCGAAACTTCACTGGGCTCTATGCTCAGACTTTTTCCAGAGGCTGTTTTTACAGACAACGAAGATGTTAAATCCCTAGGGAAAGTCAAAAATACTGTATACCCTGCCGCACTCAAAATATCCTTCAGTATTGAAACACTTTCCCAATAATAGGCGTTTTTCGTATGCTCTTCTGTAATAATAGCAATTTTTTTGTTAGAATTAGAATAAAGATTCTCTAAATATAACTTTATTGTTTCCGAAGAATCCTCTTGATCTGCCTGGCAAATATTATTAAAACCCGCTGGAAAAATATTAGCATCTACAGGTGCAATTTTATATCCTGCATCTCGGATGTCGACGCTCAAATAAACGGGAACAAACATCTGCTCTCTGTGATCTAAAAACCATTTATCAACAGATTCTTTGTTTTTAATAATATGACGATGAATACGTTCTTTAATGTCCAGTGTTTCCACCTAAGTTAAGCTGATGAACTAACCTTGTACCACCTATAACTGCTATTGGTAAAAGAAAAAAATTAAGCCCCGGAATTAAAAAGAAAAATCCCACAGTAATACCAAAACCCAAAAGTTCCCAAAAATGAGAATAAAATAAATAAAGCCTCTGTTTTAATCCCATGCCCTCTAATTCCAAACCATAATCCCAACAGTCAAAGGCTATTATTAATCCCCCCACAGCCCCAGCAGCAACCTGTAATACAGGGATAAAACTCATTGTGAACAATAGAGCACTCACCAAAAGAAATATCAAAGTCTTTAAAAAAGATATGGATAACATCCGTATATTGAATTTTATCCAAGAAAGAAGATTAGGGTGCTGATAAACACTCCCTGTCTCTAAGGCCATCACCTTTTCGGCTAAAAGAGCATTAAAAGGAAAAGCTAAAAGATTAATAAGTAAAAAAGTAATAAGCACAAGAAACCCTATTATAACTGCATATGAGACGGCGGAAGTTGTGTAAAAGAGGAAGTTGTATAAAAATCCCGTAGGTTGACCAAATAAAAGCCCAAGTCCCCAGGAAATAAGAGTTCCTATATGGGATAGGGTAAAATAAAAAGACAATACAAAAACTGTTAAAGATATACAAAAAGGAGCAATAGCATATTTCCAAAGAGATCTTCTTGCAAAAAAATACCTAAGAGCTTGAAAGGGTGCTCCCGCCCCCCTTGAAAATCGACCAATTAAACGAGTCATAAAATTGCCATCCTGTTCCTATTACTCAGAAACCTAAATCTTCAAGAGACAATACAAAATTTGCCATATATATTCTTTCACTCATAGATCTATAAATCATCCTCTTCTATAACTTTATTTTATGCAAATCCCGAATCTAACTTTTTAGAAATTTTATCCAATGTTTCAAGGTCATACGCCTCTCCAGTAAGATCTGGTACAGTTATAATTTTCGTTTTCTTCGCCATTTCATTCTCTTTTAATATCTTCAAATTATTCTGATAGTAATTATCAAATTTTAAATAGTACTTGTGAAGAATTTCCATAGGAGCTTCTTTACTTCCTTTCCATTCAGGGAGAGCTTTATTTACGATAATGACTGAAAGTGAATACCCCTCTTCTTTTAAACTTTCTTGAAAACTGAGAGCTTCTTGCAATCTTTGACTCTCAAAGCTCGTGATAAGAAAAAATGTTGTTTTTGATGAGTTAAGCAATTTGTAGACTTCAAGGCTGTGTTCTCTAATGGGACCCACAAGATCACTAATGGCTTGGAAAAAATCTGTAAGCTCATCAACAAATGAAGTGCTTGTCAGCTTTTTCAAAAGATCAAAGGCTGTAAAAACACCTTTATTTAATAAGAGAGATATTCTATTTCTTTTTTTAGATTTGTAAGAAAACCATTTAACAACAGATGATTCAAATAGTGCGCTTATTTTCTTTGGGGCTCTTAAAAAATCAATAGCATGTTGTGCGGGTGGTGTATCTACAATAATTAAATCATAATTCTTACTATAAAAAGACTGATGAAGTTTTTCTAAGGCAGTGTATTCTTGAGAATCACTTAACGTTGTAGATAGCTTTTTGTAAATTTTATTTTTTAAAATTCTACTTGAAACTTCTTCTGACTTAGACACTCTTTTGATGAAATTATCAAAAATATATTTACTATTTAACATAGATGCATAAAGAACTCCTCCGTTGTTCTCATAAGCTAAAACATCGTCTCTGAGAGGTTTTGTCAAATTCAAGGCGTCGGCCAATCTACGGGCAGGGTCAATTGTAAGTACAAGGACTTTTTTCCCTTGATTGGCGGCAAATATTCCCAATGCTGATGCTAAAGTGGTTTTGCCAACCCCTCCTGTTCCAGCACAGATAATAATAGAATGGTTATCAATGATTTCTGAGAGTTTATCGGACACGGATTGATTCTCCAATTTGACTCAGAAAATGAGGGGAAAGGCTCTCTTGTAAATTTAAATCAGAAAAATATATGGGTACTGTCTCTTTCTTTAAAAGATCTATGAATTGTTTTTGTTTTTTATATTTATGATATAGGAAATCAAAAAAAGGATTATTCACGCTTGCTTTTTTTAAGTTATCTATATTGTCAGTTATATGATCTTCAGAGATCATTTTGTTTATTATCAAAGAGGGTTGGATGTGGAATTCTTTTTTTAATGTATTAAGAAGTTCTAAACTTTCAGTTATAGGCAGTTCCTCTGGCAAAGTTGTTACAACACAACCTACCATTTGGGGATTTTGAAGGATGTGATTTATATCTTCGCATTGTCGCATCAGAGGTCCCACTTTCATGATCTCTTGAATGCCTTTGGGGGCGCGCAATAAAGCTAGGGTGTGCCCCGTTGAAAAACTATCCACTATGATAAGATCGTATGGCATCGGAGAGCCGACCTTTCGAAGGCCACTGGTGATTTTCCCTAAAATAGCTATTTCCTTTAATGCGGGGGCAACGTTTAGAAAAGTTCGCATCACTTTATTTTCAAAAAATAACTTAAAAATAAGATCAACTTTGAATAAATGAAGAAAATATTCTCTCAGGCTATTTTCGGCCGTGAGATTCAAAAGGCTTAAATTTTTAGTTATAACCTTTGGGTAGTGACATAATTGTTTAATATTAAAGTAAGAGCAAAGAGTGGATTCTGTACCCAATTCAATGATGAGTACTCTTTTATTTGAAGCCGCTGCTTTTAAAGCAAAAGCTCCTGTAAGAGTGGATTTGCCAACCCCTCCCTTTCCTGTCATAAAAATGATTTTTTTATCAAATAGTTCCATCAGTTTTCATACTGCTCTGAGCGCTGTAAACTGTCGACTTCTTTCTAACCCATGCTTTGCATCAAATTCACTCATGAGTGAAAGTTTTTTATAGAGTACATCTATGGTAACTCTAGAGGGCGAAATCTGTTGAAAGCTTTTTATTGAGACTTGCTTTTTATAAATAGATCATCTAGAACCGAATGCCTGTATTTCTGAGGGAAAAATTAACAGATAGTGAATATATATGAATAAGTTTTAGTGAAAGGTCTAGGTTAGAAAGTATGAAAATTGAAATGGAAGAAGTTTCTAAATTAGAGAGAAAATTTAATATTGAAGTTCCTGTTGATGTTGTCAGATCAGCATTTGAAGGAGCTTATAAAAAAGCACAAGAAAGTGCCACTTTAAAAGGTTTTCGGAAGGGAAAGGCTCCGCTCAGTCAGATCAAATCTTTATATTCTGATGATGTTAAATCTAAAGTGTTACAACAAATTGTTCAATCCTCGTATGTGCAAGCTGTGACTGAAAAGCAGCTACACCCTATAAACTCTCCTAAGTTTCATATTTCTTCTATTGAAGAGAACGAGCCTTTTAAGTTTTCTTTTGAAATTGAAATTCGTCCAGAAATCGCTCTTAAAACTTATGAGGGTTTGGAAGTTGAGAAAGAGATATTAAGTATAGATCCAACATATGTTGATGATGTCATTGAGAATCTAAGAAAACAAAAGGCACAACTTACCCCTGTTTTAGATATTCGCCCAGCTCAATTGGGAGATACTGTAAAAATAGATTTTAAAGGAACAGTTGATGGTCAACTGTTAGATAAGGGTTCGGCACAGGATTATGAACTGGAGCTGGGGTCTCAGTCTTTTATACCAGGTTTTGAAGAGGGAATAGTTGGAATGAATGTGAATCAAACTAAAACTCTGAACCTTACCTTTCCAGAAAATTATAATAAAGATCTTGCTAATAAATCCGTTCAATTTGAGGTCCAATTGAAATCTTTGAATAAAAAGGAGCTGCCAGAAGTTAATGATGAGTTCGCTAAAAGTGTTGGGATTGAAAGTCTGGAGGACATGAAAAAGAAAATTTTAACCGATCATGAAGATGTAGAGAAAAGAAGAATAAAAGAAGATTTGAGAAAAAGAATCATCAAGGTTTTAGTCGATGAAAACCCTATAGAAGTCCCCAGTTCTCTTGTGGAAGAGCAGAAAAAATTGCTTGTTGAGGATGTTAAGAAAAAAATGGAACAACAAAGAATGTCAGAAGAAGATTTTAAAGCCTATGTTAAAAAGTGGCAGGGTGATCTTGATCAATCTGCTCGTTTTATGGTGTGCTCCAGCTTTCTTGTTCATGAGATTTCGCTTAAAGAAAATTTAAAATCTACAGAGTCAGATGTAGATGCAAAAATTAAAGAGTATGCTTCTCAGACGGGAATGGAGCTAAATAAAATACAGGACTTTTACGCTCAAGACGGTAATAGAGACCGACTCCACTTTAAACTTTCTGAAGATAAGGTCGTAGATTTTTTATTGAGTAAAGCTAAAGTCAAAGAAGTTCCAAAAGATAAGATTGCACAATCAAAGTGACTCATTTTGCTCTGAAGTCGATACCGAAGGCTTTAAGAATTTACTCATCTTAAGGTAATTATAGGCCTGGAAAACTTGAAGATCTTTTTGTAGAAGCTCGATATGTTTTTTTGAGGTCACAGATTGAGATGATGTGTCTATAGCTGCTGGCTTTCTTTCTTTTTCAAGATGACCTTTTATGTCTTTTTCTCGTTGAGCCTGCTTATTTATCACTGCTTTTTTATACATTTCTGGATCAATTTCATCGAGTTCAATGTCAGGATTAATTCCCTCAGCCTGTATGGATTTGCCAAGGGGTGTGTAATATCTTGCAACAGTGAGTTTAAGAGCAGAGCCGTCATCCAGTTTTACGATAGATTGTACAGAACCTTTACCAAAACTTCTTTTTCCCATAACAATTGCTCTTTTATTGTCTTGTAAAGCACCAGCTAAAATCTCACTCGCGCTGGCTGAGTATTCATTGATTAATAAAATTAAGGGGAAATTTCCTAAAGTTCCTTCTTTTTTTGCTACAAAACTTTCTTTGTTTTTACCATCACGCCCAATGACATTGACTATCTTTCCCTCTTTCAGAAAAAGATCACTGAGTTTGACTGCCTGATCCAGTATGCCTCCAGGGTTAGAGCGCAGATCAATAATAAGACCTGCGATTTTACCATGTTCATCTGTATGTTTTCGTATTTTTTCAGTGAATTGGTCGTATGTATTGTCAATAAAATTTGTAACTTTTAAGTACATGTATCCACCATCTAAATCAGTGTATTTGACAGATCGAATTTTAACTTTACCTCTTTTGATAGAAAAATCTTTGGGTTTTTTAAACCCTTCTCTAAGAATGCCCAATTTTACACTTTTCTTTTTG
This sequence comes from Bdellovibrionales bacterium, assembly GCA_965206675.1. GTDB lineage: Bacteria > Bdellovibrionota > Bdellovibrionia > Bdellovibrionales > JAKFYE01 > CBDBKL01. The sequence continues at coordinate 366,347 of CBDBKL010000008.1, read as the reverse complement.
TTTCTTAACATTGTAGAAGCTTCTGCCAGAGTTAAACCCTTCGTGGATTGACCTTCAATAGATATAATTTGATCTCCAGGTTTTATACCCGCTTTCCAGGCTGAAGAATCTTCAATGGGAGAAATGATAGTGAGTTTTCCATCTCTCACACTAATTTCAATTCCCAATCCACCAAATTCTCCACTGGTTTTTAATTGAAAATTTTTATAAATTTCAGGTGATAAGAAACTTGTATGAGGATCTAGTTCCGATAGTATTCCCTTAACACCACCATAAATGAGTTTTTCAAAATCAACATCCTCTACGTAGTGCCTTTCTACAAGGTTTAAAACTTTGGTGAAAACCCCTAGCTTTTCATATCTGTTTGTTGAACTAGGGTTTGGTGCCTTGTGATCTTGTGGCTTGGCCAGAGAGGGTTGGCTAAGAAGTAAAAATAAAACAGCAGAGAATATAGGCTTCGCATTTATCATAGTAGCTCCTGATGTCGGATTTTTGAATTTTTACTGATCCATTTCATTGGATTTAAAGGTTCAGAAAGATAACGAATTTCAAAATAACTGCCGTGTCCAAAAAATTCACTAGAGTGTCCCGATAAAGCTACTGTCTCTCCCTCTTTAACAATGTCATTCTTGTCAACAAGGAGCTTCTTATTATTTCCATAAATGGAGAAATAATTCTGACCATGATCTATAATAACAATTTTTCCAAATTTTTTGACGTAGCCTGAAAACTTAACTTTTCCCTTAAAAACACTTCTTACAGATCTATTTATTTTACTTTTAAAAAACACTCCTTTGAGGGGAAGGTTAATTCTTGCTTTTTGATCACGGATTGTCTTTGTGGGACGCCCATTGAGTGGGTATCCCAGACTTCCCTGTCTTTCAAAGAAAGATTTTTCTAAAAAGTTTTTAATTGTTGGAAGTTCGGATATGAGAGAGTCTCCATTCTTGATGTTTGTATATTTTGATTTTATTTTTTTGAGATTTTTTAAATGCAAAGTTCTTTTTATGAGGATTTTTTTCAGAAGAGAAAGATTTTCTGTTTTTTCGTCTCCAAGTTTTGATTTGTTTTCCAATAAATCTTCTTTTGCCTCAGTGAGATAATCCTTATTTTTTTTCTGGTTCTTAAGAGTTTTTTTAAGGACTGTCATATTATTCTTATAGATGTTTAATAGTTTGATATCTGCATTGGTATGGGATGATTTTATCTGTTCTAGACTGAGTTCTAGTGGGGAGAGCACCCGAAAGAGATTGGTTGCTTTATCAGAGGTATTTTTTTTGACATATTTTTCTTGGCTTTTGATTTTTTTCTCGAGTTGTCTAATAACTCTTTTCAAGCTTTTTAAACCTCTATGGAATTTATCAAGATTGCGTTGTGTGTTTTTAATTTTAGTGTTGGTGCTTTTTAATTCATTGCGGATGTTTTCTAACTTTCTTAACGTGGAAAGTCTTTTTGTTTCTTCTTCATGAAACTTTTTTTCTTCTTTTTTAATGGAATGAACAATCTTGGGCAGAGGCTTTGAATAAAGGGAGGGGCTAATGAAAAATATAAGACACAATATATAACTGCGCCGTTTGGTAAGAATACCTTTGCCAATTTGGATTGCTGAGGAAAATGTAAATAACGAGGTACAATGAATCGAGGGAAGTATAAACTCTTTCTCAAAAGAGAGCTTTATATATGATACTAGTACCTTCCTGGTCATTTTGTTTTCTTCCTCTTAAAATTCCATTTTTAAGATTGAATATTTTTTCTAAATGTTTCACGTGGCCTTTAAATAAAGATTTTGATGTGAAACAAGTAAGTCATAAAGAGTATTGTATCAGTTTGATACAATATTTCCAGAAAGGATCTGGTCTAGAATTTTTTGATGTTGCTCTCTTATTGCGAGACGTATGGCCTGTTGATGGTCAGTAGGTTTGTCAAACCAAGCTGTTTTATACCTTGTCTTTATACTTTTAAGAACAGTACCACCCTGAAAAATACGTGTTGTTATGTAGGGATTTTTAAAACCCCAGTCTTCAGTCTGAATATGAAACTTTTTATTTTGAATACAAATATCAGAATTAAAACCCTTCTCCAATTTAGCTTCTCCTCAAATAGCTGTTTGCAAAGGCTACCTCAAAGTCTTCAAATGCTCAAACAATTCTGAGGGCCGACATAGAGGGTTTACCTGCCTTGAGAAAAGTTCTCTCTTTCTCTAGTATAGGTGTAATGTCTTCTTATTTTCCTCTCTAATACTACATATATACTTCTCAATTACCGATAAGCAAAGCGATGAAAAAGTATGTCATTATAGCTTTAGTCGGTATGATTTCCATAGTTGCGAGTTGTAACAAGGAAGAGAAGATAACTTCTTTGGAGGCAAAGTATTGTCAAGTGGAAGAGACTTCTCTTGAGAATCCAGTCACTGTTACGGGAAAAGCGACTTATAGACGTCGCCTTTTTGTTGAAGAGGGGTTGGGTCAAATTGATCCAAAGAACTATCCTATTCGTTATGCAGAGGTTAGGGTTTTAAAGGGGGATGAACTTGTTGGATGTGCAGAAACAAATGCATCCGGAGAATTTACTTTTGATGTTGAGAGGAGCAACAATTCTTATTTGGTTGAAGTTGTAGCCCGTGCAGATAACTCCAAGTTGAAAGTCAGTGTTTTAAATACACCAGATGATAGTGAATATTATGCGGTCACCAGGGTGTTTATTGCAGATCAAAATAAAAATATTGGAACTCTAGTTGCATCGGCAGACGGGGAAGTCCTGGGGGGTGCATTTAATATTTATGATCAAATATTTAAAACCAATCAATATTTAAGAGCATCTGTAGAAAGCTGTAATAATGATTGTATGGAATTTATCGTTGCTCCCAAAGTTACTATTTATTGGAGCCTTGGAGTTAACCCGGGTCAATATTATGGAAATAGCTCGGGGATTAGTTTTTATCTTCCTGGAAAAAGAGAATTGTATATATTGGGTGGAGAAAATGATTTACCTAATAGAACAGATACAGATCATTTTGATAATTCTGTGATTGTACATGAATATGCACATTTCCTTCAGGATGTGTATTCTGCCATAGATTCTCCTGGGGGAGCACATAATGGAAACTCTGTTATTGATCCTAGGGTTGCGTGGATTGAGGGTTTTGCTAACTTTTTTTCTTCAGCCGTTTTGGGGGATCCCATTTATAGAGACACTGTGGGGAATGTAGATGGAGTCACAAGTTATCTATTTTACTTAGACCAAGAGACAAATGCATCTCGTGATGTTCCGTATGATCCTACGCCTGAGGATAGAGAAGATCCTACAGGAGAAGGTTTGTTTAGAGAATTCGCTATAGCTCGAGCCTTATGGGATATAATAGATTCCAACAACGATGGTGAAAACGTTAGAGGCAGATTCCACGATTTATGGAGAGTTTTCTCTGGAGGACTTCGATCGGATGAATATCATTATAGATATTTTGGTTTGTTTTTAGAGCTTTATAATAAGTTATCAGGAGTGCCAAATATTAACCCCATATTAAAATATAATCAAATGGTGGCCAATAGAGATCACTATGCCTTTCGCTATAAAACAAGTGGCAGTTGTACCCATACTATGAACCCAGATCATATAAGAGATGGCGTCGATGGTTCTATATTAAAGCATGATAATGGAGATTTTGATGTCTCTAATCAGTTTGCGTCTAACGATTTCTTTTTTCATCAACATCATGGAAGAATTTTAAACATATCTCTAGAGAAGAAGACCGGGAATTCAGATTTGGATCTCTATGTTTGGAAAGAGGGGTATACTTATGGTAATGCTCAGGACGCTGTAGCTTTTAGTGATAGTGATGATAGTGTTGAAAGAATTGTTAAAAATGTACCCGCAGGTTTTTATTTAATTAATGTTAAAGCTCATGAACCGAATGGGGAAGTCACATATAATTTGTTAGTCAATGGGAGGTCTGTATGCAGATAAAAATACCAAGAAACAAAAAACTTTTTCTCTCTTCTGTGGTAGGAATACTTGGTGTTATTTTTTTAATATCTTTTGATCCATCAGAAAGCTCTCGAAGAGTGACAAGTTCTACTAAAGGAAATTTTTTGAAGAAGCCTAAGAGTTACTTTTCAGTAGTGTTAGAAGTGAGTCAGTCTGAATCTGATGATTTTGAACTATCTGCAGAGGTAGTGCCGAATCAATCTTTTGATAATGTACAGTTAAACTGGAGATTGCCTGAAAATGTTGAACTTATTGAAGGAGAGCGTGTTCAAGAATTGGGTGCTTTAGATGCCTCCAGTGAATATGAGTATGAAATCTCTGTGCGTGTTAATTCTGAAACACCCGTGAGCGTTATTGCTGAATTTTCAACAGTACAAGATGGTATTAAATTGGGGGGGTACGGAATTGCTGAAATTGATCCATCTATAGAGGAAGAAATGACCAGTGTACAGAGAGCTAGCAGTGCAGAACCTTCGGAGTCAGAGGAAGAATCAGAGTCCGATAAAGATGATGTGATTATTATACAATAAACTGCTAAGTAGAAGTGAGAACTCGTATTGAGTTATTAGTAGTAGGGCTTTTCATGTTTCTATTTTATAAAGCGTAAACACGTATCTCAGGATCATATTCATTTTGTAAAATAGATTCAATGGCCTGAAGTGTTCCAGAGATAGCACTGGGACATGTTCCGCAAGCACCCTGATAGCTTATAGTTAATACATTGTCCTCTAGAGATATAATATCCAGATCTCCGCCATCGCTTTGTAGTCCTGGGCGTATGGTTCTATTTAAAATTTCCTCTATTTTTTGTAATTCTGGAGACAGTTGAGGGGAGTTTTTTGTTTTAGATTTTTTTTGTTCTAAGAAATTGGGATCATGGATGGGCATATGTGTAATGATTAAACTTTTTAACTGAGGAATCAGAGTGTCCCAATCCGGAGCTTGGTATTTTTTTGTAACGGTTATAAAATTATCAAAAAAATAAATCTCACTGACCCCTTGAACTGAAAAAAGCTCTTTTGCAAGTGGTACAGAATTAGCTTCTTCAGGAGATGTAAATGTGGCCTTGCCATTTGTCTTTACAACCTGGTTGGTAATAAATTTTTTAGAATTAGGATTGGGTGTGGATTGAACAAGTGTCTTAACATTCATGTCAGGATATCCTTTGTTTTTTTGATGGCTTCTATTAGAGCATCAATTTCTGACTTTGTATTATATAAGGAAAAGGATATTCGTACAGAACCTTCCAGATTTATTCTATTAAATAGAGGCATGGCGCAGTGATGCCCTGTTCGAACAGCAATGCCCTCTTCATTTAATAGCGTTCCTATGTCACTGGAATGAATTTCATCCAGAATAAATGAAATAATAGGTCCCCTTTGAACATCAGGGTTTATGATTTTTAATCCTTCAATATTTTGCAATTTAGATAGGGCATAATTAAGCAGTTCATTTTCATAGTTTTCTATTTTCTGTATGCCAATACTGTTTATATAATCTATGGCAGCACTCAAACCAATAGCCCCTGCAATATGTGGAGTGCCAGCTTCAAAACGGTATGGGGATTCTAAAAAACTTGATTCCTTTTGGGTAACTTCTTTAATCATAGCACCTCCTCCAAAAAGAGGGGGGAGTGTGTTTAAAAGTTTTTCCCTTCCGTACAAAACACCAATGCCTGTTGGCCCGTAGATTTTGTGACCCGAAAACACAAGAAAATCACAGTTTAATTCTTGAACACTTATTTTTTTATGGGCTACAGCTTGAGCTGCATCCACAAGAGTAAGGACGTCATATTGTTTAGCATATTCCATTAACTCTTTTGCCTCTGTGACTGTACCCAGAGCATTGGACATGAGTGTTAATGAAAAAATAGCTGTGTTTTTATCGATCTTACTTTCAAAATCTTTTCTATTAAGAGTTCCATTTTCATTAATGGAAACAAACTCTACCTTTGCTCCCCTCTCTTGCGCAATCAGTTGCCATGGAACAATGTTAGAGTGATGTTCTAGTTCCGTTAGGAGGATTTTTTTTCTGGTTTTTAAATCTATTCCTCGAGAAACGATATTTATTCCCTCTGTTGTCCCATGGGTGAAAACAATTTCATTAGTATTTTTTGCTTTAATAAAGTTTTGTATTTTGCTTCTTGCGTTTTCAAACTGCTCTGTTGCTCTGTTGCTTAAAGTATGAAGTCCACGGTGAACAGTTGAGGCATCATTTGAATAGTGGCGGCTTATTATATCAATAACTTTTTGTGGCTTTAATGTTGTGGCGGCATTGTCTAGATATTTTAATGATCTACCATTAATTTTTTGGTGTAGTGAGGGGAAATCTTTTCTGATTTTTTCAATATTATAACTCATTGGAAGACTCCGATAAGTGAAAGAGTTTTGTGTTAATCTCGGATTCAACACAACGATAGACATAATCTTGAATATTCGGATCTTTAATTTCAGAAACAATATGCATTAAAAAACTTTTTAATAAAAACTGAATAGCCTCTTTTTTACTAAATCCTCTGCTTTGTAAGTAGAAAAGAGCTTCCCTATCTAATTGTCCTGTGGTTGCCCCATGAACGGCTTTTGCAACGTCACTTGTATCCACAGATAAATTAGGGACGGTATTGATTTCAGATTGAGTGCCAATGACTAAATTTTTGTTCATTTGGCTAGAGCTTGCCTGAGAACTGTTTTTATTAATAAAAACAGATCCGGCATAAATTCCTCGAGATTTATCAATGGCAATGTTTTTTTGTAACAAAACACTCTTGGTTTTTGGTGCCTTATGTTTTAAGTCGATATGAGATTCTAAGATTTGATTATTTTTGGAAAAAGAAAGCCCTCTGTGATTAAAAGACGAGTTTTCTCCTTTCAGTTTAATCACTGACCCTCTTTTAGAAAACTTGGACCCAAGCTCTATGTTGGAATAATCACAGTTTGAATCAGTGGAAAGGTCAAAGAGAGATTCTGAGATAATAGAGGGGGCCAGGTCGTCTGAGTGTTGAATATAGGTGTAATTTATTTTTGATTTTTTATGCAATATGATTTTATCACATAGAGAAGCAAAGTGTGTGTTGTCTCCCGATATGCAAATTCGCCGTAAAAGATTCAATTGAGAGCCGGGCTCAAGAATAACAATGTGTCTGATCGCTATTGAGTGGGTGATTTGATAGGAATCAACAAGTTCTAAGGGTATAGAAATTTTTGTGTCTCGATCTACATGAATAACACACCCCATGTTTAAAAAAGATTTGTTGATGAGTCCAAAATAATTAGAAAATTCATTTTGTTTTATATATTTTTCTCCATGGTTTTGGATAAAATCTTTAACGGGAGAAACATTTAATCCTTTTGGTAGAGGTTCGCAAACTGATCCATTATGTCCCATTATACGAAGGGTATGTTTGAGTGGTTCTTTTGAACTATCAGTAAGGGTGGGCTGCATATCAGTGTTTAGAAATCTGATCATTTTTAATGGCGTGTATTTCCATTGTTCTAGTTTTTTTGTAGGAAAATCGATTCCAATAAGTCGATTAAAAGATTTTTGTCGAATAGATTTTATGGGGTTTTCATTACAACCCTTAAAATTTTGAAAAGATGTTTTTAAAGCGTCATTTGTTATCATTATTGTGTGTCTTTCTCTTTTTGAACGACCCAATCATAGCCTTTGTCTTCCAGTTTTGCAGCCAGTTGGCTGTCTCCTGATTCCACAATACGTCCATTATATAAAATATGAACATAATCTGGAGTGATATGATTGAGTATTCTTTGATAGTGAGTGACAAGGATGATAGCACGCTCTTTTGAGCGCATAGAATTAACTCCATTAGCAATAATTTTTAGGGCGTCAATGTCCAGTCCGGAATCTGTTTCATCTAGTAAACAAAGTTTGGGTTGCAGAATAAGCATTTGTAAAATTTCATTGCGCTTTTTTTCTCCCCCTGAGAAATCTTCGTTGACTCCGCGATTTAAAAAACTGGTGTTTAAGCCGACAAGTTTAAGTTTTTCAGAAATGTGTTTTTTAAATGTATCCTCATCTAATGTTTTTATCCCTTGCACCTTACACATTTGATTGTATGAGTTTAACAAAAACTGTGTATTACTGAGCCCATGTATTTCTACTGGATATTGAAAAGCTAAAAATATACCTTTTTGAGATCTTTCATAAGGTTCTAAGCTCAGTAAATCTATATCATTGAAGCCGTCTTTGTATGTTATAGAACCATTTGTTTTTTTGTATTCAGGGTGTCCTGCAATGATTTTAGCTAGAGTGCTTTTTCCTGACCCATTAGGTCCCATAATAGCATGAACTTCACCGCCATGGACTTTTAGATTTACACCTCTAAGTATTTCTTTATTTTCTACTGTTGTTTTTAAATTTTTTATCTCTAACATAATATCACCTGTGTATATTTTTTTGCGTTTTTAACCTATACTGTCTTCTAATTTCATTTCTATGAGTTTTACGGCCTCCACAGAAAACTCCAATGGGAGTTTCTTAAATACTTCTTTGCAAAATCCATTAACAAGTAGAGAAATAGCTTCTTCGGAATCTAAACCTCTTGCATTTAAGTAAAAAAGTTGATCTTCGCTTAACTTAGAAGTGGATGCCTCGTGTTCTACCTGTGCTGTTTTATTTTTTATTTCTAAATAAGGATGGGTATTAGAAGTGCAGTTACTTCCTACAAGCATAGAATCACATTGAGAATAGTTTCTTGCATGACTTGCAGAGGGTAAGATTTTAACCAAACCCCTATATGTATTTAGTGAATCATCAGCAAGAATACCTTTAGACAAAATGGTACTCTTAGTGTTTTTTCCTATATGAATCATTTTTGTTCCTGTATCAGCTTGCATTTTTCCATTGGTTAGAGCGACGGAATAAAAGGCCCCTGTAGAGTGATCACCTTTAAGTATACAGCTAGGGTATTTCCATGTGATAGCTGAGCCCGCTTCAACCTGTGTCCAAGAGATCTTAGAATTTTCGCCTGCGCAGAGTCCTCTCTTGGTGACAAAGTTATAAACACCCCCTTTTCCTTCGGTGTTTCCTGTATACCAGTTCTGTACGGTTGAATATCTAATTTCTGCATCCTTGTGGGCATACAGTTCAACAATGGCAGCATGGAGTTGGTTAGAGTCATAACTAGGTGCCGTACATCCCTCTAAGTAATTCACATAACTTCCAGGCTCAGCGATAACTAGAGTTCTTTCAAATTGGCCAGAATTTTCATTGTTGATACGGAAATAGGTAGAAAGATCTAGAGGACATCTAACCCCTTTTGGAATATAGCAAAACGATCCATCACTAAAGACAGCAGAGTTCAGAGCCGCATAATAATTATCTGTGTAGGGGACAACGGATCCCAAGTATTTCTCTATAATTTCAGGACATTCTTGAACAGCCTCTGAGAAGGAGCAGAATTTAATTCCATATTCTTCTAATGTCTCTTTATGAGTTGTACCTATGGATACACTATCAAATACAGCATCAATAGCGACGCCAGATATTCTTTTTTGTTCTTGAAGAGGAATTCCTAATCTTTCAAATGTTTTTAAAAGCTCTGGATCGACCTCATCAAGTGTTTTGGGGTTTTGGTTTTTTTGTTTTGGTGCAGAGTAATATTGGATGTTTTGAAAATCAATTTTAGGATAAGATACGTCAGACCATTTTGGCTCTGGCATTTTTTTCCAAAAGTTATAAGCCTTAAGACGTGTGTTGAGAAGAAAGGGCGGCTCTTTTTTTCTTTTTGATATTTCACGAATAATATCTTCATTGAGTCCATAGGGGAAACTTTCTGATTCAATATCAGTAGACCATCCATGTTGATACTTTCTATTTGTTAAATCTCTTGTCATGAGAGTCCGTTCTTTCTTTTATCTATTTTTTATTTCAATCCATCTGATGTTTTTTGTAAGGGGTGTTTATATTTTTTATTCTCTAAGAGTGAGGCTACGGGTATGGAAGAAAACAAATTTAAAACTTTTTTATTTAGTGATTGAATAGGAGATATAATATTACATCTACTTTTGAGGTGACATTCATCGGGTTCTGATTCCGAGAGACACTTTACAATAGAAAGGGGACCCAGAATCGCTTCAGCAAGATCTAATAAATTGCAACGACTCAAATCCTTAACAATTTGGTAACCTCCATGAATTCCCTGTTCCGATTTTAATATGCCACAATGGGAAAGGCGTTGGAGAACTCTGGCGACACCATCAAAGGGGCACCCATACTGTTCAGAGATTTCTTTAGAAGAAGTGAGCTGTCCATGAGACTTCTGGCGCATGTGTTGTAAAGAAATCAATGCATATTCAATTTGACGATTTAGTCGTAACATAAAAACCTCTTGAGTCTTATAAAGCAGTTTTCATTGAGTTTTCAACTACTTCCGCCTAAATACGTATTTTTTATACTTATTTTATGGAGCTCTTGAAATGAGAGGGGGGAGATAGTGCAGTTATTATAGTGTTGTCCTATTTATTGGGTTCCTGTGAGAGGTAATAACCATCTTATAAGTAGTACATGAAAAGAAATTTATAGACTTTTTGTTGTGTGATGTTTATTGTATATCACAGAGGTATTGACCAATGTTACAGATGATCTTTTTTCTTGCTTTTTCTGCTATGCCGTTGTTTTCAGAAGAATATCGTGATGACCGTGCTGTTGATTCCAGTGCAATTCAAAGGGCCGAGGCACAGTATAGATATAGCCTCGATCGTGCTGAACAAGTATATGATCGGATGATGAATATCAGTGTTGATGACACTGAATTATTAGAAGAAGCTGTTGGGGCAATCCGCAGTGATGGCCTTGAGAGAGCAAGGGAGCACTATAAAAGTAATCTTGATGAAGCGGTAAGAAACTATCCAGATGGTCAAATTATTTATCTTGCGGCACAAGATGCAGTTAGTAGGATAGATAATTTAACAGATGTCACAATATCCAAAAGAGTACGGGATAAAGTAGAACTGTTTTTATTAGAGGGAGTGGCGAGAGTTATAGCTGATTATAGTACCGATGAGCTGAGAGGGGTGACTTATAGAGATGCCTTTCAAATTTTTTCGGATTTAGTAAATAGATATAATGAACACGTTAATGCTATAAACAGGATATGGGATGAGGGATTGAAAAATGCTGAGGATCTTAGGCATGATGCCTTTAGGACATCTGTTCAAAGTCAAGTTGCAGAGGATTGGGATTATTTTGATGGGGTTGTAGAGCGTCTAAATCCTGTATCTCACAGCTCTAGTAGAGTTAATGATATCTTTCAATCAGCAAGTGATCTAGTTACAGAAGGATATCGAAGTGCAATTCCTTCTGCTATTTCAGTTTCGACAGATGTATATAATGAAAAATTAGATGAGGTCAGAAATGATATAGATGTCGTTATTCATACTGCATTTGATCTTCTTAAAAGCGATACACTAACTGCTGTTCGTAGTTTATTCTAGCTTTAAATAAACTTTGATATTTGAAAGTGGAAAATTATGGTTCGTTTCGTTTTGCTTATTATTAGTGTTTTAGTTATTTTCTTTTTACTTCTAAAGGCTCTTCGCATTTATGGATTGCAAATAGAGCGTTCTCAAAAGAAACATATTTTCCTTCAAGATACATTCACTATTGTCGCTCACAGGGGGGGCGGTTTGGAAGCTCCTGAAAATACACTTGAAGCTTTTGAAAAGGCTCTAAAAATATCTCCTGATATTGTTCTAGAACTCGACATTCGTATGACTAAAGACGATGAATTTGTGGTCATTCATGATGACTTTGTAGATAGAACGACAGATGGCAAAGGCAAGGTAAGAGATCTCACTCTAGAAGAAATTAAGACTTTAAATGCCGGTTATCACTTTATTTCCCAAGAAGGAACGCGCCCTTACAGAGAAAATCCCATCCGTATACCCACCTTTAAAGAGGTTGTTCGTGCTATTCCTAAGGGCAGGTTAATTGTCGAAATAAAGGATAATTTGCCGGATATTCATAAAAAGGCAGCCCATCTGTTTGATGAATTGGATGTGGCTAAAAGGGTTTTGATTGGAAGCCAAACTTCTGTCGTGATTTCTGCCCTCAGAAAGTTGCGTCCAGAGTGGACGTATGCTGCAACAAGAAATGAGGTTTCACGTTTTTTAATGTTGGCCTCCCTACATATTGAAACAATAGATTCTATGCCCGCAGATGCCTTTCTTATTCCTATGAATATGGGGGGAATTCGTGTTTTTAATAAAAAACTTTTAAATGAAGCTCACAGAAGAAAAAGACCTGTCATGATATGGACTATAAATAATCGAGAAGAGATGAAAAATTTGATTCAAAAAGGTGTCGATGGGATTATTACCGACAGGCCGACGGCACTTCACTATATTGTCTCTCAACTTTAGAAGAGTTGAGGGCCAAAAAATCCTCAGTTTATTGCCGTTCTGGAAAAGAGGGTTTAATCTAAGTAAATGATAAATCTAGCTTATGCCGAAACAACAGAGGAAAATATTAAAGTTGTTGCGCAACTCAATGCCTGGGATGCCATTTGGTCTGCCAGCCCTGTGGTGCAGCTCACCCTTCTTACTCTTGTGATTATGTCTATATATAGCTGGTCGATTATCATTTTAAAAAGAAAGGTTTTTAAGGATTTATTTGAAAATGATAAATACTTTTTAGACCAATTTTGGAGTGCAAGTTCTTTTGATGAACTTTCAGATCAAATTGAGGAGTTTTCTTCTTCTCCTATGGCGCGGATTTTTCAGTCAGGTTTCAAAGAGCTGCAAAAGATGGCCAATACAAAAATGTCTAAGAGTGAAGATGGAGAGGCGACGGGACTTATTGGAATAGATAATCTTTCTCGTTCTTTGAGGGCATCTATAGAACGTGAATTAAACGAAATGGAATCTAAATTGGGATTTCTGGCTACAACAGGAAGTACAGCCCCATTTATAGGACTGTTTGGAACCGTCTGGGGAATTATGGGAGCTTTTCAAAAAATTGGTGCAACAGGAGCTGCTAGTTTAGCTGTTGTTGCCCCAGGAATATCCGAAGCCCTGATTGCAACGGCTGTTGGGTTAGCTGCTGCGATTCCTGCCGTTGCGGCCTATAATCATTATGTCAATATAATTAAAAAAGCTGAATTGAACTTTGATACATTTTCATCAGACTTTCTAAATATTGCTAAACGTAACTTCTTTAAAAGTGGGTAGATATGGGTCTATCTGGACAATCGGGTAGTCGAAGAAAAGTCCTCAATGAAATTAATGTAACACCTCTTGTGGATGTTATGTTGGTTTTGTTGATTATTTTTATGGTGACAGCACCGATGATGCAGCAGGGAATTGATGTTGAATTACCTGAAACATCAAATACTGGAGTAACAGTCAACGAAGAACCCTTAGTGCTTGTTGTGAAAAAAAATCGTCATATATATATTGGTTCTGCTGAAGTCGATTTTGCTTCTCTTAGAGAAAAATTAAAAGCTATTTTTCAAACTCGTCGAAATAAGCAGGTTTATTTGCAAGCTGATAAGAGCGTTGACTATGGGCGCGTGGCAGAAGTCATGGGGGAAATCAGATCCGCAGGGATCTTTAACATAGGACTAATAACATTACCTCGACAGTTAAAGTAATAAAAGAGCAGTACAGAACTTTAAATGATGATGTCAGATCTATAGTGATATCTCTTGGGCTTCATATTACTCTCGCCCTGTTTATGATTTTTAAGATTGTATTTTTTCCGAGCAAGCCACTTATATATCAATCTTCGGTACGTGTTGACCTTGTGGGTTTACCAGACAAAGTAAAGTCCGCTGTAAAAAAAGCTCAGAAAGCACCAGAAGTAAAAATTCCTGCTAAAAAGAAAGTTGAGTCAAAGAGTAAGAAGAGTTTAAAAAAGAAGCAAAATGATTCTCTCAAAAGGTTGCAAGCTATACAGGGCATTGAAGATTCTCTTCAAAAGGCTGAGAAAAAATCAGAAGAAAATCAAAAGCAGGAGCTTGTTAAGGGTAATATTATCTCAGAGGGCACAGTTCTTAAAGGGTTACAGAGGTTAGATTATAACGAATATATTTCTCAAATTGATACTCATATTAAAAACCACTGGGTTCTGCCTGAATGGCTAGCTCAGTCTCCCTTGAAGGCTTCTATATTGGTAAAATTTGATGAAGATGGATTTGTTATTCTTAAGACGATAGTTAATAGTTCAGGCCAAAAGGAGTATGATGACCTGGTTCTTCAAGCTATAGAGCAAGCCTCGCCTTTTCCAGCCCCGCCGCATAAATTTAAGAATCTTGTTAAAATTGATGGTATAATTTTTAGGTTCCCAGAGTAAGGAGTAAAAAATGTTCGTGGGTCGATATAAAAAGTATGTTTTCTATCTTTTTGTATTTTTTTTCTTGTTTCTCATAAATATAGCCGAGGCTCGGAATTCTTCCGTTTATATTAATGTTGGGGAAGCTAAGGTCAGAAAATCTCTTATTGCAGTCCCCTTATTTAGATCTTTGGGTTCTGCATCAGAAAGAAAATTATGTGTAGAGATTTACAATACACTTTTAAACGATCTTTCAGTGAGTTCTTATTTTAAATTTATTTCCCAGCAGGCTTATCTTGAGAACACATCTCAGGTCTCTTTAAAACCATATCCGGGAGATCCCAATGGTTTTCAGTTTTCCAAATGGACTCCGTTGGGTACAGATTTTTTAATTAGAGCAGGCTGTCGACTTTCTCGAGGAGTTATAAGTCTTGAGGGATATCTCTATCATGTAAAGCAAGCCAAAGCTGTCTTGGCTAAGTCTTATCAAGTCAGTAAAAAAGAAGTTAGAAAGTTAGCGCATACCTTTACGAATGATATTATTTATGCTCTTACGGGAAAGAAGGGCTATTTTCTCAGTCAAGTTGTTGTATCTAGTGATCGTGCAAAAAGACGTGGAGAGCTTCTAAAAGAAATTTATGTGATGGATTGGGATGGATTTAATCTCAAGCGCATAACATATCATAAGTCTGTTGCCTTTTCGCCGACATGGTCGCCCGATGGAAAAATTGTAGCCTATACAGCCTATGGCTACCATAAAAAGGGCCGAGTTTATAACGCTGATTTGTATACATATAATCTTAAGAGAAAAAAGCGAAGGTTAATATCTTCACGTAAGGGGATTAACTCTGGTGCTGCATTTCACCCTTTTCAACCATTTATTTATCTGACTCTTTCTCAGGGGGGATCCCCTGATATTTTTAGACTGACATTAAATGGAAAGAGATTAAAACGAATTACAAGAGGTCCGGCAGGAGCTATGAATGTAGAGCCATCTATCAGCCCTAACGGGCGACAGATTGCTTTTTCATCTAGTCGTAGTGGTGGACCGAAGATCTATATTATGAATATTAATGGTACTCGTGTTCGTCGTGTAACTTTTGCAGGGCGATATAACTCAACTCCTGTATGGTCACCCGATGGGAAGAAGATTGCTTTTGCGGGACAGTCAGGAAGACACTTTGATATTTTTCAAATCAATGTTGATGGAAAAGGACTGACCCGTTTGACATCTGCCCGAAAAAGAAATGGGCAACGTGCGAGCAATGAATTTCCCACATATTCTCCAGATGGGAGACAAATTATGTTCGTCAGCAACCGTACGGGAAATAAACAGCTTTACATTATAAATTCTGATGGCACGGGGGAGCGCAGAATAACGATGGACCAACATAACTATGATCAACCTGAGTGGTCATGGGCGGTGAAATAAAAAGCAAGATTGACCTCAACGGACTATGGGTTATATTTCAAAGAGGAGCTGGAGGTAAATATGAGAAAGAAAATATTATTGATCCAATTCTTTGTGTTTTTTATGTCTTTTGTATTTACAGCCGAAGCTCAAAATAAGGTAATGGGAGAAAATAAAGCGAACTCCAAAACACAGAAAGCAACAGCTAAGAAAAGTAAGAAAGCTGAAAAAAAGAGTTTGGGAGCTAAGAAGAAATCAAAATCTGATTCAAAGAAAAAAGCTGCAAGTAAGGGAAAGGCTAAAAAAATGTTTGCTGTATTTGATACAAATCATGGTTCATTTAAGGTGCTTTTGTATAGATCGTTAGTTCCTGAAACGGTGGCCAATTTTGTGGGTTTAGCTACGGGTAAAAAACCCTATAAACATCATAAAACAAAAAAACAGATAACAGGTAAATATTATGACGACACAGTTTTTCATAGAGTGATAGACGGGTTCATGATTCAGGGGGGAGATCCTACAGGAACTGGAAGAGGTAGCCCAGGCTATACTTTTACAGATGAGTTTCATCCTCTGTTAAGACATGATAAAGAGGGTATTGTTTCAATGGCCAATTCGGGACCTAATACAAATGGAAGTCAGTTTTTTATCACTGTTGGACCAACACCTCATCTTGATCGAAAACATTCTATTTTTGGAAAAGTTGCTGAGGGTTATGATGTTGTGAAGGCGATTTCAAAAGTTCCAACAACACCAGATGATAAACCTCTTAAGCCTGTTAAGTTAAATAGCGTGACAATTGTTGAAGAGTAATAAACATGTGCTTTTATGAATAAAAAAGACGGTTGAAAAAGTTGTTAGAATTTGATCATCTTTTATTTCAAAAGATAAACATCATATGGACTCATCCTCTAGCTGATGGATTTTTTGGTTATATTACAGATCTGCATCAACGTAAGTTTGTGTCTTTGTTTCTATTTCCATTATTAGTTCTAGCGTGTCTTATAAAATTTAAAAAAAGGGCTTTATTGATTTTAGTTGGAGTTGTTTCCTGTGTTTTTCTTTCAGATGCCACCTCTCATCGAGTTTTTAAACCTATGTTTCAGAGAGAGCGTCCAAATCATGCTCTTGAAGAAACTGTTTTGAGAACGCATCCTCATGGTGGATGGAGTTTTCCCTCTACACATGCTACAAACTTTTTTGCAGGAGCCACTTTTCTTTATTTATTTTTACCTCAGTGGATAGGCCTGTTTCTTTTTCTTTTGGCCACACTTGTAGCGTATAGCAGAGTGTATCTGGGCGTTCACTATCCCTTAGATGTTACGGCAGGTGCTCTACTTGGAATAGCCCTGGGTGTATGTTGGTATATGTTGTATGGAAAGCTTGTTTTATATATGAAGAGTAAAAGGAAATATGGATAAAATATTAGTCACTGGAGCCTCTGGTTTTTTAGGCGAATGGGTCGTCAGAGACTTGCTCAAAAGGGGACACTTCGTTCGTGTCCTTCATCGTAAAAGTTCTGACCTTTCTGGTTTGCCCTCACATGTCGAAAAACATATTGGTGATGTGACCAATATAGATTCCCTGTTGTCGGCTCTTGAGGGAATAGATGGTGTTTTTCATTTAGCAGGTTTGATAGAGTATAAAAGATCCGAACGTCAGAGAATGTACGATATTAATGTGGGTGGCACAAGAAATGTTTTAAAAGCTTGTCAGAGTAAGGGAGTTCGGAAACTTTTGTACCTCAGTAGTGTGACAGCTATTGGTGCCAGTTTTGATAAAAAAACACTTCTCAATGAAGATTCTGAATACAATGTGAAACATTTAGGTTTAGGTTATTTTGATTCCAAACATGAGGCTGAAAAGTGTGTTATGGAGGCTGTTCGATCTGGAAAAATGGAAGCTAAAATGGTTAATCCTTCTACAATTTATGGTCCTGGGGATGCCAAGAAGGGTTCGCGAAAAACAATGGTTAAAGTGGCAAAAGGAGAGTTTCCTTTTTATACTTGTGGTGGGGTGAACGTTATTTCTGTTCATGATGTTGTAGAGGCTTCTTATAGAGCATATGTGGCCGGCCGGCCGGGTGAACGGTATATATTAGCTGGGGAAAATATAAGAATTAAAGATTTGTTTAAAGAAATTGCTGACATTGCAGGGGTTCGTCCTCCAAGAATTTATTTGCCTCGTTTGATTTTGTTCGTTTTAGGTTTTGCTGGAGATTTTATGAATAGGTTTAGTGGACGTAGATTTTTGAGTGTTGAAAATGCTTGGACATCAACACTGTTTCATTGGTTTGACAATACAAAGGCAAAGAGAGAATTGGGCTTAAACCCTCGTCCGGCAAAGGAAGCCTTACGAGAGAGCGTTGTTTGGATGAAAGATAATGGTTTGGTTTAATTCTAATGGTTTGCATGTGTTCTGCTGCATAAGGGTGTCATAAGTGCACTAATGGCCTTATAGATTATGAATTAACCGTGTCCACCCATAAGGAAGGATTCGTGGCTGGTGTCTTTTTGCTTAAAATCCCTAATATCATCATAGTATTTCATAATGGTATCGTAGAGTAGATTATAATTTTTAGAACCAAAGAGTTCTTTTCTAAACTTTGAAGAGTTGGGGTATCCGGATGAAAACCAAGAGGCGAACTTTTTTAATTGAAGCATGACGATTTTTTCTTCATTGTGTTTTTCCAAAATCTTTTTTAGAAGATTCAAAAGATGGAAGAAATCTTTTTTTATGAGGGGTTGGGAGCCTGTCTTCCACAGGGCGTAGGATTCATGAAAAATCCAAGGATTTTTTAAACACCCTCGGCCAATCATGACACCGTCTAGATTATATTTTTTTAAATATGTTACGGCTGTGTGAGCGGTATGAATATCTCCGTTACCAATAATGGGGATTTTAGAGTGTTGCTTAACCTTCCCTATAAAATCCCAATCGGCTTTTCCGGAATATCTTTGGGCTCGTGTTCTTCCATGAATAGTGACCCACTCTATGCCGCAGTTATATGCGATATGAGCCACTTCGATGGCATTTCTTGATGTCTCATCCCATCCGGTACGGATTTTTATTGTTAAAGGAATTTTAAGATCTGCCTTGACTGTGGTCAGTAGTTTTTCAAGAGCAATTAAGTCTTTTAAGATAGCGGAACCGGCTCCTTTTTTAACAACTTTAGGAACAGGACAGCCAAAGTTAAGGTCAACAAAGTCAGCTCCATAGTGCTCTACATACTGGGCGGCAGCGGCCAGGTGTTGTGGATTTTCTCCAAAAAGTTGTATTCCAACGGGTTTTTGTAGGGGATCGTATTGCATAAGTCTAGCAGATCGTGGGCTGTTATATTGAATGCCTGTGGCGGAGACGAGTTCTGTGGTGACAATGCCGCTTCCCATTTGGCGCATAAAACTGCGAAAGGCCACATCGGTGATGCCGGCCATGGGAGCAAGCAGAAAAGGATTTTCTTTTAGTGACTTGAGTAGAGGGGACATTGTTGTGTGAGACATAGCATAGCTCTGAGGTGCGCACATCTAATTTATGCGCGGCATTCTTTTAAAAATTCTTTCTCCCAAGACTCTACGTATTTGTTTTCTTAATTATTAATTTGGGTTAAGGGTAGTAGGGTTAAGTACTTTATTTTTTGTTAAGTGGCTTGGTAGCTCAGGTGGTAGAGCAGAGGACTGAAAATCCTTGTGTCGGGGGTTCAACTCCCTCCCGAGCCACCAATTAAATAAAAAAATGTCATTCAAATTTCAAAACTTTCAAATTATCTAAGAACATAAATTGTAGAAGAGGGAGTTGAACAGAGTGAACGACCCTGGCAAAATGCGACCAAGTGGGAGCATTTTGATGGGAGGCAGTCACACAGGAAGTGTGACTGAGTGAGCGGCCCCGTCTCTGGGGCGAGTCGCTGGAGGCGACGAGCGGGAAGAACAACTCCCTTTTTGAAGAGGTTTAATCAGTTAATCCCAGATCAATTAAAAATTTGTTTTTAAATATTTGATGTGGGTCATGTACTTGCCGCTCCTTTTTAAACTCATTCCATCCAGGATACTGCTTTTTTAGATAAGCTCCGGGGAGAGTGAACTTCCCCCAGTGGGATCTTGCGGAATGTTTCATCATGATTTCTTTAATACAGTCGAGTAACTTTGCATCCTGCTTAACAAACGTTGAAATCCATGTGGACTTTCTTCCATAACAGGGGCTTAATAGATAATCCTCTTTAGGACATGGACGTACACCAAGAGGGATTTGAGGATAATAATTTAAACTCTTAAATAACTCCAACAGTTCTTCAATAACAACTTCCGTATTCTCAAATGGAATTGAAAACTCAGCCTCAACAGGTTGATTAAACAATTTGCGTGCTAAGAGAACTTGAAAAGGTTTAGATTTAATTGGAGATAAAATGTTGTAAGATCGATCAATAGAAATACTTTCTTTATAGTTTTTTAACAGTTGTAAATTTTTAAAAATGGTTTGACTTATATAGTTGGCGAAAATTATTTTTTTACTAAACCGATAAGATCGCATTTTTGTTTGTTTTGGTCTTTCGGATCTATTTGCCTTAAATTCAACAGCTTGATTTGTCGTAGGGAGCCAGACAGCACTATAAAATTCGTTATTTTTACACTGATCTTGGTAGTTCTTCAGAAAGTTTTGTAGTGGCAATACACGTTCTATCATTTTTAAGTAAAAAGATTTTTCACACTTTAATTTAATGTTTTCTATGATGCCAAGGCTACCTAGGGAAATCACAATCTTATTAAAAGAAAGATCCCCTCTATTAATTGTGTGCTTTTCCCCAAGCCCATTTATAAAATCAAAGCTCTCTACAGATTGGGCGATAGACCCATGGTATAATGAGCCCCCATGGGTTCCTGTGTTAAGACCACCAGCTACAGTGAGTCCATCCCACTCTGCAAGACAGGTTAAACTGAGATTGTTATCCCATAAAATATTATGTAGCTGTTTAAACTGTACTCCAGGATTAATATCAATAAGTTTTCCATCAATTTTGATAACAGGGATACTTGGAAGTTTGATATTGGTGCCATTTGTTTCAAAAATTCCATTCTTTGAAGTTTTGCTGCCAATCGCTTTTAAATAATGCGGGGGGGGGTATTTAAGTATTTTTTTATTTCTGCTTTTATATTTTGAACTTCTTTAATTTTTATTTCCATTTCGATTTTCCTTGTTCAAAATAAATTGAGTTTTTTGTAACCCATCAATTAAATGGGTAGTGGGTTTGAATTTAAAGTTAGTATATGCTTTCTGGTGAGGGTAATAGGCTTCTTTTGTGAATGAAACTGAAGGCAAAGATTTTCGAAATAATGGATATAAATAATCAATGCTAAAACTTATGATTTTATTTGTAAAGTTAGAGATTTTTATTGTTTTAATTTTTTCAGAATGAGCGACTTGAAAAATCACTTCTTCTAATGAGATCATTTCATGACCAAGGTTATAATCATTATTCCAGGAAGTGGGTGTGTTCAAGGCATCAATTAAAGATTTAGTAAGGTCGTCAACGTAAATCATATCAATTTTTACATTCCCAAAGCAAATAGGCACTTTGTTAAGAAAGTTTACAATATTTGAATGCCAAGGTTTAGAATAGGGGCCAAAAACATTTGTTGGTCGTATAATAAGGTAATTGATCTCATTTTCTATGCAAAAGTTTTTAACAAGTTCTTCGCCTTTAAGTTTTGAATAGCTATAGTCATTTAGTTTTTTACTTAAAATAGGAATTTGATTTTCAGTATAAATTTGGTTGTGAGAGGGGGTCGCTCTGTATACAGAAATGGAACTTACATAGATAAAAAGTTTGATTTTATTTTTTAAACTTGATTCAAGAAGGTTTTTCGTTCCATGATAGTTTGTGTTCATAACCTTGTTGGTTTGATTTTTAGACATATCTGCAGCAAAGTGAAAAAGAATTTCAGTATTTTTTAGAAAATTATCAAGAATTTCTTTGTTAGATAGATTACCAGTAAAAATTTGATTTTCAATTTCTTTATGTTTATCTATAAAATAAGTTTCGTTTCTAAAAAGTAGGGAAACTCTGTATTGAAGAGGATCTATGACTCTTAATAAGGAGCGTCCAAGACAACCTGATGCACCTGTTATCGCAATATTTTTTTTCAAAGAGATCCTGCCAAAATTCAATATTATTTTATGTCATTTATCAGGCTTTTTTGAAGCTTTCAAATGTTTTTTTTCTTTAAAGAGTAAATAGGATTTTTCTAAAATCTTTCAAAAACTAAAAGTTTTATTGGTTCTTATGTATAGAGTTAAGAAATTGTTTATCATTGATCGCCATTTTGTAAAAAGTAGAAATATTTACAATACTTTTTACAAAAAAATTATCAGGCATAGATCTTGAGAGTCATATAATAAATGAGAGCTATTACAAGAAGGTGAGGAGGGTTTTCATATGGAACAGATATTGCTTTAGGTTTTAAGTCTATGTAGGAGCATAGTAAAATCTTATATGAGTTGTGATTATAGTGAAGGGAAGCATTAAGTGAAAAATATTTTTTTTTTAATAACGTTATTCTTCTCTTTTGATCTTTTTGCTCAAGAAACCCTTCGGTGTGATCGCTCAAATTATAAAGAGTTTATCTTTAATGAAGAAAAAACCATGCAACTCGTTGAATCCACAGGACGTGGTTGTATTTTGATGTGGGCTGAATTGGATGAAACATCCTTAAGGGGAGCAACCTTTTTTAAAAGTAATCTCGTGAATGCAAAAATTCTCAATACCATTGATCTCAGAGAAGCTGATTTGAGATGGGCAAACCTATATAATGTGAATTTAAACGGATTTGATATGAGAGAAGTAAATCTCATATGGGCAAATATGTCACGGACCCTATTGGAAGGGACAAAATTAAGGGGTGCTAAATATAATGTTTTAATAGGTGAGTTTGGCCTTAACTATGGAACCTCTCTTCCCAAAGGAGTTCACCCCCTTGCACGAGGTATGGTTAAGGTTGATGTGCCTATGCCTGAAGACTGGATAGCCATCTGGTAATAAAAAAATCTTAAATTAATAAAGAGAGTATTAAAATTTGAATAGATCTGATTACAAAAACAACTTAATATAAGTAAAGTTTCTGAAAATAAATTCTATAAGATGTCAGTTCAAAATAGAATCAATGTTACGAGCTTTTTCAAGATGTAAAACCCTAATACAATGAGCTTTTATAAACTCAAACAACTCTCCTTTTAATGAGAAATTAGCCTCTGTGATAAAGTTAGCCCTGGAATCTGAACTCATTCTGTTAAGTCTCCTTTTAATTTTCTCTGTTTCTAGACTCTTATCATAGAGAAGAACTCCCGTTCCTCCTCGGTCATCAACCAAAGCTAAGGCGGGAATATCTGTTGGTCCGTCACCAATGTAAATCATGTTGGAAAAAGGATATTTTTGTTGTTTCACTCTTTTATTGACATGTGCACTAGGGTCTGTGAATGAACCTTTTGCAATTTCAAACAAAGAGCGTGTTTTCATAGTTTCATCCATGCAAAAAGCTGGAATGCTTTCGGGGTTGTCTTTAGAATCCTCTTCGGTATAGGTGATGATGTACCTTCCGCCAAAAACCCACCGAATAAGATCGTCTTTTTTCTTATCTATTGCCCTTTTGTCATGTTTCCGTTCTTGGTCACACATAACTTCTTCTATAAGTTCCTTAAGTCCCGCTGAGATAATGAAGTGATCGATTTTTATATTTTGATCTTTGAACTCTTTTAAATCTTCAAGATTTTTAATGGCTCTTAGGAAAGTAATCACATTAGAGTAGAGCTCCACATTGGGAACGACGAATTCTTTAAAAAACTCTTTGTTTAAAGGTACCTTTTTTTGGTGTGCAATTCTAGAAAGGGTATACATCCATATAGGTGCATTGGAAGCTAAAATATGTTCCCATTTCGTCTGAGGTTTACCGCGTCTGAGGTGATTTATCTCTTCCCAGAAAAGATCGGGGGATTCTTTGCCCAAGGCTTCAAGGGTTTTGCTTGTTGAATCAGACGGGGTGAGGGTTCCGTCAAAGTCCCATATAATAGCAATATTTGACATATTAAGTTTTCAAAATAGTTTTTTTAGCTGTGTTCTTAAGTTTGCCTGTAGTGACCTCTCTTTTAGAAAAAGAAAAGGCCTTAACAAATGTACTGGTATCAAATTTATAATTTTCCAATTCCTTTTGAGTATCTTTTTCTTTTTTATTATCTTTCATGCTCCCCCCCCCCACTTTGCTGTTGCCTATTTATACTTTTATTTCAGAACGGAGCTGATTGTCCAGAAGTGGCTCACCATTTCTTTTGAGATGGAAAGGTCGGGTTTATAGTGAACTGACAAAGGGTTGCTGTGCATCACAGAGAGAAGTCATCTATAAGCGTTTGAAATCATTTGTAGTTATACCCATGCGGGTTTAAATTTCCAATGGACTTTCCAACAGAAGACATCTGAAAACCAACTGGTATGGGTATAAATATCTCGTTAGGGAAGTCTATTTATTCAGATAGAATTGTCATTTGAGATAGGTTATCAAATTTACTGTGCCACACAGGTTTGCTTACCAGAAATTTCCAATTCATAACCATCCACTATTGGGAGGACGTAAGGGAGGTCAACCTTGGTATCGCCTAACAAGGCCTCATCCTGTTTAAAGAAAATATCCCATGGAGTGTTCAATGCTTGATTTTTGAAAATATTCTTGGAAATTGAAATGGTTTGCGTGTAAAGAAGCGTTGGATTTTCTGTTCCGACAACAGCTTCAGCTTTATAGAGTAAGTTTTGAAAATCATCTTGATGGGTAAGATGGATAGATAGTTGAAGTGTGGGGTTGTGCTCTTCAATCCATTCTTCAATTTTCTTTTTATCTTCATTGCTTGTTTCCGTATCAAAATTCCAGGATGAATCAAAGAGCTCAATGGTAAGATCTTTTTCGTAATATTGTAAGTCTTTGTTGACTTGAACACGAGGACTGAAACTAGAAACTGAAGTAGTGTTGGGATTAAAACTAAAGGTGACAAAAGCTCGCTGTTCATTATCTTTTTTTACATAGATGTACGAAGTAGGGAAACAAGAAATATTGGGATCTGTCATTAGTTTTTCAACACGTGCATCGTTTGCTAATTTCCTTGGATGTTCTGGTTTATCAATCCATTTTTGTAAATCACTAAGCGGAAGTTGATCGGAGCCTTCTTGAGTTAGTAGATTTCCTTTAACAGATAGAACCTTTTGTTCATCTTCAATCACATTATAAATGGATAACGCACAGGAGATAAGCTGAAAATCTCCAGCCTTTTCTTCATTTGTACTAAAGAGCTTAGAAGGTTTTTTAATTTTATTGAGTAGTATAAGAATACGTTCTCCAAGTTTATCCGATGGAATACGGTCTCGGCATAAATGTCCCGGATCTCCCCAAGCTAAAATTGTTTCTTGACCTGTTTCTCCTTTAAATTCTTGTTCAATAGAAAGTTTTGCCCCATGGTTGATAAACTCTTCAACCTTTGCAAGAACAACATGTTCTGCTCGATCGAGTGCAAGGTTCAGATTACTAGTCCAACGGGCACAGCTACAGGCTAAACTTGTAGTGGGAATAAAAAGAAGAGAAAAAATAGCACTTAAAATTAAAGTCTTCAACATTTGGGTATACTCAGTATTTAAAAAGTTATAAATTCTATCCTATTTGATAGGGGCGATGCTATCATTGAGTAAAGTTGTTTTTCAAGCTCTAAATATCGATTTTTATGGAATAATTGATGTCAGCTTAAAATTCTCCAGATTTAGAAATAGTTATGGAAAAATTTGGAACTTTTTTAGATTTTAAAATGTTTGGGAATATATTCTTGATTGGTCAAAATCTTACAAGTTTTATAAGATAGGACAAGAATGATCCTGAAATATGTCGATGATTCCGTTAAATTTACTGTAAATTTAACGGAATCACGGGCAGTATATATAAAAGACTTATTCGGTTTCCTAAGAAGAGCTTTTTTTATTTAGCCCCAGAGGGGTTGGTAAATCCACCTGGCTTTTAGATCAATTTTCCGATGCGCTTTTGAAAATTGATTTGTTACGTTCTTCACATTTTTTAGATTATCAAAGAAACCCTTCTTTGTTGCGTGATCAAGTTTCTGCTCTTCCTGCTCAGAGTTGGATTATTATAGATAAGGTTCAGAAAGCAGGACGTTTGCCTAGTTAGTAACTTACAGTGGCTAGATATCACAGCAGAAAAACAGGACTTGAAAAAAAAGGGGGGGGTAGAATGTTATAAGTAGTTTGCTTTTTAAATTAGGGTAAATTGCTAATTAGAGCACTTATCTCAACTAGAAGTTGGAGAAGGGTTAAGTTTCTTAATAAAAAGGAGAAGAGGATGAATTTTCGAGTTTTTTTGATGGGTTTTTCATTGTTATTGCTTTCGTCTTGTATGACAATTTCGTCTCAGAGAGAACCTACAGCAGTAGACCAGTATAATAACGAGAAATGTATTACGAAAGTAAAAACCTCTCTCTATGAAGTAGAGAAAGTTGAACTGGATCCTTTACCCACAAGAGGAGAATACTTTCTCCCACATTATGTTGAAGCTGAGAATGGCAATGTTTTCCTAAGCTCTTATAAGGGGTTCTATATATTTAATGCCAACAATAACTCTGTACGAAGAAAATTTGAAGGTAGTTTCAGTGCTCCTGTCCGAGGAAAAGATGGTATGATTATTACATCTAATTATAATGATGGCTCTATACAAATTTTTAACCCCGATGGTCATCTGGAGAGAAAAGTTGCAACAAGAGAGCCAAATGTCAATTTTCAGATTCATATTGCTAATAATGGAAATATTATTGCCGTTGGCAGTAGTGCTCATGTTAGCGGTAGTGGGGTACATCGCACATATATCTTAAATCAAGGTGGGCAATTAATTACACAGTTTACGCTACCGAGTTATCCTGGAGATTCGCTTATTGATAGCAATGGAGATCTTGTTGTTGGTACGAGGGCGGGTTTTGTTCATAAATACGGCACAAATACAAATAATCGCATGACGAATAATGGTATGTTTGAAGAAACTATTCCCGTGGAGGTTCCAGTTAACTCTTTTTTATTTGCTGAAGATGGCAGTTTTGCTATTTTTGCCAATCTTATGAGTTTTAATCCGAAAAAATTGGAAACTCGTAGTCGTGATAGAGGCTTTTATGTTTTTAATTCCGAGGGTAAATTAAATAACAAACTTAATGCCCCTCTTCCAGGTCCAAATGTTTATAATATCTTACGTCGCAATGATAATAGTTTTGTCTTATCTAGTAAAGACGGTTTTCTTTACACAGTCCATCCCAATGGCACATTAAATAAGAGTGTTCAATTCAAGGGTGAAGCAATATCAGGAAAAGTTATTTCTGGAGAAGATGGAGCCCTTTATGTAGCTACTACTCCAATCAATGAAAAAGGACACCATACGGAACAAAGCAGTTTTATTAATGAATTGGATTCTGATGGGAACTTTAAAAAAAGATTTGAAACAAAGGGAAGAGTAACTACAGGACCAGTCTTTTTAGAAGATGAAAATATCATGGTTGGAACTATGGGGGGCTATCTTTATGTTTTTCAAACAGATGGAACGCTTAAGGTAAAGTCCAAAATAAGTGATCAAGATATTTCTGGAGCTTGGCCTTTAAAGAATGGAAATATTCTTGTGCATTCTGCGGATTACGTGAAAGGAGAGGGTCAACTCACTGTTGTACGAATATCAAAGGAACCAATGGCAACATCTATCGAGCAAGAAATGGAGGTCAGATGTCCTGCACCCTTAATAAAGTAGCAATAAAAAATCTTTTCATTTCAAAAAGTAATGGAGAATTTCTTTTAGATACAAGTTTAGAATCAAAAAACTAATAGGGGATTTTGTCTGCTTTTTCAGCCCATGCTTGAAAAACGTCTTTGGCTTCTTTTGCAAGTAATCTTTCGACTGGAATCTTTCGCTTAAAAGCATCTTTTTTAAGTTCACTATGAAAGTCACTATCGCTAAATCCAATGTCATAAGCATCTTGTTCTGTATTGGCAAAATAAATTTTTTCCATTCTGGCCCAGTAAATAGCCGCTAAACACATCGGACAAGGTTCACAACTGGTGTAAATCTCACAGCCATCTAAACTAAAGCTGTTAAGTTCTTTACAAGCATTTCGAATCGCAACCACTTCTCCATGAGCAGTGGGATCATTTGTAGAAGTCACTTGATTCCACCCTTCAGCGACAATTTTTTGATCTTTAACGATAACACTTCCAAAGGGACCACCAAAGTTGTTCTCTATAGACATTTTAGAAAGCTCTATAGCTCTTTTCATAAATGTTTCCTTCATAACCCCAACCTCCTAAAACTATCGAATCCCATAAGATGGAAACCTATTTTTTATAATAAATAAAAAATATTTTTAACTATCAAAATAATGAATCTAAGCTGAGTTGAGAACCAAGTAAATTGTTTACTTCTATTCTATGTGTTGCCCCTCAATATTTTGAAAGCAATGGTCAGGCAGTTAATGAACTCATTAGTGAGATGGTTATAATTGATCTGGTGAAAAATAGGTATAGAGCTACTGCTTTTATAAGCCCCTACTGCAGCTTATGCTTTAGAGTTAAAATTAGCGGTTAATTCAATGAAGTAAAGGTCAATTACAAGCTAGTTTGTAATTTTAAAAATCTGATATTACTTATCTTTTTTGGATTTGGAGATTTTTCTACAAGATTCTAGACTTTTTCTTGTAGCTATTCCGCTTTAGACTGACACAGCTTGCTATGAAACGTGGTGAGCGACTCTATTTGAAAGATGATAATTTAAAAAAATATAATAATTTCAAATAGATAAATTTAATTGCGATAAATACTATATGAAAATGTCGTGTCCTTCCGATAAATATTTGTTACAAGTTTTTATATTAAAATTTGTAATTAACTACATATTTTAATATCTAATTTTGTAATAAGGTTTGCGTGATGGCATTAAAAGAAGATTTTAAATTTTTAAATAGCGAATTATGGTTAAAGTACACACAGGAAAAATACCTCCCCTTAGAGGATATAAAATACCGATTGGAACCTTTAGGTTTTTCCTCACGGGATTGGCCACAAATTCAGAAAAGGATTCAGATTCTTCGTAAGATGGGGGCTATTCCTTTTTTTGTTAATTCTATTGATAAGAAGTTTTGGTATTTTCCAGCAGATGTCATTAATCAAAAAGTACAAAAGATAGAGACCCTGGGTCGTCGATTGCATAGCCAAATAGAAAGTAGTCATTCTTTTAAAAGAGAATTTCTGATCAATTCGACTATTGAAGAAGCTATTGTTTCGGCTATTTATGAAGGAGCTAATAGCACAAGGGCTGAAGCGAAAATTCTTATTGAAAGCAAACAAGAGGCTAAAAATAAAGATGAGCAAATGCTGTTGAATAACTATAAGGCTATGCAATGGATTCAAGAACACAGTGAATTACCTATTTCTAATGAGCTCATATTAAAGATTCATGAAATTGTAACTAAAGATACCATGGAAGGGAAAAATATTTCTTTCAGTGGAAGATTTAGAAATGATGTTGTTTATGTTGGCCCCCATGAAGGTATTTCTCATGTAAAAATAGAGGAAACTCTAAAGGAAGTTGTTCGTCTTGTTACGAATCACCCTCGTGCCCTCCATGGTTTAATCAGAGGGATATTGCTCCATTATTTTATAGCTTATATACATCCTTTCTTTGATGGAAATGGGCGTACAGCAAGAACATTGTTTTACCTTCAGACAGCAAAGAGTGAGCTTAAATTTATAGAACTCCTATCTATATCGGCAGATTTGAAGACACGTGGAAAAAAATATGAAAAATCTTTTGAAGCAGTTAAAGAACATGATTTAGATATGACCTTCTTTATAGATTTTTGTTTGGACTCTCTTCTAAAAGCCCTTCAAAAAGTTGAAGAAAAAGTTAATTATCTTGTGGATATAGGTTTTTTAAAAGAAGAAAAAAGATTAAGCCTTAACCAAGTGGCTTTGTTACAGAAGATGGCTTTAAATAAATACAGAGAGATTGATATAGAAGGCTATGCTCAAAGCATTGGTAAGTCGAGAGAGGTAGCTCGAAATGAGTTAAAGTTCTTAGCTCATGAAAAACTACTTCGAGAAGAAACAAAGGGGAAGAAGTTTGTTTATCGCATTGAGAGTTCATATTTAAAATCGCTTATACAAAATTATCAGAAACTTAAGAGAGGCTAAGTATGTTTTTAAAGAAGAGCATTATGATCTGTGATTTAAACCCAAATATTTTGTTGTTTTTAATTTGGAGGGGATATGAATTTCTCATATAAAATATTAAAATCATGTTTCATTTATATACTGACTCATATTGTAGTACCCTTACTTGTTACTTATCTGACAATAAATATAAATTTAAAGCAAAATCAGATTAACAACCGAAAAATTACTTACGAAAAATTACTTACGAAAGATTTCTAAGTAACATTGAGCAGGAGAAATCTTTTCTTTTAATTCAATTCATATATTTAGGAAGGATATCATTGAATACTGCTCGTCAGGATCCCAGTGATGAAGCAAGACAAGATTTAGAAAATAGGCTTAAAAAATTAAGAGATGCAATGAAAGATGGTCATAATGTCATTTCTATGCTTCATACTTTAACAAAGGTTAAGCTCAGTGGTAGTAAGCAAATAATACAAATAGTAGATGACATTGAGTTACTGATAATGTTTACATATGACAAAGTTGATATAACAAAATATCCCAAAGATTTTCAAAAATTTTGGTCTTTTCTTTTATATGTACAAGAAAAGGGAATAGCATATGGTTGGGAAGAGAAAGTTAGTAATGAAGAAAGATTTTGTATGTTGATTGCTGGGAAACTGTTTTCATATCTAGTGGAGCGTATGAATGAGGAATTAAATTCCATTACGTAAATTTATCTTGTCTTGGAAAACCATATTGTTTCTTTTTGTCTAATTCATTTTAACTGTTCTATGTGTGATTTGAATTTTTGCATTCATTAATAAAATAGTTTTACTACTTTTAAAACTGGTGCGCCAGAGAGGACTTGTTCTTCCCGCTCGTCGCCTCCAGCGACTCGCCCCAGAGACGGGGCCGCTCACTCAGTCACACATCGTGTGTGACTGCCCCCATCAAAATGCTCCCCCTTGGTCGCATTTTGTCGTGGTCGTTCGCTCTATTCAAGTCCCCTCTTCTTGATTTGTACTTTTGGGTAACTTGCAATTTTGGAATTTAAATGATGTTAAAAACTGGTGCGCCAGAGAGGACTTGAACCTCCACGTGGTGACCCACACTAGGCCCTCAACCTAGCCTGTCTACCAATTCCAGCACTGGCGCACGGACTTTTGAAAAAGTGTCATCTACTTCGTTGCAATCACTCAAACCTCCTCAAAATTAAAACTCTACTCTCTTTAAAAACTTATCAATTGTTAAATTCACCACCTCTGGCATGTCTAACTGCGTACAATGACTCCCATGAGGTACAGATAAAAAATCGCTCTTGGAAATACCCTTTCGCAATATCTCTTGATGCTCTTTTCCAGACACAGTGTCCTGCTTTCCAGCAATAATTAAAGTGGGAACATTAATACGATCTAATATATCCTTCCCATCATATTTTAAAACCTGTTCGAAAAATAATAAGAAAACATTCAAGTCAACGCTTTCAACACCCTTAGCATAAATTTCAATGTCTTTAAAACTTGTCAAATGGGTATTAAACCCTCCAGCCATTGTTGTTAATTTTAAAGCTAAAGGATTGTTTACTGCCAACTTCCAAAGATAAGAAAATGTTCTGGGCAGTTTTTCATAACCTTTTTTGACCATATCATGAGCGTTTACAGCAGCATCAATTCCAAAAAGACCCTTTAAAGGATTAGATGCAAAACCATTAATCATCACTAAATTGTGAAACTTTTCAGGAAATAAATCAAAAGCGTGAATAAGAACAGGGGCACCAAAACTATGTCCCCAAAAACTAGCCTTCTCTATTTCTAAGTGCTCACAGAGTTGCTGAAGATCCTTCGCAACAGCATCAACTGTCATTTGGCTTTTGTCCGAAGGAACTTTTGATTTGTGATGACCTCGATAATCAAAAGCAATCGTCATGTATTTAGAAGTAAAATGCCGGATTTGATATCTCCAATGGTTTACAGAGCAAACAAGGCCATAGCAAAGTACAATTGGCTTTCCCTGTCCTCTGACTTCATAGTAAATACGTGTTCCGTCAAAACTGTTAAAATATCCTGTTTTCTTTTGAAACTTCATACAAATGTCACGCGCATTTTCGTTAGACTATCTGAGGTATTGATTTCAATAACATCACCATCTTCTAACGTTTTAGATGAAACATGTAAACCATTGAGTGTCACAGTTTGGGGATGTTCCGTTTCAAAAGTCACAGCACTTTCCCCCCTCGGAGTAATTTGAAAACATATTTCTGGTGCCTTTGTATCTAAAATCCTTAAATCAGGAACTTTCGAGCCCACTTTTCGAGGCCCATATCCCAAATACCATTTTGTATCCAATTGAACTCCGCCAATAAAATCTATTCTCATCGGAGAAGCCAAGGGCTGTATGGGATTTTCTTTTTTTTGGATCTTGGAGGATAATTTTTTTAATGCCATTGAAAGTCCACTTCGCCAATCTGACGGAATAGCTTCAGTCAAACTCATCTCATCCATATCAACGATTCGAAGAATAGAATCACCCATATGAACTTCTAAGCCCTCTTTCAGTTCAATCTCTTTGACGCTTTGCCCCTCTACCCAAGTGCCATTTGATGATTGTTGATCCTTAATAATAAATTGATCAGGTTTTGCTTCAATAATCTTTGCATGCTTTGAGGAAACATGGGGATCGCCCAAAGAGATATCGACTTTACTTCGGCCAATGACCAATCCATCCGCTATTTTAAAAAGTTTTCCCTTGTGAGGTCCCTCTTTAATAAGTAATCCCCAGTTCATACCGCTAAACCCCTGTAATAACAAAGTTTATATAAACTTCTTGGTCACCTTATTCCTCTTGTTTTTTGGCCGTTTCGTATGCTAGAAGTTTATGATTCATTATAACATGAAATTCCTCTTCAAGAGGGGATTTTACCTTGCTTCTGAAAACAGAGGCTTTAATCGAAAGGAAAGATCATGTCTCAAAAACTTCGGCCCTATGAAAGTATTGTCATTCTGCATCCTGACACAACGGGAGCACAACAAAAGGAAATCTTTCAAAAAAATATAGGAATAATTAAAGAGCATAAGGGTGATTTAAATCACGTCGATACATGGGGAAAGAGAACATTGGCTAACCCCATTAAGAAACAAAAAATTGGAATTTACTTTCATCTCACTTTTTCAAGCACATCTGATACTGTTTCTGAATTAGAGAGAGTAATGAAAATCAATGACAAGGTTTTAAGATATTTTCACGTACGACTGGAGGATGGAACAAACCTCGGTCAGCTTGTCGATAATTTTAAAGAACGACTTGTTGAAAATGAAAAAAGAGAAAAGGAAAGAGAGGCGAAGTTCCAGCAGAAAAGGGCTCAAAGAGCTGCTGCTAGATAAAGGAAAGAAATATGTTTAAAAAATCATTGGGGCTCCTTTTATTTTCATTTTTTTTAACCGCTACCACATATGTTTTGGGAACGGGTCCCCTTTTGGCTTTAAGACGTTTGCAAGGCCCCATTGTCTATTGGATATGGGTCGCTGTTGCTATCATTGGGTTTGGAGTTCTTAACCTTCTTCATATAGGGAGCTTCTTTTTTATGATAGCACTTCTTGTTAGTGTTTTCTGTGAACTTCATGAGCGTGGAAAGTCTTTATATGCGTCAGCTATATATAGTGTTTCTTCTTGTACAGTCTTAGGTTTTGGAGGCGTGAGTTTATTTCAACAGGTGACGGGCACAAAATTTTTGCCTTGGATGACTCAACAATTAAATGCCATTATTAATGATCCTAGGTTGTCCAATCTGACTGCAAATATAAAGGTCGAAACGGTGATTGAACAATTGCCAGCTATATTGGTTATTTCTTTTATTTTAGCTCTATGGACTGGTCTTCTTCTAGAGGGACCAATTTTTCGATTTTTCGTTACAAAAGAAGAAAAAATAGAGCGATATAATCTCAAAGTATTTAAAATCCCCTCCTTTTTCCTCTGGGGACTGACGGCTTCTGTCGCAGGAGCCTTTATGGAACATAACTTTGGATTATTAAAAATTGTAAGTGCTAATGTTTTTAATGTCATACTGACGCTCTATTTTCTACAAGGGATGGCTGTAATGGGAGCCTTCTTTCAATGGAGTAAGGTTGGAACGTTTTGGAGAATGTTACTTTATGCTTTAATGATTTTTCAATTGTTTCCATTGTTAAGTGTTGTAGGCCTTTTAGAGGGATGGTTTGACTTAAGATCAAGAATGACTAAAAAAAGTACAGAAACAGGGAATACGCTATGAATGTGATATTAAAACAAGATATTAAAAATTTAGGAAAGGTTGGAGACATGGTCCGTGTAAAAAGGGGCTATGCAAGAAACTTTTTATTGCCCCGGAATTTGGCTGAAGAGGCAACTGAAAAACGGAAAAAGGAAATTGGTCATTTAAAAAAGATGGCCGAAATTAAAAAGAAAAAAATGCTTGAGAAGAGAAAGGAGCTTCTTCAGACGCTCTCTGAATTAACTGTAAAGATCACTGCCGCTTCGGGGGAAACGGAGAAGTTATTTGGTGCTGTAACAAATTTTGATATTGCCGAGGCTCTTGAAAAGCTTGGATATTCTGTGGATCGTCGTGATATTTTGCTGGAAGATCCGATTAAGAAACTAGGGCAATATACAGCAAAAATTCATTTAGGACAGGACCTTGAAACAGAGATTAAAATTTCTGTTGAGCCTAAGGCCTAAATAAAGGAGTTAGTGTTTGTGGTAAATCGTATCCCACCACAAAATATTGATGCTGAGCAATCTATTATAGGTGGATTGCTTGTTGAGCCAGAAACTTCAGATTCTATTCTAGAAGATATCAGTTCTGAGGATTTTTATAACACTTCTCATAAGAAAATTTATAAAGTTATTCAAAGTCTTCAAAAAAAATCTCAGCCCATTGATCTTGTTACTGTTTCAAATGCCCTAAAGGATTTAGGTCAACTTGATGAAATCGGGGGGGCGGCGTATTTGGCAGAGATGGTTAACGAAACCCCTCTTTCTGGAAATATAGAATCTTATGCAAAAATTGTTAAAGAAAAATCCATCCTTAGAAAATTGATTTCTGTGAGTCAGAGTATTGCAGGAAAAGCCTATGACATGGACTTTGAAGATATAGAGTCGTTTTTGGATCATGCAGAGGCAGAAGTTTTTAATGTTGCAGAAGAAAGAGATGCTCAAGGATTAGTACCCGTTAGTGAAATTGTTAGCTCTAGTGTGAAAAAAATAGAAGATCTTTATGAGAAAAAAATAGATATCACAGGTATATCTACAGGCTTTTCCGATTTAGATAAAATGACGGCTGGATTTCAACCTGGGGAGATGATTATTGTTGCGGCTCGTCCCTCTATGGGAAAGACAGCTTTTAGTTTGAACCTTGCAACTTATGCGGCTTTAAAAGAAAAAAAGAATGTAGCCTTTTTCTCTGTAGAGATGTCGAAAGAAACACTTATGCTCAGGTTGCTTGCTCTGGAGTCGGAAATCAGTATGTCCGATATGCGAGTGGGAAAAGTCCCAGACAAATCGTGGACAAAGTTAATAGAGGTCGCTTCCAAGTTAAGTGGTATACAATTATATATTGATGATTCATCAGGGGTAAGTCCCTATGAGATTCGTGCAAAATGCCGTCGCCTCAAGAAACAGCAGGGGCTGGATATGATTATAGTGGATTACCTACAGATTATGGATTTGAAACAGAAAGTAGAGAGCCGAGAAAGAGCTGTTTCAGAAATGTCTAGAATGTTAAAGGCCATTGCGAAAGAATTAAATGTTCCGATTATAGCTCTTGCGCAACTTAATCGTGGAGTTGAAGGGCGAACAGATCGCAGACCTCTACTTTCCGATTTAAGGGAGTCGGGGTCCATTGAACAAGACGCTGATGTTATTATGATGCTTTACCGTGAAGACTATTATGAAAAAGGAAATTCAAATAATAACGGTATTGCAGAAGTGATTATAAACAAACAAAGAAACGGTCCTGTTGGAACGGTTAAATTGGCTTGGTCAGCTCAGTATGGTCGTTTTTCTAACTTGGCACCAGCTAGCTATGCTCCTCCTCCAGCCAAAGAAAAGGGGAAGAAGAGTCCTATACCAAATTTTGCACCCCCTAACCCATAACAGTTTCGGGCGGTTGAAAAAGCGTCATCTACTTCGTTGCAATCATTCAAACACTCACTCCGACGTAGGAAAAACTACGCCTCCGTTCGGTTTGAGCTTGAACGCCTCGTAGCTAACGCTTTTTCAACTGCCCGGTGAACATTTTGTGAAAGCAATCTCGAGATCGTTAATTAAGTCTTCTTTGTCTTCGATGCCAATACTCAATCGAATAAAAGAATCATTAATGCCAAGTTGTTTTTGTATTTCTGGAGGAACACTTGCATGAGTCATTATACCTGGATGTTCTATCAACGATTCAACAGCCCCTAAACTTTCCGCAAGGGAAAAAATGTTCACGGACTCTAAAAAACTCTTTGCCGCCTTTAAACCACCCTTAATATAAAATCCAATCATTCCACCAAAACCACTCATTTGCTCTTTGGCTAAAGCATGATTGGGATGGGACTCTAACCCTGGGTAAATAACACTTTCCACCTTTGGGTGATCATTTAAGAAATTAGCAATAGCTCTTGCGTTTTCATCATGAGCCTTCATACGTACAGATAAGGTTTTTAAACTTCTCAAGCATAAAAAGGAGTCAAATGTGCTCTGTATACCTCCCATAGCATTTGATAAATAAGCTATTTTTTCTGCAAGTTGATCACAGGCAGTGACAACAGCTCCACCAATAATATCACTATGACCTGATATATATTTTGATGTGGAATGATAAGAAATATCAGCTCCCAATTCCAAAGGACGTTGGAAATAGGGGCTCATAAAAGTGTTATCCACAACAGAAATTATCCCCTTTGATTTTGCAATAGCTGCAATTTTTTGAATATTAATTAATTTTAGCAAAGGATTAGTCGGTGATTCTATCCAAACCATTTTTGTATTGGGTTGTAGAGCCTCTTGAAAGTGATTCACCTGAGTGAGATCAATAAAGGAAAATTCTAATCCGTTATTTTTTAAAATATCATTGAACAGTCGGTATGTTCCTCCATAGACATCATCGCAGCAAATAACATGGTCACCACTTTTTAATAATTGTAATAAAGTGGTTGTAGCTGCACACCCTGATGTAAATGCAAATCCATGTTTTCCAGATTCTAAATTGGCCAGACAATCTTCATAGGCCTTTCGGGTGGGGTTACTCGTGCGTGAATACTCATAACCTTTATGAACCCCTGGTGATGATTGAACATAAGTTGATGTTAAATACACGGGTGTTGTAATAGCACCTGTTGTGGGGTCAGGTGCTTGACCCGCATGAATAGATCGTGTGTCAAATTTTAGTTTTTTCACAAGAAAGCTCCTTGACGAAGTTTTTCCATACCATGTTATTTTTGTCATTGATTTTCTTATTTTCCATATATGGGAGCTTTATGCCAAAAATAAAGAAAGCAGTCCTATTCCCCATAAATAGTAGGCAAACAGATCAAATCGTCCTCTATTTACAATTTTGATAACAGCTATTAGAGCAAAAATTCCTGTAAGGTAGGCTGTGATAAACCCTGATGTCAGAGCCCACTTGTCTATATTTATCCATTGGACATCTTTGAGTTCTAAGAGTGTTGCTCCCAATATAGCGGGGCCAGAGAGTAAAAAGCTAAAAACCACAGCCATTTTGGGTTTTAGACCTATCAGCATTCCCCCCGCAATTGTTGCTCCCGATCGGCTGATTCCAGGAGCTATGGCTAAACCTTGAAATAGCCCTATAAGTAAAGATTTTTTTACATTTAAACTCTTATGATCTTCTTTGGATAGTGTATGCAGAGAAGAAATGCTTTCTGAATCATTTTTAGGTATCCATTGTGTTAGAAATAGTAAAACACCTGTGATCAGAAAAAAACAGCCTGTTGCTGTTAAACTGTTAAAAAATGAATGAAAGGTATCTTTGAAAAGTAGACCGATAAAAGCGGTAGGTATAGAACCTAGAAGAATAAAAAGAGTCAGTCGCAGTCCCTCAGTCACTTTTCGTTCTTTTGAAGCCTTACAGATGTCTTTAAATACCCATAACAATATTTTACAAAAAATAGTAATGACAGATAAAAGTGTTGCAAGGTGTACAATAACATCAAAAGCAATATTGTGTTTTTCCAATCCCAAAAGTTTTTGGAAAAGAACAAGGTGTCCAGAGCTTGAAATAGGTAAAAATTCTGTTAGGCCCTGAATGAAACCTAAAACTATAGAATCGATGATATCCATAAGCGTATCTGCCCCCTAGTCCGTTATATATAGTGATGCTGGTTGAATTTGCAAGTGGATTTCTCTAAGAGAGGCAAGAGAAAGTTAATCCCTATATGAATCTGTAAAAAAATCCGAATCACTTAAAATAGTGTGTGTGTTGGGCTTAAGTTCAATGGATAAGGTGCCTTTTTGTTCTAAAGATTCCCAAGCAATGGTGTGTGTTCCAGAGGGGAGATTGAAAACCTGAGGAGTGTAGCCCATAGTTTCCTGGTTTAAGCTGATTTTTATCCAATTCTTGCTTGTAATGGTTAATTGAGAATTATCTGTGCGGGCTTGAGAATTGATTTCTGAAAAGAAAATAATAAGCACCAAGGCCATGCATCGACTCAGGTAGTGCATATATGTTTTTTTAGGAACAACCTGAGTGAGGAAGAGGGGTGAACTTTTTGATGATTTTTGATCCATAACTTTTTGAACCCGCTCTGAGAAGCTGGTTTTTATAGAAGATGAACTGTTTTTGTGAAGGTAGGATTTTATTTTTAATAGGCTATCTAAGTCTGATTTTAAAGATGGAGGTTCTCCTCTTAAACGTGAGTCAGCTATGAAATCTGGATGTCCCCTTAAATGCTTTAGACTCATAAGTCCAAAATCAATTAATTTTATATATCCATTCTTTGCTAAAAGAATGTTTCCGGGATGAAGATCTCCATGACAGAGCCCTGCCTTGTCTAAATCTAACAACCCTTTTTTTATTTCTGCATGGATATGATCGGCCTCTTTTATAGTGATTTTAGAGTGTTCTATTAACTCTTCTAAAGAAATGGCTTCTAAATATTCCATGACAATGGCTAGTTTTCCATTTAAGTGATCCCAGCCCAGAAGACGGACACAGAATTGACTATTGATATTCAAGAGAGCATCTAGCCTGCGTCCGAATAATAAAATATCTTCCGGAAGATTTAGAAATTTAATGGCACATATTTGTTCTACACATCCAGAGGTGTCTTTTTTTATGGCTTTATAAACACAGCCACTTAGACCTTGCCCTAAGAATTCTGTTAAATGATATTGAACGCTACTTTCTGCCAAAGAGCTCATATGTTTTAATCCCAACCCACTTATTCAATGGTCGTAAATCAGTGAAAAATGAGACCACATAAGTGGCCTATACTTTTATGAATGTATTCCTAATGTCAAGATGAGCACTTATTTACTCTGTTTTCTGTAAAGTATATATGAAGATTTTGTAGAATTTTTTTCGGGCCAATGGATCGGGGAATTGAGATCATCTGAAGTCTGATATTCGATATCTAAAATTCTTTCATTTAAAAGCTTTATACACTGATTTTTTTCATCTAAGAGATCTCGCATTTGTTTTAATAAATTAAGATTATCTGTGTTTTCCAGTGCATTAATGCAGAGATTTTCAATATGAGGCACCTTTACGTTATATTTTTTTGTCAATTTTTGGCAATTGAGAGGGAGAGCAGACATTTGCCTTTCAGCCATGCAGAGCTTTTCAAGTTTAATTTTCTCTAAAGCCATATGATTGTGAATTATTATTTCTTCTATTGATGAAGCATGAATAAGATCATGCGCCCATCTATCATAGATGTCTTTTGCTATAACTTCAGGTACTTGAAAGTATAATAGAATAGCATACAAAAAAGATTTCATTGGTTTAACGCCTTTATAAGAGATGTGATTAGGGGACCTATATAGAGTAGAAAAAAAGCTGGGACCGTTGTCAGAATCAAAGGTAAATAAAGCTTTGTCGGAAGGAGCTTGTAGTGCAATTCAATACGGTCATCCACCCACTGAGAAACTTCCTTCTCTAGTTCTTCTAGAGGCTTTATAATAGACTGTCCATTTAAGCCGTGGTGTAAAATTTCAAAAAGAGCCTCTCTATAAATAGATATTTGATCTTTTTTGCTTTTTTCCGGATTGATTTCGTGCGCAATATACCAATTTCTGACATCTTTTGAAAAATCAGACGTATGGGACTCTAAATAACGAGA
Organism: Bdellovibrionales bacterium; assembly: GCA_965206675.1. GTDB lineage: Bacteria > Bdellovibrionota > Bdellovibrionia > Bdellovibrionales > JAKFYE01 > CBDBKL01. The sequence goes on along the minus strand of CBDBKL010000008.1, from coordinate 326,134 downwards.
TATGCCGTTTCGTAAAGAATTACCAGATATTAATTGATCCAAAATATAAAGAATAAAACCATGTATTGGTGCTAAAGCTTCCATGGTATGCGTCTCCCTATTTTATAAATCCAAACCCAACTTGCAGTAAATAAGCCTAAAGATGGAAACAGAAAGTATTTTACGTTTTCATAATTAAACTGATTTACAACAAAAATAAGGACTGCAAGGTACAAAACACTCAGGAGAATCAACTGAAAGTAGATAGGCGTCCTAAGTTGTCCGGACTTATGTCGAAAATTACGATTTTTTTTCAAAATATTTTTTAATGATTCTAATCGTTTTATTGCATATTGTGGATTTTTCTTGATTTCAACCATGTCATTAATACATTTTTCAATATAAAAATCGTGTTGTTTTACATTATTTATTGAAGGATTAAGTATTCTATCCTTAATAAATTGTAATTTTTGGCGTGAAAAGGGATCAGAAACATAAGTAGATTGCGCAATAGCTTCAGAAAAACAGTACCCACTTCGCATTTTTAAAATGATTTTTTCTAAAAAGTGACAAAAATTGTCTTCAAACTCTACTGATTTTATTTTTTTTAAAGAAATATCAATCCATTTTGTCAAAATAATTGGCAAAAGAATCATAAAAACACTAAACACATCGTGAATTGGGCGAAACATTCCAATAATTCCTAAATATATAAGAAAAATTGTGTGAATTACCCAATATTTGGCACTAGATATGATCGATTGAGTCCGTAAGTGTATTAAATACGGACAAAAGTTCCGGTATCCGTACACTATTGTTATCAAAATTAATATATCAATCATAAGTCTCATGGAAAATTAAATGCAAAAATTAAGCTCAAGTTTAAACTTTCTATTGACGAACATAGTCATGCTTGTACACTTTTAGATAGAACGCTTCTTTAAGTGTGTCATTTATTAGAACATATCCTAGGAGGAATGATGGCAAAGAAGAGAAGAAAAAAAGCAGCAACTAAGAGGAAGACTACGAGGAGAAAAGCTGCAAAGAAAAAAACTACTCGTCGTCGCAAGAAGAAAGCCGCTAGTAAGAAGAGAAGGGGAGGAGCAAAGAAAAAAACAGCTCGTCGCCGTAAGAAAAAAGCTGGTGGTAGAAGGAAAAAAGCTGCGAAGAAGAGAACAACTCGTCGTCGCAAAAGAAAGTAATCAGCAAATTTTAATTGCTGTTAAAAAACCCTTGGGAAAACCCAGGGGTTTTTTTATCTAAAATACTCTATTATTAAATTGGTAAAAAATAAGAGATATCAAAGAGCAACTCTTGCCTTAATTCCCTCTTTTTGTAGAAACTTTTTTATGGCTTCTTTATCTAATTCTTTAAGACGCCAGATCAGTTCTTTTACCAACGAAAGAGTTTCTTCTGTCTCTTTGGAGCGTAAATCGTGACTTATTGCAGCAATATCTCCACTAATTTGGGTCATATTTTTTAATAACTCTGTTAATTGGGCTTGATTGGATGTTTTTTCCAATAACATTAGAGTTTTATTAAAATTTACCACAAGATTTTCCATTGTTTTTATGGTGTTGGACATCTGGGATTTGTTTTTTTCAAAAAAAGTTATGAGCTTGCTAGCCAGTCCATAAGATTGTGATAGCAGTTGATCAATGCGGGGGGGATCTTCTCCTCTGACCATATCTCCCGATTGCATTTGTGGTGAATCAAGGGAGCCTGGGGAGACTTCAATATATTTTTCTCCTATAATTCCTGCCAGGTTAATATAAAAGCGACTGTCTTTGCGTATAGAACTCCATGCTGACTTTGAAATGGATATTTTTATATTAAGTTTTACTTCTTCACCATCTGGCATTTTCATTTCTGGGTAAAAGATAATTTTCTCTACTTTTCCCGCTTTAATGCCCATGACTCTTACGGGAGATCCCACCTCTATTCCCCCCGCAAAATTATACATAACATTCAGTGTGTGTTGACTGGAGAAAGGATTAAAAGCACCTAAAATGTAGGCAAAGCTTACAACGAGCGTGAAAGTAAGAAAGAATAAAATCCCAACCTTTGTTTCTGTACTCATAACAGTCCTCTAAATTGAAAAAGCGTCACCTACTTCGTCGCAATCACTCAAACCCCATGGCCAACATAGTAAACCCTACCCCCGTTGAGTTTATCTTTCAATAGAGCTGAGAAAAACCCCATGATAAAATAAAATCTAAGACAATAATAGCTACTGAGCTGGCGACTACGCTATTCGTTGTAGACATCCCTACCCCCTCAGCCCCTGGTCGGCAGCGCAATCCAAAATAACAGCTTGTTAATGGAATAACAGCTCCGAAAATAGCTCCCTTTATTATAGCTAATATAAGATCACTGAAGCCAATAAACTGGTTCATCACGGACAAAAAAGTTCCATAAGTGTAACCTAATTTAAAATGACTGACTAACATAGCTCCAACCAAGCAGGTGGCATTAGAAATGACAGTTAGACATACTCCTGCCATGACACAGGCTATGAATCGGGGAACAACAATAAACTGTATGGGGTCGATATTTAACATTTTCAGAGCATCTATTTGTTCTGTGATTTTCATGCTTCCCACTTCTGCTGTGATCCCTGCTCCAACTCGGCTAGTGAGAAGTAGGGCGGCAAGAATCACTCCCAATTCTCTTAAAATTAATAAAGTGGCAAAACCAGGAACAAGGGCATCATTTTGAATGACAAGCTTCATGTGAAAGGCAGACTCCATAACTATGACTATTGAGGCAAAGCTCACACAAAATACGATAATCCATAGGCTTTGATTAGAGATATAATAGAATTGTTGAATAACATCTCTTAAGCGCAGGCGGGTCGAACACAGAGTCCAAAGTGTATTTGTTAATAGCGTGATGTATTCATTCATCACTTGAAATACAAATATTAAATAACTTCCCGTTTTAGAAAACAAATTTGTCTCCAATCTTCAAAACAGTTTCGCTTATAAGACTGGTAAACCAATCACAGACAACAATAGTTATCATTGTAATAACTGCTGTTTTAACAACAGACTCTCCAACCCCTTTTGATCCGCCCGTTGCTGAATAACCTTTGAATGTGCAAATTGTAGCTAAGGCAACAGCAAAGACGAAAGATTTAAAAAGTCCTGATAAAATAGAAGAAAATGTTACAAAAGTCGGTATATGCCTGAGGTATTCATCAATATTTATATTTGCAAATAAGGCACCTAATATAATACCTCCTCCAATGGACATAATCAGGCCCACACCTAAAAGTAAAAAACTAGAAACAACAATGCCAATAAACCGAGGTAAGATGATCTCTTGAAGAGGATTGGCTCCTAAGCAACGGATAGCGTCTATTTGGTCTGTGACTTTCATAATACTCAACTCTGCTGCAGTAAAAGCTCCCACTTTTCCACTTAACATCAAAGCTATAAGTAATGGACCAACCTCTCTAAAAGTGACACTTGTGACTAACCCTCCTAGAGAGCCCAGGGCTCCAAATTCCTTAACTTGTAAAGTAAATTGTACAGCCATAATAGCACCGACAAAAAATCCTGCCCATGCCGTCGTTGGCCAACTCAATTGAAAAACTCTATAGATTTGAGAAACAATGGATTGATAAGAACAGGGTGTGCGAAGACCCGTGAGCAAAATTTCGTATAAGAAGATAAAGATTTTTCCTGTATTAGAAAAGAGAGCTTGAACAGAATTCATGATGACACCTCTAAGGATTCACTCAGGAAAGCTTTAACTAAAGGGTGGTTGCTCTTTTTTATTTCTTCGGGGGCTCCCTGTTCTATAAAACGACCCTGATCCAACACCATAATTTTATCGGCGATATCCAAAGCACATCCCATGTCATGGCTGACAACTAATGACGTTGTTTTTAATTTACGAGATAACTTTTGAATTAAGGAATTAATGACATTCATATTGATAGGATCGAGTCCTGTTGTGGGTTCATCAAAAAGTAAAATTTGAGGTTGGATAGCTAAGGTACGGGCTAAACTGACTCGCTTTTGCATTCCATAAGATAACTCATTGGGGAATTTGTAGAGGAGAGAGCTTTCTAAGTTAACGAGTTGAATACACTCATGAACGCGCTCTTCAATTTCATTTTCCTTATATTTAAAATGTTTACGCAACCCAAAAGCAATATTTTCATAAGCGTTGAGAGAGTCAAAAAGTGCTGGTTGTTGAAAAATCATTCCACATTCTTTACGTATGGGAAAATATTCCGATTCTGTTAAGTGAGATACTTTCTGATCTTTAATCCATATCTCTCCTTTATCAGGGCTTAATAATCCGACAATGTTTTTTAATAAGACAGATTTTCCTGTTCCTGAAGTCCCTAAAATAAATAAAATTTCACCTTGTTGGGCTTGAAAAGTAATATCTTTCAAAATAGATCGTGTACCAAAACTTTTACTCACATTTTTAAAAACAATCACTTTTTCTCCGTTAGGGGACCGACACAGGACCCTCTAATAAATTGTTGCACCCTAGGATCAGTATGAGTTTTTGTTTCTTGTTTATTACCCGTGAGGATTAATTCTCCGTTAGATAAGAAACCAATCTGATCCCCTAATTGATAGGCTCGATTCATATTGTTTGTAACAAGAACAATTGTCGTTTCGTGTTCTTCCTTTGAATCTAGGATGAGTTGAATAATTTTTTGACTGGTTATGGGATCTAGGCCTGCTGTGGGATCATCATAAAAAATGATTTCTGGATTTAATACTAAAGTTCTTGCAATACTTAAACGCTTTTGCATTCCACCACTAATTTCATTGGGGAAAAGATCTTTGGCGTGCAAGAGATCAAAAGCTGTTAAGAAAGATTCTATTTTTTGTTGAATTTCGCTGTGGTTCAAATCTCCAGCTTCTATCAGTGGAAAACCAATATTTTCAGCAACAGTTAAAGAATCAAAGAGTGCTCCTCTTTGAAAGAGCATACCCATGCGGCGCAATAAATCTTTACGTTCCTTGCCACGCAACGTCACCATATCTTTTCCATCAATTTTAACATGACCTGTTGTTGGGGGAACGATACCGGCTAGTATTTTTAAGAGTGTGGATTTACCTTGTCCACTGGGTCCGACCAGGGCTAAAGATTTCCCCCTTTGTACTTCGAAGTGTACATTGGTTAATACACTCTCTGTCTTCCATTTTTTGTTTATATTAACAGCACAAATCACAATTTTCTCTGTTTCATCTTTTAAAAAATTTATCCTATATAGACTACAAAATAGAGTGACCTTAAGAAACTCTAAAGTTAATCTCCCCCCAATAAAGGATTCAACTATGTCAAAATTTGAGAAAATTCAGATCCCCAAACAGGGTGAAAAAATTAAACTGGGTGATGGAGGGCGGTTACAAGTACCTTCTCGGCCCATTGTGAACTTTATAGAGGGTGATGGGACGGGTCCTGAGATTTGGGCGGCGACTTATAGAGTTTTGGATGCGGCTGTGGAAAAAGCTTTCTCGGGCAAGAGAAAAATTCATTGGTGTGAAGTCTATGCCGGTGAGAAGGCGGCCAATACTTATGGGGGAGAGTGGTTCCCTCAAGAAACACTGACTGCAATGAAAGAGCATGTTGTTTCTATTAAGGGGCCATTGGCTACGCCTGTGGGTAAGGGTATTCGTTCTTTAAACGTCGCTATTCGTAAGGAAATGGATCTTTATGCCTGTGTGCGGCCGTGCAAATGGTATCAGGGTGTTCCTTCCCCTGTAAAATGTCCTGAAGATGTGGATATGGTTATTTTTAGGGAAAATGTTGAAGATGTCTATGCGGGTATCGAATGGCCAGCGGAAAGTGATGAGTCGAATGCATTTATTCAACTAGCTGAAAAGTATGGAAAACATATTCGTGAAGGTTCGGCGATTGGTGTAAAGCCTATTAGCCGATTTGGATCTCAGCGTTTGATTCGTAAGGCTATTAATTATGCTTTAGAAAACAATTTGCCCAGTGTGACCCTTGTGCATAAAGGGAATATCATGAAATTTACTGAGGGTGCTTTTAAAGATTATGGTTATGAGCTAGCGAAAAATGAATTTGCTGATGCCTTGATTTCTGAAGATGAAGTTTGGGAAAAGTTTGAAGGGAAATGTCCCGAGGGTAAAGTTGTTATAAAGGATCGTATTGCTGACAATATGTTTCAACAAGCCCTTTTAAGACCTTCTGAATATTCTGTAATAGCGTTACCCAATCTCAACGGAGACTATATGAGTGACGCTCTTGCGGCACAAGTTGGTGGTTTGGGAATAGCACCTGGGGCCAATATTGGGGAAGGTTATGCTGTGTTTGAAGCCACTCATGGTACAGCTCCTAAATATGCAGGCAAAGATAAAGTCAATCCGGGTTCTCTCATTTTATCTGGTGCTATGATGTTGGAGTATTTGGGTTGGAAAGAGGCTGCTGACTTGGTTGAAAAAGGATTGCAAAATGCTATACGAAATAAAACAGTAACCTATGATTTTTATCGAAGTATGGAAGGGGCAACACTTTTAAAATGTTCTGAGTTTGGAACTGAGATTATTAATTCAATGGGTTAATAGAGGGAAAAATGACGAAGGAAATGGGGAGAAGATCTAAAATTTCTATCATAGGGGCTGGCTTTGTGGGTTCTACATGTGCTCACTGGGCAGCTTCTAAAGAATTAGGAGATGTGGTTCTTCTCGATATCAATGAAGGAGCAGCAAAAGGGAAGGCTTTGGATCTCTTTGAATCAAGTCCTGTAGAATCTTTTGATTCTAGAGTTATAGGTTCTTCTGACTATAAGGATACTGCTGGTTCTGATGTCGTTATTATAACAGCGGGAATTCCTAGAAAACCTGGAATGAGTCGGGATGACTTGTTGGCAACGAACGCTAAAATTATGAAAGATGTTTGTAATGGTATTAGAGAAAATGCGCCAGATAGTGTTGTGATTGTTGTCAGCAATCCTTTAGATGCAATGGCTTTTGTTGCAAAAGAAACTCTTGGTTTTCCAAGACATCGTGTAATTGGTATGGCTGGGATTTTAGATAGTGCTCGTTTTCGTTCGTTTGTTGCTGAAGAACTTAATGTCAGTGTTAAAGATATACAGGCTTTTGTTTTGGGAGGGCATGGAGATACTATGGTACCTATGCCAAGGCATTGTTCTATTGGTGGTGTGCCACTGACAGAAATGCTTTCCAAAGATAGGATTGAAGCTCTTGTAACAAGAACCCGTAAGGGGGGAGCGGAAATTGTAGGATTGTTAAAAACAGGTTCTGCTTATTATGCTCCTTCAGCCAGTGCTGTTCAGATGGTTGAAGCTATTATAAAAGATCAACATCGTATTCTTCCCTGTGCTGCATTTTTAGAGGGAGAATATGGTGTGAATGGTTTATTTATTGGTGTTCTTTGTCAACTTGGAGGACGGGGACTTGAAAAGGTGATTGAGGTTGATCTCAATAAAGAAGAGAGAGCTAATTTAGACCATTCTATAAGTGCTGTTCAGGATTTGGTTGGCGCACTAAAAAACCTTTAGTGTATAGGGAAATGGAATATGAATGTTCATGAGTATCAAGCAAAAGCTATCTTGCGACAATTTGGTGTAAAAACACCGAATGGGAAAGTGGCTCATTCTCCTGAGGAAGCTGTGTCTGTTGCAAAAGACATTGGGGGCTCTATCTGGGTTGTTAAGGCACAGATTCATGCCGGTGGTAGAGGAAAAGGCGGAGGGGTTAAGCTCGCACGTTCAATAAAAGAAGTTGAGGCGTTTGCAAAAGAGATGATTGGTATGACTCTTATCACTCATCAAACGGGACCTTCAGGGAAAAAGGTACAAAAAGTTCTTATTGAACAAGGGTGTGATATTGCTAAGGAGTATTATTTAGCTGTACTTGTCGATCGGGCAACGAGTGGTATTACTTTTATGGCAAGCACTGAAGGTGGAGTGAATATTGAAGATGTTGCTTCTGAAACACCTGAAAAGATTTATCGTATTTCTGTGGATCCCTCTTTGGGGTTACAGTCTTTTCAAGCGCGACAATTGGGTTTTGCTCTTCAGTTAAAACCTGATCGCTTGAAAAAATTCTCCAAACTTATGTTTGGGTTATACAATGCTTTTATCAATTCGGATTGTTCTCTGGCGGAGATTAACCCTCTTATAGAAACTAAAGATGGTGATATTTTAGCACTCGATGCAAAGATGAGTTTTGATTCCAATGCTTTATACAGAAGGCCAAATGTTGTTGAAATGAGAGATCTTTCTGAAGAACAGGAAACAGAGATTGAAGCGAGTCGACATGGATTATCTTTTATTAAGTTGGATGGAGAAATTGGATGTTTAGTGAATGGAGCTGGGTTGGCCATGGCGACAATGGATATTATTAAGCTCTATGGTAAAGAACCTGCTAACTTTTTGGATGTGGGTGGGGATGCCAATGAAGAAAGAGTGACGGCGGCTTTTAAAATTATTCTTAGAGATAAAAATGTTAAAGGTATTTTGGTGAACATATTCGGCGGTATTATGAAGTGTGATGTTATTGCTTCGGGAATTATTGCGGCCTCAAAAGATATTGAAGTAAAAGTTCCTTTTGTTGTTCGATTGATAGGGACGAATGTTGAAGAGGGAAGGCGTTTATTATCTGAAAGTGGATTAAATATTATATCTGCTGAGAATTTGTCGGGCGCAGCTAAACAAGTAGTTGAAGCTATAAAATAACGCTTTTCCAGTAGAGTAAATGTGTATAGGAGGACTGTCAAAAAGGTGTCTATATTAGTTGATAAGAACACGAAGGTTATTTGTCAGGGCTTCACAGGCTCTCAGGGAACTTTTCATTCTGAACAGGCTATTGAATACGGAACTCAAATGGTAGGCGGAGTCACCCCGGGAAAGGGAGGGCAAAAACATTTAAATCTACCCGTTTTCAATACTGTTCGTGAAGCTGTGGATGAAACAAAAGCGACGGCATCAGTTATCTATGTTCCTCCTGCATTTGCAGCAGATGCTATTATGGAAGCTGTTGATGCTGAGATAGAAGTTATTGTCTGTATCACAGAGGGTATTCCCGTTTTGGATATGGTGAGAACAAAACAGTATATGAAGGGAAAAGCGTCAAGGTTAATTGGTCCCAACTGTCCAGGAATTATTACCCCAGGACAATGTAAAATTGGAATTATGCCAGGATATATTCATAAGCCAGGCGGTGTAGGGGTTTTGTCCCGCTCGGGAACTCTTACGTATGAAGCTGTCTATCAATTAACTCAAGAGGGAGTGGGACAAAGTACATGTGTTGGAATTGGAGGCGACCCTGTTAATGGTACGAGTTTTATTGATGTTTTAGAACTTTTTAACTCTGACCCTGAAACAGAAGCTGTCATGATGATTGGTGAAATTGGTGGAACGGCGGAGGAGGAAGCGGCTGAGTATATTCAGCGTGAATTTAAAAAACCAGTGGCAGCATTTATTGCTGGAGGAACAGCTCCCGAGGGAAAACGCATGGGACATGCAGGGGCCATTATTAGTGGAGGAAAGGGTACGGCAGAAGATAAGTTTGAAGCTTTAGCATCTGCTGGATGTCAGGTTGTACGTAACCCTTCAGATATGGGTAAAACACTTATCGCAGCTATGAAATAAAGGAGAATGATATATGGGAACAGAGTATACTTTCAGTATTATAAAACCCAATGCCATGAAGAAAAATAAAATAGGGGCTATTATCAGTCGTTTTGAAGATAGTGGACTAAAGATTGCGGCAGCAAAGTTAACACATTTGACTACAGAAAAGTGTGAAACATTTTATGAGGAACATAAGGAAAAACCTTTTTTTGCTGAACTTGTCTCTTTTATGACATCCAGTCCTGTTCTCTTAATGGTTTTATCGGGTGAGGGTGCTATTGATCGAAATAGAGAAATTATGGGGGCAACAAACCCTGCTGAGGCAGAAGAGGGAACAATTCGAAAACTGTTTGGAGATAGCGTAGGGGAAAACGCAGTTCATGGTAGTGATAGTGCAAAAAGTGCTGAGCGAGAAATCTCGCTGTTTTTCGACAAATCAGAAATTCTTAATGGCTAAGGGCTAACGTGTTGCAACATTCATGGGAAAATCTTGTGGTTATCCCCAGCTTCACTAAGAGCCTATCCTAAAACCAATTTCTATTACAAGCGGCTGCAATTGCGCTCGGCTTTGTCTTCAAGCAAAAAATCCCTTCAATGGGACTCAAGCACGCCTTCAGACATTTTTTACTTTCATCCTCGCCGAGCACAATTTCGCTCGTTTTCATCATGAAGTTGATTTTAGGATAGGCTCTTAGTAAAAATAAGTTATGTTAAAAGGTATATGTGTCTTTGTGATGATGCTTCTCTTCACAGGGTGTTCAACTTTAAAAAGAGATGACGAGAGAACGGCGCGACTTCATTTGGAAATAGGGGTGGCTCATTTAAATGAGGGAAATTATCCCAAGGGGCTTAAGGAGTTGATAAAGGCAAACAGCCTTGATCCTGATAATCCTGTTATTTTAAACCACCTGGCTCTGGGTTACTTTGTTCGGGAAAAATATTATGAATCAGAAAAATGGTTGTTACGTGCTATTGAACTAAAACCTGAATATATGGAGGCTCGTAATAATTTAGGCAGAGTTTATGTTGAAATGGGAAAATATGATCAGGCTATCAAACAGCTTACAATGGTTCTTTTAGACTTGACGTATTCTACCCCTGACAAAGCGTATTTTAATTTAGCAACGGCGTATTTTAGAAAAGGTGATTATATTCAATCTCGTGATACTGTTCAGTTAGTTTGGAAAACAAATAAATTTCACTGCCCCTCTTTTATTTTGTATGGAAAAGTCCTTTATGAGTTGAAAAATTATTCAGAATCCAAAACAGCTTTTGAAAAGGCTTTACTAAAATGTAATCGAGTTGGAAAAAAGAGACCCGAGATCCATTATTATAGTGCTATGGCTAGTTACAAATTGGGACGGAAACAAGAATCTTTAAAGCAAATGCAAGAAGTTATAAAACGGTATCCTGATTCCTCCTATGCGGAGAGAGCATCAGTTATGTTAAAGGTTATTGCAAAGTGAAAGAAACTGGAAGTTTATTAAAATCTGCTAGAGAAGAGAAAAATATTTCTCTGGAAGAAGTTGCTGCGGCTACTAAAATACATATATCAACTTTAAGAGCTATTGAAGAGGGGGATGTGAATAATCTTCCTCAAATTGTATTTGTTAGAGGCTTTGTTAAGACATATGCCTTATTTCTTAAAATTGACCCGAAACCAATTTTAGAAATTTTTAAGGAAGAAACAATTGGTTGGCAAGAGGTTGAATCTTCTTCTCAAACCTATAATGAAGATGAAGGTTCCCAAAGGGCTGTCTCTGCAGCTAATAAGTCTTCTAATACAGCTCGCAGCATTCTTATTGGAGTGGGTGCGTTTATTTTAATTCTTCTCATTGGTTATTTACAAAAGGTCGTAAAGAAGTATGAACAAGAAGCAAGAATCCCTGCTGAGATTGTTGTTGAGGAAGATGATGTTGTCGTTCAAGAGGATTTGCCATCAACGACTGTAACAACAATGGTGAAGGCAAAAAAACAGCCAACAACAACAGTGGTGGAAGTCAAAGAGGAACCAACGACAACACTTTCTGTTGTTGCCCCCTCTTCTACGACTCTAGTGAGAACGAGACCACAAGAACTCATAGTGGAGGCTTTGGATTTTGTAACTATAAAATATAGAATTGATGAGGATTCACGAAAAGAAGTTCAATTTCGGCCGGAGCAAATTCATACTTTTAAAGCCAAGCAAAACCTTGAGGTTGAATTTAGTGATGGGGGTAGAGTGAGCGTGATTCACAATGGAAGGGATGTGGGCGTTCCGGGCATACTGGGTGAATCTATAAGAGTGAAGTATCCTTAAATATGTCTCCTTCCACAATATGCTCTGTGCTCTGGAAAAGAAAAATAAACTCTAAAAAAACTCGTTTTTTACAGTCTTAAAAAAATTCTCTCTCTCTCTCTCTCTCTCTCTCTCTCTCTCTTCACTTTACAGGCTTCAAATAATTTAAGTTGATTTAAAAAGAAAAGATGTTAAAAAGTCTTGTTATTCAAAAAGGAGAGAGTATGAAGCCGCTTTTTGTTATTTTGTTAAGTGTATCCTTAGGATCTTTTAGTTATTTGAGTAGTATAGATGCCAGCGAGAAAAATGGAGTTGATGAAAGTTCTGCATCTGTAGATATATTAGCCAATAATAAAGCCTATTCGGTCAATGAGCTTTCCGGAGAAATAAGAATTGTAGAACCAAGTTTTTATTTGCAGCTGAGAACAGAGCCATTTCCAGAAAACCTTATTACGATTAAGCGTCGTTCACATGCTCTTCCGGGGAATACATACGGTCGCGAATATAAAAAACGGATGAATCAAGAGAGGATGGGTGTTGTGGTTTATCAATGTAATATTCAGGAAGGAGTAGAGGATGACTGTGAGGCTATTACAGAGCTTGTATCTTATGCAGAATTAATGAGGAAATTAAGAGGGGTAGCCTCTAAAAACGCTAGGATATCTCTAATATCGGGACTTTTAGGGGCCGGTACTGTGGCTTTCAATCCTATTTTGGGTCTAGCAGGTTTTGCAGGGTTGGGAGCTTACTTAGAGGGGGCAGAGACGGCTACGCATAGAATGGAGCTTACTAGAGATCTCTTAAATCAAGAGATAGAAGTGTATTCCTTTTCTTACGAAGAGTTAGTTAAGATTAGAAAATTTTTAGTTAAAGTCACTTCGAGTATAGTAAAAAACAGAAGATAGCTGTGAACTATTTTAAATTGTAAGAAACGTTAGGCTCTAGTTTTTTAGCTATCAGTGTCTTGAGATAGTTTATTTGGTATTTCTAACTCTAATCCTTCTACACACTTATTCTGACAGGCGAGACGTTCGTGAGGTTTGTAATCGAGTGTCTCTGCCTTTTCACTTTCTATACTGTTTCTTTGACCGAGTTGCTCAAGACCAGTTCTCACAAAGACACGGCATGTTCCACATGTCCCCATACCATCACATTCATGATCTAAATTAACGTTGTTTTTTAGAGCCGCCTCCAAAATTGTTTCGCCATCTTTATAGGCAATAGGATCTGGTTCAGATAAAAAAATGACTGTTTTTGACATGTTCTTATTTTATCCTAAGATTTCAGATAATTTAAGGTGTTATGCAAAGGGGCTTGAGTTCAAGGTGTGATTCAGATAAATCCTAGGTATGCGTTTTGTCAGTTTTGATTTAGAGACAACAGGATTTTTGCCCGGAGTGGATCAGATTGTAGAGGTGGGGGCTATACGGTATGTGAACGGATCCCCTGAAGCGTCTTTTGTTTCCTTAGTGAATCCTTTAAGGCCAATGAATCCTGAATCTTCAAAAGTGAATGGTATTACAGATGAAATGCTTCAGGATAAACCGACTATTGATAAGCTTTTAGAACCACTAACAGATTTTTTAGGTGATGATATAGCTGTTGCTCACAATGCCCCTTTTGATTTTCAATTCTTACTTGCAGATTATAAAAAGTATCAAGTTCCAGCTCCTCGGGGATTGGTTTTAGATACATGTGCCATTTCCAGAAAGGTTTTTCCCGGTTTAATAAATTATAAGTTAGCCACTTTAGTTCAGCATTTAAAAATTAAAACAACAGGGTTTCATAGAGCTGAAGAAGATACTCGCTATTGTGGTCAGTTGTTTCTCCATATTTTAGATAAAATCTCTCAGAGTGATGAGGGAAAAACTATAGAAGCCCTTATAGCACTTTCAAATAATTCAGAACTAAGATTCCCAGAGATTCAAAAACAGCCTAAACAATTAAACTTTCTGGACCTTTAATATCGAATTTAGAAAACAGGTAGTGTTAGTGACGTACCCTATGGGGGAAGAAGCGAGATTCTAAAATGCGTTTTCCTTAAGGCATTAAAGAAATCTCTATGACTATTTTCGTTTTGCAAACCACACTATTAAAAGTCATAACTGTATTCCTTCTTCTAAACTTCCCTATAGAGATGATTATGAAAGTTGCAGACTGATCGCTTATTAATTCAGCAGAGCAAATCTATCTCGACTAAAGTGCAGATTGTTTAAGCAACCTGCGACTAATGATTATTTTGATAAGTACATTAAATCCACTTATGATTCACCGAAGAATGTAATTTCTTTTGTGATTTTAAGAGGCTAGCAAACCTTTCCTTCTAGAGAGCGACATTGTTATTTCTATTTTTATCTGTGACTTAAGTTTAGGGGCATTACATACTTACGGGTATAAGGGCTTTATTTTTTCATCATGGGGGGGGATGAAAGAGGTGTATTTTCGGAAGCAGTTCCATGCTTTTTTTCAATCTTTCCAACTTTTTTACAAACAAATCTTATTACTAATCCTTTTTACCGTTATTCATAATTCCGCTTATGGTGAACTGTCTTGTTATGCAAAGGGTAATGTTGAATCACGACGACCATTATCAGAACAAGAAAAAGTGGCACAAGAGCGTATCAACGATGTATTGCCCGAATTGAGAGAAGCAAGAATTAGTCAGGGTGTTTTAGAGCTTTTATTAACAGAACTCCGACAAAAGGGTTATGGAGGCTTTTTATATAATTTACGTACGCGTAAAAGAAATGAAGAGATGTATTATCTACTTTCTCTTTTAAATGAAAATCAACTGGGTCGATCCTTAAGGAAGTTAAGACAGTATGCCGTAGATAAGGTGAAGTTGGCCAAAGGAGAAATCCATGCTGTTTTATCTGATTTAAAAAAACAGGAATTACATCGCCTGTTATCTGACTTAATTTTATCCAATCGTCCTGACAGACTTCATGTTTTCTTATTGGATTTAGGTTCGAGGGAATTCTATGGAAGGGCACTATCACGTTTAAGTGCGAAAGAAATTGAGAGTTTAAGGCAAAATTTTGAATATAGGATAAGGGGTGCTAATGCAGGCCGCTCTTTTGTGAGTTCTGATATTTCTAAACGAAAACGTAGAACAGCAACAAAGAAAAATGAAGAAGTTTCTTTTGTGGCAATAGATTTTGAGACAACGGGTTTAAAAGCTAATATAGATGAAATTACTGAGGTTGGAGCTGTTCGGTATGTAAATGGTCATCCCATAGAGGCTTTTCAAACTCTTATAAGAAGAGTGCCTGACGGGGGGATGATAAAAGTCCTCAGGCAAGAGGTATTGAAATTAACAGGGATTACAGATGAAATGCTTCAACAAGAGAGTAACCCCACTATAGATGGAGTGATAGAGCCGTTGATTCAATTTTTAGGTAAAGATCACGTTGTTGCTCACAATGCTGAATTTGATGTTAGTTTTTTACGTGCAGCCTATGATCGGTTAAATGGAAGTGTGGAAGTATTTAATGAAGCAGTTGAAATTTATAATCAACAGCATAATACAACGATTGCAGCCGTTGAAAAAGTCCGTAAACCAGAAGGTTCTATTATTGATACTTTAGAGTTATCGAGGAGGATTTTATCGGATGCCGTTGACAGTCATGCTTTAGGAAATTTAGCTAAATTTTTAGGTATTGATCATGGTACTCTACATAGAGCTCAGGAAGATTCCTATTGTTGTGGAGAGGTGCTAATTCATCTTTTAGATAGGGTATCTTCTGAATCCCAACTGAGTAGGGGTGAGGTCTTAAGAGCTTTGGCGGATGAAGAGGCCGGAAGTTACACGACTATTGTTGACCGGTTGCTAGAGGATAACGAACAACAGTAAGTTCTTCACACTCTTGTATTGAATAATGTATAAATAATACGGCTTATTAACCATATAAGATATTCATAAGATACTCTTAGAGCAATACATCTATCAGATAGAAAAAATCGCTTTGATAATCACTTTCAAAATAGAAGAAGTTTTTACTTTTTAAAAATTGTGTAATAAACAAACTTCTGTCTTTCGTATTTTTATCTTGAAATTTCATATTGTATTTAAAAGTTGAAGAGATAAGAGTTGGAGAAAAGAGTGGGGATGAAGTTGTTGGTTTCAAAAATATTTTTAATGGGGACGTTTTCTCTTCTCATTCCTTCCTTTGCCTATGGGATGTCTTGCTATGGAGAAGAAGAATCTGTCCTTGGGTACGGTGTTAGACGTAATTATGAAAATGAAGTTGAAAAATCACCTCTGGTTACTGATATAGCCTTAGGAAAATCAAAGCAATCAGCAGAAGGTGTCGAAGGTGTTTCTTTTGTAAGTGTTGATTTAGAGACAACGGGCTTAGAGACCGATAAAGATCAAATTACAGAAATTGCAGCTATTCGTTATGTGGATGGTCGTCCAGAGTCAGCGTTTATTTCATTGGTTAAGCCTTCTATACGAATAGATCATAAAGTGGAAAAGTTAACGGGTATTACCAATGAGATGGTTCAAGCAGAAGGAGTTCCTACTATTGATGAGTTGCTACAACCTTTAGCTGACTTTTTGGGTGAAGATGTGATCGTTGCTCATCATGCGGCTTTTGAAGCCACATACTTAAAAATAAATTATGAAAGATATGGTTTGAGTCGACCTGATGGTGCTATCATAGATACAAAAGCACTTTCAAAAAGAGTTTTCCCTCAAGGAAAAACTAATTTGTGGAAATTAGTTAAACGTTTTAAAATTGAAATCCAAGGATCACTTCATAGAGCCCAAGAGGATGCCTATTGCTGTGGAGAGGTGTTGCTTGGTCTTTTAGATAAAATCTCTCAGGAATCTCAAGTTACTCAGGCTGAGGCCTTACGTATTTTGGCTCACAATCCAGCGTTTTATCTTGATACAGTATTTGATCGAGTAAAGGAAGATGCAGTGTTAAATCTACGTGCAAATTATCCATTACCTCCATCTCAATTTCATTTGTCCGGTCTTCAAGGTTCTGATCTTTTTGCAGAGAGAGACTCATGGGATATTTTTTCAGAAAGATATCATAAGAGAGATTGATATTTTGATTGCAACGAAGAAGTAGGTGATACTTTATTGATTCGTATTAGGAGGACTGTCGAAAAGGTGTTAGATACGAGGCGTTCAAGCTCAAACCGAACGGAGGCGTAGTTTTTCCTACGTCGGAGTGAGTGTTTGAGTGATTGCAACGAAGTAGATGATACCTTTTCGACAGTCCGCAGATGCTAGCATTGTATCTGGTGAGTGATGGGATAACGTCGTCCGTGACCGAAAGATCTGTCAGAAACACGTAGTATGGGGGGGGCTTGCCAACGTTTGAATTCTGATTGGTACATAGCCTTAAGTGTCCATTTATCAATTGAGGAATGAGCTGGGCTACATTTTACAACTAATTTTTCTATTGAAGGATCTAATTCATGATAGGGGGGGAGTGAATCGGTGTCTTTTTGATGGGGTTGTAATTCTGCAGAGGGAGGTCTGGAAAGAATGTCTGAAGGAATGAGTTCTTTTTCTTTGTTATACCTTTCACAGAGTCCATACACCTCTTTTTTTAATAAATCTCCAATAGGTGCTAGTCCACCACACATATCTCCATAAAGAGTGGTATATCCAGTTGCAAATTCGGATTTATTTCCCGTTGCAAGAAGAAGGCTATTTTCTTGATTAGATATGGCCATAAGAATAAGGGCTCTTAGACGTGCTTGTAGGTTTTCATTGACTCGCCCCAAGGGTTGAGAGCCAAAGAGCTGCTCTAGATCTTTGTTTGTTTTTTCATAGATATCAGTAATTTTGTAAGTTGTGCATTTTATACCTAAGTTTTTGGAAAGTGCTTTTGCCAGTTTGAGGCTTTGGGGACTGGAGTAGGGACCGGGCAGGGCAACAGCTTTAACAGCCTTTGCTCCCAGAGCATCCACAGCTAAACAGGCAACCAGTGCAGAATCTACTCCTCCGCTTAATCCTAAATGGACATGGGTAAAACCTATTTTTGTGACAAAGTCTTTAATCCCAAGAGTGAGGGCTTCACGTATAGATTGTGTGCTTACAGGGAAGGGTTTTTTCTTAAAAGGAGATTGTTTTTTACCCTGGGCTTTAAAGTTATAAACCTGAAAGTCTTCTTTAAAACGCAAACATTGAATTTGTTTTTTTCCTTTGTCATCAAGAACGAAGCTTGAACCGTCATAGATGATTTCATCCTGCGCACCGACCATGTTCACATAAACAATGGGGGAGTTAAATAACTTACTGGTGTGTTGAGTAACTTTCTCTCGTCTTTTGTGTTTATCTTTTGAAAAGGGCGATGCGCTTAAGTTAATAACAAGATCTATTTTTTTGTTTTTAAGTTTTTTCAAGGGATTTTCGGCATAATCCGTTCCGACCTTTTCCCATGACCATATGTCTTCACATATAGTGATAAGTATGTTTTTGTTTTTAAATTTAAGAATATTTTTTCTAAGATCATCTTTTTCAATATGTCTTAATTCATCAAAGACGTCATAAGTTGGTAACAGCTCTTTGGAGAAAACTTGAGGTTTTTTACCTTTTTGTAAAAGGGCTACAGAGTTTTTATATTTTTTTCCCTGAGTTTGATTGAAAGAAACAAAACCCACTAAAGCAGAAATGTCTTTGGGAAGTTGTGCGGATAAGTCCTTTAAGGCTTTGGTTTGTGCTTTGACCACTGAAGGTCTTTCCAATAAATCATTTGGCCAGTATCCCAAAAGCGACATTTCTGGAAAGGCAACAAGGTCACAAGACTTGTCTTTTGCCTCTTTAATATAATTCAATATATTGCCTTTGTTTTTTTCAAAGGCACCAATATGAGAGTTAATTTGAGCTAAACCTATACGCATAGGCTTACTATTTAGATATTTAATAGGGAAATGTCACGCTTCGCCTTCAATTTCTGCTGAGGCGGGTACAAATAACTCTTGAAATTTCGTTTTCTGAGTCAATTGGGTGCGTTGACTGAAACCGTCAGCATAACCATGCCAATGTTCGATTGTTTTTTCGGGGTACATCCAGCAAAAATATCCCTCACCAGAATCAAAGTCGGCCAACCATAGGCCTCGAGGTATTGCTCCCAATCTTTCTATTTTAGTTTGCCACTCATCAATTTTTCTATTGATCTTTTTTTCTAAATCATTGGCTGCTTTTTTATTTTGTTTTTCAAAGCTTTCCAATTGGCGTGTCATGAATTCAACATCATCGCTATATTTTTGAGTGATATGATAAATAACAGAAAGAGTTTCTTGTGCTTCTTGGATTGAAAATGTGCGTTGACCTTTAATTGGTGTAAGTTCTCCCATGAGCTTGCTCCCCCTACAGTTTATTAGGTCGTACTTAGCATATACTTTCAAGTCTTTTGTTTCGCACCAAATAGAAATCGAATTTATGTTATTGTACACAGGACGTTAGAATTGTTTTTTTTATATACATGTTTGTGACTCAGATGCTCTCTATAGAAAACTCTTTTTACAAAAAAATGGATTTAAAGATAAAGAAAAAAATATAAAAGCTGTTATCCACAATATAAAATTTATTTTGCTTTAGAAGAAAAGATAATATTCCCTGAAAGAAAGAGTGGGACTGCAATGGCCCAAGGCGTTCTAGGGGGCGCGATGCGTCTTTGATTTTCTGTTGCGTTCTTACATGCCTTTTTTAATTTGATAAAGCTGTCCTCCAACAACGAGGATGACGGTCAAAATAACACCTAGAATTAAGAGGTATTTAAGGTATTCCCCCCAGGAAATATCCACTTCTGTTGAGGGCTCTGGTACGTTGTTTCCTGCAGCAATTCGATCTTTATTGGCAGGATTTACATCTTCTTTACTGGCTTTCACCTTGTTTTCTCTGAGCTTATCTTCTTCTGTCTGTAGTTGTTCATCTGTGCTGATATATCTTATTCGCCCCGATGTTGGGCCATCTGTATCACTGCCCGCTCCGGAAGTGTTAAATATTAAAGGTGGGGGGTCATCCGGGGGTGTGTCTTTTTTATTCAGGGCTACTTTCTTAGGGCGACTGTTGGAGTCCGTATCAAAAGAGTTACCTTGTGAGGCCGATTTACCGGAACCGGGTAAACCTTTATTTCTTGCAATGGGGACGGTTCTAGAGTTGGCACCTTCTGATAGGGCAGTGTTATTTTTGGACACAGGAATTTTATTGCTCTGTTTTAGATTTGATCCCTGACTGCTAT
Source organism: Bdellovibrionales bacterium (assembly GCA_965206675.1). GTDB lineage: Bacteria > Bdellovibrionota > Bdellovibrionia > Bdellovibrionales > JAKFYE01 > CBDBKL01. The sequence goes on along the minus strand of CBDBKL010000008.1, from coordinate 306,075 downwards.
TGTACGACGAAGATTTTTGTTGTCCGCTTTCAAAGTTTAAGTCTTCTGTTTTGTGTGTGAACTCTCGGTATTTTGATCGACAGATTTGTGAGCCTGGCAGTGAACCTGTTTGTAATAAACAGGTTAAATAATCTCCCATTAACATATCCGTATACTCTCGAACGGCTTGGTTGAATTGAATAAGAAGACCTAGACCAATAGCTACAGTAATGAGAAGTAGAAGGATATATTCTAAGAGGGCCTGTCCTCTTGTATTTAATGATATATGTCTTTTGTCCATTGTACCCTAAAAGTTCCCTCGTTTTAAGTATCCTATATTATACTATAAAGTGTGAGAATTTTTAGAATAAGAAGAACAGAAACCCGACCCTCTGATAATAAAAGGGCTTTGAAAGTCACTTTTTTTACTTTCTTTTTTCTTCCCTTATTTTATTTCCCATCCTTTTCTTATGGAGAAGATGACATTTTAGACGACATGATAACGGAGTTTTTAGAAACGGAACAAGAAAATGGAAAGGTTGATGAAGGGAGTGAATCAAAGAAGGTTGAGAATAGGGTTGCGAGTGGAGTTCGAAAAGAGTCAAAAAATAATACAGGCAAAGAGGATGCGCCAAAGGATGTTCCAAAAGTCTTAGAAAATAATGTGGCTCAAGACAATACTCAAAAGGATATTTCAAAAAATGCAGAGAGTACTGTAGAAACCCAAGCGGGGTCCAAACAGGGCATACAAAATCTTTTATCAGCGTTAAGAAAACAGCCTCGCAGTGCGAGTCTTCATTATAAAATAGGTAGGGCGTATCTTGATAAAGGGAATACAGAAAGAGCCATTAAGCATTTACGAGTTGCAAATTATAGACAAAATTACGAGCGACTTCTTTGGTTGGCAAGAGCTTATGAAAAGGCGGGGCAATATAAAAAACAAGTGAAGACAATGGAGGTTTTGGTAAAAAAGTATCCTGCTAATTATAATCTCTTCATAGAATTTGCACGTGCTTACTTAAAAAACAATGATGCCCCTCGTGCCATATCTACTTTTAAGGAAGCCATAGCTCTTCAGCCTAAAAGGAAGTTGGCCTATGTGGAGTCTATTAAGGTGGCTGATGAGAATAATAAGTCTTATGAGCTTGAGACGCTGCTTGAGAGTATGAAGAAGCAGTTCGGTAGAGAGCCTTTTGTGTTTAATAATTTTTGTAAGTATTATTCTAGGGGATCTTTTTATAAGGGTATAGATACGTGTCGTGAGGCTATTAAATTAAACTCTGACTTTGCAGATAATCATGTGTATTTAGGTCTATCTTATATACAACAAGATAATACCAAAAGGGGTACGAATTTAATTTTTCAAACGGCTAAGAGATTTCCCGCTTCTGTATTGGCACAAAGAACAGCCGGAGATCTTTCCGTACAGAATCAAAATTGGCAAAGAGCTGTAGAGTATTTTCATCAGTGTGTACGAACAGATGATAAGTACGATTATTGTTTCTTGGAGCTTGCTAAGGCCAAGTTTGAGTTGGGTGAATATAAGTCGGCTTTAAATCACTTTAAGTCGGCTTGTGATTTACAGCTTTCAGCACGAAGAGAAATGAGAAAGGCCATGACGAAATTGATTTTCAAAAGAAAAGATGAATTGAAACGACTCTATGAATACGCCTATCAACAGTGCGGAAAATCCTCACGCACCTCTCGTGGGTAATAAACTTCTAATTTATGTGTTTCAAGTCATGACGATGGGATCGATGTCGAGGAGTGTTTTTACTCCAGGAGCTGAAGAACTTTCAATAAGTTTAGAGCAAAAGGTGTTTAAAAGTACGGAGCGAGGCCCTTTAATCAAAATGTGAAAGCGATACTTACCGTTGAGTTTAAAAATAGGAGCTTCGCAGGGCCCTAAAACATTTATGGATAAATTTGAACCTTCCAATGACCTTCTGGCTTTTTGAATAAGAGCTTGAGCAGCCTCCTCAGCCCTCCTCCTATGTTGACTTTGTATTTTTAAAAGAGCTAATCGACCGAAGGGAGGAAAAGATAACTCTTCTCGACTTTTTTGTTCTTCAGATAAAAAACCAACAAGGTCATGCGATATTAATTTTTGAATAGCAGCATGTTGAGGATTGTATGTTTGAACAATAACACGCCCTGGTTTTTGGTTGCGCCCAGAGCGTCCGCTCATCTGTAGTAACAGTTGGAAACTTTTTTCTGCCGCTCGAAAGTCAGGAAGATTAAACGACAGATCAGCTAAAACAATTCCAACTAAAGTGAGGTTCGGAAAATCTAAACCCTTCGCAATCATTTGTGTGCCGATCAGGATATCAATTTCCTGTCTTTCCATTTTGATAATAAATTCTTCCATATGTTCTCGTGTTGTGACCTCATCTCTGTCTACTCTGAAAATACGGGCTTGCGGAAACAGGTTGGATAAATCCACTTCCATTTTTTCTGTTCCCAAACCCAAGGGTTTGAGTTCAGCCGTTCCGCACTCAGGGCAGTTATCCTCTAAATTTTCATGGTAACTGCAATAGTGGCATATCAAATGACGTCGGCCATGTAGTGTTAGAGAAATAGAACAGTTCGGACATTCTTTTCTGCTCCCACAGGCTTCACACAAGATTGTCGGCGCAACTCCTCTTCGATTTAAAAAGAGTGCGGCCTGCTCTTTTCTTTCCTGACATGCTTCTAGAGCTTTGAAAAGTTCCTCAGACATCCAATCCGGAATGTCTTTTTCATTTGTTTTATTTTTAAGATCTATTATTTCAATCTGTGGAAGTCCATGAGTTGAAAACCTATTCTCCATTTTATGTAAATGATATTTACCCTCTTGAGCATTCACCCAAGACTCCAAACTGGGTGTTGCTGAACCCAAAAGGATCTTGCAATTTTCAAAACGCGCACGAACAATGGCTGCATCCCTAGCGTGATATCTAAATCCCGATTCTTGTTTAAAAGATGATTCGTGCTCCTCATCTATAATAATTAAATCAAGATTCGGGATGGGACAGAACAAAGCAGAGCGTGTGCCGATGAGTATTCTTTTTTCTTGGTTCTGCACGGACCACCACTGGTTTGTTTTTTCTCTAGGAGTTAGACTGGAATGTAAGACAGCAATTTTTTTTCCAAAGCGTTTGGAAAAGCGCAGAAGAAGTTGCGGGGTCAGTGAAATTTCTGGAACAAGAACCAATACACTTTTATTTTCTTTCAGAGCTGCTTCTATAAGTTCCAGATAAACTTCTGTTTTTCCAGAGCCGGTAACCCCATGGAGAAGATGCACAGAAAATTCTTTGCTCACAGAAAGATCTTTTACGATTTTCTTTTGCTGTTCTGTTAATACTATGTCGTTCTTTTCTAACTCTGAAAGTTTGGGTTCTTTTTTTCTGGGGCTGCGAGAACTTTTCTTTAAAGGTGGAAAAGCCATATTGAGTATGGGTCCCAAGGGGTAGGCATAGTATTCGCTAAGCCAGTTTGCCCACTGAAGATAGGAAGAAGAGAGTTGAGGCCTTTCTGTATTTACGGAAGTGATGGTTTTTATAGCCTGTTCAGGAAGATTTGTGGCAGAGCTGTTGAAGACGACGCCTTTGGCTTTACGATTTTTTAAGGGGACATATACAGATTGCCCAGGGAGACATTCCTCTTTGGATTGATAACTTAGCAGATGTCCAACAGGAGCATTGACTGCCACTTCAAATATTTTTTCCATGTTATCACCTAAATTGTGAATAAAATTCTTTTAGCAAAGCATTCGCAATGGGAGATGTGGGGTGTTGTTTTGCTGAATCCAGATCTAGATCTTTCCTTCGTTTTCTAGAAACTTTATTAACAGAAAGAATGCGAGCTGTTGCCTTTGCATTTTTCCATAAATATGTTCTTACCCTCGGGAAGCGCAAATTTCCCGTAAAGGTTTGATAGTTATCAGCATTGATTTCAACTCCCGAAGAGGGACGAATTTTTAAAGGATCAAAATCTTCTTGGGATATCCAAACAAGTGGTCTTTTGGGACTGTTTTGGCGAGGATCGGCCAATTGGAAAACAATCTGATCATCGACCATCTTTAATTTCACATAGGGGTTGGGTGGATATTCTGTCTTTTTTAGATTATAAATTTTAGGCCTATATTTATATATATCGGGAGCGATGATTCTATGAGAAAACAAAAGCTCATAAAATGTCTTGGAACTTCTTGTATGAAAAAAAGATTCAAAAAAACCTGAAGGCTTAGATGCTCTTTGTACTTTACCATCTTCAAACCAGGTCTTCTGATGATCTTGATAGATAATATACATTGCGGGGGCTTTGACTTTTAACCTCATGGTTTGACCGTCTTTTATAAGCCACTCCTCTTGGACAGAAAGAGATTCTTGTCCTCTTTGTAAAACAATTTCTTGAGAGATGAGGTAAAATCCGGTTCCATTATTGTTTACTGTTTTTTTTATAATGAAATCGGCACTGGGAATATATCCTAGTGCGATTTGGGTCATAAATAATAGTGAAGTTAAAAAACTCATAATGTCTCCAAGAGGGTTTTTAGATATTTTTGGAAAGATGCACCCACTTGAGGGTGTTTCATTCCGAATTCCACATTAGCCTGTAAAAAACCTAACTTGTCACCGGCATCATATCGGGTGGCTTCCAGTTCTGCTCCCAATAGACCTCTACTTTTTATAAGTTCATTCATACCATCAGTGAGTTGAATTTCTCCATTCTTTCCTGGAGAAATATTTTCTAATATATTGAATATTTCAGGATGAAAAACGTAACGGCCCGGAAGAGCCCACTGGCTTGGAGCAGATTTCATATCTGGTTTTTCCACCACATGTGTGATTTTAAAAAGGTTATCATGTTTTTCTCCTACATCTACTATTCCATATTTGGAAACATCTGAGAGTTCAACGTGCATGATGGCAACAGTGGATGTTTTTGTTTCTTCATAGGCTTTGATGAGGGTTTGGGTTGTAGAGGGAGAGCCGGCCATGATCTCATCGCCTAGTAAAACAGCAAAAGGTTCTTTTCCAACAGCTTGACGACCTTGCCATACGGCATGGCCTAAGCCCAAGGCTCCGTTTTGGGGAACCGTAATAATATGAGCTAAATTTTGTATGTCTTTGACCATTTTGAGAAGCTGTAGGTTTCCTCTTTTTTCTAATTCCTCTTCAAGTAGAGGGGAGGGTTTGAAGAAATTTTCTATCGCAGATTTAGTCTCGTTCGTAATAAGGATAATATCTTCAATCCCGGCCTGAACGGCTTCTTCAATGATATAGAGGAGAATTGGTTTATCAACAATGGGAAGGAGTTCTTTGGGGACAGATTTTGTGGCGGGTAAAAAACGTGTTCCTAATCCCGCTACGGGTAAAATAGCTTTTCGGGTCATTGGAATTGCAATTCTGAACTGGATTCGGGGATCTGTCTAGTTAGAGAGGACGGACCCCTATAATTCCTTTATATGCCTTTGGCAAAATATTCAATTTTCACTACCTGATAAGTTTTTTTATCCGCTCCCCTTGACACTTTTAAAGAAATTCCTATTATTCAGCGTGTTGAAACCTTAGCTATTGTGATTAGAGCAGAAGTGTTTGGCTTTTAACTTATTAAAATCATTTATTTTTTAGATATAGGAGGTGAAATTATGTCTACTTCAACTATAGGGGTCACACCTTTACACGATCGTCTTCTGGTTCATCGTTTGATAGAGGATGAAAAAACAGCCGGTGGCATCATTATCCCTGATTCGGCAAAAGAAAAGCCTTCAAAGGGAAAGGTCGTTGCCGTGGGTACTGGAAGAACGAACGACGAAGGTAAGACGACGCCATTGGCGGTAAAAACAGGCGATAACGTTCTGTTTAGTAAGTACTCAGGTACTGAGTTTAAATTAGACGGTAAAGAATACCTAATGATTCGTGAAGACGATGTTTTAGGAATTTTAAATTAAGGAAGGTGCAAGATGAGCAAGGAATTAAAATTTAATGAAAGTGCCCGTGGTTCCATCCTAAGAGGTGTGAACACGTTGGCAAGTGCTGTAAAAGTCACCTTGGGTCCAAAGGGAAGAAATGTTGTGATTGAAAAATCATTTGGTGCCCCTCAGGTGACAAAAGATGGTGTGTCTGTGGCTAAAGAAATCGAACTTGAGGATAAGTTTGAAAATATGGGTGCCCAGATGGTGAAAGAAGTTGCCAGTAAAACCAATGATGATGCTGGTGACGGAACAACAACGGCTACGGTATTAGCGCAGGCTATATTCCGAGAAGGTGCTAAAATTGTAAGTGCTGGCCATAACCCTATGGCTGTTAAGAAAGGTATAGATAAAGCCGTTTGTGCTATCACTGAGCGACTTAAATCCATGGCGAATTCCGTAAAGGATAAGAAAGAAATTTCTCAAGTGGGAACTATTTCTGCAAATAATGATACAGCGTTGGGTGAATTGATTGCTGAAGCTATGGAACGAGTTGGTCGTGAAGGCGTCATTACAGTGGAAGAGAGTAAAACAGCAGAGACAGAGTTAGATGTGGTTGAAGGAATGCAATTTGATCGCGGTTACCTATCTCCTTATTTCATCACTAATGCCGAAAGAATGGAAACGGTGCTAGAGGATGCAAAGATTTTGATTTATGACAAAAAGATCAGTGCAATGAAAGATCTCATTCAGGTTTTAGAGGCTGTGGCTAAGCAGGGTAAACCTCTTTTAATCATTGCTGAAGATGTTGATGGTGAAGCTCTTGCTACACTTGTTGTAAATAGACTACGAGGTACGTTGCAAGTTTGTGCTGTAAAAGCTCCAGGTTTTGGTGATCGTAGGAAAGCCATGCTTGAGGATATTGCAACACTCACAGGTGGACGTGTTATCTCTGAAGACACGGGAAGCAAGTTAGAGCATGCCACTATCGAAGATCTGGGTTCTGCAAAGCGCATTGTTGTAGATAAAGATAATACAACGGTTGTTGATGGAGCGGGAAAGAAAGCTGATATTGACGGACGAGTGGCTCAGATCAAAGCACAAGTTGAAGAGACAACAAGTGACTATGATAGAGAAAAGCTAAAAGAGCGTTTGGCGAAGTTAGCTGGCGGAGTTGCCGTGATTCATGTGGGTGCAGCGACGGAAGTCGAAATGAAAGAAAAAAAGGCACGTGTTGAAGATGCGTTGAATGCCACACGAGCGGCTGTCGAAGAAGGCATTGTTGCCGGTGGTGGAACAGCACTTCTACGAGCTATTGTGGATTTGAAAACAGATGCTATTGATGAAGAAGAAAAATTTGGTGTGAGCATTATTAAGCGCGCTTGTGAAGAGCCTATACGCCAAATTGCTTCCAATGCAGGTCTTGAAGGAGCTATTGTTTTAGATCGTGTTTTAGCGAGTAAGGATGTCGGTTTTGGTTTTAATGCTTTAACAGAAAAGTATGAAAACCTTGTGGAACAGGGAGTGATTGACCCCGTTAAAGTTGTTCGAGCAGCACTTCAAAATGCGGCTTCTGTGGCTTCGTTGATGTTAACCACAGAGACGATGATTGCAGAAGCACCGAAGAAGGATGAACCTGCACCGGCTGCTCCTCCAATGGGTGGTATGGGAGGAATGGGAGGCATGGGCGGAATGATGTAATTCATCTTTTAACTCAGGCTTTTAGCCCCATGAAAAAACCCGAAGATACATCTTCGGGTTTTTTATTATCCTATGAAAAAGGTTTTCTTGTGTAGAGATGGAACTATTAGCGAGAATAAATACATGCGTAGGGGAAGTTCATGGTGTCGGAGCTACAAGTGAAGTGTATCATTCCGTGTTTTTTGAAAAATAAATTAAGGGTATGTAGTAACTCTAAAAATGTTTTTGTTCCGTGATAATTTTGGAAAATATCTTTTGCTCCTACACAGGACTTAAATCGAAAACTGAAATGAAGGCCACGCCCTAGTGTTATAGTTTTTTTCGCGTTATTTTTTTGTAAATAATAAAGCTGATGATAGATAGTATAATGGCTAAGATAATAAAAAATTGTAACCTTTTACCAAGAGCAAGCACATAGTCAATATTGTCCCCAAACCAGTAACCAATATAAACCCATACAGGGACGCTAAGTAGAGCGGCTAATCCGTCTTGGAAAAAAAATGTTTTAAAGGGAACACGCATGGTCCCCACAGTGAGATATATAGGAGCGCGTAATCCCGGTAAAAAACGAGCTACAAAACAAATAAACTTAGCATTTCTTTGAATACGTTTTTCAGCAGCATCTATACGAGATTTGTTGAAAACCTGACTAAAGACGGGCCAAGTGAACACGTGTTTTCCATACTTATGTCCTACTAAGAATAAAATGGTATCACCAATTAACACGCCAAAAAAACCAACGATAAAAGCCCCATGTAGGGAAATAACTTTAACGGATTCAGAGGCTAATATTCCTGCTGTTATAAGAGTAATATCTTCTGGAATGGGTACACCCATTCCGCAAGCAAATAGAACGCCAACAATAATGAGATAAGCCTGTGCTGTTCCCAGTCCAGTCATAAAGGTAATCATTTCTGATGCACGTTCGTGTATCCACTCAAACACAGCTTCTCCTCATAGATGGTCCAGTTAGAAGAATTATAACCTCTGCTTTTCCATTTTTCATTTTGGGTACTGACTTTAGAAGTCATATAATAATTTATGTATGAAAAAAATATTAATAGTAGATGATGCACCTTTTGTCAGAGAAGTTCTACAAAATTTATTAACGAAACAAGGGTATGAAGTCATTGGTGAGGCGGCTAATGGGGCTGAGGCCGTCCAATTAGCTGGCGCATTGCGGCCAGATCTTGTTCTTATGGATATTATTATGCCAGAGATTTCTGGCATTGAGGCGGCAAGATCTATTCAACAAACTCATCCTGAAATTCCCATTGTGGCTATGTCTACAGAGGAGTCTGCTCATATCGTTGCACAAGCTATTGAGGCAGGGTGTGTGGACTATGTTGTTAAACCTTTTAGGAAAGATGACCTTTTTACAACTATAGAGAAGGTTTTCTTGGGAAACACCAGGGAGGGTATAAATGTCTGATCTATTATTTGTAGTTAAAATGTTTGTTATTACGGTTTTGCTTGTTGTTGTCATGCAAATTAAGTGGGGAGAAAACACGCTTGAGCAGAAAGCTTCCATTTGGATTAAGCAAGGTGTTGTGGCTATGTCACTTAGAGATGCTGCCCAAGGTGGTATCGAAAAAGCACAAGATGAGTATGATGGATTTATTCATAAAGTGAAGTTTTTCATTTGGAAAACTTTTATTAGAGAAGAAGATAAAGAATCTTCTTCTGAAGATGTTGCTGAACGCTAGGGTTCAGTTAATATTTAATATCTAAGTATATCAAATATGATGTATTCCGGACTAAATGTCCGAATACCGATCACTTATTTCCTTAAGAGCTTATTATTTTTACTCTGAGGCGGGTATGCTCTTTGCTTTTACCTTTCTTTGATTCACTCAATTTTAAAAAGATTGTCTATTTTTTTGAAATCTTCAGTGAATAAAATTTTTTCTAAGGAGCGTAGATGAAAGAATCACTAACGAAACCCTACATCAAATTAAGCCAAGATCTAATGTTTAAAACCTACTTTACAAGAGATAAAAACCTTCTTCGATCTTTACTGAAAACCTTTCTTCCCCTGCCTTCAGATAAAGATATTGAAAAAATTGATATCCTAAACCCTGAGATCCCACCTGAAGTCGAAAAGCAAAAACAAATCATCTTAGATCTAAAACTGGAACTAAACACAGGCGAGAAAATCAACGTTGAAATGCAATCTGCCTACAAGAAAGGCTTTCTGTCTAGAATACTCTTCTACTGGGCCAGGCTCTATACAGAAGGCTTCAAACAGGGAAAAGAATATGAAAAACTTCATCCTACGTACTCTTTGATCTTCACTGAATTTTCAGTCTTTAAACAAACTCAAGACGTTGTCACTAGCTTTTCTCTTCTTTCAGATAAATCACCTCACTTTTGCCTCAACAGAGATTTAAGAATAGTGTTTGTAGAACTTTCTAAGTTTAAAACACGTCTAGAGGGTTTAATTGATTTAAGAGACCATTGGTGCTATATTATTAGGCATTCAAGTCAGATCAAAGATAAAGAATTAGAGCAGTTGGCTCAGAAGAATAAGGAGATGAGGAAAGCTATGGGACTTTTAAAGAATATGTCGTTAGAGGATAAGTTGAGGTGGCAGGAAGATGATCGTCTTAAAGCTATTAGTGATGATAAGGCTGAAAAGGCTTGGGCTCGTGAAGTGGGAATGAAAAGGGGATTAAAAGCAGGTAGAAAAGCGGGACTAAAACTAGGTAGAGAAGAAGGTGAGCAAAAAAAACTTCAGCAAATTGTTTGCAGAATGCTAGAGAATAAAGTTGATCTTTCTATAATTGAAAAAGCCACTGGTTTATCTAAAGTTGAAATTCAAAAAATCCAAAAAGAAGTAAAATAATATCACAGCTCTATTTGTATTTGCTTTGTGACTGTAGCTCGTTTTCTTTTAGTTTTATTTTCATAATTTGAGCTTGATATATTTCTTCTTGCTTTGTGGTGTTTTTTTACAACATAGTTTTTCAGCATTTCTTGACGTTTTTCAAGGACACTAACTCTTTGTTCAATAGAAGTGATGTCAATATCAACAGTAGGAGTGGACCTTTTCTTATCTGAACAAATTATATGTATTATGAAGAAAAATATAACAATCGATCCTACCCATGCTAAAAGCCCTTTTACAAAATGAACCACTTGTTGCATTTTTATCCTCCTTTACGATCTATGAGATAATGATTAGCGGCTTTTTTTCTCAATGAGCAATCTTTAAAAAATGTTCATGAACTTAAAAAAATAACTTTTTATTCTTGGATGGCTTTGCCTCCACGAGATCGCTTACTGTTTGTACCATAAACAACGTTTCCCGTTTCAGCGTCTACGGAGACAGATTCTGTCGACTGTCGTGTTGTTTGTAATAATCCAACATTGCTTTTGGATTGAGAAAACAAGCAATCATCGCCCATAATACCAGCACTTGCAAAAACCGTAGATGCTGGGAAAAGGAAAACGGCTAAAACAAAGTAAGTAAAAAAGATTCTCTTGTTGATCATGAATGCCCCCTCTATCTGATGTCATCTAAATAAGCCAAAAGAGTGCCAAGATTCCTCTCCCCCCATAAATAAAATATTCAATTATTATAGGGACTTAAACCTCTTGTACGAAAAGAAAAGTGTCTAAATATATGACAGGTGAAAAGAAACTATCTTCTCTATATTAGAATAGGATTATTCTGCTATAGCCTCTTCTCTTGAATTTTGGTCACGGTTACGACGAGAGGGAGTGGTGCGTTCGGTTAAACTTATACTTGGCCTGTTTCCAGGGGGACAGGCTTTTACACCTATTGTTTCTTCTGGAAAAGGACCCGCTGCACGTGTGGGTTGATTGTTTGCAACTCCTGCTTGTGTAGCAGAAAAAGGGGCATCTTCCTCTAAACACTCTTGGTATCCAACACTCGCTAAAGCGGGATATGAAAAAAGAAAAAATGAGATGGCTAAGATATACTTCACTGAAATGCTCCTATAAACCTAATTGTAACCCAGCCGGACGGACAATGTCTAATAAACTGCTAAATGTACTTGCTATCTGAACAGCAACCGTAGGTCCTCCTTTTGGACTTGTCGCCTCTTTGACCTCACCATTTCGTTTATATGAAATATGAAGGGCCCCCAGCCCAGGTCTTTCTATTCTGTTAGGCTTTCCAAAGCGATTTTCATAACCAATACGTACGATACGTTTAGCCTGGTCTCTAATCATGGCAATTCGACCTCTTTTATCATATCGAATAGCGACATCTTGTCCGCCGGTGTTCGTAGCGCGGATAAGATTACCTTTCAGGTCATATTTAAATACAGTTTTTTCTTTGCCAACTTGTACCTGAGAAACTTTTTTGTGCTTCATATTGTATGAAAATTTAGAAAGTACTTTACCAGCCTTTTTTGTCTTAACTAAACCGAATTTGTTATAAGTAAAGGTTTGAGTAAAGCCATTTTTTGTAATCTTTATGGGTCTTTCAAATTGAGGGTGGTATTCCACTAAAGACTTTTCATTGTTTGTTTGCGAAAGAAATTTTTTCAAAAACTTTCCATTGCCCCCTGGTTTTGATGCATACCAAAACTCAAACCGACTTTTATTAACAACCTTACCTTTGCAAGTTTTTTTAATTTCTGACCAATAATGATTCTCAGGATCTTCCTGTGATAGAGTGTAATCGTATTTTTCAACACAATTTTTTCTATCTTTAAAACTAATAACCCAATCTCGCTTTTTATTATATTTTATTTTTGTGGTTGTTTTATCTGGAAACACAACATCTGTTAAATTATGTAGGTTGTCATATTTGTATTTATAAATCTCTTTGTTTGCTAATTTTACAAGATGTAAATCATTTTGTTCGGTATATTTGTATGTAGCTTTTTGTTTCCCAGGTCCCGTTATGGATCGCACCTTTTTGTTTTTATAGTATTTTATAAAAAGAGATTTTTGCATGTTATCTGTCACACGATCAATCAACCCTCTTTTGTTATATCGAAATTTTATAAAATTCCCATTTGCATCAAAAAGTCTTACAAGTTGCCCTCGGAAATTAAATCTTTGCTTAGTTCCATTAGAGAGACGTCTTTCATAATATCTTTTCTTCTTTATGATAGAGTCGCTTTTGTTGTTGTTAGAGTAATATGTCGAGCCACCTTTGGTTTGCCCCTTTATCTTTAACTGTTTTGCTAAGAGTTCTCTTTTGGTAGAGTCACTTTTTATTTCCTGGCGCAACTTTTTCAAAACTTTTTTGGGTGTGTTTGGATGTTTTTTCTTATACGCCTTTAAAATTTTTGAGATAGTGGAGTTAATACGTTTTGTCGTATTACCTGCGGGACTAAAGCGCACTTCCATTCCAGCTCCACATTGGGTAAGTAATAGATCTCCTGTAGAGGCTATTTCAAGTTTTGTCTCATATTCAGAGCACCAGCCAAACCCAAAGATGCCATTGTGTAAGGAGCGACTGTTATAAGTTCTTACGACTTCTAAATTGTATCCATTTCCTGGGATTTGAAGATCTATCCATGTATCAGAATAGTTGGCATTCTTCATATCAATGAAGGAATGGCTATGAAATGAGTAAGTTATTGATGCAAAAAATATTAAAAGTATAAACTTTTTCATGTTAAACCTCTATCTTTATGATCTTTCTTATAAGTATAGCTCCTACTATCTGTAAGATTATAATAATAGATAAAATACCCAAGCCTATGGTCGTATTAAAAAGTGGCTGAATAAATGTGGGGTCCATTACGCTAAAAATGATAAGTAATATAAAGGGAACACTTGAGACAATCATCCCTTGCATTACACCTTGTGCTGTTAGAGCCTCAATTTTCTTCTGAACTTTCATTCGTTCTCTAATTGTTTCCATGATGGTTTGAAATGTTTCAGCCATGTTACCACCTGTTTCTTTTAATATATTCACTGAAGTGACAAACATTTGTATGTCGGGTCTGGGCACACGATTTCCTAGATTACTTAAGGCTTCCTCTAGGCTTAAACCCAATTTTGTCTGAGAAATAACAAGGTGAAACTCTTGCGCAATGGGGTTTGACATATTTTGTGCTACTCTTTCCATAGATTGATTAACAGATAATCCACTGCGGATTCCATTTGACATAAGGGTCATAGCATCAATCATTTGATCGACGACACGGTTGCATCTGCGCTCATACATAAAATCAATAAGAAATTTAGGAATCATCCATCCACCGATAAGGGCGATAATAGAAAATCCTATTCCCCAAAAGATATTGGGCCAAAATAATAAAAAGATAATAGCGGCTGGACTAAAACTACAGATTATAAGAAAACGTGTCACCTTCTTCTCATTGGTTTCTACAAACATGAGATCAAGACGGTTTAAAATGTGCTCTCTGCTAGAGAAAGTCTTAGAGGCTAGCCATTCGATAATATCATTAATAGTTTTATATGTTACAATGAAAACGATAATTGTCATCAATGCTACAAATATATATTCATTTCCAAAAAGAAACATTTGGCTTTTACCTCCTTTCTCCGCTTGCTTTTCTCATAGGGCGTCTGGGCTGTTCTCTTTTTCTCTCTCTTTTCTCATTTGTAAAAAGAGATCTTGGAATTTTAATTCCTTTTCTTTCAAACTCTTCTACAAAACTAGGAATCAGTCCTAGAGCTTCAAATTGACCAATAATCTTTCTGTTTTTATCAAAACCTTTTTCTTTGAAGCAAAAAATTTCTTGAAGGGTCACTTTATCTCCTTGCATACCTACAATCTCTGTTACGTTAGTGATTTTGCGTGATCCATCGGAAAGTCTGGAAATTTGAATAATCATATTTATCGCTTGAGAGATTTGCTCTCTGATAGCCTTTACAGGTAATTCAATTCCTGCCATAAGACAGAGTGTTTCTAATCTACTAATAGCCTCTCTGGGATTATTGGCGTGGACTGTTGTCATGGAACCATCATGTCCTGTGTTCATAGCAGAGAGCATATCCAAGGCTTCTCCTCCTCGGCACTCACCAACAATGATACGATCAGGTCTCATCCTCAGTGTATTTTTCACTAAATCTCGAATGGTAATAGCTCCAGAGCCTTCCATATTTGCGGGGCGTGTTTCTAATCGGACAACATGTTCCTGTTTGAGTTGTAATTCTGCTGCATCTTCAACAGTAATGATACGTTCTTTTGAAGGGACAAAACCAGACAAAACATTGAGGAGAGTTGTTTTCCCTGAACCCGTTCCGCCAGAAATAATGATGTTAAGTCCGTTTTCCACACAAATTTTAAAGAAATCTAACATGTCCTGTGTCATTGAATTCCATTGAACATAATCTTTAGGGGTTATGGGTGTTTTTGCAAATTTACGAATAGTCAAGGAGGGTCCATCAATGGATAGGGGTTCAATAACAGCATTGACACGGCTTCCATCTTTTAAGCGTGCATCCACATAGGGAGTTTTTTCATCAATACGTCTTCCTAGGGGAGTGACAATGCGTTCGATAACATTTCTCAACTGTAAGTTTCCGGTGAAGGTGACAGGGCTATGTTGAACCTTTCCTCTTTTTTCAATAAATATTTTATGAGGGCCGTTTACCATAACTTCAGTAACGTCATTGTTTTCAAGAAGTTCTTCAAGGGGGCCTAGGCCAAGAGCTTCATCTAAAATTTCCTTAATAATTTGAGAACGCTCTTCTCTGCTTAAACCCTTTTGTTCACGATCTAGAATTTCAGAAATAGTTCTTTGAGTTTTTTGTCTCAGGGCTTGCTCTTTAGAGGGGTCGTCCTTGGTATTTGTAATGCCTTTTTTGAGATCCATAGCAGAAATGAGAGCTTGGTGAACTCTTAATTTTAAAAGCACATTAGGTGGTGGTGCGTCTGTCATTTGTTTTCGGGAAGAGGTGGGGGAAGTTTTTTGAGTGATAGGTTTTTTTAATTTTGTGTTGTGTGTAAGGGTTTTCAGTTTGTTTAAAAGCCCACTGTTTGTAAGACGTCTGACAACTTCATGGTAAGAGTGTGTAATAGGAAGGTTGGGCTGACTTATTACAAAGGGAGTTCCTGATTGAACCGAAGATAAGACATTTGAATCATCTTGCGGTATAACACCAATGAGTTGTCTATTTAAAGTTTTTGCAATGGCTTGGGGTGAGAGCCCGAGACGGTTAGAACGATTGACAACGGTTAGGAGTAATTCTCCGGGTAAAGATGTTGACATTATTTCATGAGATTTTTTTAGTGTTTGATTAACGGATAATACCTCTGGAGTGGTTACTAATAAAATGGCACTGGATTTTTCAATAATTGAAAACTGTAGTTCTTCTAGTTCCGAACCCAGATCTGCGATAATAAAATTAAAGTAGGGACTAAACCTTTCAATCTGTGAGACGGCTAGCTGAGGATTCAAGTGCAGTGATTCACTGGGTGATTTAACGGCACCTATATAAAATAAGCCAGAGGAAAGAGGTGTGGCTAAGCTGGGTATTGTCTGTTTATTAATTTGTCCTGTAAAGCGAGTGATTTCCGATATGGTTTTAATGGGGCGTTTACCCATAAGAATATTTTGATCTCCGCAGCTTCTAGAATCTAAATCTAAGAGTAGGGTGCGGGCTTTTAGTTCTTGTAAAAAAGTAGCGGCAAGATTTGCTGAGAAGACACTTTTCCCAACACCACCTTTACCTCCCACAATGGAGATCAAATGACAGTTTTTGTGTATAGCCATTTTGCACTAACCTCTATAAATATATCGGTTATTGAGCCTAAAATTCTAAGGATTGCATGAGGATAGGGGAGATTATTTGTTGATTATTATAAAGTGGCTTTGTTGTCTCAAAATGAGAATTTTATCAAGGACGTTTAGTCTCTCAGTCTAAACTTTTGTTTTATTTTTTCTGAGCCCTCACTAGCCGATGTCTTCACAATGGGTGTTACAAAGACAACAAACTGTGAACGGTTACGATTCTGACCCTTTGAAGCAAAGAGGGTAAAAATAGCGTTTTGAGTCGCATTGGCTGGAAGCCTATTATAATTAGTGGATTGACTGGTTGTCGCTAACCCTCCAATAGCCGCACTGTAGCCGCTTCGAATAAAAACAGTAGTGTTCAGTGTATTTTTAGAGAATGTGGGCCCAGCGGCTGTAGCTGTTAGTGGTTCACTCATCTCAAACTTTAATGAGAGTTGTACGCCATTTGTTTTTCCAGTGAATATGGTGGGTGTAACTTCTGCTTTCAGACCAATGTCAGCAGGCTTTTGTGAAATCTGTTCTCCATCTATTGTAGCACTAGGGTAGGGCACACTCATCGCTGAAATTAATGTTCCTGTTCCTCGATTGTTTACAATAAGACTTCCACTTCTCAAAACACGTGCGTGCCCATGAGATTTAGCCCAATGGAGTTTTGGGAAGAGATTAGATATGGTTCCAGTGAGAGAAGAGACAATATTCCCACCAGTGCTTTTCCCATAGGAAACCTGAGTTTCATCATTTAAACCTGGTGTCCATTGGATTTTAAAACCTTTTTCATATTCTCTTTTCAATTGAACATAGTGTAAGAGAAGTTGAATCATTTTTGGAGGTGGAGGGACTTTCTCTATCTTAGGAAGCAATGTTATTAAGTTAACGATATAATTTTTTTCTATTTTTGTGAATTTTCCCTCTTGTACAGCAGGTTCATTAAAAGAAGAAGGAACATAAACTTCTGCAATTCGTTGTGCGCGATCCTTTTCCTCCTGATTGGGAGCAATTCCCTCTAAAATAATTCTCCCGTTAATACTCTTCACGCTAATTTCTGGTAAGTTAATCTCCCGCTCAATCATTTCTGCAATTTTTTTCTGAGCGAGTGGACTGAGACTGACAATAGATGCCGCCTGATTGGGAAATTGTCGAGTGACCTCTAAAATACGACTGTAATCCCGAGCCAGCAGCACTTCTCCGTCCACAAGAACTTTATTATTTACAATTTTAACCTCTATACCTTCTACTTCTGAAAGCAGAGTTTTGATTTCTCGAGCAATTTTTTTCAGATCACTTTTACTCACCGTAATTACAAATTCTTGAACGAGACGCCCTCTTCTATCATGAACTGTTAGGGTTCCATTTCCCTCACTCTTTGGGGAAAATAGTATTTTGGATGTCTTTTTACTTATTTCCGCTGAAGTGACTTTTTTATAAGTTCCTTTGATTTTTGCTCCTCTAGGGAGGTGTAAGAGTTTTACTTCACGCTCTAAACCTACAGTGAGATCCAAATATTTACGCCCTTGGAATATCTGCTTCTGTTTAGCATCGGCAATGGATGGAAAAATCCATGCGATCATCAGTGGCATGATCCATAGGGTTTTTAAAATGTCTCTTATTCCAAAATTCACATCTATCTCCTATTTGGAAACGAACTGGGTTGTCGAGGCTGATTGAAAGATCGTCGTCCCAATACACTCGTCTCATTACTTATCGGTAATCTTATCGATGACTTGTCGTTTGGATTTCTAAGTACCGTATATATACTTCCAGGATTAGCAGCCATGATATAGATCAGATCTTGGGCTAGGTTTGGCGAAGTTTCTATGGTTATGGTCGTAAATGATAAATCACCCCTTAAATTTCTAAAATGTGCCGTTTTTCCATCTTCGCTGACTTCCAAAGCTCTGGGAATGTGGTTTGTGATGTGAACACCAGCAGCTAGAACAGGAACATCTTGTAATAGTGTTTTCACCTCTGTTTTTCTATTGTTCCCACTTCCCACTTGAAGTGCCGTGATAATATCAATGTGATCTCCCGGACGAATCAATTTTGCCACTCCGCTGACGTCGGTAATAGGGATAGTTACGGCACGATTTCCCGGAGAGATTTGTAGAGATAATCCTGTGTTGGGTCCTGGAGCGAGCAACTTAGTTGTGAGAACTTCCTCTCCCTTTTTTATAGGAGCTGCTGCAACAAGCCCCACAGCATCTTCAGGATCTTCAAGGGCACCAGGTTGTATAAAATCAATGGGTTTTTCAATGATTTCTATCATGGTGTCGTCAATAGTACTCATTTCTAAAATATCTTTAGCGGCTACAATGACTCGTT
Organism: Bdellovibrionales bacterium; assembly: GCA_965206675.1. Classification (GTDB taxonomy): domain Bacteria; phylum Bdellovibrionota; class Bdellovibrionia; order Bdellovibrionales; family JAKFYE01; genus CBDBKL01. The sequence goes on along the minus strand of CBDBKL010000008.1, from coordinate 287,487 downwards.
TTGTAGATCCATACTTCTTGTCATATTCTGCCTTTTTCTCTTGGGAATAACTGTAAATGAGAAACATGGCAAAAACAGCCGCACCAATAGCTATCCAGAGTGTTCGCGTTTGATTGGAATTCATTTTTTCCCCCTTAACATTTTGCCGTTAAACATATTCCATAAGCTGTTTTAACCCATACAGTGTCTGCTTTTTGAATTTCAAAATCAGTGAGTTCACCTTCTACGTCGTGAGTGTTTCCTTTTCCAAGGTAGTTAATTCTTCGCCCTGTTGAATAGGGAGCATTATCATTCGATGGTCTGTTTTCAGAAGTAATGGCATGCCAACGGTAATCTGTATAATAACTTTTGTCGTCAGCTCTATTATCTCTCCATAGGCGTAAATCAGAGCGGTTACGGAATGATTCAAAGGCTAAGTTCCTAGCGGCAATGGAGTTTTTAATTCCTGAATGGACAACACCAAAAAACCCAAGCATGTAACCAGTAAGAACAATAAACACGATCATTAGTGTTAGAGTCTCTAGCATGGCAAAGCCGCTTGAATTTTTAGAAAGAGAATTACCCGTATTTTTTCTCTTCATATTAACACCCATTATCCATAATGACAGTTGGGGGTTCGGCGTTACCTAATTGATACCAACTAGAGATAGCGGCCCAACGTTGATAACTCACATCTTGACATTCCTTTTGACTGGGATGTCTTCCTAAATAAGTACGTACAGTTGTTTGAAAAGGTTCTTGAGTTTGTCGAGTGGCTCCAAAGATAGGAACTTTAAAGTTAAGTCCTGCCAAAGTGAGAACGGCGGCAACTCCATGCATATCATTGTGTGTGACTTCACTAGAGGGGCCCAGTCCTATATCAGGATCGTCTAAATCAAAGTATCGATTTTTAATGAGGTTTTCAATACCAGGAGTTTCCCTTAGAGCATCAAACTTTTCCTGAGCCAATTCGATTTGAGCTGCTGGGCTAGTGTGGGCCGCATTGTAGGCGCGAGCAGAAGAGTAAGTGACATATTGGGCAATTTCAACAACCGTAAGAGCTGTACCAAGTACAAAGATAATTCCTGTCAACGCAAAGGTCAGGATGGTTGCAAAAAGAAAATCAACAGTGATCATTCCATAAGAGTTCATTCTATCTATCCCCATCCTTTGAAAGACGTCGTGGAGAAAAATGCGCCGATTGGTATTGATCGCCGCCCCATACGCCCCATTGAATCATTCCATCTAAATTGTTCCATGGTTTTTCTATAAAACTAGCGAGCCACTTTTTATTGTTAGCAGCGTTTGTAATAGTTAGAGCAATAAAAAGCCCTAAAGTGATAAGAAGTACAGATTCTATTGTGGCTTGCCCTTTGTTTGTCATAATATGTGTCCTGTATTCTTTATGGTTATATAAGTTATCCATCCACAGAGTAGAGCTATGCTATACGGCATAGAGTGTAATTTTTCAGAATCCACTTTTTTTCGCTGAACAATAGCTGCTATATTTTTAGCAAATATTTTTATTCTTCCGTGAAAAAGAGTGATGAGTAGCCCCAAAAGAAGTCCCCAAAGAAAAGAATAAAAAGTGACATAGAGGACTTCAGTCATTCCTGTTGCAAGCCCAAAGACCATCATGAGTTTCATGTCCCCAGCTCCAAGAGCTTTTATGAGTGTGAGGGGAAGGCATAGAGCAAGAGCCGTACCCATTCCCCCTAAGCCGTTCAAGATTCCCATTCCCCCTGCTGTATAAAATTGAAAAATAAGAGCAATGGGAAGACAGGAGAGCAAAAGCGCATTGTGGATTTTTCTGCTGCGCAGATCATCCACGACTCCTGCAACTAAAATCAATGTTGGTATGGTGACAAGGGCTAAGGGTTTCATATACGAACCTTTTATCTTAAGGTGGGGCTATCCAAGAGTTGTCTCTATTCAGAAAACCTGATCCTGTTTCCAAATGCTTTTCTACACGAGCACCTAAGTTAGGGCCCGCAGCTAGAAAAGTAGCTCTTACTCCAGATTCATGGTGAAGAACTCCACCCACAATGATGAATAAAGAAAGAGCTAATAAGATCACGAGTTCTGTTGTCATAGCTTATTCCTGTTTTCTTAATTTCTAAATTGAACTTAAAATCCTGCTAAGTCGCCGGATAACTGTTCTAATTTTCCACCGATAGCTTGGCTAATTTTGTCTCTAAAAAGAAAAGCAATCGCAATAACAATAACGAGAATCAAAATGTATTCTGTCATTCCCTGCCCTGACTCATCTTTCCACAGCTTTTTTATCTCTTTGTTGATTGTCTTCATGGTTTTTCCTCCTCTTAACCTTTCTAATAACTTATCGGTCGATCTTTGGTTCGGGTTGAGACAAAAGAAGGCTACTTTTTTGGATTTTTGGCTTGGGGAATAAATGGAATTCAAGTTAGTGAAACTAGAGAGGTAAAAATCTGGAAGTAATGAGATTCATTTAGAAAAATTCAAATAATCCAATCTGTGAGAGAAAGCAGACAGATGGTTTCGGGTTGTTCGTCTGGTTATCTATTTATGTAGCAAAAACAGCGGGTTATGTCCATAATAGAAAATACAACCCCATTTTTATTGATTAAATATCAATATTTGATATTTAATCAAAATGGAATTTAATTGTAAAACAAAAAGAATGGATAAAAATCATGCGAGGAAAAGAGAAAGAATATGAAGTGCTCTATATGCGCAAATAAAAAAACTTTAAAATCAAAATCCCTACCTCGATATCGCTATAGCGAGGGTGGATTGGACAATATTATTCTTTGTGGAATAAAGGAATACTATTGTGAGAAGTGTGGAGAGAGATATCATAACTTTGGGAATATTGAACAACTTCATGGACTCATTGTGCAAAACTTAATTAAGAAAGAAGATATTTTGATTGGAAAAGAAATACGATTTTTGAGGAAATATTTAGGTTATTCCAATGCTGTTTTTGCAAAATTAATTGGTTATGAGGTTGAACACTTATCTCGACTTGAAAATGGGAAAGCAACAATTCAAGAAACATTCGATAGGCTGATTCGACTTCTTATCAAAGAGAAAATGCCAGATAGAGATTATGTTCTTCAAGATCTTTTTTTAGAAGGTAAGTTAATAAAAATTCAATGGTTAGAATTTTCAATTTCTAAAAAAGACGAGTGGTCGTTAAAAAAAGTGAGTTGAATAGAAAAATTTAATCAGTTTTAGTACCTCACCATGTTCATCTTGATACATCCTTCGTTTATTTTTAGGTATTCTAATAATTCAGATATAAAATAGTCAGAACGTTTAAAGGTTTTCGTCTCAGTAAACATATCACATTAAAAGAAAGGAAGGTTGGTAATGTCAGATGCAAACTCGCCAGAGAAGGCAGGAGACATAAAAAAAAGAAGCACAAGTGTTAAAAAATTTGAAGATCATGATGTTTTAAATAGAAAAGAGTTTTGTGAGAATTTAACAAAGAAACTAATTGATGTATATAACAATAGAATTGATAAAGATCATGGTTACTCTATGAGCCTTAATGGTGATTATGGTTCAGGAAAAACATGGTTTTTAGAGATGTGGATGAATTATTTAAAAAGTCAAAAAGATGAAAATGCTAATTTTTATAAACCTAATAACATTGCTTATCTAAATATATGGGAAGATGAAATTCATGGCAGCCCCCTTCTTTCATTAAGTTATGAATTGTGTAATCTCTTTGGGTTAAAAAACCCTTGCAAGGGTTTGCTTTCAAAAATAAACAGAATATCGCTTTCTTATGCTGGATTTGGGGTAGGGATAGGTATCACAGGCGAAAAGCTTAATAAGGAAAGAAAAGATTTAAAAAATCTAAAAAAAAGTATCAAAGAAGAAATAGAGGAAAGAACTAAAAAGGAATCTCCGATTATTATTTTTATTGATGAATTAGACAGGGTAAAGCCCCCTTATGCTTTACAAGTTTTAGAGACAGTGAAGCATTTTTTTGATATTCCTGGGATAATTTTTATTTTTGCAGTAAATAAATCCACGCTGATAAACTCTATAAAACATCATTATGGAAACGATTTTGATATTGAAGGATATTATAAAAGATTTTTTCTTCATGAAGAAGATTTAACAATAACAGGTCAAGACTATAACTGTTTTGCAAATAATTTATATGAAAATGTACTTAACAAGAGTCTGTTGGCACAGAGAGAAGAATCGGATAGAAAGATTATAGATGAAATTGCATATCTTTGCCATGCTTTAAATATGTCTTTAAGAGATATGAATCATTTGTTTAGTGCCATTTTTTATTATAACCAACAAGAAGGGTGGGGAAAATACCAGCAGCAAGTTTGTTCACTTCTTATTCTTCTTCTTTCATTAAAGGCAAAAAAACCTAGAGAGTTTGAGGAAATTGGGAAAGTTTATGAAATATCAAATTTAGATAAAGATGAGATTAAAAGGAGATTTGGTGATTTTATAAAAACACTTATGTCCTTGGGGAATGAGAAAGGCTGTTTAGATAGTCTTAATTATTTTTTTATCAGAACCTTTCTATTAGATATAGATAAAACAATAGGTCGAGAACTGTGTACAGAGTTGGGTATTAGAACGGACGGCTTTGAGGTTGAATATACGGGGCACGGTAAAAGATTGTATGATTTTATATTAAGGTATGAACGCCAAATATATCATGGTTAATTCATGAAAAGCCCACAGTTTGAGAAAGGTGGTTTTTCAAACTCTTAATGCATGAGGATTAGCTGTGTCGATTTTTTGAAACTTGCTTAGTTATTGATCTTGATACGGACTAAAGTTTAGAGCTGATAATGCCGAAAAGGAGAGAGGCATGGCCTAATTGTCAAAATTTAAGATTTCAACCATAATAAGGCTATACATTTTACATCTCAACAAGGTGTGGTCATCTTAGAGCTATTAGGAAAAATAAAATTGACAGGCAATGGCAGATAAGAATAAAGGGAGAATCAATGAAGGATATTTTTATTGCTTTCTTAGAGATATTTACCCAGAGTTTTTTTAGAGCAAAGGTTTTAGAGCTTTTAAAAGACTTGGGAATAAAAACTGATATTTTATTAAGCGCATCCGACGCAACCAATATTCCTCGTCCCCTTGTTGAAAAAAAATCACCCGTTCAATTAAACGAAACAGCTAAGGCTGTGCTGAGGCAGTATAATGTTGAGAATATAATAAAAAAGCATGATATAGCTTCAAAGGTAAAAAACATTGAGTCTGAAAGACAAATATATGAAGCCTGTATGGATTTTACTTTTAGAATAAAAGAAATAGAGTCTTTAATAAAAGACATAGAATATGAGAATAACTTTTTAATCACTGAGATTAGAAAAATGATGGCTGTAAAAATGCGAGATATGGTTTTAGAAAAGTCATAAAAAAACAATCCATGTAACAAAAAAACAGCTTAACCCTGTGAGGAAGTTTTAGCTAAAGGGAAAAAAGTGAGAGCGAATATCAGTATATGCAGCCCTATTTGATTTTTCATATGAATTGTACATATATTTCAAAATAGCTTTTTGCCCTTTTGGCAGGTTTTATGTTCTTAACAAACATGTGTTTATTTTATAAAGGCGTTTTGGGACTGCCTGATACAATTACGTCGTTTTTAGTGGCGGAGAGGGAGGGATTCGAACCCTCGAGACGCTATTAACGCCTACACGCGTTCCAGGCGTGCGCCTTCAACCACTCGGCCACCTCTCCTCCGGACTGTTGAAAACATGCCATCTATTTCGTTGCAATCACTCAAACCTTCATTCCGACGTAGGGAAAACTACGCCTCCATTCGGTTTGAGCTTGAACGCCTCATATCTGACATGTTTTCAACAGCCCGCCTTAATTGTAAATAAAAAAGTGTCATTTGTTTTGTTGCAATCACTCAAACACTCACTCCGACGTAGGAAAACTACGCCTCCGTTCGGTTTGAGCTTGAACGCCTCATATCTAACACTTTTTCGACAGTCCGTCTTAATTATTGTCGAAAAAGTATTATCTACTTCGTTGCTATTGACAAGCTCGAGGGCCGATCACCCATTTTTAATACCTTGTTCCCCTGAGTATGTTGGTCAAATATTGAGAGTAATCATTAGCGGGGATTTCCTTAATTAAATCACCGAGCTGTTTTTTGTCTATGAAACCCCTTTGATAAACAATTTCCTCTAAACAGGAAATCTTAAAACCCTGCTGTTTTTCTATGGTCTGTACAAATTGAGCACATGAAAGAAGACTATCGGGTGTTCCCATGTCTAACCAAGCAACCCCTCGACTGAGTAACAACACTTTTAACTTTTTTTCTTTCAAATAAAGGTTGTTAAGATCTGTGATCTCTAACTCCCCCCTTGCAGAAGGTTTAAGCTGTTTGGCCTTCTCTACAACTGTTTTGTCGTAAAAATAAAATCCAGTGACCGCCCAATGCGACTTTGGTTCAGTTGGTTTCTCTGTTAAACGTATGGGCTCACCTTCTGCGCTCATCTCTAACACACCAAAAGCACTAGGGTTTTTTACTGGATACGCAAGAACTCTAGCCCCATCACAATGGCTGGACCATGTCTTTAATTTTTCAGGAAGACCATCCCCGTAAAAAAAGTTATCCCCCAGTATTAAACTCACAGGTGCGTTACCAATAAAATTTTCAGCAATTAAAAAAGCTTCTGCAATACCTTTTGGTTCATTCTGAATGAGATAGGTAATTTTCAATCCAAACTTTTCACCATTTCCCAAGAGCTTCTCTATAAGAGGGATATCTTTTTGCGTGCTAATAATAGCAATGTCTTTAATGTTAGCTAAGGCTAAAGTTGATAGAGGGTAATATATTGCTGGCTTGTCATAGACATGAAGCAATTGTTTGCCCACAACTTTTGTTGTGGGATACATCCTTGTGCCAAGTCCCCCACTTAAAATAATACCCTTCATAAAATTCTCCCTCTTATATTGCAAAAACCTATTTGTTCTCTTTTTCTAAAACAGTGTTCATCCAATGAACATTTTTCTTGTACCAATTGACGGTTTCTTCAAGAGCTGCTTCAAAAGAGTATTGAGGTTTCCAGTGACAATTCTTTTGAAGTTTTGAGGCATCAATGGCGTAACGCCAATCATGTCCGGGCCGATCTTTCACAAATTGTATAAGATCGTGTGATTTACCCAGAAGATCTAAAAGTTTTTTAACAAGATCAATGTTTTTCCACTCATTGTTAGAGCCAATATTATAAATTTCCCCAGTGCTACCATGTTGAGAAACATTCCATATAGCAGAGGCGTTGTCCAAAACGTAAATCCAATCTCTAGAGTTTAAACCTTTTGCATAAATAGGGATGGGTTTATCTTCTAATGCATTTGCAATAACAACAGGGATGAGTTTTTCAGGGAACTGAAAAGGGCCAAAGTTATTACATGTTCTTGTTATAACAATATCCATATTAAAAGTTTTAAAATAACTTAAAGCTATCAGGTCAGCAGAAGCTTTAGAGGATGAGTAGGGCGAGCTGGGTGATAAGGGGCTTGTTTCCTTGAAACTTTGAGGCTCTAAAATACTACCGTAAACTTCATCAGTTGATACGTAAACAAATCGTAATGATGGGTTATGAATGCGGGCGTTTTCTAAAAGATGAACTGTGCCTAAAGTATTATTTTTAAAAAATACATGTGGGTCCGTAATAGATCTATCTACATGTGTTTCAGCGGCAAAATGAAAAATAGTATCAGCTTGAGCAATCAACGGTACTGTAACAGCATCATTTAAAATATCGCCGTGAACAAAGGTATAATTGGCATGTTTGTCTATATCTGTGAGTGATTCCTTATGACCAGAATATGTCAAAGCATCTAAATTAAAAATTTTTACATCAGGATGATGTTCAAGGGCCCAACGGATAAAGTTAGAACCAATGAATCCACATCCCCCTGTGACAAGAAGATTTCGCATATGTTTCTACCTATAACCAATATAGAAGAATTATCAAAGGGGCTCAGGTCTTGATGCATTACAATAATAAAAAGGAGGCGAAGAATTTATCTGTAGGGGTATAGAATGAATGAAAGCAAAATGGGTCTTTCATTTGTCGATGGAATTTTTTAATAAATTGTTAGTATGCTAAAAATCTATAAAGAGTGGTTTTGTCAACCAGTGTTGTAAATTTGTATTTGGGGGTGACGTCGACTTCCGTCTTTAGAACTCCTATATTGTTTATCAGTTCATGGGATTCCTTATATAAAGAACTTGCACGGCTTATTCTTTTAAAATCTACAACCGATGCCCAATTTTCAATAGAAACAATGTAGTTTTCATTTACATAGACTAAAAGCCCTTTTAAATAACTATCTCTAAAAGATTGACCATAAAACCTATAAGCTTCAGCCGCTTTGGTTAAAAAGGCACTGGATGTCTCTGTTGGTTCACGTGTTATGATCCGGCCTTTAGCGTGTCCTGTTTTCCAGTTTGAGGGGTAGCCTACAAAATCATAAGCTGTACCATGTTGAAGTTGTGGAGGTGTAAAGATAAAGAAGTTTTTTGCTTGAGTAGAGTATGTGAGATCAGTATCAAAAAGATTATTATGGAGATCTTCTAATTGTTCAGAATGCTCTGGGATTTCAATAGCAGCATTGTACTCGTCAGCTGTGGATACGGTAAGAAATTGAAAAAAAGAAGGTGTCGAGTAAGGGGTTAATAAGTTGCTTTGAATTGTGAAGATGAAAAAGCTGTTAAAGACTTTGGGGTCATTCTTTTCCAAAATGGTTTTGGTATCCTTGGTGTAACGGCGTATTGCTAATGCATGATCTGATACCTCAGGGCGGATATAAAATTCCCCTATAACCGAAGAGCCAGATATGTTGCTTAGAGCTGGGCTTGCCATCATGAAGGTGAACAGTAAAAGAAATCCGAATTTCATTTTAAATTCCTCCTAAGGAACACTACCTTTATCCCCTTAAAAAGTGCGGGGCGTCAAATAAAAATTCTTAAAATATAGGTTTTTCTTTATCTAATGGAGTCATTTTCCTAAGAAGATATATTGAAATAATGTTTAGAAAGGTTTTAACTTTTGAGGAGAGCGTTATCTTAAATTTAAAAATGGAGATTTATCTTAAAAGAAGGTTTTGTATTTACAGATGGGATTCTACTATAGAGTTTCAGGAGGTCTTATGAAAAGAGTTATACTTATCTTCTTTTTTGTATTTTGTTCTGCTGTTACAAACGCTGACGTTATTGATCGTGGAGAGTGGATCATTCGTCATCAATTTATAGGCCTTTCACAAAATCTTTATCCTTTAAACGTGTCGATGGATAAGGGGGCTGTCACATTTTCTTTGTCTCCTGGAATTGAATATATGATGAGTGACACCTTCGCAGTTGGTGGAACTCTAATGATTTTTAAGAGAGGGACAAAGGCGGTGACCTTATTTTCTTTAGGTCCATCAATGCACTATTATTTTTATAAATCGGACAATACAGCTGCGTCCTTGGGAACAGCCTTTGGGTTTACAACAGGTGGGGGTACATCCAAATTAGATCTGGGTGTTAATCTCAGTTTTGACTATTTTCTATCTGAGAATGTGGCTTTGGGTCCCGTTACTAATTTGAATTGGAACATCTCAAATAGAAATGCACAATTGATGTTATTGGGTGCTTTTAAAATTATTCTTTAACCCTTTTTTGATCTATGAAGAAATACAATTAAAGATTTATATAGATTACTATTTTTCTATACTTTATGAATGAATTCCTTCGGATTTATCCCTGTTCTCTTTTTGTTTTAAAAAAATCAGTCAGGAGCTGAGAAGAGTTTTCGGCTAATAATCCTGTGATGATTTGAGGGGTGTGATTTAGCTTTTTATCTTCAAAAATGTTGTAAACAGATTCAATGGCACCAGCTTTTTTATCGCAAGCTCCATACACAAGAGTTCCAATTCTAGAGGCAATGATAGCTCCAGTACACATAAGGCAGGGCTCGAGGGTTGTGTATAAAGTGCAGTCTGTTAACCTCCAGCGTCTTAGATGTTTTTCTGCCTTTTGAATGACTAACATTTCGGCGTGAGCCAGAGCAGAGGGAGTTATTTCTTTTAAATTATGAGCTTGAGCAATCACTTGGTGGTTGTGTACAAGTACAGCTCCGACGGGGACTTCTTTAAGGTCATAAGCTTTTTGAGCTAGCTCCAAAGCGATAGACATGTATTTTTTGTGGGAATTTAAAGGCATGATGTATTCACTCTTTAATTATAACATATACGAAATCGCCTGTGCTGTTGTATAAAATCAACAAATTCACGCCTCTTAAGCTTTACAGCGAGTTCACCAGGAATAAGAAGTTCACCATCAGAGTGGATTCTAAATCCGAGAAAGCTAAATGAGTATATCAGAGCTTTTGCAGAGGGATCAGCTCCTTCCTTCAATAATAATTTTGCGGCTTTAATGGCGTTGGAATTTCTGAGTGTAGAATAGTGTAGGGGGGTCCAATCATAATAAGCTTTTGCATTAACATCGGCTTTAGCTTGAATCAGTAAATCTAAAAGCTCTATTGGTGCAAAAAGTGTAGCTGTGTGCAAAGGGGTGAGGTGTCGAGTAAGGATTATCTGTCTCTGATTTTTTTTATGAATTCTGTAATCAATTTGGTTTCGAGCATGGACGTCTGCTCCTTTTTCAAGGAGTAGCTTTGCAATCTCTAATTGTATATCTAAAGCAAGATGGCTAGCTCTTCCAAGAGTGTGTAGCGGAGTATTTCCAAGAGAATCGGTCGCATTCACATCAATGTCTCTATCGAGAAGGGTTTGAATAAGATCAATTCGTCCATAGAAGACAGCTCCATGCAAAGCTGTATTTCCTATAGCGTCTATTACATTGAGATTTGCCTTATGCTCTATGAGCATATTGATGATATCAGAATTGCCCACTTTTATCATTTCTCTTAAGGGGGTTGTCCAACCTATAGCTGCGTGGTACATCCTCAGGTCCACATTAGCTCCAGCTTCAAGAGCTGACTTTATAGCTTCTCTATCAACAGAATATATAGCATTTTGAAGTTGTTGATCCGCTTCAGTATAAAGGTATGTTTGGTGAGGAATACCTTCATTGGTATAGGTTACCAGGGAGAATAGAAAAATAAAAAGAAAGGCAAGTGATTTCAGCATATTAAGACCTTGTATTCAAAATTATAGAAATGTAAGCTTTTACCCCTTCGATTTACTTTTGCATGAGTATAAATGAATGTAAATGATTATAAATTGCTGTTAAAAAGAGCACTTGAAATTTTGCGGGGGGCGAGATAGATAAACAGTAACTTAGAGAGGCAGGTGAGAAGTAGTTTGGCGTTGGTAAAATTACGTGAGGGTGAAAGTTTTGAACAGGCTTTGCGCCGCTTTAAAAAACAATGTGAGAAATCTGGTATACTTTCTGAAATTAAAAAGCGTGAACATTATGAAAAACCTAGCGTTCGTAAGAAAAAGAAATCACTGGCAGCTCGAAAGCGATTAGTTAAAAAAATGAAAAAGGGGGACCGCAGTTTTTAAGGTATAACTTAAAAGGTGTTATCTTTTGTTTTTTAGGGTGTGACTGATCGATTAATTGAAAAAGACGAGTTCACTTGGGTGTAAATAGTTAATGTGGAATTTACGGTTTGCTTTCGTTTGCAAGTGGTTAGTCTATTCTTATTGTGTTTTGCTTATGGGTAGAGATTTTTAAAAGGATGAAGCGTAATGGGTGAAAGCTTAAGAGAGAAAATACTAAGTGATATTAAGTCTGCCATGCGGGAGAAAGACAGTCTTCGTTTGGAAACATTAAGATTTTTAAATTCTTCGATTAAGAATAAAGAAATTGAAGTACGTCCTAAAGAGTTAACCGAGCAAGATACTCTGTCTGTTTTGAAAAAGATGGTTAAGCAGAGGAAAGAATCCATTGATCAGTATACTTCTGCTAATAGAAAAGATTTGGCAGAAAAAGAAATGAAGGAATTAAAAATTTTAGAAAGTTATATGCCTCAACAAATGAGTGATGAAGCCGTGAAAGAAATTGTGCTTCAAGCTATTGAAGAAACGGGTGCCTCGAGTATAAAAGACATGGGGAAAGTGATGAAATCTGTTCTAGGAAAAGTTGGGGGAGCTGCGGATGGCAAACTTGTCAGTGAACTTGTTAAGTCTCAGTTAAGTTAAAATAACTGAGAAAAGACAGAGGGGTGTGTCTGAGTGGTTTATTCAAATGATTTTATCAATAGAGTTCTAGAGGCCACTGATATTGTAGACCTGATTTCACAACATGTTCACTTCAAGAAATCAGGATCAAATCTTTTAGGTCTTTGTCCCTTTCCCGACCATAGAGAAAAAACAGCCAGCTTTTCTGTTAGCGAAGTGAAACAAGTCTATCACTGCTTTGGATGTAAGCGTGGTGGAAATGCCATTACTTTTATGAAAGATTATAGGGCTATGAGCTTTCCACAGGCCATTGAATATTTAGCGGATTTGGCTGGAATTCCAATGCCTCAGGAAGAGCATTCAGGAGTTCAGAAGAATAGGGATGAAAGAAAAAAGCTTTTCCATATTAACGAAGTGGCCTCTAAGTTTTTTCAATCTAACTTAAGAAAGTGTCCGCTTGAGGTGAAATCCTATATTGCACGACGAGGTCTTGAACCTGAAATAATAAAAGGTTTTCAGTTGGGTTATGCAGTTGATGACTGGAGCGTATTGGAAAGTGATTTCAAATCTAAAAACATTGATCTTAAGTTGGCGGCACAACTTGGGCTGATTAAAAGTAGGTCGAAGGGTTCAGGTTATTATGATACTTTTCGACACCGTTTGATGTTTCCCATTATAGATACATCAGGTCGTGTTTTGGGATTTGGGGGACGCGTTTTAAATAAAGAGCATCAACCCAAATATTTAAATAGTCCTGAGACATCTATTTTTCATAAAGGAAATATTTTTTATGGACTGAATGAAACAGCAAAATTTATTAGAGCTCAAGACAGTGTGATTGTGGTCGAAGGCTATATGGACCTATTGGCTTTATATCAAGGGGGATTTAAAAATGTAGTTGCGACTTTGGGTACAGCATTGACGGAACTGCATGCTCGACGACTATCTCAACTGACAAAGAATGTGACGGTACTTTTTGATGGAGATAATGCCGGAACTGTAGCGGCCTTAAAGAGTTTAAATATTCTTTTAAAACAAGATCTTTTAGTGAAGGGTGTTCGTCTTCCCGACGGAAAAGATCCTGATGATCTCTTGTCTTTAGGGAGAGGAGAGGTAAAGGCCAAAAGAGGGAATGCAGCAAAGAGTGAGGGGCGAGAATTATTAAAAAGTCTTTTAGAAAAAGCTCCTGATTTATTTGAAATGGCACTGGATCATTCAATGAGAGGATTTAGAAAAACGTCTTCAGAGCAAATGCGGGTTTTAAGTGAGTTGCGGGAAACTTTAATGACAATGAAAAATCCATTGTTGAGAGACCTCTACATAAGAAGACTGGCAGAAAGAATTTTTGTGAAAGAGGAATGGATAAGGAAGGGGTGTTTTTCAGAGAAGGGAACGGTCCAAAAACAACAGATGCCTCAACCTGTTAAAACTTCAATTCAGTCTGACACGAAGGGTGACCATCAGGTTTCTTATAAGATTGCCGACGCGCACAATAATGAAATTTTTCTTCTTAATTTAGCTTTGAGTCGAGAAACGCACCTTCAAATGATTAGGGATATGGATGTCGTTAAGGATTTAGCCTCAGGGGAATTAAAGAAGGTATTTGAAGAAATCTTTCGGGTTTATGGACAGGGTTTAGAGAGTTTTGATAGACTGAATCCCTTAATTGCTTCTAAGGTGGATAAATCAAGTTTGGTAACACAACACTTACAATTTGGGAGTTGGGGTGAGGGGGATGTACGAGCTTGTGTTAAAAAAATTCGTGAAGTCAGCTTACGTTCTAAGGGAGATCAGCTTGTAAATGAGTTTAAAGCTTCCTCAGGCCCCCGTCCGGAGGAATTGGAACAATTTATGAATATACAAAAGAAGAGAAGACGATCGAATCAAGTCAATAAAACGCATTCAGAGGATTGAGGAGTTAAGGTATATGCCCCCTTCAAATGATAAAAAATCAAAGGATTTAGAGGCCAATATAAAGCAGCAGTACGTCGTAATTGCTGAGGAAATACCGAGGCTTATAGCTGTCGGGCAAAAAAAATCTGGGCTGACGGTTGAGGAGGTCAATGATCTTCTTCCTCCGGAGGTGCTGGCGGCAGAAGTGCTCGATAAGTTGATGCAGGCTCTTGAGGTAAACAGTGTAAAAATTTTAGAACCGTCAAGTACAAAACACAAAAAGGCGGAAAATTATGAAGAGTTTATGTTGGATGACTCCAGCAAGGCTGAAGAGGAAGAAGAAGAAAAGGCAGAGGTCGAAGATGTAAAAGGTAATGATCCTGTTCGCCTTTATTTACGTAAAATGGGAAGTGTGGCCCTTTTGACCAGGCAGGGTGAAGTTGAAATTGCTCAGAGAATTGAAAATGGGGAAAGGGAGATTGTTAAGGCGATTTTATTATCTCCTGTGGGAACGACAGAGATTATTGAGTTAGGAAAACGATTAGAAAAAGGACGTATTAAAGTAAAGTCCATTTTTCGTGGTTTAGAAGATGAAGAGACTCGTTATGAAGAGAGTGAGTATCTTGAGAAAATTCATGAGTTAATAGGTCATGTGAAGGGTTATCAAAAGAAGACAGCATCTGTTTTTAGAACACTTCGGCAGGAATATGGGGATGAGTCTAAGAGAGATGTGTGTCAAAAGAAGGTCAGTGAGTTGAATCTAGAATTGATGAAGGACTTTGAGCAAATTAATTTTAACAGAAAAATTATAGATCGCATTGTTATAAAGTTTAAAAACATTGTCGGTCGTATGACAGAACTTCGTAGTCGTATAAGAAATGGAGTTAAAAAGACATTTTCAAATGATGTTCAGGATCTTATTGCTCGATACGAAAAAGCTCAGACTGATGATGTTCAAATGGAAAATATATTGCGCACAACGGGCTTAAGTTACAATGCTTTTAGGTCCTATGCTTTAAATGCAAAGGATGCTTTGATAAGAATTGAACGTCTTGAAAAAGAGACGGAGATGAATTTTGAATGGATTAGGGATACATACACAGCGATTTGGAAAGGGGAAAAGGCAGCCGATGCAGCGAAATCAGAACTTGTTAAAGCTAATTTAAGACTTGTTGTTTCTATTGCAAAAAAATATACGAACCGTGGTTTACAGTTTTTAGATCTCATTCAAGAGGGAAATATTGGTTTGATGAAGGCTGTGGATAAGTTTGAGTATCGGCGTGGGTACAAGTTTTCTACCTATGCAACGTGGTGGATACGTCAGGCTATTACACGAGCAATTGCTGATCAGGCGAGAACAATTCGTATTCCTGTGCATATGATTGAAACGATCAATAAACTTGTAAGAACGTCTCGTCATTTGGTTCAGGAATTGGGAAGAGAGCCTACGCCAGAAGAGATTTCTGAAAAAATGGAAATGCCGACGGATAAGGTGAGGAAGGTTTTAAAAATAGCGAAGGAACCTATTAGTCTTGAGACTCCTGTGGGCGAAGAAGAAGATTCTCATTTAGGGGATTTTATAGAAGATAAGAAAGTTGTGAATCCTTCTGAAGCCATTATAAATATGAATTTGGCAGAACAGACACGTCGGATTTTATCAACTTTAACAGCCCGTGAGGAAAAAGTTTTGAGAATGCGTTTTGGTATTGGTGAGGAGAGTGATCATACTCTTGAGGAAGTGGGGCAGGACTTTAATGTCACACGTGAGCGGATTCGTCAGATTGAAGCCAAGGCTTTGCGCAAGTTGAGACATCCAAATCGATCTAAAAAGATTAAGAATTTTATAGATGGTTAGTTCTTTATTGAGGCCATATTGCAGCAATATTCAAAAGTGAACGTATCAATTTGACGGATTGATTTAGGGGTCTTATTTTCACGAGATATGATTACAGTGAGGGCCTATAGCTTAGTTGGTTAAAGCATCCGGCTCATAACCGGAGGATCCGAGGTTCGAGTCCTCGTAGGCCTACCAGTTTTCAGCTTATCATTTATTCTTTTGTATCTGCGGACTGTTGAAAAAGTGTCATCTACTTTGTTGCAATCACTCAAATCTCATTCCGACGTAGGAAAAACTACGCCTCCATTCGATTTGAGCTTGAACGCCTCGTATCTAACACTTTTTCAACAGTCCTCTTAGTTTTTTATATGATTTTCTTTTTTACGTTTGATTGGGAACTTTTCTTGGGGGCTTCTATGGATATTCTTTATTTTAAAGGGTTGATATATACTACTAAATTTAGTAGTATATATCAATGGGTCGTATAAAAAGGGGCGGTTATATTATTGAATGGTGGATGGGAGATCATGAACCTAAGCATGTTCATGTTTTTAAGGATGGAAAAGCCATAGGTAAGATTGTTGTGCCAGGGATGAGGGTTTTGAATGGTCGTATGAACAAAAGGTTGAGGAAAATCCTTGAAGAATTGATTCAGGAGGGAAAAATATGAAAAGTTTAAAGTTTAGCTCTGTGAGTTTTTCAAATAAGAAAAAAGAAATTGCGATAAAGTACTCTTCTAGGAAATCAATTATTATTCACTATGGACATCTTGGTATTAATCAAAACATTAAAGAAATCTGGATTGATAAGGAAACTCGTGGAAAAAGTTTAGCGATTGAACTTGCAGATGGCACAATAGACTACTTACCGTATGACCAGCCTCTTTATATTGTAAAAGATCCCGAATATATGCTTCAGCTTCATATAGAAAATATCATTGCTCAAATAAAAGAGGAGTTAAATAAGAAGACTATTTCTAAAAAGTATCTGGCAAGGCAGTTGCAAACGTCTGACAATCAAGTTCAAAGGTTATTAAATCCTAATATTTTAAATAAGAATTTAGTTCAGCTCTATAAGTTAGCTTCTCTTATTGGATTAAAATTTGAAATGCATGTCCAAACCGCTTGAACCAATGAAGTGGAGAAAGCCTTCTCTGCATTTGTATCTTTATGAAACATCTGAGTTTTATTTTTAGGTGAGTGTCTTTTGTTAAGTAATAATATACTGAATAGTGATTTAGAGTTGAACTATTTTTCTTAATTAAATGGATTAAGAAATAGCAAAGAGGTAGGGGGAGTAGATGAAAAAGTATGAAGAGCAGATAATCGAGATTGCGAAAAAAGTTTACTCAACACTTGGAGAAGGTTATGAGGAGAGGGTATATGCCAAAGCAATGGCAATAGATTTCAGAAGAGATAAGATTCCATATACTGTAGAGCATCATATAGAAGCTTTTTATAGGGGAGAATGTGTTGGGACTCAGAGGTTAGATTTTATTGTTGATGACACAATTGCAGTGGAGCTTAAGTCTGTGGCTAATATATCTAATCTTAATAGATCGCAAACCAAAGCATATTTAAGAACCTCAGGATTTACTTCCGGGCTGATCATCAATTTTGCAACTCATTCAAAAGAGGAACCTGAAATTGAGGTCTTGTCTAACGAGGCAAAAGAAGCGGCTTAGATATAAGAACTCTATATCTAATAGAACGCCAGGTCTAATGTATATATTTTCTAATTAATTTAAAGAGCTAATGAGATCTAATTTGTGGTGTATTTAACAGGGTGGTAAAATAAATATTCAAAATTGCCGATATATTGTATAAGTGGTTGTCACATTAAAGCTGGATGTTGAATGGCGCACCTAGGGCCTGCTTTATTCGGAAGTACTCCTAAACGAGATTACCTTTCTTTGTTTGAAAATGGTAAGCTTAACAAAGAGAAGGTCATTCGTGTTCTGAATTATAATAAGAAAGATGTTGCCGCTGCATTAGATGTTCCAGTGAAATCCATTAGATATGATGAGCGTATGCCTAGGAATGTGCAGCAGCGATTTGAAGAATGGGCTAGCACCATCAATCTGGTAGGTTCTTA
Organism: Bdellovibrionales bacterium; assembly: GCA_965206675.1. Lineage (GTDB taxonomy): Bacteria > Bdellovibrionota > Bdellovibrionia > Bdellovibrionales > JAKFYE01 > CBDBKL01. The sequence continues at coordinate 269,555 of CBDBKL010000008.1, read as the reverse complement.
TTTTGAAGATGTAAATAGAACTATACAATGGTTTCAAGTTTCTAATCCACAACTAGGTGGTATATCCCCTAGCAATATTTCTACTGAAACGAGTTGGATTTTAGAAGTTGTCTTGATGGAATGAATAAGGTGATCTTATTTTTTATATCCTCAGAGGGTTGCCTTTTGTGCGTCGAATTTATTGGCTCTATGTCTACTGGATTTGGAAAAAGTGTAGAGAATTCAAATATAAACACTCAAGTATCGACATTTTTTGTTTCTTTATGATAATGTGCGATTGGTTTTGCAGGTGATCGCTGTGTGAAAACATCTAGGTGTTTGAGCGCAGAGGAAAGTCCGGACTCCAAATGGCAACGTAGAGGGTAATACCCTCCCACCGTAAGGTGAGGAACAGTGGAACAGAAAGAATGTCCAGGGCATTGATCCTAGGACCGGGAACGGGAGGTCTTAGAGGAGCTGCTGGAGTGAAATCAGCTAAACTCTACGTGGAGCAAGATCAAATAGGGGAGCATTTGAGCACGGCCAGTGCAAAGCTCTCGGGTGAGATCGCTAGAGGGTTTTTGTAAAAAAACTCCCAGAGGAATGATCCCCTCCTGAATTTGTTTTTATCGAGCAGATTCAGAAGACAGAATCCGGCTTAACGCAAATCCCCCGATCGATAAACTATAGAGCCAGCCCTTCTTTGAGAGCTGGCTTTATTTTTATGGAAATAGATTTTTTTAAAACTCATGTCCTCTCTGTGGCTTCAAAAAACATTGATTGCTTAGAAAGACACTTTATAATCTACTTTTTTATATATAAATGTCAGACAATAGGTCCATTATGCAAGTAGGCTCTCCTTTCAATCATCAAGACCCTGTTTTTCAAGAAAATAAGAAATCCATGTCTGAGTGTATTCAGGATTGGAAAACAGCTCTCAAAAAAGTTTATAACAGAGGTGGAGAGTCCTCTGTTCGCAGACATAAGGAGCGAGGCAAGCTCACGGCCCGTGAACGTATTGATCATCTTATAGATGCCCAATCCTCTTTTTTAGAATTCAGTGTCCTAGCGGCCTGGGACATGTATGACAATGCTGCTCCCAGTGCGGGGGTTATTACAGGCATTGGAGTGATTCACGGTCATGAATGTGTCATCGTTGCCAACGATGCCACTGTCAAAGGAGGAACTTATTTTCCTATAACAGTGAAAAAACATTTACGTGCTCAAGAGATTGCTATGGAAAATGGACTTCCCTGTATTTATCTTGTCGATAGTGGGGGAGCGTTTCTTCCCTTACAATCAGAAGTGTTTCCTGACCGAGATCACTTTGGAAGGATTTTTTATAATCAAGCACAAATGTCTTCTATGGGGTTGACTCAAATTGCTGTTGTGATGGGAAGTTGTACGGCTGGTGGAGCTTATGTTCCAGCTATGAGTGATGAGAATATTATTGTTAAAGGGCATGGAACTATTTTTTTAGGAGGCCCTCCTCTTGTAAAGGCAGCTACGGGCGAAGATGTAACTTCTGAAGAACTTGGTGGAGCTGAGGTTCATTGTGATACCAGTGGTGTCACTGATCACCTAGCTGATACGGATGAAGAGGCCCTGCTTATTTGCAGAGATATTGTTAAAAATTTAAATATTAAAAAAAATATTCCCTTAAAAACTCTTGAACCAAAAGATCCTGTCTTTGATAGCAAAGAACTCTATGGCATTGTTTCCAGTGATTTGCGAAAAGCCTTTGATATGAAAGAAGTTATTGCGCGTATTGTTGATGGCAGTGAATTTCATGAATTTAAATCCAGGTATGGAAAGACTTTATTGACGGGTTTTTCACATATTTGGGGATATCCTGTGGGTATCATTGCAAACAATGGAGTACTCTTTGGGGAGAGCGCACTTAAGGGGGCACACTTTGTGGAACTGTGTTGCCAGAGGAAAATCCCTATCGTTTTTTTACAGAATATCACAGGTTTTATGGTTGGAAAGAAATATGAAAGTGAAGGGATTGCTAAAGATGGAGCAAAGTTTGTTATGGCTGTCAGCAATGCCTGTGTTCCGAAGTTTACAGTTGTTGTTGGGGGGTCTTTCGGTGCGGGTAATTACGGTATGTGCGGACGTGCCTTTCAACCTCGACAATTGTGGATGTGGCCCAACGCACGCATATCCGTTATGGGTGGTGAACAGGCGGCCAATGTTTTACTGACAGTGAAAAAAGATCAACTTCTTAAAGATAAGAAAACTTTAAATGATAAAGAGTGTGAAGAGTTTAAAAAACCCATTCTAGATAAATATGAAAAAGAGAGTTCTGCTTATTTTTCAACGGCTCGTCTCTGGGATGATGGGATTATTGATCCTATGGATACGCGGAGAGTTTTAGCTTTGGGTGTCTCGGCAAGCTTTAACAGAAAGTGGGAAGATACACACTTTGGTGTGTTTAGAATGTAATATGAAAACAATAAAAATAATTGAAAATGACGATATTTTTAGAATTATTTTAAATAGACCAAAGGTTCACAATGCATTTCATCCTGAAATGATATCTGAACTGACTGATACATTTAAATCTTTGCAGGCCCAAAAGGATATTAAAGCTATTGTCTTGAGTGGGGAGGGTTCTAGTTTTTGTTCAGGAGCTGATTTGAATTGGATGAAATCTATGTCGAAATTTTCTTTTGAAGAAAACATAAAGGATGCAGAAAAACTTCATGATTTGCTCTCGGTAGCGCAGCAGACACTTACTCCTATTGTCGGAAAAATTCATGGTCATGTTTTTGGTGGAGGCTTAGGTCTTCTTGCTATCTGTGATATAGTTGCTGTGGAAAAGCAGACACAGTTTTGTTTTAGTGAAGTAAAGCTAGGGCTTGTGCCAGCCATCATTTTACCTTTTGTTTTGTTAAAAGCTTCGTCTTCTCAGGTCAGGGAATATGCTTTGACAGCAAAAACTTTTGGAACAGCAGAGGCTAAGGACATGGGGTTAATACAGTTTTATGGTGATGTAAAATCTATGGATGAATACATTGATCGTTCTATTGATATGCTAAGGCGTGCAGGTACGGCGGCGGTACGAGAAACAAAACGGATATTAAATATGGAGGCAGAAAATTATATTCATAAAACTTCTAAATCTGAAACCATAAGAATTATATCTGAGCGCAGGGTTAGTGAAGAGGGGCAGGAGGGTTTGAGTGCTTTTTTTGAAAAGCGCGAACCTCGATGGTCAAAAAAATAAAGAAGTGGTGAGATATTTTTTATTAGTATGAGGGAGGGACTGTTGAAACGATGTCAGATACGAGGCGTTCAAGCTCAAACCGAACGGAGGCGTAGTTTTTCCTACGTCGGAGTGAGTGTTTGAGTGATTGCAACGAAGTAGATGGCATCGTTTCGACAGTCCGTAAGTGGTTAAGATGAGTTTTAAGAAGATAGCCATCGCCAATCGTGGAGAAGTCGCTGTTCGAATTATCACTGCCTGCAAAGAGTTGGGCATTCAGACAGCTTTGCTGCATTCTGAAGTCGATGTGGATACAAAAGCCTATCGCATGGCTGATGAAAGAGTGTGTATTGGCCCTGGCCCTTCTATTGAGAGCTATTTAAATATTCAAAATAATATTGATGGAGCTTTGAGTGTGGGGGCGGATGCTATACATCCGGGGTTTGGTTTTCTTTCAGAAAATTCAGAATTCTCTAAAGCCTGCGAAAAAGCCAAAATGGTATTTATAGGTCCATCCCCTAAGGTAATTGCTCTTATGGGAAATAAAGTTGAGGCCAGAAAAGTAGCGAAGCAGGTAGGACTACCTGTCCTTGAAGGATTTGATTCTACAGAGTTTGAAGCCTGCTCTGAACATGCTGAAAGCATAGGTTATCCCATTATTTTAAAAGCAACAGGTGGAGGTGGGGGGCGAGGTTTAAAAATTGTTAACTCTGCAAAGGAGTTTCGGAATCAGTGGGATTCGGCGCAGAGAGAATCTCAGAGTAGTTTTGGATCTTCTGAGATTTTTCTAGAAAAATATTTAGCTAATGCCAAACATATTGAGATTCAAATTTTAGGAGACTCTAAAGGTCATGTGGTGAGTGTTGGTGAACGTGAGTGTAGCGTTCAGAGGCGTCATCAAAAAATCATTGAAGAGGCTCCGTGTTTATCTCTTGATGGGGCTGTTAAAGAAGCTATGTATGAGGCTTCACGTGAGTTAGCGAGTTCTATTGGGTATGTCGGAGCGGGGACTGTTGAGTTTTTATATGAAGATGGAAAGTTTTATTTTTTAGAAATGAATACACGATTACAAGTGGAACATCCCGTGACAGAGTTGGTGTATGGAATGGATCTTGTTAAGGAACAAATTCGTATTGCCGAAGGGGATCCACTTTCTGTTACACAGTCAGAAATTGTTCCTAGGGGTCATGCTCTAGAATGTCGTTTGTATGCAGAGGATGCGTATTCAGGGGGACTTCCAAGCACAGGTGTTTTGGGAAGTGTTCTTTGGCCTGTAGGTCCTCATAGGCGATTTGATTTTGGTTTTGAAACAGGGGATGAGATTAAGCCTTTGTATGATCCTATGATAGCTAAAATTATCACTTGGGATACATCGAGGGCAGGGAACTTGAGAAAAATGCAAGATGTTTTGTCTAATGTGATTGTCTTTGGAGCGCAAACCAATATTCCTCTGTTAAAGGAAATCATTCGGCATTCTGATTTTTCAAAAGGAGTGATGACGACGGGGTTTATGAAAAAATACTTTTCTGAAGGGTTAAAACAACCCTCTCCTCCGGAAGAAGTTTTGAAATTAAAAGATAAATTATTAAGGAAAAACTTGGAAACATCTGTAGATAAGATATCACCTTGGACAGCTTCGTGGGGGAAGGGTTAGGTGATGAAAAGAATTTTATAGATGTTTGTCATTCTGAAAAATATTTATTGAAATAATTTTTGTTAAAGTTTTTTGGTTTTGTGAGAAGAGGTTTAGAGAAAGTATGACAAATCCGTTTATTTTGGAAACTGAAAATGGACGTCTTCTTTGGGAACAGACAAAAGACGGAATGTTTTGGGTGCACTTTCAGGGTGAGACATACACTTTTCGTAAGGAGTCTCGTCGTAAAAAGCATAAAGCCAATTTGAGTGAATCCCCTGAGGTGATTAAAGCCCCTATGCCAGGTAAGATTACAGGACTTTTAAAAAAAGAAGGGGATGCAATTCAAGCTGGTGATGTGGTCGTTGTCATGGAAGCCATGAAAATGGAATACAATTTAAAGTCTGTGGAAAATGGGGAGATTTCTAAAATCATTTGTCAAGTGGGTGATCAGGTTCAGTTGGGTCAAGATCTTGTGCGCATAAAATCTGAATGAATATATTCTTTTTTCTATCAATAACACCACCGGACTAAGCTATAATATTTTAAGTAATTAGCAAGTTTTCCCTTTCCAACAAAAAGAACTGCAGTTTCACTAGGGGTGACTTTTTTCTTATGAGCTATCCAGCTATAACGATATGGCACATAAATTGTTCCTTTAGCCGAGCGTTTTGCTCCTGCTTTTAATAGTTTTCTAGCAGTTTCAATAGCGATATCAGGATCACTTATAAACACAGTATAATGTAAGGGTGTTAGACCATGTTTATCTGTGGCATCGATTTCAGCGTTTGTTTCCTTAATTAAAAAATCTAAGAAGGGTAAATTTCCTACATGAGTAGCTAAGTGAAAAAGAGTGGCTGGGCGGAATACTTGCTCCGTATTTTCTATCATTATTGTGTAAGAAGGGAGTGCATTGACGTCAGCTCCCAGCCTGAGAAGTGTGCGAACCGCTTCCCAATCATATTCTCTATTCTGGGTTATTTTCGGGTTTAGGGCTAATAGCTCTAAAGGTGTAAGCTCCTGTCCAGATCTTATATCTACACTTACTCCCTTTTCCAATACGAGGAATTCTACAAGTTGAGGTTGTGGCCAAATTATGGCTGCATGTAAGGCAGATTGTTTGTGAGAATCTATACTGTAAATATCTGCTCCATGCTCTATGAGCATATATATCATTACAGGGTTTCCTATTCTTATAGCTTCATGCAGGGGACTGACCCACTCTATAACAGAAGAGCTGCGGCTTCTTATTTGAAAATTCACATCAGCTCCAGCGTTCAGAGCGGATTGAGCTCTTTCTACATCACTTATACGTATAGCACTGATGAGTCTGTTATTTTCTTCTTCTCCAGCGTGAAGTAAAAAAGAAAAGGATAATAAAAAAATAAGCAAGAGTGATTTCATGGTGTGTTCCTCAACTTTCTCATTAAAGCAAATATTGCATTGTAGATAAGCCTAGTACTCTTTCTATAATGGCAAATGGCAAATGGCAAATGGCAAATGGCAAATGGCAAATGGCAAATGGCAAATGGCAAATGGCAAATGGCAAATGGCAAATGGCAAATGGCAAATGGCAAATGGCAAATGGCAAATACGTGTTCAAAAAGAAAAAAATACATGGTGACTCATACCAGAATGCAGCGAATTGAAGAATAATCTCTAAATGATTTTATCCTCATCCGTGTAATCATCCAAACGAACTTACTAAAAATCAATATCTTAATGTTGAAAAAGCTTGTTTATTTCTTATGTTTTTAAAGATGCTTTTTAAAAACATAAAAATGGTTTGCCGTGTTTTAAAACCTTAGCCAGTTTGTGGTTTCCATATCGATCAGCCCATGTATCCGCAGTCATATATTGAGTAGAAACGTAACGACGATTAATAGAAGTGATAATTCGAGTGGGAATCAATACCTCTTTCTTTGGATCAGCTCCTGCTCTTAAAAGTTTCACTGCAGCTCTAATAGCATCCGGTTTTCCAAATACTTTGTCTCTCAATACAGTGTAGTGGAGAAGTGTGATAACATGTTTGTTATCTATGGAGCTTATATCTGCTTTAGCTTCATTAATAAGAAAGTCTATAAACCGGAGTTCTCCCCGGGCAACGGCAATATGAAGTGGAGTAGCATGATCTAACCGCTCCATGACGAAACCATTACTTTCTAGTGATATAAAATGATCATTCTCTGCATTTATGCTGGCTCCTGCTTTCAAGAGTAAACGGGCAGCTTCAAGTTGTAATTTTGGATCTTTTCGAGTTGAATACTGAATCCCTGCAAGAGTGTGGAGAGGGGTATTTCCATAAATATCTCTGACGTTCGGGCTTATTTCCTTATCTCTTAAAAAGGTTTCCATAAGCTGAGTTCGTAAAAAATGAGATGCTGCATGTAGAGCCGTCTCTCCATCGCTACTTACCAATTCAAGATCTGCTCCATTTTCTATCAGTATACTTATAATTTCAGGGTTGCCTCCCTGTATAGCGACTCGTAAAGGTGTGTGCCATCCCTGAGGGGTTTTAATTTGGAAATTCACATCAGCTCCGTCCTCAAGGGCATACTTAAGTGTTTTAACATCACTGAATCTTAGAGCGTTAATAAAGCGATTATTGAGATTGAAATCGCCAGCATAGGCAAGTCCAGTTGCAGATATAAGAGCAAAAAGAAAACAAAGTGATCTCATTATTGAACCTCTGAAATTTTCATTATTACAAGCTAGATCATAGAATGAATATTAACAATAACAAATTTTTTCTCTTAAGAGTCTGGATTTGCAGGGCAGGAACATATCAATAGTTGCTTAATATTTGAAAAGCGTGTTTCCGTTCTGTTTATTGGCTCATCTCGTCTCTTTTACGACTTGGTAACTCCGATTTGACAGGTTGTATTAATTCTTGTATTACAGAGGGACATTTTTAGGATGTTTAGTATGAGATATCTTTTAAGTTTTGTTTTGGTTAGTTTTTTTACTTTACCTTTAGCTCAGGCTCAAGATGAAGATACGGTAAAGGAGCGTAGTTTTTGGTATATTGCGATTCCTTTTACACACCTTTCTGACAGAGAAATAGAATTTGATGCTTCTTATTCGTCTGTAAATAGAGGCGGAGAGATATTTTTAAGTAGTGAATCACATTCTCCTCCTATTAAGTTTATTGTTGGTCGCCAATTCAACAACGGTTTTCGAGGAGAAGTAGAATCTTTTTTAATTCCTTATAACATGGACGTAGAGACTAATCCTAATCTTCCTAAAGAAGCTCTTGATTTCTTTTCTAATCATTTCAGTGATTTTATTAAAATCTCAGGGTCTATGGAGTATAAAGGGGCTGCTTTCAATGTTTTCCGTGATTTTGTTAATAAAAGTAAGTGGACTCCTTATATGGGGGCAGGGATTGGTGTTGCTGAGGTGGAATTAGGGACTGCAGTTAATATTTTAGATCAAATTCGTTACGAAGAGAAGGGGTCAGATATTGTAGGAATGTTTAATCTAGAATTTGGAGTGGATTATGAAATTAATAAGAGAGTCGATATTTTTATAAATTATCGTTCAACCTTTTGGGAAGATATGCTTATTGATGTTGATTCTCCTCAGAGTAATGCAAGTCAGATTCTTGATATGGAAAGTTCAGAAGCATCTTCTTGGGCATTTGGTCTTCGGTTTAAATTAAAAAAGTAGAGCGGAAACGCTGAACATTCAATATTGATAAAGTGTCGAGTTATGAACCAAAAATGAGTGAGCCGGTAAGGATTGTAGAAGTTGGACCTCGAGATGGACTGCAAAATGAAAAAGTTCAATTCTTGATAGAACAAAAAGTCCAGTTGATACGTTCTCTACAAGAGGCGGGATTAAAAAATATTGAAATCGGTGCCTTTGTTTCTCCCAAGTGGATTCCACAAATGGTAGGAACAGAAGAAGTTTATCGGGCTGTAAAAGAGAATGAAAGCAAAAGTCACTTTTTGTGTTTTGTCCCCAATATTAAAGGAATGGAAAGAGCTCTTAATGTTGGTATAAAACACGTTACAGTTTTTTTACCTGTAACAGAAACCTTTTCTCAAAAAAATGTGAACTGTACTCAAGAGGAAAGTTTTCAAAGAGTAAAAGAGATTACAGCTTTGGCAAAAAGCAATAAAGTGGGTGTCTCTTGCTATATCAGTGTGAGTTTCGGTTGTCCCTATGAGGGTGTTGTTCGGCCAGAGCAAACGGCAACTGTTATAGAAAGACTTCAAACCTGTGATATCAATGAAATCTCTATAGGAGACACGATTGGCTGTGCCACTCCTAAAGATGTTCGAAATGTATTAAACCTTGTTAAGTCAAATTTTCCTATTGAGAAAATACGTATGCACTTTCATGATACGAGAGGAATGGCTATTGCTAATATTTTTCAAAGTCTAGAAATGGGTGTGAGAGCTTTTGATTCCAGTGTTGGTGGATTGGGAGGGTGTCCCTATGCAACAGGTGCTACTGGAAATGTCGCCACAGAAGATGTCGTTTATTTATTGGATAGTGAGGGGTTATCTTCTGGTGTGAAAATAGAAAAGCTTTTAGAAATTAACAAATGGATCTCTAAAATTGTAGGTCGATCTTTGCCTTCACGTGTGGGTCAAGCAGGCCTGCCTTAAAATTCTTTGGCATTCCTTTTGCTCTATCTTTTAAGATATGTTTCGTAAAATAGTGTTCAGCTCGTCTATATTGCTCTTGGCCGGTTCTATATGGTTTTTTGGCTCTTTTTCTTCTGAACGACAGTGTATTAAATCCATGATTGTATCAGAATTGGTTATTAAAGATTCCTCTCATGAAGCGTCTATTTATTCCTGTGGCCGCTTAAAGGACCCTGACGCTCAATTATCTTTAAAATGGAGAGATAGGGTGCGGAAGCTTAATGCTGTTCTTGTATCTTACACGCAGGTCTTTGAAAAAATCTATACCCCTTCATGGTCCATTCAACCCGTGCGACTCGTTGTGGATTCAGAGAATCCTTACGGTATTACATATAAAGAAGGGGAATATAGTATTGGATCTAAGGTAATGGATCGCCACTGGATTCTAAGACGTTTCGTGGCTGAAATATTTGTGCGAGATCGTCTTTCTTCATCTCCCAATGATGTTTTAAAAGATATTCTGTCAGATTTATTAACTTCGTATGTTTTTGGAGATTTAAAGCTTTTTGATCATCATGCGGGCGAATTAAAAAATGTGTGGAGCCCTAACATGAGGAATTGGATTAAAGATGTTAGATCCATTGAGGGAATTTGCGAAGGTATTTGGCGTTCTTATGTATTAGAAGAGTTTTGTAATTCAGAAAGAATTTCTGACGTTAATAAGTTCTCAGGAAAGATTTCTAAATATTCTTTGAGATCCTTTGTCTATCAATTGAACTGGTATGTTTATAAGAAATTTAATTCTAAGCAAAGAATTCTTATACTCTCTTGGTTTTGGGAGAGTGTTTTAGAGAAAAGTGATTGGGCTATTCATCCAAACACATACAATAGTTTTGAGTCATTTCTAAGAGATGCTATCACTTTATCTATGGAAGTTATGGGCATTGAATTGGATGTAGAAAGCCATATTTTTTATGAAGATTTATTAGATGTGTTTTATATGCCTGACATTGTGGTTGCATCCGATAAATTTGATAATGAAAGAATGAAAATACTAAATCAGTTCGCTAAAAAAGATAAAGACTTAAATGTGTATTGGAGAGTGGATGATAAAATGTATATCTTGCCTAACACACATCCTATTTCTCTGAGCGATCAGAATCAAGTTGTTCCCGCTAGACGAGTTATGGAGTATTGCCAAGAAGTTAATGTGAATATGTTTGCGCATTCTGTGTCCAGAGATGAGAGGCTACTGGCGGTTGATGTTTGTGGTGAAACGGAATTTATTGATTATATGACTTATTTAAGGGGCGGGTTGGAAGCTTTTGCTCGGGCGCACCCCAAAGTGGGATATGTTTCCTATCACCTGCCTTCAGTGAAGTTAGCTCAGTGGCAGGGACTGGGAGATGACTCTATAATGACATTTCAAAGCTTTTCTACAAGGAATGCTGTAGAGAAATTGTTGGGTTTGGAAAATCCTGTGAAGAGTCATAGTGGATATACAACGAATGGAAGATTAAAAGCCGTTGAATCTTATCGTCCTACAAATAAAAAACACTCTTATTTAGATATTAAATCTACAAACTCTACGCTTTGAAGATTTGCTTTGAAGTCTCGAGAGAAAACTTTTTTAAGACTGAAAAAAAGCTCAAATAGTTCTGAGGGCCGAAGTCGCTTCAGTTGTATCTGTCTCTTTACATGATTTTTTTGCATTTGATTGGGAACTTTTCTCAGGGGTCTTCAAAAGCTCAAACAGTTCTGAGGGTTCGCAGCTCGTCTCTCCCTTCGGGAGATACGCCCTGCGCCTCAGAAAACTCGTTTTGAACCCCCCTGAGAAAAGTTCCCTCTGCAATATCCTAAAATAATAGATCCACTTCCCACGATACGCCCTGTGCTTAGAACAGAAAAATAAACCCTAAAAAAGCCCCCTCTTACAAGTTCAGTTTTTAAAACTTGCAGATGAAATCGAGTGTAGTGAAAACGGGAAGCTTTGCTGGTCTAAGGTCAGAGGAATAATCTCACAATTTTTTTCAAGCAACGTAGGGTATTGCCTTTAGGGCTTTGGTCTTTAAATTTGAAAAGAGAGGGGGGGGGTACAATTAATTTATGTCTTTAGGTTATTAATAAAATCATTGTGTTTTTTTAAAGGAGAGAGTGATGAGTTTTTTTCAAATCGTGTTATGTAGATATCGCTATATTGTTATCACACTGAGTTTATCTTTGGTGTCTTGTAGTCATTTTAAGAATACAACTACGAATAATGGGAATGAAATCTCTAAAAGCTTGTCGACACCGGAAAGATCTGTAGCGCAGAATCATATACCTCGATCTATGATTGGCAATAATGCCTACTATGTTCCTATGCAAAGATCGCCACAGCAGAATTTCGATGAACTGAAACAAAAGTTGAACAGTGGCAGAGCTTTAAATGAAAGAGAAATGGGTAATCTTTTTAGAGCTCTAGAGAGAGGAGCAGATCCTGGGAATCTATACACACTTGCTGAGCTTGTAGATCCTTCTGCACGAGATATTAAAGGAAATACTCTTCTGCACTGGGCGGTATCAGACAAAGGAGTGATAGAGGGCAAGCGATTATTTAATGGTGCCCCACTCAGTAGCCTTATTGAAAAATCTGATGTCACTATTCGGAATAAGGCTGGAAAGAAAGCTTTGGACGTTGCTCAAGCAAGTGAGACAGAAATAACATTATGGGTACTTGAAGAATTATCGGAGGCTACTAGAAATGGAAGAGCAATTTTAAGTACAAGAGAAATGGATAATCTTTTTAGAGTTTTAGAGAGAGTCGGACGTCTTGGGAATCTATACACACTTGCTGAACTGGTAGGTCCTTTTTCACGGGATAGTAAAGGAAATACTCTTCTGCATTGGGCGGTATCAGACAAGGGAATAGTGGCAGGTGAGCGATTATTTAATGGTGCCCCACTCAGTAGCCTTATTGAAAAATCTGATGTCACTATTCGGAATAAAGCTGGAGAGACAGCCTTGGACATAGCTAATAAAGAGGAGAAAAGGATAGATGAGATAAGTCGAGAGTATAACGAGAGAGAGGCGGCCCTGGACATTGTTCGTAGGCAAACAATAACACCGTGGGTACATGAAGAATTAGTAAAGGCTAGCGAGGGTAATTCATCAAGTTCTCAGGAGAAATTGAAGTCGGCCCGTGGCAATTTCAATTTATTAAGTCGTCAAAACAGAAGATTGGAATTAGATAGGGTTGTTAAAGCTGCTGAAAACAAGATTCTTGAGGAAGCAGGACTTGAAAGAAATGAAATATTTGAGAAGGGGGGATGTCCCTATTAATCACCGGAATTCATCCCATATATTAGGACGATGGGTTCTGATTTAAAAATTGTATCCATTTAAAAAATAATGAGCGATTTCATGATTTCCTTTGCAGTCTGAATCTATTCTTTAAATTTTTCAGAGAGTTTTGAGTGATGGCAACGAGTAGATGTCATTTTTTCAGCAGTCCACAAATACAAACCGAAGTTACATTGACAGTTTGGCTAAGATGAGAAAAAACAGTAGAGATGAGCAAAGAAAAAGAGCTAGAACAAAAAATTAAAGAGCTGGAAAAACAATTAGCGGAAAAATCTCGTGAAATGGATGAATATAAACACGATTTACTGGATATAGATAAAGATTTACGAAGTATACTAGGGCAAGTTAATGAGGATCTGAAATCTGTAAGACAATTACAGCATCAATTGGTACCCGTTGAATTACCTCGCATTCCCGATTTTGAAATAAGTTCGAAATTTGTCGCCAGTCTTATCTCCGGTGGGGACTATTTTGATATCTTTGAGCTGAGCGATAAGATGAAATTTGGAATTTTATTATCAAGTGCCTCCGGACATGGAATGTCAGCACTGGTTCTCTCTATACTTTTAAAAATGACAAGTCAGTTCCATCAATCTCGATCTAATTTATCTCCCTTAGAGATGGCTAAAATCATGGTTGATGCTATGAGTGAACAAATGAGACCCAATGACACAGTAGACTTCTTTTATGGAGTGGTAAATCGCCGTACATTTGAACTCACATATATTCAACTAGGGGATGTCTCTTGTTTTCATTATGAAACAGAAAAAGATGTTTTAACGGATTTGGTTTCAAACACTCCTTCTATTCATGAAAAATTTGACAGTCAGTCTCTTAAGGAACATTCCATGAGCCTAAATCCCAATGACTTTATCATTCTCTGTTCCAAAGGTATTTCGCAGGCAAAGAACAAAGCGGGGGAAATCTTTGGTAAAGAGCGTATCAAGGATATTATTGTTCAAAATAAGAAAAATACTGTTCATGATGTGCGGAATGAAATATTGTTTCAAATTAAAAAATATACAGGAAAAACAAATCCCGACAGGGACGTGACAGTGCTTGTAGCTGAAGTGAAGGATAAAGTTTTAAGATTGGCGAAAGAGAACCCCTAGGAGTTGTACGAGAGTGTTGCGGTAGGTCAAGATCATAATTTATAATGATTTTTTGAACCGTTGAAGAAGTTTCATAGATGTGAGTGTTCAGGATGAATCCAAATGGAAACGCAGTTATTGTAACGAAGTTTTTTATTTTATGTTCTGACTTTTCAATAAACCATTTCTTGGTGTAAGCTGCCCGATCAGAAGGAGAAGTTATGGAAGTTTTTGAAGGTGCTATAGATAGAGGTTTAGAGGGGATTGTTGCCTGTTCGACGGGGATTTCTTCCATTGTTGACGCCACATTAACATATAGAGGATTCACTATTGAAGATTTAGCCGATCATTCTACTTTTGAAGAGACGACTTTTTTATTGTGGAACAATGAACTCCCAACGGAAATGGAGTTAGCAGAATTTCAAAAGAAACTCAGAGCTCAGCAAGTTATTTCCGATTCTTTGCTCGAAAGATTAAAGGAGTTACCTACAGATTCTGTTCATCCCATGTCTTGGTTGAGAACGGCCGTCTCTATGGCAGGGTTATTTGATTCTACAGCAGATGACATTTCTATCGAGGGACAAAAAGATAAGGCTTTTCGATTGACGGGTTTGATGGGATCACTGGTAGCAGCCTTTGAAAGAATTCGTCAAAAGCAGGATATTGTAAAAGCTCAGCCTGATAAGAGCATTGCTTGGAATTTTCTCTATCAACTAAAAGGTGAAACCCCAGATGAAGAAATGGTTAAGGTTTTTGATACATGTTTGGTACTACACGCAGATCATGAACTGAATTGTTCAACCTTTGCGTCTCGTGTAACAACATCTTCATTGAGTGATATTTACTCTGCTATTGTCAGTGCTATTGGAGCTTTGAAAGGTCCTCTCCATGGAGGGGCTAATGAACAAGTTATGCGTATGCTCAAGAAAATAAAAACTGTAGATGCAGCAAAAGAATGGGTCACAGAAGCTTTGGCCCAGAAAAAGAAAATTATGGGAATGGGACATCGAGTGTATAAAAATGGAGATCCGAGAGCTAAGGTTTTAAGAAAAATGAGCGAGAGTTTAACTCAAAAAGTTGGCAAGGGTCATTACTACGAAATGTCTGCGCTTATTGACGAGACAGTTAAAGAGAAAAAAGGCTTACTTCCTAACGTCGATTTTTATTCAGCAACAGTGTATTATAGTATGGGCATACCTCTTGATCTTTATACACCCATTTTTGCAACCTCTCGTATTTCTGGATGGTTAGCGCATATTATGGAACAGCATACGAATAACCGTATCTACCGTCCACGAGGTCAATTTGTAGGTGAGACCCATCGTACTTGGAAAGATTTGAAAGATCGTTAAAACCAGATGGGACTAACTGTAAAAGAACACTCTTATTATCATGAAGTCTATATAGATAATACAAACGAAGGAAATAGCTTTGGTTTAAATGAAGCAGAGCAGTTGTCTGAGTTGCTTTTATCCTTCGAAGAAATTGTATGGCGAACAAACTCTTACCAACCTTTTTGTAGTGGGGGAAACCTTAAGCAATATGCAAATGAATCTTCAGATACAGGACGAGCTATTAATATGAAAATCAGAGAGGTTTTAGATCAGCTCTATCGACACCCCCATAAAACAATTGCTGTTGTATCGGGTTTTTGCTTAGGGGGAGGTATGGAGCTTCTTTCATGTTTTGATTCTATTGTTGCAACACCATCTGCCACGTTTGGTTTATGGCACAGAAGAATTGGAATGAGTTATGGATGGGGAGGGGGGCAAAGACTTTTGAATCGTGTCTCACCACATCTGTTAAAAGACCTATCTTTAAGTGCTCGTAGTTTTAGTGCTTATGAAGCTTTGGAATTTGGTTTGGCTGATCTTGTCTGTTCTGAACAAAAAACTTTAGAAAAAGTTGATTTTATATTAGATAAAAACTCTTGTCTGCCAAAGGAGCCTTTTCAAACCATTAAGCAATTTAATCCTCTTTCTGAAGTGGAAGATTTTGAAAAAATTTGGATGAACCCTTCTCATCAGAAAAATCTAAAGGTATTTAACAAAACTTAAGTTAATGGATAGTCTTAAGGTTCATTGACAAAATAACTCATAGTGGCTAGGTTGAATTTAGGAGAATGTTATGGCTGATAAAAGTCAAAAATGGAGCGGGAATAAGCCAGGAAAGTTTTATGTTGATGAGTCATGTATTGCTTGTGATGCTTGCGTTACTACAGCTCCAGATAACTTTTCCATGAACGATGATGATGGTCATGCCTATTTATCTAAACAACCTGAAACGGCAGAGGAAGAGGAACTGGCTTCAGAGGCTATGGAGGGGTGCCCTGTTGAAGCTATAGGCGAAGATGGGAATGAATGAAGTTAGACTCCATTCCTCAACGTAAAAAAAGATCACTTAAGGTCATTCGCCTTCTTAAAAAACATTACCCAGGGGCTGAGTGTTCTTTGATTTATAAAAATCCACTTGAATTGCTGATTTCCACAATGTTGTCTGCTCAATG
Source organism: Bdellovibrionales bacterium (assembly GCA_965206675.1). Classification (GTDB taxonomy): domain Bacteria; phylum Bdellovibrionota; class Bdellovibrionia; order Bdellovibrionales; family JAKFYE01; genus CBDBKL01. The sequence continues at coordinate 253,198 of CBDBKL010000008.1, read as the reverse complement.
TACAGATGCTCGTGTTAATAAAGTGACTCCGACATTATTTGCAAAATTCCCTCGGACAGAGGATTTAGCTAAAGCTTCAGTGGCCTCTATTATTAAGATTATATATTCTACGGGCTTTTATAAAAACAAGGCTAAAAATATCAAGGCCTGCTGTCAGAAACTTGTAAAAGACTATGAGGGTCAGGTCCCTGATAAGATGGAAGATCTTGTCACTTTACCTGGAGTGGGTAGAAAAACGGCTAATGTGGTTTTGGGTAACGCCTTTGGTATTCCTGGAATGGTTGTAGACACTCATGTCACTCGTATTTCTAACAGGCTAGGATTCGCTCAGGGTAGGGATGCTGTTAAGTTGGAAAGAGAGTTAGAAAAAGTTGTCCCTAAAAAAGAATGGACAGGCTTTTCACATTATCTCATTGAACATGGGCGGGCTATTTGTAGAGCACGCCACGCCAAATGTGAGGAATGCTTTCTGAGAGCAGAGTGCCCAAGGCTGGGATTAAAATAAAATGATTGATCTTTTTTAAAAGTATTCACATGCGTTGCCATCGAATGTTAAAATATATTGGTCTTTGAAGCACTTTATCGTAGGATGGGGATATCATGTTAATTGCATTTTTTGAAAGTATTAAATATATCGGTCATCAATTACCAGTTGCACTCTTGAGAATTTTTCTGGGGTATTATTATTTTAATGAAGGGCTACAAAAAATAAAAAGTGACTTTCTAACTTCTCCCAAGCTGGCCGAGATGATTTCTGACGGATTAGCTATTAACACAGCATCACCGTGGTATCAGATATTTTTAGATAATATTGTTGTTTATAACTGGAAAACTTTTTCTCATCTTATTGTACTTTCTGAAATTTTGGTGGGTGTATCTTTTTTAGTAGGGTACCTGGTTCGTCCTCTGGCTGTCTTGGGGGTTATTTTAAGCGTACATTATCTTCTTTTATTTCGCTTAGAATATGAGCCATTTTATAAATTACTTATTGTATCTCATATAGTTTTGGCATGGATTGGGGCGGGACGCTGTCTTGGCATCGACTATTTCTTTTACAAAAGAAATAGAGGTATCCTCTGGTGATATAAAAAACATATATTACATGTTTAGGTATCCAGACATGGGAAAAGTGTAAATGAAGTATCTCATCTTTTTATTATTCATTCCTTTAGCCATATATTACTTTTTTAAAACGGAAGAGTCTGATAAGGATCTTGTCGTCTATAGTTATAGTTCATTTGTAAGCCCATGGGGGCCAGGGCCTATTATTCAAGATCTCTACTATCAGAAGACGGGAAGAAGGGTACAATTTGTTGATGCTGGAGATGGTCGTAGTCTTTTAAAAAAACTTGAAATAGAAAAATATAAAAATGTAGATATTATTTTGGGGTTAGATCAATACACACTACAAGATGTCGATCCTAAACATTTATTAGATTTATCTTTCGAAGATATAGAAAAACATGAATTACCCCTGTCGTATGAAAAAGGCAAAGCTACACCCTATGATTGGGCCCCTTTGGGTTTTTCCTATAGGGGGGAGTTAAAAAATAAACCCCAATCTCTTAAAGAATTTTTTAGTTCTTTAAGGGGTAAGGTTGTGCTTATGGACCCACGAACAAGTACGCCGGGGTTGCATTGGTTGAGCTGGGTTGGCTCGTATGACTTTAATATTGTAAACTCTGTGATTACAAACTCTAAAAATTTTTTAGTCATGCCTTCTTGGACAACTTCATATGCTTTGTTTAAGAAGGGTGAGGCTGATTTTGTATTTACCTATCAAACATCTCAGTTGTATCACTTGATTGAAGAAAACGTGAAGGACTATCATTTTTTAATATTTGAGGAAGGGCATCCTGTTCAAATAGAGTATGTGGCTGTTCTTGCAGGCTCGTCCTATCCTGCAAGAGCAAAGAATTTCATTCATTTTTTGCTGACGAAAGAAGTGCAGTCCATAATTATGAAAAAAAATTATATGTTGCCAGTTGTAAAAGGGGTCGTGGAGAATACGGAATTTGAAACTTTAAAAAAAATAGAAAACTTGCATGTTAGTGAAAACCAAACAATTAAAGAGTTTCTTAATCAATGGAATCATTTAATAAATTAGCTGTATTATTTTTTATTTTTGTACTTATTTTGCCGTTTCTTATCATACTTTTTTGGTCCGGAGGGGTAGAGTGGGGAGAGGGTGGAGCCACATCAGCCTTACTCTTTAGGTCATTTATTCAAAGTTTTTTGAGTGCTCTTTTTTCTGTTTCCCTAGGGTATATAGGAGCTATAGGATTATCCTCTTTAAAAGCAAGTTCTCGTTATATTCATTTGATGGCTTTATTGCCACAGGGCTTACCTCCTCTTTTTCTCATCATAGGTTCTATGAGGTTTTTTTCAGATTATCCTTTTGGGTTGCCGGCCATTGTTTGTTTACACACTTTTATAAATATAGGTCTGATTGCTATCTGGTTAGATAGCGATATACATGGAAAGTTATCCTTTATGTCCAAGGCAGCATATCTTGAGGGGTGTTCAAGATTGATGTTTTGGTGGAAAACCCTACCAGTTTTGAAAAATAATTTATTAATGTGTTTTGTTTTTGTATTTGCTCTCAGTCTATCTAGTTTTTCAGTGCCCTTAATGGTTGGGGGGGTGCAATCGTGGTCTGTAGAGAGAGGTATATATGAGGCTATTTTTAGTTATGGGAACTGGAAATATGCTATGGGATTAAGTTGCATTCAAATTTTTATTCTATTTTTTATGACATTTTTATTAAGAAATAAAAAAAATATTTTATTTTTAAGAGAAAGAGAAAAGAGGATTTTTCATGGTGTAAAGGTTTTTACACTTCTTTTATTTGTTGCTCCGATTCTTATTTTATCTGGCCTATGGATGAATTGGAAACTTGGGATCTCTCAACTGAGAAGTGCGTTTGATTCCTTTTATCTGTTGCTTGAAATGGGTATGAGTTCTTTATTTGTTGGCCTCGCTGTTGGAATCGGTCTGTGGATATTATTTAGTGTCACGCTTTTTTACCAAAACAATAGAACGTTAGAGAGGTTTTTATTGGGTTTTATATCACCCAGTGGAGCTATTATCGGTTTTAGTTTAATTATTATAGGTTATTTTTATGAAATGGGTGTTTTGGCTCTGGGTTTAATCCTCGTATTTTTCACTACGCTTTACCGTTTGGGACTGATAAATCGAATGGATGGTATCAAGAATCAAATAAGGGTGGCGGAATTGTTAGGAGCTTCCAGATCACATATATTTAAATCTATTCAATGGCCACAAATGGCAGTCAGTATTGGATTCTTATCGGGACTGGGAGCCCTTTGGTCTGTAGGAGAGTTTGCAGTGACAGGTATGTATTTGAGAAGTAATAAAACATTAAGTCTGTTGGCGGAACATTTGGCAGCTTCTTACCGTCTAGAAGCTGCAACACTAGTGTTATTGTTTATATTTGTTATTGGAGTGAGTTTATTTTTTACTTTTTGGAGAATAGGTAGTGATTTGGGTCAAAAATCTTAAAATAAAAAGAGGCACGTTCTCGTTAGAAATTCCTAAATGGACGGCTACGAAGAGGACAATTTTAATGACGGGAAAGTCTGGCGTCGGCAAATCCACCTTTATGGAGGCCCTATGTGGTTTTATTGGAAATAAAGAATTTCAATGGGGAATTGGAGAGGAAGTTCTTTCTGATATGTCTCCCAACGAAAGACATTTGGGGGTTGTTTTCCAAAGTTATGAACTCTTTCCCCATATGTCCTCTGAGGAAAATATTGAATTTCCACTGTTAGTAAGAAAAGTAAAGAAACAAGATAGAAAAAAAATGCTAGAAAGTATGAGGACTAAACTTTTTTTAACAGAGTGTTGGGAGACAAAAGCTTCAAAGTTATCAGGGGGAGAATCTCAAAGGGTGGCTTTGGCAAGAGCCATTATTTCAAAGCCTAAAGTGTTATTTTTAGATGAACCGTTTTCTTCTTTAGATGCTGAGATAAAAGATGAAGCAAGAAAATTGACAGCCGCGCTTGTTAAAGAGTTTCATATTCCGACATTTATTATCTCACATGATGAATCTGATGCTGTACCCTTTGGGGATGTGGAGACTGTCCGTTTAGAAGATATAAAAGTAGGCTGCTGAGAACGTGTTAGATAAATCGCTTCGGTTTGTTCTAAATTTTATACGACGTTCTTTTTTTCGTTCAATGGGAATTTTTCTCAACGGATTTAAAAAGCTCAAACAGTTCTGAGGGCCGCAGGCTCGTCTCTCCCTTCGGGAGATACGTCCTGCGCCTCAGAAAACTCGTTTTTAAACCCCCTGAGAAAAACTTCCTTATAATGTGCTAAAATAATAAATCCACTTCCTACGATACACCCTTTGCTTTGAAAAGAAAAATTAAAATAAATATTTCAAATGATAAGGGGGCTAGGTGAGTTGGGAGGGTTTTTGTTCTTTGGAAATAAAACTGGCTTGAAGGGCTGTTTCATTGATTTCCTGGAAATCCTGTTTGGTAAATCCGAAAATTTTATGAAGTTTTTTATATTCATCATTCAAAGAAATGTGAAAAGGCCCTGGATCATCAGTGTTAATTGTAACCCTTACTCCTAACTCTTTAAACTTTCGAATGGGATGAGCCTCTAAACTGGGAACAGCCTGAACTAAGTAATTGCTTGTTAAACAAAGCTCTAAAGCAATTTGCTTCTCAATAAGGTAGTCAATAATTTCTGGGTGGTGTATCGCCTGCACTCCATGCCCAATGCGTTCGGCTCCCAATTTCTCTATACTGGCGATGATGTTTTCAGCAGCCCCTTTAAGAGCCGGTTCACCCGCATGGATAGTAACATGTAACCCTTCCTCTTTAGCCCTTTGGAAGTCTTTTACAAATGGCTCAACACCTACACCTAACTCATTATCAGCTAAATCGACAGCGATAAAATCTTTTTTATTTTCAATAATAAAATCCATAACACGGTTTCTGACTTTTTCATCATCATTGCGAGCCACAAGTCCAATAAGTCCATAGGTTACGGGATACTTCTTTGTGGCTGAGGACACCCCTTTAAGTATAGCGGTATGAATTTTTTCATAAGTTAAATGAGGATGTCTGAGATGAATAAACTGAGGAGAGTATCGCAGTTCCAGAACTCGAATTTGACTGTGATAAGCGTCCTCAATAATTTCATAACTGATACGCTCTAGAATTTCTTCTGAGGCCAAAACACTTTGAAGATTTCTAAATTTAGTAAGAACTGTTTCTAAATTTTTCATGGGCTCCAAGATAAGAAAAGCATTTTTAACAGAATCCGTATCTTCAGTAACACCTTCAATTCTCAAATCCCTGGCTAACTCGCACAGAGTTTCAAATCGAATAGATCCTTCAAGGTGTCTGTGCAATTCGACTTTCGGAATTTCATGAATCCAGCTCATTCCGAGTAAGCTAACACTTTTTATGAAAGAAATGAATATAAGATTATAGTTTATTTACAAAGCCGGAAGAAATTTTTTTCCAAGTCTTCCAAAAGCTCAAACAGCTCTGAAGGGCAAGTAAATCCCTTTATTTCTGTTTGGAAAAATCATGTATCTTTAAGAGTCATCTTGACCCCTCACAAAGCTCATGCAACATAGATGTGTATGAAACCTTTGGTATTGAAAAACCCTCTTGCCGGTAACCCTTCCAAGGGCGCTCAGTTTTGTGTTTCTTTAGAGCGAAAAAATGGAAAGAGATTAGATTTTGTAGATCCAAGGGCGACACGTGCTCTTGTTGCACTCATGGATATGGCGGCGGTAATGGGAGGGGCTGCAAGTCACTTTGGTGGACCGGCCGCTTTTGCAGAGTTGATGTCAGCCATCTATGGCATTGTCTTCGATGAAGCTTCAGAAAAAAAACAAAACTGGTTTGATTTGTTTCATGTTGTAAACGATGCGGGACATTGTGAAAATGGCCTCTATGCCTTAAAAGCCAACTATGAACAGGCAGGATTAAACTTAGAAAAGTTAAAAGGGTTTCGATCTTTAAAAAGTCCACTCACAGGACATGGGGAGGTTCATGCTTTTCCAGAAGGTGTTTGGATAAGCAATGGTCCGTTGGGTTCTGGGTTACCACAGGCACAGGGTTTAGCGATGGCCGATGCTCTAGCCGGTCATGAGAGAATTACTGTGTGCACTATTTCAGATGGTGCAAGTTTTGAAGGAGAGGCCAAAGAGGCCTATGCTGCTATTCCAGGATATGCAGCTAAAGGACAGATCAATCCTTTTATTTGTATTTTAAGTGATAACAACACAAAACTTTCTGGCCGCATTGATGAAGAATCTTTTGAAATGAACAAGTATTTTGACTCTTTGGAAACACAGGGTTGGCATGTTATAAACTGTGAAAAGGGGAATGATTTACAAACGTGTATTAATGCCTTTGAAATCGCACTGGAAACAGTAAAAAAAGAAGTGCCCGTCCTTATTCATGCGAAAACAATAAAAGGTTTTGGAACACAAAAAACCATGACATCCAATTCTGGAGGACATGGGTTTCCTTTAAAAGATCCCAGTGAATTAAAAGATTTTATAGCTGAGATATATGATGGAGAAAACATTCCTTCAGAGTTTGTTCAGTGGATGGATGAAATGGTGGATGAGAGTCAGAAATCCAATCAAAAGATAAAGGCCAAGGAATGTCCTACGGAGAAAGTTCAGGTTGGAATTTCAAAGGCGATGATTGAACAAAAAAGAAAAGGTGTTCCTTTAGTTTCTATTTCTGCCGATTTGCCAGGGTCTACAGGAGTAAAAGGATTTCAGAAAGAGTACCCGGAATCCTCTTATGATGTGGGAGTGGCCGAGGCTAATATGTTTAGTGTAGGAGCGGGGTTTTCTAAAGTTGGATTTGTTCCCATTGTGGATACGTTTGCACAGTTTGGAGTGACCAAGGGGGCTTTGCCTTTAATTATGGGTGGGCTTTCTGAAGCACCACTTATTGCTGTGTTATCACACACGGGATATCAAGATGCTGCCGACGGGGCTTCTCATCAGGCTCTAACATATTTTGCAAAGGTGAGTGCTATACCTGGTGTTGATGTTTATTGTCTCACTTGTAGTGAAGAGGCAGAGGTACTCATGTCTGAGGCGATAGAACAATTTGTAAAGAAGCGTGAGTCGGGGGAAGTGCCTCGTACAGTGATTTTTTTTCTCGGAAGAGAAAACTTTCCCAAGTGTTATGTGGAAGGAAAAACATATCAGTTGGGACAACCGGATGTTTATCCACTCGATCAGTCACAGATTTGTGTGGCAGTTACGGGCCCTCTTCTATGGCAGGCCTTAGAGGCACAACGGCAATTAAAAGAAGAGGGCATTGCCATTTCTGTTTTTAACCCCTCATGTATTAACAATCCCAATATTGAAGTGATTTCAAAGATAGTGAAAAAATCAAAGGGATGTTTGGTGACATTAGAGGATCATCGTGTTGTTGGGGGAATGGGGGGGTTATTGTCTCACGCACTTTTACGAGCGGGAATAGAATTTAAAGTGATATCTTTGGGGATTGGAGATAGTTTTGGTCGAAGTGCCTACACGGCTTCGGATCTCTATATGGCAAATGGTCTTGATACAGCAGCACTTGTTAAAGAGATTAAACAAAAGTGTCTTTAGAATTTAGTCCATCATAATTTAATTACATTATATTTACCTTGTTTTGTCTTTTTATTCGGAAATTCAAAATCTTCAAAAACAAAAATAACATTAAAAATTATATATTCTTTTCTCTATTTCTTCAAATATAGAACAATCACAAATTATTGACACCTTTCTTTTATTTTTTTACTTCTTGTTTTAATTGTATGATTGATGACTTGATACGGTAGTATTTGTTCAAGAGGTTAAGCCAAGGTGTTTTTGATGTTACCTTCTCTCGAATCAGTAAAATTGTTTGGATGTCATAACATCATCTTAAATATTATCATCACAAGATTTCGAAAGAAACATTGTTACATATAAAACAATTAATTGTTATATATCGTTTTGGGAATCTTTTTTGTCGATCTTTTCAGTGACATCTATCTCTTCATCTTCATTTAAGCCTTTTTTGAATTTGCGAATCGCTGTACCCAAAGCCTTTCCCAATCCTGGAATACGACTGGGACCAAAAAAGAGAAGTATAATTCCCAATACTAAAAGAATCTGCCATGGCCCTATAGACATAGAACACCTCGTACTTCGCAAGATGCCAGTTTATAGAGCTCTTGGCAAGAAAAGGTGAATGTTTTTCAAGATGGATTGTTTAATCCCCTTTAATTTGACTTTAAAGCAGATGAATTAGAGGTATAAATATTATTCTATGCCTTTGAGGCTCGAGTTTTGTGGTGCGCTTTTCTATAGCGTCTGTTTTGTTCCCTTTCTTTCTTAAGGCGTTCAATCTCAGGTTGAGCCTCCTCTAAGGAACGATACCAAAAACTAAGGTACATTGGGGAAATGGTGTGATCAATACGAGCTAATAAAAGACCCATCGGAAGAGCTTCATTTCTTAAAAATCCAATCTGACGCTTTTTGCTCTTTCTTTTAAACTCTTCCATGTGAATCAAATCACTTTGTAATTGTATAGCTGAAAGGGCCAAGTTTTGCTCTGAATTAAACATCCCCAGCTCATCCCTCATAAGAAGTTTTAAATTTTCATTCTGAACCAATTCTAAAGTGGTTAGAGGACTATCTGGTTCATTTTCAATGATAGAACGGACATAGGCTAAGATAAGAGCTGAGAAAAGTTCCGAGGGCTCAGAGGGATCCAGATCCATTTCGTTCCATCGATAGAGATAATGATCAAAAATTTCTAAACTTTCAGAGGACTCGTAAACTTGAGCTAACCGAGGAAAGGCCTCTTGTAAAATACCCAAATCATGAGCTTCATGAAAAGCCAAAGAGGGATCCTTCAATTTTAATATTTTTAACAATTCTTCCCGACGCCTAGGTAGAGCTGTTTCCTTTAAACCTTTCACACACTCAATAATTGTTTTTCTCAATTCTGGTTCAATAGTGAAGTCTAATTTATGAGCTAACCTTAAGGCCCTTAATATGCGAATGGGGTCTTCAGAAAGACGCTTCTTGGGGTCTCCAATCATTTGGACCACTCTGTTTTTAATATCCTCTAACCCTTTACAATAATCTAAAGTTTCGTTTTTTATAGGATCGTAAAATAAACCGTTAATTCTAAAATCTCGACGACAAGCATCTTCTTTGGGAGTGCCAAATAGGTTATCCGTATTGTCTTCATCACATTCGTCGGGTTTAGGATTTCTTCTGAAAGTTGCGACCTCATACTGAATAGGCCCTCTCTTGACAAGGACAAGGCGAAAGCGTTTGCCAATAATATAAGATCTGGGAATAAGGTGCTTCACCTCTTGAGGATGAGCACCTGTGGCAATATCAAAATCTTTTGGTGGTGTTCCTGCTAAAAGATCTCTTACGCACCCTCCAACAAGATAAGACTCATATCCTGCTTTCTGTAAGGTATGCACAATACGAATAGCTTCTTTATCTATCCAGTCTGTATGTAATTGAGGCCGCATCGAGATATCCATGAATTTGTCTTTATATCTACTTATAATCTCGCTATATTGACCTGCATATAACAGAAGGTCAAAGATGAGATACTTAGATAATTTTCATTATGACAGAAGAGGTCCCTCAGATGGAAAGAAAATGGTTTTTCTTCATGGACTCATGGGATCATGGAAAAATTGGAGATCTGTATTTAATTTTTTCTCTGATAAGTACGACATTTTTTCATATGACCAAAGAGGTCATGGGCGATCTTTTCATCCTGCGGAGGGTTATACCCCTGAGGATTATGCCGAAGATTTGAAGAGAATTATTAATAATTTACAATGGGAGAAATTTTACCTTGTGGGACATTCCATGGGGGGAAGAAATGCCCTTATGTTTTCTTACCTCTACCCAGAGCATGTGGAGAAATTGGTCATTGAAGATATTTCCCCTTCAACATCTATACAGGCACAAAAGATAGAAGATATTCTAGAGAAAGTCCCCGTTCCTTTTTCTGAAAGACAAGATGCAAAAGAAATTATTTTTGAAGAATTTAAAGATGATAAGAGCTTAGCTCAATTTTTGTATTCTAATGTTGTTGAAACATCTGAGGGTCAGTTCAACTGGAGATTTTCTAAGTCCGGTGTGTTAGAGAGCGTTTACCAAGGAGGGGATTGTTGGCCTCAAGTTTCTGATCTTAAAACCAAAACCCTTTGGATTCGAGGGGAACATTCCAATGTGTTTAGCCAGCAGGATTATGAAAAGTTATTGCAATTAAACCCTAACATTACTGGAAAAATCATTTCTGATGCCGGACATTGGGTGCACTATGAACAATTAGAAAGTTTCGTGGATGCTCTAAAAGAATTTTTCGAGAAGTAATTTTTAATACGATTCAAAAATAATATTTTCTGAATTTAAACCCTTAGACTTTAAAAGAGTGTTGGCCGCAGTGACCATATCGGGACGACCGCAAAGATAGACCTGAGTGTCTTGTGGTTTAAAAACAAGTGACGATATATGATCTATAAGTGACCCGGATTTACCTTTCCAATCTGTCTTGGGAGATTTTAGAATAAATTCATAATTAAAATGGGAACTGCTTTCTTTTATCTCCTGAAGTTCCGATTCTAAATAAATATCTTCCTCATCTCTAACCTCTATCCAAAGACACATGTGGGCTTCCGGAAATCTTTCTCTGTTGGAATGGATATAAGAAATATGTTGAGCCAAACCTGTTCCTGTACAGAAAAAGAAAACGTTTTTTTTGACGGGTGTTTTAAAAAGACAGTCGCCTTTTGCTGGAGCGATATGGATTGGAGACTGAGGTTTGAGCTGAGAGAGGTACTGAGTGGTGGGGCTATCTTTTAAGTCACGTATCAATAGACGCAAAAGCCCAACCTCTCGTTCATCTGATGCAATGGAGAATGCCGCCATTTTTGGCTTTGGCTCTTGAGGGATTTGGACCATAACATATTGTCCCGATTGAAAAGTGTACTCTGGAGCATTAATTCTCAGCTCAAAAATAGAATTTGTGAGCTTTTTATTGGAAATAAGCGTGGCCGTTATCAGTTCCATTTTTTCCCCTCCCCTTTTTACGATAGGGGTCAAATCCAGTGGTATAAGATTTATGATGACAAAAATCTTTGTCAAGGGGATTTCCCTCAGTGCTCTATAAAGGAGTGATGGAAAAACCACCCAAATAATAGGCTGTCATAACTTGTAGATCGCTCTTTATATCCGTCATTTTCATCCCAATAGTTATATGTTGCGACTTTGACTTTTTATAAGGGGATACGTATAAGTACCCTGTATTTGATGCGTTGGATAATCGGTGAGTGCGGTGAAGGGATCTAAAGTTGAACTTTGATCAATTACAACTCTATCATTCTCTTATAAAAAACCTGACTGCAATTGATTTTCATGAATGTACACCTGTTCAAGAAAAAGTTATACCCGCAGTTCTGGAAGGCAAAGATATTTCTGCTCTCGCCCAAACCGGTACGGGAAAGACGGCCGCTTTTCTACTGCCTCTTTTAGATCGTATTTTAAGAACTAAAAACAATTCTCAGGATATTGAGAAAAGAATATTTCCCAATTGGAAGTCGGGACATTTTGTTCTTATCTTAGTTCCTACGAGAGAGCTTGCAGAGCAAGTCTACCAAGATTTTGAAAAATTCACGACGGATATAGAGATTGAAGCTGTGGCCATTTACGGTGGCAGTTCCTACGAGGCCCAAAAGAAAAAAGTCGCAGATCGAGTCGAATTTGTCATAGGGACTCCCGGGCGACTGATTGACTTATACAAAAATCACATCATTGATCTTCGACAAGTTAGAGCCGTTGTCTTTGATGAAGCAGATCGTATGTTTGATATGGGTTTTAAAGATGATATGCGCTATCTGCTTCAAAGGATTCCTAAGAACCGTCAATATTTAATGTTTAGTGCGACATTAAATTTTGATGTTCTCCATTCGGCCTATCGCTTTGGGGCAGAGCCTGTAGAGTTTGATTTATCAAGAGATGTGGTTAAATCAGAAAACGTTGATGATTGTATTTTTCATATTGGGGAAAATGATAAACCTCAATATCTTTTATCAATTTTAAAAAAGAAAAAACCCAGGCAGACCATTGTTTTTTCAAATTTTAAAATCAATGTTGAACGTATAGCTGGTTTTTTAAGAGATAATGGCATTTCTGCAATGGGTATCTCCAGCCTTTTAACCCAAGGGCAACGTCATCGTGTGATGGCACAATTTAGAGAGGTCGATAATAATCAAAATATTTTAATAGCAACAGATGTGGCAGCTAGAGGCTTGGATATTCAAAATGTGGATCTGGTTATTAATTATGAATTACCGGATGATTCTGAAAGTTATGTACACCGAATTGGAAGAACGGGAAGAGCCGGCGAGCGTGGCCATGCTATGAGTTTAGTGTGCGAAAAAGATGTGGAAGCTCTACAGAGAATAGAAAACTTTTTAAAGTATAAAATAGAAATCGGGTGGTTAGAAGATGGTGAACTGACTCAAGATATGAAACCCATCTTATCTGCGTATGATATGGAGAAAAATAAGAGACCCTATAAACCCCTATCCTCCTCTAAAAAGAAAGAATCAGGTGACAGAAAAAAACGAGATTCTCGTCAGAAAGAAAAAAGTTATCCTAGGGAAGATGACAATATTCAAGGCCATGCTCGAGGTGTTCATCGTGATCGTCGATCTGGTCGACATAACAAAAAACAACAATCTCATGTGCGGAAGCGAAAAACAAAAGTGAAAAAACAAACTCGACGACGAAGTCTTCGTAAAAAAACAACATCAAAAGTACAGAAGACCAATAAAGTGGCTCGCTTTTTTAAAAAACTATGGGACTCCATCTGACCATTTCAGGGATTGTATAATGGAATTGCATTTTTGTAATGAATTGCGAAAACTCTGAATGTTATCCATACATGTTAAAATCACAAATTCTTTCTTATTATGTGAAATAATTTGTCGGGCCTGTTTCTCTGTTGAGGTGTTAAGGACATCCAGAATATAAGCTCTTCTCTTATCAAGAGAATGTTTTTTTATACCTAGGACATCAAAACCAAAAAGAGGAAATTCACGGGCCCATTTTTTAGTAAATTGAGAAATATTTTCTGTTTTAGAAGTGTATTTTCTAATTGTTAAAGTGGGCTGTGTTCCCTTTTGAAGTGGGCCTCTATATATGGACAAAATGCCACTTGTTCCCTCTGGAGGAGGGGAGAGGTACCAGTCGGTATCATTGTTTGTTAAGGAAAAACTTGTGTCCTTAAAATGATTAATGCCCTTTTCCCTGTCAGCCTTCTTATTAACTGCTGAGTGGGAGTTTGGGATAGTGAGAAATAGAAGAACAAATAATACCTTCATGAACTCTAGATTAAAATTCTTTAGATCGTACGACAAGGAAAGAATGTGCTATCCCTTTTCTTTTGGGAATTATGGACATGAGGGAAAGGTTTTTATAGTTGAAATAGAGATATCTTTGTTATTAGGTTCGTGACGCAGAAAAGCTATTTTCTGATTATCTGGATTTAAAACAGGATTTGTCAGTTCATATTCTGAGACTTGCATAAGGCACTTTTCTTTGAGGCCAAAGAAGAAGATGCTGTGCCTGCCCTCAACGTGATTAGAACTAAATAAAATAGTATCATTTGTTTTATTCCAAGTTATACCCTTAAGTGAGTGAACATCTTTCAGTATCACATGTTCGATCTTTCCCCATCTATCACCCAGAACCAATTCAAATTGATTACTTTTAGAATTCCAATGCTTCCACACCAGTTTTTTAAAATCATTGGAAAACTGGAAGTGAATTTGAAATGCTTTTGGATATTGCACTAAGATTTTTTTCCTTCTTCTCTTATTTAAGTTTAGTTCATAAATTTGACTTCGGTTTTTATCAATAGAGCTGTAAAAAAGTTTAATATCTTTATAAACCTGTGGGTTTCCGTCATATCCTGCGCGGTGGGTGAGCCGTTCAATATTAAAACCATCAGATTGACTGCGGTAAATTTCAGTGGATGGAAATGTATCTAAATGAGGTGGTTTTTTATAGGGGGGCTCATCTATGAATTCAGAGAGATCAGGGTATTCTTTGAGTTCATCTGTTGTGCTGGAGTAGTATATCCATCGAGGCGTTTTATAAAATGATAAAATGGACCCGTCTTGATGAGTGATTCTTTTCAAAGTTTTTAAGGAAACATTGTAAAAATAGAGTTGTTTCGTATTATGATGTGTGGGGTGGCTGTTTAAGAGCCAGAGACCCTCCTTTCCCCAATGTGCAATAGAACCTTTTAAGTTCAACGACTCGGATTCACTAAACAGGGCTCTATGAAAGCGTTGTTTATCTAATGTACGACATGTGATCATTAAAGATAATAAAGCGAAGAATGTAATAATACAGACTTTCTTACGTTTGGGAAAAATAGTATTCAGAGCAGAGAGTTTTTTATACATAGTTAAAGGTCTTCTGTATAAGGGATTGAGGGATTTTCTTTTTGATATTTTTTAAATTTATCATAATGGCCTCTTTCGGTTTGTGTTTGCACTGATGAATGTTGATATAGATATAATGATGGGTGACAGAGTGTTTATAGGTAAATGTTTTAGGTGCTGTTTTGAGTTTGCGGACTTTTCCTGGCCATATAAGTTGATTTTTCAACCAGGGGGCATAATTGTTTTTCTGAAACCCAAAGGCTCCCTTTCTTTTGTAAACATCAATATCCCATACCCAGTGCTCTTGTTTTTTTCGCGCTCTTGTAAGGGGTAATTTATGGATTTGATTCTCTTTTAAGCCGCGGCAAGAAGACATGACGGGACAAATAAGACATTTTGGGGATTTGGCAGTGCATAGGGTGGATCCAATTTCAATGAGAGCCTGATTCACATCAGCGACATATTTTGTATTGGCCCATTTGTCGGCAGAAAGTTGAAATGTGTTTTTTCCTTGAGTGGTCCACCATTTTTCATTTAAGGCATTGTATCGTGATAAAAAACGAATAACATTTCCATCAAGTACACCAACACGTTCAGAATGGGAAAAGCTTGTAATGGCTCGTGACGTGTAGGATCCGACACCGGGTAATTCGATCCATTCTTTCCATGTTTTGGGAAATCCCTTTTGGTTTAATATCTTTGCTGTTTTGTGAAGGTTTCGAGCACGAGAGTAGTATCCCAGTCCCGACCACGCTTGATAAACATCCTCTAAGGAAGCTTCAGCTAGAGCTTTTACGTCTTTAAATTGAGCAAACCATCTTTCAAAATAGGGGATGACGGCTTGTACAGTCGTCTGTTGTAGCATGACTTCTGAAATCCATATCCGGTAGGGGTCTTTACTGAGTCTCCATGGAAGTGGGCGAAAGTTTTTGTGATACCAGCTAAGAAGTTGTGTGCGTTCTTTCATTTTATCCACTGTAAAAGATCTTTCTTATTTTTTCCACCATTCGTGCCCTGTGCTACGGTAGTAGGGAGTATTGGATGTTGTGTTGAGTAAATGAACATAGAGAAAGATGAGGATTGACCCTATGGGTTATTTTTGCTGTTCATTCATGAATATTTAAGAAATTGGATTAAGGCTAAAAAAACTCTGCTTTATCTGTTTTAAAACTCAAGAAATTCTAAGAAGATTTTGGATAAATAAAAGCGAAATGCTTCCCCGCTCACAATTTGTCTTTTCTAAGACATTTAATTTTTAAAGGTTTTATGAGAAGTTTAATCTTGGTATACTGGTTCCATTTGGGGCATTAAGATATAATTTATTTGAAATTGGTTGGAAGATTTGAATAAGGAATTATCACTTAAAGTCATTGAGGAGTTGGTAAATGGCTTTGGTGAACATATTAAAGAATATAAGCATCCATCTTATAATGAGGCCACATTACGTATTGATTTTTTAAATAAATTTTTTGTCGCGTTGGGTTGGGATGTGGAAAATAACGAAGGGCTCCCCCCTTCGTATAGGGAAGTTGTTACAGAGGATGCAGTTTTAATTGAAGGTCGCCCAAAGTCACCAGATTACTCATTTAGATTAAGATCTGGAGAGAGGCGGTTTTTTGTAGAAGCAAAAAAACCTTCAGTAGATATCTCTAGAAACCGTGATCCTGCTTTCCAATTAAGAAGATATGGATGGAATGCTGATATAGGTATAAGTATACTAACTAACTTTGAATATTTTGCGGTTTACGACTGTTCGTCTAAGCCAAAAGAAACAGAGCGTGCTAGTTTTTCAAGGATAAAATTAATTCATTTTAAAGATTATATAAAAGAGTTTGATTACATATGGGATTCTTTTTCCAAAAAATCAGTAAACTCAGATAGCTTACAGAAGTTTCAATTAGCAAAGCACAAGAAGGGGACATTGTCTGTAGATAATGACTTCTTAATATCTTTAGATAATTGGAGGTTTTCTCTTGCAAAGAATATTTTTGAGAATAACAAGATAGAAGAATATGAATTAAACAATGTTGTTCAAAAAATTCTTAATAGAATAACCTTTTTGAGAATAGCTGAAGATAGAAATATTGAGCATTATGGTAAATTAGAGGGTCTTGTAAAAAATCCCAATATTTACAATAGGTTCTTAGATTTATGCCAAAAAGCAAATGATAAATTTAATTCGGGATTATTTGTAAAGGATGAATTGCTTCAAAATATCAAGTTAGATGACCAATCATTTTCTAAGATTTTAAAAGGCCTATATTTTCCAATTTCACCTTATGAATTTTCTGTTTTACCAGTCGATATTCTTGGGAGATCATATGAGCAGTTTTTAGGAAAAATTATTGCTATAAATCCTGATCAAACTTTATCTATAGAAGAGAAAATTGAAGTGAAAAAAGCAGGTGGAGTTTATTATACACCAAAGTATATCGCAGAAAATATAGTTGAAGAAACTGTAGGCAAATTAATTAAGAATAGGAAACCTAATGAAATTTCTAATCTTAGAGTGCTCGATCCAGCTTGTGGTAGTGGAACCTTTTGTCTTACAGCCTATGAGTATTTGTTAAAGTGGTATAAAGATTATTACACAAAATTCCAAGGTAAGATTTCTAAAAAAGCACGTTCAGAAATCCTTACGCCAGAAGGAGAGTTGACCAGTAAATTTAAGGGCAAAATATTGTTGGATAATATATATGGTGTTGATGTTGATTCTAATGCAGTTGAAGTTACTAAATTAAGCCTGCTGTTAAAATGTCTAGAGGGTGAAAATAGTTCTTCTTTAAAACAAATGAGCATGTTTCAAGAAGGAATTTTACCAACTATTGATGAAAACATAGTTAGCGGCAATTCTATAGTAGATTTTGATATTTACGGTTTATCACCGTCTTTAGAGGATGATCTAAAAATTAAGAGAAAGATAAATGCATTTAGTTGGGAAATTACTTTTAAATCTATTTTTTATGAAGGTGGTTTTGATGCAGTTATTGGTAACCCTCCCTATATTAGACAGGAGTTATTGGGGGAAGACATAAAAACATATTTGAAAACAAAGTATGAAGTCTATAGTGGCATGGCCGACTTATATGTGTATTTTTTTGAAAAATCATATTTATTATTAAAGAAAAAAGGTATTTTTTCCATAATTGTTTCTAATAAATGGTTTAAAGCTGGTTATGGTCAAGAGTTAAGAGTTTGGCTAAAAAAAGTAGGTTTGGACTTTATTAAAGACTTTGGGGACTTGTCTGTTTTTAAAAAAGCCACTACATATCCTTGTATTATTGGAATTAAAAAAACCACTCCTAATGAATATATAAAATTCTATGATTTAATACGACAAGGTATCAAAGAACCTCAAGAGCATAAGAAAGCCAAAGCAGTAAGAATTGAGATAGAGAGATTAAATGATAAAGGGTGGGTTTTGACTGATAGTCTTAGTCTCAATATTATTGATAATATTGATTCAAAATCGATGACTCTTGGTGAATATATAAACCATGAATGCTATAGGGGTATTGTTACGGGAAAAAATGAAGTTTTTGTTATTGATGAATGCATAAAAGAAAAATTAATAAAAGAACATATTAGTAGTAAAAAAATCATAAAACCTTTCTTAGAAGGAAGAGATGTCAAAGCATACGCTAAAGCTATTCCGAAAAAATATTTGATTTTTACCAGAAGAGGTATTGATTTCAATAAATATCCAGCTATTAAGTTGTATTTAAATGGTTTTAAGAAAAAGTTAATGCCTAAGCCTAAAAACTGGAAGCCTCAATTTGGAGAGAAATGGATTGGGAGAAAACCAGGTACGTATGAGTGGTATGAAATTCAAGATAGTATTGAGTATTATAAAGAATTTGAAAAAAATAAAATAATCTATGCCGCTATTTGTAAAAAGCCAGAGTTTACTTTTGATAATCTCAATTTCTATACCAATTGTAAGTGTTTTATTATTCCAAAAGATGACCTTCTTTTGCTTGGGATATTAAATTCAGAGTTTGCTCATTTCTGGTTTGAGATGTTTTTACCAAAATTGAGAGGGGGTTTTTATGAACCTAATTATGTAATTTTTAAAAATTTTCCAATAGTTAAAGATGCTAAAAAGGGTGAAAAATATAGTGTCTTAAATAAAAAAATTACTACTTCTGTTGGAAGGTTGTTGTCACTAAATGCGGAAAGTGAGATAAAGAGGGTTGAAAGAGAAAGGGCTTTTCTTAGAAATCAAATTGACAATTTAGTTTATCAATTTTATGGTTTATCTGATAAAGAAAGTAATCATATTTCAAGGTTAGTTGCAAATGTTAGGAAATGAAGAGATTCTTGCCCGGCTAAAGTTTGATTCGGATATTAATATTAAAAATGCTTCTAAGTGGTCGGATGAAGACCTATTAGAAATGAAATTGAATTACGAAAAGACTCTTCAAATAGCAAATGATAGTCATAACAGAAAATTAATGCAAATAATGAATGAAAAAATAAGGCAACTTAAAGAAGCCATTTTATTAAAGAAACGTGCTCATAAAAACCCTTCTACTGTTAATGAAGTTAATCTTTAGGTTGATTAATTCTTCCATGAGAAAATATAAATATACTATTTTGTTTTCTGCTACTTTAGCGAATCGTAGAGTTTTTTAAAAGCGGCGGGTAGTTGACTTAAATCTTTTCCCGCACCCTGTGCAAAGTGAGGTCGGCCTCCCCCTTGTCCTCCAAGATCAGAAGCCACTTCTTTTAAAATTTTTCCCGCATGGTGTTTGAGGTCTTTGGTCACAGAGACAATAATGGGATGAGATGTCTTTCCCGTTCCTACAATGACAACAATACCAGATTTGATTTTATCCCTAAGAGTATCGGATATCTGTCCTAAAACATTTTTGTCCTCTACCTCAACATGAGCTGTTACGAGTTTTCCTCCCTCTATATTCTTCGCCGTATTCAGAATTTCTTTTATATCGATTTCTTTTTTGTTCCATTGAACCAATTGCTTTTTTAAGCCTTTAATTTCTTGTTCAAGATATTTCATTTTTTCAATAACAGGTGTTTTCGTAGGAACTGTATTGTATGAAAAAGACGTGGGGATATTTTTTTCATGAATCGTGTCTTCCCAACTTTCAGTGAATCCAAAATATTTTCGATTTACTAAATTCTCTCTAGTGTTATTCATTAAGTAGGCAACAGCCTCCTGTCCTGTGAGAGCTTCTATTCTGCGCACTCCAGAACTAACGCCCGTCTCTCTTACAATTTTAAAAACCCTTATAACTCCTGTGTTGCGAACATGGGTGCCGCCACACAATTCCATGGAGTAGTCACCCATCTTGAGAACCCGTACAGAGTTTTCATATTTTTCACCAGCTAGTGTGAGTGCTCCTTTTTTAACAGCTTCATCATACTTGCAATGAGTGATTTCAACGGGTAGGTCATTAAAAATTTGTTCATTAACCTGAGTTTCAATCTGAAAAATTTCATTATCATCCACAGGTTTATTATGAGTGAAATCAAATCTTAAGTGTGTTGGTTCCACAAGAGAACCCGCTTGAGTGACATGTCTTCCTAAAACATTTCGTAAGGCAGCATGAAGCAGATGAGTGGCCGAGTGGTTGTTGGCAACTTCTTGGCGATGAATAGCCTTCACTTCAAGAGAAAATGACTGCCCGACATGTATCTCCCCTTTGCTCACAACAATATGGTGTAGGTGGCAACCTTGAACCTTTATGCAATCTTTGATGTCAATCGCTGTGGATGTGTTCAAACCCTTTCCGCGATCACCTATCTGTCCCCCCCCCTCTGCGTAGAAAGGTGTTTTGTCAAAAATAACAAAACCGGAATCACCCTCTTTTAAGGATTCTATATTCGTTTCACCATCTGACAGTTTTAAAACCTTAGCATCTGTATGGAGTGCATCATAACCTATAAATGTTGTTGGAGCTAAATCCTGAGTCCATTTTAAAAGAAAAGCTTTATCTTTTGAAAGAGAGTGTCCCTTCCAAGAGGCTTGAGAGCGTTTTTTTGTTTTCTCCATTTCATTTTGAAAAGCCTTTTCATCAACTAGGATATCGTGCTCCTTACAAATCATACGGGTCAAGTCCATAGGAAACCCGTATGTATCATACAATTTGAAAACAAGAGTGTTGTCTAAAGTGTCACCCGTTTTTAAAGATTTTAAAGTGGTGTCTAAGAGTTCTGTCCCTTGATCTAGAGTTTTAAAAAAACGACTTTCTTCATTTTTTGTAGTTTGCTGAATGAGTTCTTTGTTTTGTTTTAATGAGGTATATGCGTCTCCCATATTTTCAATAACACAGTCAACGGCATGGGGAAGGAGAGATTTGGAAGATATCTTTTTCCCAAAGCGTAAAGCTCTGCGCATAATGCGTCTGAGCACATAACCCCTTCCCTCGTTGAGAGGAAGAACGCCATCTCCAATAAGGAAGGCTGTTGCTCGAGCGTGATCGGCCAAAACTCTATAAGCCGCTGTGATATCTTCAGATTTTTTATAAGAAAGGTTTGTTATGCCTTGTATTCTTTCAATAAGGGTTTGAAAGAGATCCGTTTCATAGTTAATGGGTGTGTTTTGTAAAACGGCCGTTAATCTTTCAAGGCCAGCTCCAGTGTCAATGCTGGGATGAGGTAGGGGCTCCATTTGCCCTGGAGCTTTTTCATCAAATTGCATAAACACCAGATTCCAAATTTCCACATAGCGATCTTCCTTAGAAGCAATACTGGATCCATGGTCGTAAAATATTTCAGAACAGGGCCCACAGGGACCCGTTGCTCCCATTCTCCAGAAGTTATCCTTTTCTCCACAGCGTAAGATTTTACTGGTGGGTAGACCTTCTTGTTTTTGCCAGATATCTGCTGCCTCATCATCGTCTTCAAAGACTGTCACATGTAATCGTTCTTTAGGGATTTGTAATTCATTGGTTAAAAAATCCCAGGCAAAATGAATAGCGTCTTTTTTAAAATAATCCCCAAAGGAAAAATTCCCCAACATTTCAAAAAACGTATGGTGTCTTGCTGTAAACCCTACATTTTCAAGATCATTGTGCTTTCCCCCTGCGCGAACACATTTTTGTGAGTTAACGGCTCTCTTATAAGGGGGTTTTTCCAATCCTAAAAAAATTTTTTTAAATTGATTCATTCCTGCATTGGTGAATAAGAGAGTATGGTCTTCTTCATCGGGAATCAGACTGGAAGAAGAAACTGGAGTGTGCCCTTGTTTTTTAAAATAATTTATAAATGCTGACCGGACTTCAGAACTCTTCATTAAACACTTTCCCTATGATATGAGAGGAATATCCACGATAGGCTAGCCATCTCATAATTTTCCTTTTCTTATTATATTCCTTAACGCTATCCTTCCCAAATTGTTTTATCACTAAGTCATAAGCTTTATGAGCTTCATCGTCATCATTTAAAGTGACATGAGATAGCCCTTTTTTCTTGAGGGCCTGTTGAATATAACTGTTGGATTTGCCTTTTTTGTTTAAATTTTCAAAAAGTCTTTGAGAGAGAATCTGTGAGGGAGTAAGCCAGTTGGATTTTCTAGCAAATTCAAGGGCTTCTTGTATTTCATCGTCAGGGTAAAATTGAGAGAGTTTTTCTATGAGTTCTTTTTCTGAGTGGTCTCGGCGGGCTAAATAACGCATAAGCCGATCAATGGCAGATATTTTCTTTTTTTTACTTATTTTATCATTAGACATGAATATCTTATTTTTTATGTTTTCTTCTCTTGTTCCGATTTTTTGGCTCAATCACTATAGATTCAACTTCTAGGTTCGGAACATTATCCCAATAGGTTTTACTTTCAATAGCCGTTTTTTCAAAATCTTTCCATCTTCTATCACTTCCACTTTTAATTCCTTTATAGCGAAGGGCAAAGTCTTTTGCATTTGTGCTTAACCTTTCTGCTTCACCGTAGTCAATGACTCCATTGGTAATAAGTTGCATGAGGCTTTGGTCAAAGGATTGCATTCCAAAAGACACAAAACCATCTTCAATAGCAGAATGGATTTCCGATGTTCTCTGGGGATCTAGCATGAGTTCTTTGATGCGAGTGTTATTTATCATAACTTCTACGGCTGGAGTAACACCTTTACCATCTTTTCTATTGGCTAACCTTTGGCAGATTATGGCCTTCAGTGTATTGGCCAATTGATTTCTGATCTGTACTTGTTTGTGTGATTCATAATGCATGAGAATACGACTTAGAGATTCTTGAGTATTGGCCGTGTGAAGTGTGGAAATGACAAGATGGCCTGTTTCTGCAGCTAAGAGGGCTGTGTTAACGGTCTCTTGGTCACGCATTTCTCCGACAAAAATCACATCAGGATCTTGTCTTAGGGCAGAGCGGAGTGCAGAGGCAAATGAAGGTGTGTCAGATCTTAATTCTCTTTGAGAGACTAAGCTGCGCCGATCTGGAAGGGCAAACTCAATAGGGTCTTCAATGGTGATAATATGTTTTTTCTTATGTTTATTAATATAATCAACTATAGAGGCAGAAGTGGTGGTTTTGCCAGATCCAGTGACTCCAGTGATTAAGACTAAGCCTCGCTCAATATTAGCGATTTGCTCTACAACGCGAGGAAGATGAAGGGCTTTAAAGTCTGGAACGCTTAAAGGGATATTGCGAAAAACCGCTCGGGCTAAACCCATTTGCTTAAAAACATTTAAACGAAATCGCCCTAACCCAGAAATATTGTATCCCATGTCAATTTCGTTGTTTTCTTTAAAATAATCTTTTTGAGAGGGAGTCATAAGTGACAGGGCCATTTTTGCAATATCTTTTCCGTTAGCTCTTTCATAGTCAGAATCCAGAACTTCAAGCTTTCCGTGCCGACGGATGACGGGCTTTACTCCATGCTTCAGATGGATGTCACTGGCTTCGCGTTTTAAAGCGTGAGTGAGAATTTTATTGATATCCATTCACCCAGTTTAAGGGGGAAAAGTGTCAAAGGGAAAGTCTTCTTTGGTGTAAAATAAACCCTTATAAAGCAGGAGACATTTTTATAGATCTTTTGGGGGTTTTGCGATGAGTTATTTTTGTTGACGGGTCTCTCTTTAGGCACGTACCTTCCGTTTTTATGAAGACATTTTTTATTTTGAGTGCCAAGGGATATGGTCTGGGGGATATCAAAAAAGCACCGGGGACTTTTGGAACTCTAGGTGCCGTTCCTCTTTGTTTTGCTTTAACGCTCTTGCCTCCACTATTGGGTCTTATTTTTGCGTTTTTGTTTGTCCTTTTTGCGGTTGTTTGTGCTGAAGTCTATGAGAGTGAGCTTAGGGTTCATGACTCTCAGAAAATTGTTATTGATGAAATGGCGGGGTATCTTGTGGCTATGGTTTGGTTGCCTGTAACCTGGCCAGCTTATTTTTTAGGATTTGTTATCTTTCGTCTTTTAGATATTTTTAAGCCATTTCCCATTTCTTATATTGATAGGAAGCTCAAAGGTGGAGTGGGAGTTGTAATGGATGATGTTTTAGCAGGTATTTTTACTAATATTTTATTACAAATCCTCTACACACAAACACATTGGCTTGGAGAAAGGTGGCCCCTTTGAACGAGAGAGTTTCTCAGTGTTTTAAAGAATTAAAAAAACAGGGAGCTACATTGGGTGTGGCGGAGAGTTGCACAGGAGGATTGCTTTCAGCGCAATTCACAGATTTACCTGGAGCGTCGGAAGTGTTTTGGGGAACCATTGTTTGTTACGCTAATTCCGTCAAAGTGGAACTATTAGGTGTTTCAGAAAACCATTTAAGAACTTATGGGGCTGTTAGCACAGAAGTGGCGTCTGACATGGCGCGCGGAGCACGAAAACAATTGAGAACAACATGGTCTCTAGCTATCACTGGAGTAGCGGGTCCGGATGGAGGATCATCACGGACGCCTGTGGGCACTGTGTGCTTTGGGATCTGTGGCCCAGAGTTTGAAGAGGTAAGGACATGTCACTTTGAAGGTGATCGAAGGCATGTCCGTGAGGCAGCCACTGATATGGCATTGTCTATTTTAGAGCGTGCACTTTTAAAGAGGAAAGAGTAATAACATTTAACAACTAAGGAGTAAGGACCATGGATACAGAAAAAATAAAAGCACTTGATCTTGCGATTTCATCAATTGAGAAGCAGTTTGGTAAGGGATCTATTATGAAGCTGGGGGGAGATAAAAAAAACTTACATGATAACACTCCTGTTATCAGTACGGGTTCTTTAGCTCTAGATGTCGGTTTGGGTATAGGTGGAATTCCGCGAGGACGTATTGTTGAAATTTATGGTCCGGAGAGTTCAGGTAAAACAACTTTAGCTCTTTCAACAATTGCACAGGCACAAAAAGATGGAGGTGTTGCAGCCTTTGTCGATGCAGAACATGCCTTGGATGTCAGTTATGCACGAAAATTAGGTGTAAATACAAAAGACCTTTTGATTTCTCAGCCAGATACGGGAGAGCAAGCTTTAGAAATTACAGAAACTTTAGTGCGCTCTGGTGCTGTTGATATTTTAGTGGTGGACTCCGTGGCCGCTCTAACTCCACGTGCAGAGATCGAGGGAGATATGGGGGATAGCCATATGGGCCTTCAGGCACGTTTGATGTCTCAAGCTCTTCGAAAGTTAACAGCCTCTATTAGTCGAAGCCATACAACAGTGATCTTTATCAACCAAATTAGAATGAAAATTGGAGTTATGTTTGGAAATCCTGAAACAACCACGGGAGGGAATGCTTTAAAGTTTTATTCTTCTGTGCGTTTGGATGTTCGTCGTATTGGAGCCATTAAAAATGGAGATCAGGTTATAGGAAATAGGACGGCTGTTAAGGTGGTTAAAAATAAAATGGCCCCTCCTTTTGCACGTGTAGAGTTTGATTTGATGTATGGAGAGGGTATTTCTAAAGAGGGAGACATTTTAGATCTTGCTGTTGGAGAAGGTCTGATTGAAAAATCAGGAGCCTGGTTTAGCAAAGATGGCGAACGCTTGGGGCAGGGACGGGATAATGTAAAAAAATATTTAAAAGAAAATCCCACGCTTTTGGAAGAGCTGCGTAAAAAAATCCTATCGGCAAAAGGTATAACAAAGAAACCGAATATGGATGAGACGCCTCCGCCTGTACAGAAGGTGGCGAAGAAAACGAAGATGAACTAAAGTTATTCTGGTAGGAAACCGCATTTTGAAAGCCCTGAGAAAAATTCTACATTAGGTTTTTTAAAGGAGGTTCCTATAAATAAAAGGCTATGTCTATATGGCATAGCCATCTTATTTCCGTTAAGATTTATCAATCAACTAACAATGACTCATTTTTTTAAGCAACAATAATAAATCCAATGATCGAGCGCATCATAAGTTATAGAAACACTCTGAGCAGAGCTACAGTATTGATTTACTCTAGACTCTATCCTAACAATTGAACGTGCTTTATTACAAGTAATGGGGCCTGAATTTGCTGGTTGTCTTTTCTCAGCTTTTTGAGAACCACTTTTCTTAGCCTCTACTGAAAAAGAGAAAAACAAAGTTAAACAAAAAATAAACAAACTCACCTTCAGGACAACCCTCCTGATAAATATATTTTTTAACTCTATAGAATTATAATATCTGAAATAAACGGATCTTTCCAAAAAACTAAACCTAAGGCCTTTAAAATATCTCTATGTAACAGTGGTTTATTTTGAAAGAGAATTTTTTATACAAAAGATTATTTTATCTCATTGTCTGAGTATTCTACATCGACGTTGGTCTATTTTTTAAAATAGAATCCGTCAGGAAGTTTTTTAAACGCCTTTTCCCTCTATGGATCATATGGAAAAAACCGAAATGGATCATAGAGGGAGCGAATGAAACTCTATTTTCCAATAGTATTTTTTCTGGTAGCAGGTTGCGCTGCCGATATGACCACTCTGTCTATGGGGACACCATTCTCTGAACAAAAGTTTTCTCAACAATGCCAGTTGCAACAAACCCACCAACAGGTTTCTTCTTCTCATCAGAGGGAGGGTAAATTATTTGTTCAAACAGCATCTTCCCCCTCTGTCCGTCCCAACGATCCAGATATAGAGCAACAAGAACATCTGAATTATATTCAGGCCGAGAAGGGCTGGGAAACATTTTATCACCCTGAAAATGGAATTAAAAATGATGTTGTCATAGCTGTTATAGATGCTGGTGTGGATATAGATCATGAAGATATTAGATCCAGGCTTTGGGTCAATAGAGGGGAAATACCTGATAACAATATTGACGATGATGGTAATGGATTTATTGATGATGTTCATGGATATAATTTTGCAAATAATAATGGAAACCCTAGGCCAGTCCCTTATCTCCGAAGAGAATGTTCTCAGCTTTCCACTCACGGAACACATGTATCTGGTTTGATCGTCGGTGAATTAAACAACGGACGTGGTGGAGCGGGAGTTATGGGAAATCGGGCCAAATTAATGTCATTAAATGTGTTTGGAAATTTTGGCTCTGGTTGTACGTTACCAAAACATGTTTCTGTAGCACATGCTATTTCCTACGCTGTTGATAACGGAGCCAATATTATTAATATTAGCTTTGGAGGTGACCTTGGCTCTGATCCCCCGGCTGTCTCTATAGAAAGGGCTATTGCTTATGCTGTCCATAGAGGTGTTGTCGTTGTGACTTCGGCAGGAAACAGTCGGGGACAGGGGAGGGAATTAAAAAATCAATGGGATGCTGTATCTTGGCCAGCCTCTTACGGAGCACGGTATTCGGGTATGATCACAGTAGGTTCAACCAGTGTTTATGAGAATCAAAAATGTCGTCTTTCAAACTATAGTTCTATTTTTGTGGAAATTGGAGCCCCAGGGTGTGATTGGCAAGGGTCTGAAAATGGAATCTATTCTTCTTTTCCCGATGACCAATATGGCTTCTTAGGAGGAACATCAATGGCCTCTCCTATTGTGGCGGGTGCCGCCGGCTTAGCCTATGGCTTAATTCGGGACCGGTCAGGTCGAAGACCTTCATCCGCAGAAGTTGAGAATATTTTATTAATGGGTTCCAGTCGACAATGGCATCTTTCTGAAACTTTTAAAGATGGAAGAGTTATTGATTTATCAGTCTTAGCTGATGTCATTAACACATATTATCCCCCCTCTTATCGAGATCTTTCTTATCACAGTATGGATTTTAATGATGGATGTTGAGTCCTATCAGCAGCGACCATAAATATAAAAAATTAAGATTGGAAAGAGTGAAAAAATAATTAAAAATAAAAGAGGATGAACCAAGGAAGTCACTTTGGATAAAAGTAAAGTTTATTTATTACAAAAACGTCTTTATGTTTTGGCTTTTTTATTGGGCTTAATACTCATGTCCTTTAAATTTATTGGATATGAAATAACTAACTCTAAAGCTATTTTATCAGACGCTTTAGAGAGTATAATCAATGTTATTTCTGCTTTTGTTGGTTTTCTTGTTATTACAGTATCCACCAAGCCGGCAGATCGTAATCATCCCTACGGCCATGGGAAAGTAGAGTATTTTTCTGCTGCGTTTGAAGGTGCACTGATATTTTTTGCGGCTGTATTTATTATTATTGAATCTATAGATTCTCTTTATAGAGGGGTGGATTTAAGATCGATTGATATAGGAGTTTTAATCACTGCATGTGCTGGAATAGTTAATGCTGCGGTGGGTTTGTATCTACAGCAATGGGGAAGAAAATCAAATTCACTAGCTATGCAGGCAAGTGGTAAACATTTACTCTCTGATTTCTGGACAAGTGTAGGGCTTGTTGTCGGTTTGCTTTTAGTGCGTTGGACAAATTGGGTATGGATAGATCCTGCTCTGGCTATTTTGGTTGCCTGCTATCTGCTGTATAATGGTGGGGTTCTCATTCGTGAATCTATAGGAAAGCTGATGGACGAAGGTGATATGTCTTTGATCCAAGAAATAGGAAAATTATTTTCAAAGTTTGTGACTCCTGGAATTATTCAAATTCATCACACAAGGGTTTTGCGTTCAGGGCAGTATCATCATATAGATGCGCATGTTGTTGTTCCCGAGTTTTGGGATGTCTCTAAAGCTCATGATGAAACAGATGATTTTGAAAAGCGTTTTTTAGAAGGATCTGGAATGAGTGGCGAAATGCATTTGCATCTTGATCCCTGTCGTAGGGCTTATTGTAGGGTTTGTACCCTAAATGATTGTCCTATTCGTGTAGAAGCCTTTCAAAAGAGAGAGCCTTTTTCTATTGAAGAACTCTTAAATCCAGAAGAGCCTGAAGAATATAAAAATCGCGGAAAACCTCTTCGTTGAAGATCTTACACCTGTTTTCATTTAATAATTATATTCGTCTTTGAAGAATTGTCGAAAAAAATTTCTTCAAATGTTCTTGTGTTGATAAGGCAGAAGAATTGGATCTTTTTGTAAATACAAATTAATCTTATTGCGAAAGGTTTCTTTTTCGGTTATTTCTGCGTTTCAATGAAAATTCGCTCGGAAGATAAAAGGTTATTTTCTAAATTTTTAGAAAAGAATCAAAAAAAAGCCTCCCCAGGTCAGCATGATATTGTACTCGTGTTAGATCACCTTAAGCCGGATTTTAATATTGGAAAAATTTTTCGATCTGCTGATGCTTTTGGTTGTTGTGAAGTTCATTTAATTGGCATTGATTATTTTAACGTGGCATCTTCAAAAGGTTCTTTTAAACATGTCCCTGTGAAGTTCTATAAAAATTTTGAGGAATCTTATAATCAACTTATGAAAGATGGATATGATATATTCTTACTGGAAATGGAGGCAGAGTTCTGTTTGGGAATGAAAGATTTACCTCGAAAGACAGCGTTTGTTGTAGGTCACGAACAATTTGGATTGAGTTTTGATCCGAAGGATTATAAGGGAACTCACTCCATAAGGATTTCTCAAGTGGGAAAAACGCAGAGCTTGAACGTGAGTGTTGCAGCATCTATTGCTATGTATGAATATACACGACAGCATATGAAATTCTGAGAGTTTGTATTTTTAGTAAGCTGTTATTTTCCTTAAATGAGAGGATGACAGTGTGGGTGAGCTATATTAGGGATAATGACAAGATCATTTTTTACTAAGAAGCGGTTAGTGGAATCTTAAGATCAAAAGGAGTGCTCTGTGTTTGAAACGGTTAATCATCCCATGGAGATCTTTGAGCAGTGGTGGCTTCAAAGGCCTCAGGAAAATGTTAAGGAGTCGACATGGATGGTTCTTTCAACTCTTTCGGAAAATAATGAACCGACATCGCGAGTGGTTCTTTTAAGGGATTATTCAAAAGACGGGTTTGTATTTTATACGAATTATGAAAGTCAAAAAGGAAAAGATATGACTCGTAATCCTAGAGTTTCTCTTCTATTTTATTGGGGCGATCAAGAAAGACAGGTGAGAGTTCAGGGATATGTTGATAAAGTCAGTAGAGAAGTTTCGGAAAAATATTTCAGTTCTAGAGCTAGAGATAGCCAATTGGGAACATGGGCCTCTCGCCAATCTCATCCATTAAGTGATCGAGAGGAACTGGAAAAAAATTTTGTGAAGGTTTCAGAGAAATTTTCTGGTCAAGATGTAGAGCTTCCTGAATATTGGGGAGGGTATCGTGTTGTGCCCGATTATTTTGAGTTTTGGGTTGGAAGACAAAGCCGCCTTCATGATCGTTATGTTTTTAAAAAAGAAGTGTCGGGAGAATGGACGAAATCCTTGATTTTTCCATAGAGACTTTTTGGTTTAATGCATATATGTGTTTTGTGAGTAGAAGTCGACAAGAGAGTCACGGTTGAGTTGTGTCTCAAATGAAGTTTTTAAAAGAGTTAACTGATGAGCTAGAGAATTTGTAGCTTCTGTTATGGATTTAAAAATATCTTCATCAATTTCATCGGCTAAAAGTTCTCCCACTGGTGTTTTCACAGACATACGCGTAGCAATCGTACCATTTTCAGATGGGGATTGGTTTTCTAGGACTTCATTAACTTCTACAGAAACAGTGGACCCTTTGGGTATAAGGCTTTCTAATTCATTGAGCTGTTGGTAGATATAGGCTTTGATTTCCTGGTCATTGGAGGTGGTCTTTTTAGATTTTTTTTTCTTAAGGGAGCTTTTTGTTTCCTTAATATTTGTTTGAGTCATGAACCCACCTCACAGGATATATACACAATGTGACCATGGTTGAACAAATGTCAATGGATATGGATTGTTCTCTGTTTTACTCAAAATAAAACAGAGCTAAAGTCCCCAGTTTACAGGAGAAAGGCCTTTGGTCTGTAGATAGGAATTAGCGGCAGAAAAGGGCTTGCTTCCAAAAAAACCTCTGTGTGCGGATAGGGGGGAGGGGTGAGGAGCCTTGATAAGACAGTGTTTTTTCTTATCAATAAGATAGTCTTTTTTTTGCGCAAAACTACCCCAGAGGATAAACACCAAATGTTCTTTTTCTGTACTGAGTAGATCTATAATTTTATCTGTGAAAGTTTCCCAACCCTTATTTTGGTGAGATGCTGCACGAGCCTTTTGTACAGTGAGTACCGTGTTCAGTAAGAGAACTCCATTTTGAGCCCAGGATGTTAGGTCTCCATTTGGGGGAGGAGGATATCCTAAATCGTTATGGAGTTCTTGAAATATATTACTAAGAGAGGGAGGGATGGGAACATGAGGTTTGACAGAAAAACAAAGTCCATGAGCCTGACCTGGACCATGATAGGGGTCTTGTCCAATAATGACGACGCAAACTTTATCAAACGGGGTGAGATCCAGTGCGCGGAAAATTTCTTTTCCATGAGGATAGATAGTCTTTCCTGATTTTATCTCAGATTCTATAAACTGTTTTAGTTTAACCATATAGGGTTTTTGGAATTCATTAAGAAGGCGGTCTTTCCAACTTGCTTCTAATCGTATTCGACTTGAGTCCATAGTTATTTGGCGTCCTTTAAAATGATCGAGGTTAATTTACATCAAATTCTATAAAGGTCTAGTGCTCGTTATAGTTTTAACCACCTCTTGGGGATACGCATTGCCGCTTCAAAGAACTGTGCTTTGAAATCCTGAGAGAGCATTTTTCTCAAGACCTCTAACGAAAGAATGGCCGAAAGAAAACAGTAATCTGCTTAACATCACATATTGTTTGACTGTCAGGGTTTATGACCATCCCTATGTCAATAAAAACATTTAGTTGTAGCATCTATTTTTTCTAAGAAATTTATAGCTTTCACTCTTTTATTTTTTTTAGCGATTTTCAGCGGCGTTTCTCCAAAATCATTTGGAATATTAAGGTCATACCCTCTGCTATGAAGAAGCTCTAGCACCTTAACTTCGTCTATCCATGCGGCCTGGTGCGCTGGTTGATAGCCATTTCTATCTGGAGTACTAAGATCATATCCTTCGCTATCAAGGTACTCTAAAGCATTAACTTTGCCTCCAAGAGCCGCATTATGCGCTGGGACTGCCCCCGATTTATCTGGAGTATCAAGACTATATCCCTTTTTCTTAAGAAACTTTAACGCCTCAACTTTACCCCATCGTGTAGCTCGATGTGCTGGGACTTCCCCCGATTGATTGGGAACATCAAGATCATACCCTTCGCTATCAAGGTATTCTAAAACGTCAACTTTTCCAATTGAAGCGGCCCAATGCCCTAGTCGATTGCCATATTTATCCGGAGTATTAAGGTCATATCCTAAACTCTGAAATCTTCTTAAAAGCTGAACTTCAGCAATGCCTGTAGCCTCAAGTTGTTTGATTAGTGCCACGGTATTTAAACTCAATCGAGCCTTAAATTGAGTTAGCCCTCTTTTGGTGTGTTTAGTTTTGATTCCCGTAGAGCAAGAAACAATTATTACAGAAAGAATTATGGGTAATAGTAGTTTCATGGTAAAATTTTTTTTCAGCCTTTCTGTCTAGATGAACTAGTTTAGAATAAATTATTATTGAAGTTTTAAAAAAGCTATCTTAAGAACTTACTCATCTCTAGACCTCTACTTTAGTACACTTAAACCTTGGGAGTCATAAAAAAACGGCCTAATCCGAAGATTAAGCCGCTTCAAAACCAAGAGGAGAATTATATTTTTATTATGATAATCGTTTTACTAGATTTCTCAAAAACAAGATTCTAAATATCTAAAACCTTTGTCTTATTGTGTACAAATATCTCAAACTTTATTGCCTGATTGTCTCTTTACGTGCTTCAGGGGTTTCATTTATGGAGAAATGCATTATAATAGAAGTACTCTATTAAGTAGGGGGTGGGTTTATGAGAAGGTTTTTCACTGTCACTATAATAACAACATTTATGTCTACGGCCATGGCCCAAACTCCAGTGGAAGATGTGGAATTGGCTATTGAGGCTGAGAGTGTTGAAATCACTGACCTAGAGGCCGAAGCCAAAGTCGCAAGAGAGCATGGATCTCAAGAAGAGAGGGAAAGGCTACGTAAAGCTCAGGCCAAGTTGAAAGCCATTCGTGCAGAGAAAAAGCGTATTCAAAAAGATATAGAAGCAGAAATTCGTCGACACGAGCGTATTCGAAAGAAGGCAGAAAGAGATCGTAAGAAGGCTGAAAAAAAATCAAAAGGTGTTGAGGCGGAGATACAAAAATTAACTAAAAATATGGAAAAAATAAGAGTGAGGTCAGAAAAAAAGGTTGCGCAAAAGCAGGTGGCTGAAGAGGCGTTGCGCAAACTAGAGGACCAAAGAGATGCTTTGAAAAAAGAAGAAACAGAGGCGCGCAAAAATTATGAGGAGCTTAGGGAGCAGATCTTATCTTTAAAGAGGCAAAAATTAGAACTTCAAGAGGAAGTGAAGTCGGCAGAGAGAGCGGCTGAAAGAGCCAAAAAGTTGGCAACATCTGCCGTGAAAAGGGAAAAAAGAGAACGGGCTAGAACAAAACGAGCGGTTAAAAAAGCTCGAGCCAAAACGGAGAAGGCAAAAAAGAGAAAAATGAGAGCTGAAAAGAGAAAGAAAGATGCTGAAAATAAGGCTGAAAGATTAAAGAAGAAAAGGAAGTCTCTAAAAACGAAGTAGATGACACCTTTTCGATTCGTATTAGGAGGACTGTCGAGAAGGTATCAGATACGAGGCGTGCAAGCTCAAACCGAACGGAGGCGTAGTTTTTCCTACGTCGGAGTGAGTGTTTGGGTGATTGCAACGAAGTAAATGATGCCTTCTCGACAGTCTTAAACGAAGTAGATGAAATAATCCTTAAATCTTTGACTTTTAAGTATCCTGTGCTTTTATAGGCGTCATGGAGTCTTTGGATTCCAGCATTTGAAGCCATCTTATTTTTTTCAGAGTGGACATCATTCTGAGAAGAAAGATAGAAAGGGTTCTGCTTTATGAGTGATTCACAGCGGTTATCTATATTTAATTCCATACTTGATAAAACAATAAAACCTCAAACAAAACATCCTAAACGCCCTGTCTCTGAGTATTTTGGTTGTAACACTTTTGGATTGGGTCAAATGCGGGAGAAGTTACCTGCTGATGCCTATAAGGGTTTATTAAAAACTTTAGAGCAGGGTAAGAAATTAGATAAAGAAGTCGCTCATGCGGTAGCCTTAGTCGTTAAGGAATGGGCTGTTTCCCAAGGGGCCACACATTTTTGCCACTGGTTTCAACCTATGACAGGGCTAACGGCGGAAAAACATGATGCTTTCATTTCTATTCAGGCGGAAAAAGAACTACGAGTGATTGAAAATTTCACGGGAGATCAACTTATACAGGGAGAACCTGACGCCTCTAGTTTTCCAAGTGGTGGAATGAGAACAACTTTTGAAGCTAGGGGGTATACGGCTTGGGATCCCACATCTCCGATATTTCTTGTTGAAGGAGAACATGCAAAAACAGTGTGTATACCATCTGTATTTTTCAGTTATCATGGTGAAGCCTTAGATAATAAAACACCGCTCTTAAGATCAATTAGTGTTTTAAATGAAAAAGCCAGTCAGTTTTTAAAACTCATTGGAGATGTTGACATCAAATCTGTCACAGCAACCTTAGGTGCTGAACAAGAGTATTTTCTTATTGATAAGAAATTTGCAGCAGGACGACCAGATTTATTAATGACGGGGAGGACAGTTTTAGGGGCTCCCTCTCAAAGGGGTCAGCAATTAGAAGATCATTACTTTGGTTCTATACCTCCACGTGTTTATGCCTTTATGGAAGACCTTGAACAAGAGCTTTATAAGTTAGGTATTCCTATTAAAACCCGTCATAATGAAGTTGCTCCATCTCAATTTGAATTGGCACCTATTTTTGAAAACGTAAATATTTCAGCTGATCACAACACATTAACCATGGAGACATTAAAGCGCGTGGCGAAACGTCATGGTTTACTTTGTCTTCTTCATGAAAAACCTTTTGCGACGATTAATGGTAATGGCAAGCACTGCAATTGGAGTATAAGAAACGATAAGGGAGAAAATCTTTTAGAACCTGGAAAAACGCCACATCAAAATCTACGATTTTTAGCTGTGTTGTCTATCGTACTTGCGGCTGTAAAAAGACATGCGGGTTTTTTAAGAGCTACTGTCGCCTCAGCAGGTAACGATCATCGTTTGGGAGCTAATGAGGCCCCTCCAGCTATTATATCTGTTTTTCTGGGCTCCACTTTGAGTAAAATATTTGACGCTATTGAATCCGGAGCTGTTGCAGAGAGTGTAGATACACAAATGATAGAGTTAGGTGTTTCAGAAATTCCTAATATTTCTAAAGATAACACAGACAGAAATCGCACAAGTCCTTTTGCCTTTACGGGAAATAAATTTGAATACAGAGCTGTTGGCTCCTCCATGAATGTATCTATGCCCATGACTGTTTTAAATGCGGCAGTCTCTGATGTTTTTTCAGAGGCATCAGATAAATTAACTGAAATGATAAAGACAAAAAGTAGGGATGAAGCGGTATTGAGTTTGGTTAAAGAATATATCATAGAATCTAAGGCTGTTCGCTTTGAGGGTAATAATTATTCTGAAGAATGGAAGGAGGAGGCTAAAAAACGAGGGTTACCTATACTGGAGACCACTGTTGATGCCTTATTGGTGATGAAAGATCAGTCTGCCATTGATTTTTTAGTTCGTCAGAAAGTTTTATCATTGTCTGAAATCCAGTCTCGCTACAATGTCTCTGCTGAACGTTATGTAAAGATTTTGATGATTGAACTTACAACTCTTAGGGAGCTTGTAACAAGTTATGTTGTTCCTGTTGTGGAGGAACAGTTGACTCATATCGTGAACACTCACCAGGTGATACAGTCTTCAATTTTAAAAACAAGCCACAAAAAAAGGATAAAAACATTTGAAGACATTTTTATGACGATCCTCAAAGAGTTAGAAAACTTGATGGACGTTATAGAAGATATTGATTCTTTAAAAACAGATGAAGAAAAGATGGAAGTTATTTTAAGTAAAGCGATACCTATAAAGCAAGTTTTGAGAGAGTCCTGTGATATGATAGAGCCTTATATTTCAGATGACTTGTGGGCCTTACCCAAATATCGTGAAATACTGTTCGCCCAATCTGTGACGTAATGATTAGTAGCACCCTGATCCGTGACGTGCTCTCATCCTAATAAGGATACTTCTATTTTCAAAACTTGCCATATCCAATGGGGTTCGTCCCTTGTTATCTGTTACGTTCAAATCGGCACCCAAATCATAAAGTTTTTGTATTTTTTCAGGAGTGCCTAGAGATGCTGCCATATGTATGGGTTCCCTTCCCTCATGATCTTTTGCATGGATATTAGCTCCACTATCCAAAAGCTCTTGTATTTTTTCAGGAGTACTTGTCCGTGTTGCCTCAAACAATTTTGCATCTAATAGCTTTATCTCCTGATTATATCGCACCCAATGCTCTCTTGCACCCCAATAGGCAAGCATTTGTATATGCTTAAGTTTACCGGCTGCAATATCTAGAGGTGTTTCCCCCTTGCTGTTTGTGGCATTCATATCGGCACCCAAAGCAATCAGCTCTTCTATCATTTCCGGAGTACCATTTTCTGCTGCTTCAAGCAGTTTTGCGTCTAGCTCTTTTTGAGTTGGTGATGCATACGCATTCAAAGGAAAAATACAAAGTAAAGCCATTAAAAATAAAAAGGAGCCAAATAATTTCATAAAACCTCTCATAGTTTAAGCTCTACAATATATAGAACCTCAATATTCAGGAAATATTTTTAGAGCTTACATCCTTTAAGCAAATACACAAAAGAATCTTTCTTTTGGAAAAGAGGAATAGGACTTATGTATTATTATGATTTTATGACAGGACTTTCTTAAGGCTGGTTTACAGTACAGTTTTATTCAAAAAGACTTCTATTTTCTTTACATCTAGAGGACGCCTCTGCGTTTTTGATCTCTCTCTATAGCATCAAAAAGAGCTTGGAAATTACCTTCGCCAAAACCATCATTGTTTTTTCTTTGAATGATTTCAAAAAAGATAGGGCCAATCACATTTTGAGTAAAAATTTGCAAAAGATATCCCTTTTCATCTCCGTCTGCGAGTATGCGTAGATCTTGAAGTGTTTTTAAATCTTCAGTTAATTGAGGGACTCTTTGTGGAAGTGTTTCATAATACGTATCAGGAACATCTAAGAACTGAATCTTGTTTTCACGCACAGCACTCACAGAGTGACAGATGTCATTGGTTAATAGAGCTAAGTGTTGTATTCCAGATCCGTTGTATTCATCAATGTACTCTTGAATTTGTGATTTTTCATCGGTGGGCTCATTGATGGGGATAATAATTTTGTTGTCCGGTGATTGCATCACTTTAGAAATAAGACCTGTTTTTTCCCCTTTGATTTCAAAATAACGGACTTCTCTAAAATTAAATAATTTTTCATAAAAATCACACCACTTCTGCATTTGTCCTGCGGGTACATTATTAGTTAAGTGATCTACGACAAGAAAGTCTGTTTTGGATTGCGAATCTTTGAGTACATTAAAATCATCTTGAAAAATTGTTTTTTCTCCATATTTTTCTATGAAATAAATTAAGGAATCTCCAATGCCATATATTGCAGGATATTTCGTTTCTCCTTTATAGGGTTTAGCTCCGCGTTTTACGGTCTCTTCAAAAGCATGGTTCGCATTTTGAACTCGAAAACCCACAGAGCAGATACTTGGCCCGTGAGCTTTTGCAAAATTTTTCGCAAAGCTATTGGGTTCGCTATTT
The DNA here is from genome assembly GCA_965206675.1 of Bdellovibrionales bacterium. Taxonomy (GTDB): domain Bacteria; phylum Bdellovibrionota; class Bdellovibrionia; order Bdellovibrionales; family JAKFYE01; genus CBDBKL01. The sequence continues at coordinate 215,604 of CBDBKL010000008.1, read as the reverse complement.
AAGATAAAATAAATATCTCCTTGGTGAAAAAGATGAATATCTTTTGTTTTGTGAGTGCCAATTTTGTTAAATCCCAGGTGATAAAAAAGTGTTTCTACTTTTTCAGGATGCGGGCTTACATACTCAACAAAATCTATTCCATCTAATTCTATAGGGTTATCCATACTTTTTCTCCTTCGAATGGAATGACTATAACTCTACTCGAAAAAATGTCAAAAAATAAAATCGTTTATTGATTCATTAAATGGTTTATTGTAGGGTCGCCTTTATGAAGTCGAGTGACTATTATTTTCAAACTGAAGTCGGCCCTATGCAGAACTTTGTTTATTTTTTAGGTTCCAAAGATCATGAGGATATTCTTGTTGTAGACCCAGGTTGGGAATCCCCTCAGATATCAAAACTTGCACAGGAGCAGGGAAAAAAGATTAGTGGTATTCTTTGTACACATCATCATTTCGATCATGTTAATGGAATAGAAGATCTTTTAAAAGAACATGATGTTCCTGTGTATATGTTGGATAAAGAGATAGATTTTTATAATTGGTCCTGTGAAAACTTAAAACGTGTCAGTGCAGGAGATACTTTAAACGTTGGGAGAGAGAGTATAAAAATACTTCATACACCTGGGCATACAAAGGGTTCTGCTTCTTATCTTTTTAATCATTGGCTGGTCACTGGGGATACGCTTTTTATAAATGGTTGTGGACGTTGTGATCTTCTGGGGGGAGACCCTGAGACAATGTATGAAACCCTTTCTCAATTAGTCAATAATTTATCAAGTGATACTATTGTACTGCCAGGGCATGATTATGGTCCCCAAAAGACAGATTCTCTAGAACAGCAAAAAAAGACGAATCCCTATTTAAAATTTGACTCTTTAAAGGGGTTTCTTGGTCACAGAATGAGATGAAAGGTAAATAAAGATAGTGGATTGGGGCTAACTCTAATATAATAAGCTTATGAAAAATCATGTTTTTATTAACCGTACAATTAACTTGAGAAAAATTGAGTATCTTGGTTTGGATATGGATCATACTCTTGTGCGCTACAATTCTTATAATTTTGAGGCCCTTGCACACAACATAGTCGTTAATAAATTAATAACACAGAAGGGTTATCCCAAGGTGGTTGAAAAATCTCCTTTTGATATGAACAAAACCATTCGAGGACTGGTTTTAGATAAAATCAATGGCAATTTATTAAAGGTCAATTGTCACGCTGGAATCAGGCAGAGTTCTCATGGCACTCAGAGAATTGATTACTCCGAACAAAAGAAACTTTATAAAAGTACATATATTGATATTAGGGAATCCAGGTATTTTAGTGTCGATACAAATTTTTCCATATCCTATGCCCTACTTTTTGCATCACTTGTTGATTTAAAAGATGGTGATTTAAAAGATCAACTCCCTTCATATGAACAGGTGGCTAACGATATTGCTGCTTGTTTGGATCAGGCTCACAGAGATGGAAGTATAAAAAATGAAGTGAAGGAAAATCTGGATAAATATATTTTAAAAGATAAGGAAGTTGTTGAAGGTTTGGAGCGTTTTAAAAAACATGGGAAAAAGATATTTATTCTTACTAACTCGTTATACGAATACACAAAAACTCTTTTAGAATATTCTATTGATCCTTTCCTTAAAGATCATAAGTCTTGGATGGATCTGTTCGATGTTGTTATCACGGGAGCACAGAAACCGCGGTTTTTTTGGGACCGATTGTCCTTTATGAAAATAGATCCTCAAACGGGTCAAATGGTTTTTCATGAGGGTTCTGTAAAAAAGGGAATTTATCATGGTGGTGATGCCATGCAGTTTACAGATTCCATAGGAGTGACGGGGGAAGAAATCCTCTATGTGGGTGACCACATCTATGGTGACATTCTTCGTTTAAAAAAAGATTGTAACTGGAGAACAGCACTGGTTCTTGAGGAGCTAGGGGATGAAATTTCATCTTTGGAAAAATCCATTCATGTTGATCGTAAAATAAGTTCTTTAATGGCAGAAAAGGAACCCCTTGAAGAACGTGTCACTCAAATGTTGTCTGCGCACAAAGAAACGGGTGAAGATTTGGATCGCAAGGAGTTTGATAAAGTTCAGGAAAAACTTTCGGTTATTGATAAAAAGTTGAGCGATTTAATCAAAGAACATCAATCATTCTTTAATCCCTATTGGGGTGAGGTGATGCGAATTGGGAATGAAGAGAGTTATTTTGCCAATCAGGTAGAAAGATATGCCTGTGTGTATATGCCAAGATTGGCAGATCTTTTAGCCCTCTCGCCACGATCTTATTTGAGAGGTTATAAGAGCCGAATGCCCCACGAGGTTATATTGGACAAGAAAAATATTGCGGACAGTTGAAAACCTTGAGAAAACTTCCCTTTACAATAACTAAAAAATCTTGTTCTTCGTTTTTTCACGATACGCTCTGCGCTTAGAAAAGAAAAAGTAAAGATTAAAAAAGATATAAGATGTAGTCCTCTGCGCTTTCCTGATCCATCGTAATAGTGAATTTTCCTTTAGGTGCGAGGTATTTTTCAGGTTTTTTTTGTAATCTTTTTTGCTGTTTTTCAGTAAGGCAGGTTAAACGCCTTGGTCCCCTAAATGTATTCTCTGTGCAAGGTCCATATAAGAATGGAGCTTCTTTTCTCACTTTTAAAATGGCCAGGCTTAAAACACGAGGTTTCTTTTTGTGTTGTATTTCAGGTAACCAAGAGGCTTTGTCTAAGAAGCTCAAAGATTTTTGAATGGGCACAATATAAATTCTTTTTTCATTCTTTTCCATAGGTTGTGGAGATGTATAATCTATAGAGTGGATGGCGAGTGGTTTGTGAAATGAAAAGTTTGTCCAAAGGGTTCTTTTATTGATATTTTGAAATTCATTAACAAGTTCTAGTGCCAAATGTATTGTGCTTGTATCTTCTATTCCCAAAATGATGATATCTTGTACGGCCAATCGGGCATAGAGTTGTTTGTTTATAACACCTGTTAATTCTTTATAGTCTTTAAAGAAAGAGGGTCTGATGACTCTTATGGATTTAGGCTTAATACCTGTTGAGAAAATCCCCCAGTACCCTATACCAACAATGATAATAAAAAGTGCCCAAATCCATTTCATAATTTTTGGTTCATGACACTTTAAGCGGTTTATTTCGTACTAATTTTAACATCAACCTATACAAGTTATCTTTTCTATAATTAAATCTAAACTCACACTCTTTTAAATGCAAATAAAAAGTACTCTTACTCATGCCGCGGAATTTAGATAGCCTTACCTTAGCTAATCCCCAAAAGTTCTCTATCCCGTTAATATGGTTTCTCACATTTCCTTGCTTCTTTGAAAACTCATTGTTTCCATGATGAACTCTGTAATGTTTCTTATAACCCATGTCTACAAGCCCATCATACGTTTTAAAACCATCTGTAAACAAAACCGAGTCTTTAGCTATCTTTGTGCTTATAAGAGGTAATATCTCACTTCTAGAGCAATTTCTAATCACTTGGGTATAAACCTTACCGTCTCTTTTCTTAAGACCAAAGACTATCGTTTTACCACTGGCTCCTCTACCTCTTCTGCCACGAACTCTTCTTGCTCCAAAATAACTCTCATCTAGTTCTATTTCCCCAGAATCAAAAAAACTTTCACCTTCACAAAACTCAGCTATCCTAATTCTTACTTGTTTTAAAACTCTATTTACACAATTTCTGCTTACACCTGAAAACAAAGCTATCTGCTCAGCTGTTAAATCTCCGGCAAATAGCTTAATAATCTCCCTAAATTTAGCCTCTGAAATCCTTGAACGTACATAATACCTGTTTTTCACAATAATCACAGTAAGTTAACTCCTCTTAAAGTCAACTTAAAGTGTCATGAACCTAATTTTTTCTCATGATCTTTTGAGAGAATTGTTTAATTCATTTTTATATGTTGTCTTTTCATGTGTTTTTGGGATTGACAACAAAGACTCTGAGAGATAGCCGAGAGCGTCATATATATGGTGATCCCCCTTCTGAATGTTGTTAGATGGAAATGTCTTAGAACCTTCTTTATTATGTGCCTGTTGAGTAATGCTCTCGGCTCTTTTATATTGATTTTTGAAAAGAGATAGATTGGAATACAGAGAGCGTCAAAGTTTCGTTTTTTGAAAAAAATAGACTTTTTTGTTCGAAGTATTATAATTGTGTGAAGTTAAAAAATGTATTTAATAGGAGCCAGTTATGAGAATGAGTTTATTTATTTTTTGTTTAACTTTACTTTTTTCTTTTTCAGTAGAGGCTAATAAAAAGAACTCTGAGAGAGCTGAGAAAAGACAACCGGCAAGTTCAGGTTCTTTTCATTGTGAATCGGTACATAGGGGTTATGAGAATCAAAGAGAGAGAGCAGACACTTTGGCAGGACTAATGAATGGAGCATGTGATCCGTCTAAAAATTTCTCTATAGTTAAAGAGGGATCTTGGTTTACTATTTGTTGTATAGTAAAATGAAGAATATAAAATGTTAGTGCAGATCTGAAAATATGGACTGTAACTGGTGAAAAAATAATATAAACTGTTTAAAAGTTATGATTTGATGAAAGTAACTTTTTATAGTGAATGAAAATAATAAGGACTTGATCTATGGGACAGGTACCTTTGGAAATAAGCCACCGCTATGGACTTATCGGTAACGGTAAAGTTTCCAAACATATACAACGTTATTTTAACTATCTTAACATAGATTACTGTCTATGGACACGGCAGTGTAAAGAGATCTCTCTAAAAGAAGTTTATGAAAACTGTACTCATCTATTGATTCTTATTTCAGATGATGCCATTGAATCATTTTTACGAAAAAACACCTTTCTCCAAGATAAACCCACTATTCACTTTTCAGGCTCTGTTTGTTCCGATTTAGCAACCGGAATGCATCCTTTAATGACGTTTTCTAATGAACTTTATGATTTAGAGACATATAGTTCTATTCCCTTTGTTTGTGAAAGTGGTGGAATAAATTTTGAAAAAGCCTTTCCTCAATTGTCTAACCCTCATTTTGTCATAAAGCCTCAAGACAAGGCTTACTATCATGCCCTTTGTGTTTTGGCAGGAAATTTTTCTCAATTGTTATGGAAAGAGTTTTTTGCGGGGTTAGGTAATATTGGGCTTCCTCGCTCTGCCTGTTACCCCTATCTGAAAAAAGTTTTTTCTAACCTTATAGATAATGAGAAAAATGCACTTACGGGCCCACTTGAAAGGCGAGATATAAACACAATAAGAAAAAACTTGGAAGCTTTGTCCGATAAAAATACAGAGGATTTATATAGAGCTTTTGTCAAAAGTTATGACAAAACTGTTTACGAAGAAATGCAAGATGAGTGTCTTTCGTAATACAAATTGCAAGGATGTGTGAAATGACCGTCTTTGATATTATTGAAAAAAAGAAGAGCAAAGAAAAGATTTCTATGGTGACCTGCTATGATTATTGGAGTGCTCGAATTTTAGATCAAACGGATATTGAAGTTTTGTTAGTGGGAGATAGCCTGGCCATGGTTGTTTATGGCTATTCTACAACACTTCCTGCGACAGTAGAAATGATGTCCCGACACACAGAAGCTGTGGCTCGTGGTGCAAGTAAGAAGTTTATTGTTTCAGATCTTCCTTTCTTAAGTTTTCGAAAAGGCATTCCCGCTGGAATGGATGCTGTTCATGACTTAATGGTCAGTGGTGCACACGCTGTTAAACTCGAAGGTGTTGATGGGCATGAAAAAACGATAGAGCATATTGTGAAATCAGGAGTTCCTGTTATGGGGCATATCGGTCTTACGCCACAGTCTATTCATGCTTTGGGAGGTCATAAGGTTCAGGGGAAATCTCAAATTCAAAGTGCAGAACTCATCAGGCAGGCAAAAACCCTTGAGGACTTGGGGTGCTTTAGCATTGTTCTAGAGTGTGTTCCCGAAAGTGTGGGAAAAAAGATAACAGAGGAAACAACTATTCCAACTATTGGCATAGGAGCTGGGGCACACACCGACGGACAAGTTCTCGTTCTGCAAGATCTGTTGGGTGCAAATTCCAATTTTTCTCCCAAGTTTTTGAGAAAGTACGAAGATATGGAAACTGCCATTTTAGAAGCTGTTAATAAGTATGTTCAAGATATTCAAAAAGGCAACTTTCCGAGTTTGGAAGAGAGTTATATTGCTACAGATAATATGAAACAGGGAAAAATAGAGAATCTAAAAGGCAAACTTGATGGTGATATTCATAAAAATAAGATTTTAGAACCCTAAATATCTCAGCGAGATCTTTAGGAGCTGTTTTCAGTTAGGGTGTAGAGGTGAAAAAAGTGAGGGGTTCGGGATATATATAGATTTTGAAAAGTGAGGACATTGAGTGAAGATTATAAAATCTGTAAAAGAAATGATGGTTGTGCGTAAAACCCTATCCCACAAAGATGTGGGTTATGTTCCCACAATGGGCGGGATACATGAAGGACATGTGTCTTTAATCAAAAGGGCTCAGTCAGAATGTTCGACAGTGATTGTAAGTGTATTTTTAAATCCTACTCAATTTGATAATCCCAAAGATTTAAGTTCTTATCCCTCAGATATCAAAAAGGATTTGGAATGTTTAAGGAATCAAGGTGTAGATTACGCTTTTCTTCCTAAATCCGATGAAATATATGCAGATAACTATAGATATAAGGTGATGGAATCTTCGTTAAGTAAAAAGTATTGTGGAGCATACAGGCCAGGACATTTTGAAGGTGTATTAACAGTTGTTTTAAAACTTTTTCATATTGTTAGACCTTATCGGGCTTATTTTGGTGAAAAAGATTATCAACAATTGGTTTTGGTGCGAGATATGGTGAAGGCCTTATTCTTGCCCATTGAGATTATAGCATGCCCCACTGTTCGTGAAAAAGATGGTCTTGCTATAAGTTCGCGTAATCGGTTATTGAATTTGGAAGATCAGAAGAGGGCCTCGGAGTTTTATAAAATTCTTGCAAAATCTTTAACGGATAAAGGAGCTAAAAAAGAATTAGAAAATTTGGGTTTTGAAGTGGATTATGTGGAAACATTTGGTGGCCGACGATTAGGTTCCATCAAGTTAGATAATGTTAGGTTAATTGATAATGTTGATATTTAAAAAAGTTCTCTCTAAATATATCAAACGAAAGGAAAGAGGTTAGTGTCTAAATCAGAAAAAAAAATATTATTTCAACTCTCTGGATCTATAGCTTGTTATAAGGCAGCCGATATTATTTCTTGTTTGATGAAGCTGGATTTTAATGTGCAGACGGTTTGTACGCCGTCGGCTTTAAAATTTATAGGGGAAGCCACTTTGGAGGGTTTAACGGGAAAACCTTGTTTAACAGATAATTTTACGAAGGGACAGATGATGAGTCATGTTTCTTTAGCAAGAGAATATGAACTGCATGTTCTTTGTCCTGCGACGGCACACACATTAAACCGTCTTTCAACAGGGTTGTGTGACGATCTTGTCGGTGCGCTTTTTTTATCCAATAATTTCCATAAGCCCTACTGGATTTTTCCTGCCATGAACACTCAGATGTTGGAACATCCAGCCACACAGCAGTCTCTTCAGAAATTACAATCTTGGGGGGCAAAAGTTTTTAACACAGACTCTGGTGCTTTAGCCTGTGGAGAAGTTGGTGAGGGGCGACTTTTAAATACTGAAAAAATAGTACAAACGATATGTCAACATTTTGGTGTTTCTTAATAAGGGATAATAAGTTTGCAAACAAAGGTATAAATTAAGTTGTTACTAAAATCTTTTGAGCAAAACTGAGGAATTTTTAAATGAAGAATATTTTGATCACAACTGGTGGTGTTGAAGAACCGATTGATGCTGTAAGAAGTATCGGGAACTTTAGTTCTGGAAGAACAGGTACCTACTTAGCAGATGTTTTAACACGCTCTGGTTATTCTGTGACAGTACTGGCTCATAAAAATGTGTTGGTTGCCAATTCTTATTCAACAGAAAGATATAGATACACAAAAGATCTTGATAAACTTTTGCAAAAATACCTTTCGACAAAGGAATATAAGGTCGTTATTCATTTAGCAGCGGTGAGTGATTTTCGTGTAAAGTCTATCTCATCTCAGGGAGAGTTGAAAAACTCCTCAAAAATATCATCGGAACATCCTGTTGAATTGGTACTGCATCCAAATAAAAAATTGATTTCTCAATTGCGAGAATATTCTAAGAATAAGCAGGTGCTGATTATTGGTTTTAAACTTCTTAACTCTCCTGATAGTGAAGAGGAAGTCATGGAATCTATTAAAAAATTATTTTCCACCGCACCTATAGACTATGTTGTGTACAATAATCTCTCTGAACTGACAGAGGATCAGCATAAAACATGTATCTATGATTCTCATTATAAATTGATATCCAAAGGTGATACAAAAAGAGATTTAGCTGTGAATATAGAGTCTTTAATTAGGGAGCATGTATGATCTTGTGTTTGGATGTCGGTAATTCGCAAATTTATATGGGATTGTATGACTCTGATGAGCGATTGAAATTGAGTTTTCGTAAAGCTTCTAGGGCTGGTATTTCCTCTGATGAGATGGGCCTTTTTCTGAGGGGTGTTCTGAGAGAAAATAAAGTCAATCCGGATACGATTAAAAAAATATCAATTTGTTCTGTGGTTCCTGAACTTGTACACTCCTTAAGGAATTGTTTTAGAAAATATTTTCATGTGAATCCATTTATATTACAACCTGGTGCCAAAACAGGATTAAAGATTCAGTATCGTAATCCTATTGAGGTGGGGGCGGATCGTATAGCCAATGCCATTGCGGCAACTGAGCTTTATCCGAATAGCAATATTGTCATAGTTGATTTTGGGACTGCTATTACGTTTTGTGCTATTAAGAAATCAAAAAGTTATTTGGGGGGGGTTATTACTCCTGGATTGAGAGTGAGTATGGAATCGCTAGTGGAGAAGACGGCAAAGTTACCACGTGTAGAGATTAAAAAACCAAGTGTTGTTTTGGGTAAATCGACAGTCGAGAGTATTCAGTCGGGGCTCTATTTTGGAAATTTAAAAATGATAAGAGGAATTATTGAGAGTTTAAAACTTGAGGTTTTTCCAGGTGAGGAGGTTGTGGTGATTGGAACAGGAGGGTTTGCAAGTCTTTATGAAGAAGAAAATCTTTTTACTAAAATTGAACCTCATTTGGTTTTGCGAGGACTACTGAGAGCTTTAAAGTTAAATGAGAAAGAAAGCTAATCGCTCTTTTTAGCAAGCATTTATAATCTGCTATTTTGTGTATAAAAATAAATCTAATGTCTAATATTTTGTCTCTTATTCTTTGAAGTCATTTTGAGCCCTTTTTCTATATCATCTTAGGCTGTTATTTTTCAATTTGAGCCCCTTGCTTCTAAAAAAGAAATTTCATTGAAAAATCAATAGGTTATAAGGATTCTCAGCATTTCCTGTTTTTGTTCTCTGGCTCTTTATTCCTCTTTGAGCGGTAAAAATCGCCAGAGGGCTAAGGGATTAAAATGCTTTTGAAATTGGAACACTTGTTGCTTTTTTAAATGAGAAGAAAGGGATGTGGTTCTGTAGTTGCAGGGGCAGAGCAAAAAATCATGGTTCTTTGCAGGGTGTTTATTTGGTGGGGTCTTTAATGAAATTGTTAAAAACAGTTATATCTTTATTTGCTATTATCTTATTTGTTCCTCTTACAATACAGGCTCAGGCGTTACCGGCTCAAAGTCATCAGGGTAATCAAGGTAAAGTGAGTGATTTTGAAAAGTTTAAAACAGCGATAGATGCAGGAGATGTAGAAGAGGTTAAAAAACTTCTGGCTAATGAAGAAATTAAGCCTAATGCTACAGATGCAAGGGAGCGCACAGGCCTGATCTATGCTATAGAAAGACATTCTCATGAGTTTACAAAAAAATCGATAAATTTAGAAATTATAAGAGCATTTGTGAATGATCCACGTGTTGATAAGAATGCACAAGATGAATTGAAAGAAGCAGCATTGCACAAGGCTGCTAGGTTGAAAGTCGACGCATTAGAAGTGTTAAACTTATTCTTTCAAAATGAAGAGGTTAAATTTGATATTAGAAATAGATGGTTAGAAGCACCTCTACACGTAGCTGCGGTATCTGCAAAAGATCCCAGAGTGATTGAGGCTTTTTTTGCAGTTCTAAGCGATCTTAATCCAAGAGATCATTTAGGGCGTACGCCTTTGCTTAAAATGTTAGATCAATTCTCATTGAATTTAGAAAATGTCGAGATTTTTTTAAATGAGCGACGTGTTGATTTAAAAGCAAGGGATAATGAGTATAGAGGTGTACGTCAGTATATACAGGAAGGGGGAGCAGCTCAAAAACTTGTAGACAATGCCTTTCGCAAGAGAGGATTGAAGGCAAGGCTTTTAAAACTTCCAAAATCTGTAAGAGAGCGTGTTCTGAGAAGAAATGGAAAGCAAAAATCAAAAGGGTTACAGCCAGCAACAGGGTGTTATTAAAAGCAATATTATTTTTTACAGTCTCGGATAAATTTAGAATTTCTGAATATGTTCTTATTATTCAAAGGAGTTTGTTCTTTAAATCTGAATTAAATTTTGATTTGTTTTTCAGATAAAAAAGTATCTCTTTCAAGCTCTCTGGGTTTACTCCTACTTCTTTTAATATTTTCTGCAAAATATCCGTGTTTGTTTTTGCGAATATTGCAGAGTATAGTCTCAAGTCGTTTTAGAGTAAGAAATCGATCATCCGGAATAATATCTCGAGCGTTCAAAGAAATTCTTCTGCCAGTTGAATCTGTCCCACAACCAATTCCATGAATGGAATCAAACCACTCAATTGTAACTTTAGATTTTGGCATGGGAAGCTCCTTTGACTATACCTATATTAAAATCGAAGAAGTACGGCAAGGTAAATTTAGATTTTCTTTGTAATCTACTGTTATTTTCTCGACTTTGTGGTATTTTTGTCTTACATGCATACCTATGAAAGAACAATCAAACATTCAAATCGACACACTCAATGCTGAGTCTTTAAAATCAAAAGATCTCTATGTTCTCCTACCTCATAGTCGAATAAAAACATGGGGCTCCCATTCTTTATTTAAAAATCTCAATTCTCATTCTATCGTTCAGCTCCATGAGAAATCGAAAAAACAACAAAGGGAAGCTCAAAAATCGCAGGTTTTTAAAACTTCTTCCAAAAAGGTAAAATCTGAGCTTCCTTCGCCCAGTATTTTCCCTGCAAAAGCTCTTTCTGCAACTACAGAATATGGCACATCTATCTATCTTCAATTTTTTTCAAAATCTCTTGAAAACTATGAACTTCACACATGGGTACGTAAAAATATAAAATTTCCAGAAAATTATGTGGGGCTCTATATCAAAGATCTTAATGGAAAACTACAAATGCAGTTCGTAGAAGCTATAGCTTCTTTTAGTGAGATTTCTCAATGGGAAAGTCCCAAATATGGAAAGGCGTCTAAGAAAAAAATATCTCAAAATGAAAAGAAAACCATCGCACTAACAACGAGTCTATCAAAGCCGTCCGTAAAAAAAATAATCCATAGGGGTTTAGAATTGGGTCGTGCTAATAATCTTGTGCGCACACTGGCAACAACACCCTCAAACTTTCTAACACCAAAACTCTATACAGATCTCGTTAAAGAGAGAGCAACACAGAAAAAATACAAAATGGAATTTTGGAGTAAAAAGCAATTAAAAACATGGAAGGCCGGGGCGTTTCTCTCCGTTGCACAGGGAAGTAAGAATAGAGAATCAGGGATTGTGCATCTTTCGTATAGACCACAACGCTCTAAGGGAAAAGTGGCTCTCGTGGGTAAGGGTGTGTGTTTTGACTCTGGAGGATACAATATCAAAACTGAGAACTATATGCTCACTATGCATAGAGATATGACAGGCTCTGCAGTTGCCCTTGCTCTCTTTGAAACTGTTAAAGCTCTTAAGGTTCCCCTTGAGGTGCATGCCTACTTGGGGTTGGTTGAAAATCTTATTTCAGAAGAGGCTTCCCATCCCAATGAAGTTGTTGTGGCTTCTGATGGTACATCTATTGAGATCATTAACACGGATGCTGAAGGGCGGATGGTTTTGGCCGATACACTGGCATTGACTAAAAAAAGTCGTCCCGGACTGATTCTAGATTTTGCAACTCTAACTGGAGGAGCTGTCTATAGTATAGGAACAAAGCGATCCGCAATTTTTTCTAATTATGAAAAATATCTCAGATTGGGTTATGAATGCGGGCAATCAAGCGGAGAGCGTGTGTGGGGTTTTCCCACAGGAGGAGATTTTAAAGAAAGATTAAAATCTGAAGTTGCCGATACTCTACAGTGTAGTCCACAGCGCGGAATAGATCATATTCTGGCAGCCACTTTCTTAAGGCAATTTGTCGGTGAGGAAATTCCCTGGCTCCATATGGATCTGTCTTCAGAATCTCATAGCGGAGGACTGGGACTTGTTAAAACAGAAGTGACAGGCTTTGGTGTGCGTTGGGGGCTGGAAGTTATTAGAGCATTTTATAAATTAAACGTTTGAGGTATGAGAAATTCACAGATTGTGTGGTGCGATGTTCAGTTATTTTATAAATTGAATATTTAAAATAAGAATGTTTATGTTGGTCACTAAAGCACATGGGTATTAAGGATGATAAATCCTTCATTGAGAGAGTGGCGAAAGATATAAGAGGTTTATTATGGATATTACAATCATAAGTTCTCCAACGGGAAACCTAAAGTTAATAGGGAATCAAAAATGTGTTAAAGAAATCACATGGACTCGAGAAAAGAAAAAATTAATCCGACTTCCTAAAACTCATGCTTTAAGCAAAGCCACAAAGGAACTCAATGAATACTTTTGTGGAAAGCGAAAGGCTTTTTCTTTTCCTATTGCGCCTGAGGGAACACCTTTTCAAAGAAAAGTTTGGAGGGCCCTTCAAGCTATTCCCTATGGGAAAACGGCAAGTTATCAAGATATTGCTGTCAAAGTAAAGTCTCCACAAGCGGCTCGTGCTGTGGGGATGGCAAATAACAAAAACCCCCTTCCTCTAGTAATTCCATGCCATCGAGTTATAGGAAAAAATGGTGATCTTGTGGGTTTTGGTTCGGGATTGAAAAAGAAAAAATGGCTCTTAGAACTTGAACGTCTATAATTTTTTATAAAAGATGGCTTTGTTACCTTGTCAGGAGTTGTATTTTCTATTAGTAGAAAATAGAAAGTTATGGAAGGGTATTAGAAATGGGGCCAGTTTCAAAGTTTATTGATCAGCATTACCGTCATTTTAATAGTGCTGCATTAAAAGATGCTGCTATCGGTTATCGGGATCATCTCCATGGGGGAGGAGAGATGTTTCTGACTCTGGCGGGAGCTATGAGTACAGCGGAACTGGGTCTTTCTTTAGCTGAAATGATTCGCCAAGAAAAGGTTCATGCTATTTGCTGTACGGGAGCTAATCTTGAAGAAGATATTTTTAATCTAGTAGCTCATGATCATTATCGTAGAATTCCTCACTATAGGGACCTCACTCCAAAAGATGAACAGAAACTCTTAGAAGAAAAACTCAATAGAGTAACAGATACGTGTATTCCAGAAGAAGAGGCAATGAGAAAAATAGAACGTCATTGTATAGAAATTTGGTGTGCGGCTGATGAAAGCAAAAAACATTTCTTTCCACATGAAGTACTTTATCAAATTTTACTCTCTGATCGTTTGAGTAATGAATATCAAATTGATCCAAAAAACTCTTGGCTTCTGGCTGCTGCACAAAAAAACCTCCCCCTCTTTGTTCCTGGGTGGGAGGATTCGACTCTGGGAAATATGTTTGCAGCAGAAGTTTTAAATGGAAAAGTAAATAACCCCCATACCCTACGTACGGGTGTCGAGTATATGACCTCTCTGGCAAAATGGTACCAAGATGTGAGTGCAAAGAAAGATATAGGCTTTTTTCAAATTGGAGGAGGGATTGCTGGTGATTTCCCCATTTGTGTTGTTCCCATGTTAGAACAAGATTTAAAGGTAAAAAATGTAAAATTGTGGAGTTATTTTTGTCAGATTAGTGATTCGACAACAAGCTATGGATCTTATTCTGGAGCCGTGCCCAATGAGAAAATCACATGGGGTAAGTTAGACGTGAATACCCCCAAATTTATTATTGAATCTGACGCTACCATTGTGGCCCCACTTATTTTTGGCTATGTCTTAGGTTGGTAGTCGATTGAAAAAGGTATAAATGTATTATAAACAAAGGTGATAGTATGAAAAAGTATGCAGCAGAAAATAGTAAAGAGTTAAATCAGTATTTAGAATCTGTTTTTTTAAAGAAAGATCCTTTTTTTGAAAAAATTCTTGAATTGGCTAGGAAAAAAAACCTCCCCCCTATAGAGCTAAGTCCCTATGATGGTCATCTTTTACATGTGTTAGCAAAGATGAATCATGCTAAGACAGTTGTAGAAATTGGCACTCTTGGGGGATATTCAGGAATTCATATCGCTCGTGCCTTACCTGATGATGGACATCTCTATACTTTTGAAAAAGAAAAGAGCCATGCAGAGCTGGCCGAGGAAGTTTTTAAGTTGGCCGGTTTAGAAGAGAAAGTTATGGTTATTCAAGGAGAAGCATTAAAAACTTTATCTTCTGTTGAAAACAAGGGCCCCTTTGACATGGTTTTTGTGGATGCGGATAAAAATAATTATCCAAACTATTTTCGTTGGGCTCAGAAGAATATCAAAGTTGGCGGACTGATTGTTGGAGATAACACTTTAGGCTTTGGGCACATCACAGATAGGGAATTTGAAGATGAAGACTTAAAAAAACAGGTGGAAAACATAAAGGAGTTCAATACTCTATGTGCTCAAACGGAAGGGTTTACGGGAATGATGGTTCCGACGGGAGAGGGTTTAACCATTTGTGTACGTACGGACTGTTGAAAAAGGTGAGAGGAATAAGTTGAAGATGGGTTTAAGAAAAACGTTTGAAAATAAACTGGTATTTATAACAGGAGGCTCTGAGGGCATTGGAAAAGCTCTTGCTGCTGAACTGATCTCCTTAGGTGCAAATGTTACAATCTTTTCAAGAAATCAAAATAAGCTGGATGCAGCTCATTCTGAACTCAAAGCCCTGCAAGTTGGAGAAAAGCAAAAAATCGAAGCCCATAGCTTAGATGTCACAGATGACTATCAAGTTCACCAAAGGTTTGAAGCTTTAGTCTCTCAATCGGGTCCGCCAAATTATGTTTTTAATTGTGCTGGCTTTGCTATGCCAGGGTATATTCAAGATTTGGAACTGAGTTATTTTAAAAAAATGATGGATGTGAATTATTTTGGAATTGTTAACGTCTGTAAATCACTAACTCCTTATTTGATAGAGGCAAAAAGTGGGCATATTATTAATACTTCTTCCATGGCTGGTTTTATTGGGCTCTTTGGGTATACAGGGTATTGTGCCAGTAAATATGCTGTAAACGGGTTTAGTGAAGCCCTTGGGCGAGAATTAAAGCCCTATGGAATCAGAGTATCTGTCCTCTGTCCCCCGAATACAAATACACCGGGATTGAAAAAAGAGAATGAACATAAGCCTCCAGAGATTTTAGCAGTAGAAGAAAAAGCTCAACCTGTGAATGCAGATGTTGTTGCTAAAGCTACACTGAAAGCTGTCATGCAGAAAAAAACTATAATTCTACCCACTACGGATGGTGTTTTGGCCCATCTTCTAAGTCGATATGCTCCAGGGATTTTAAATCAATTTGTTAAGCGTTAGATAGTTCTTATATATGAAAACTATTTTCTTACAGGCTAGAGAAGATTTAAAAGTTGTGGATCTGCTCGGAGAGGATTGTGATGATTTTTTGAATCGTCTGTGCTCTCAAAAGATTATAGGTGAAAAAACAGCCCATGGGGCTTTCTTAAGTCCCAAAGGTAAAGTGCTTCTGCTTTTTTCTGGTCGAAAGATAAAAAGAGGGTGGAGACTCTATATTCGTGAAAAACAGATCGCAAAACTCAAGACACATTTGAAATCTTATTGCTTTGGTGAGGATGTAAAGTGGCAAGTTGTTGAGAAAGTACATATACACGAAATGCGATCTCCAGCGGCGTTTGATATCAATATTGAAAATTCTATGATAGCTCCTCTATGGGAAAATAGGATGAAAGGCATCTATATAGAGTCAGAAAAAGAAAATATAGAAGATCTTTTCTGCGATTATAAAATCGAAAAGCTAAAGCCTTGGATGCGTATTGAGGGGGGATTGCCACTTGATCCGGAAGAGATCGGAGAAAATCACTTTCTCTTCGAGATGCAAAGTGAGACCTACTACTCTAGAGACAAAGGTTGTTACCCGGGACAAGAAGTTATTGAGAAAACTCTAAATCGGGGACAGAGTCCTAGGAAATTGGTTGTTCTTTATTCTAGAAATATTCAAAAACCAAAGCTGCCCTGCCCCATTATGTGTAATGGTGCAAGAGTGGGGGAATTGGTTAGTTTCGCTAAGAAAACAGACTCAGAAAGTGTTTCTCACGCCTATGTACTCACTAAAGTTTTAAAATCTGGACAAAATGAGTTTCAAATTGATGAAGGTTGTCTTTTATTGAGGGTTTGTCGCTGAAGAAGGATAAGTTTCATCATCTTTTGTATCTTTTAATATTAAGGAACCCGCTCCAATGATATTTCTTTTACCTATAGTGATATGATCTCTTAAAGTCGCATTTGCTCCAATAAAGCTACCCTCTCCTATATTGACTGCTCCACAAATAGTTGCTTGTGGAGCAACAAAACAATGATTTTCAATTTTTGAGTGATGACCTAAATAGCTACCACTCCAAATTGTAACGTTGTTACCAATTTTGGTAAAAGGTTCTATTATACTGTTTTCAAAAATAAAACTGCCCTCACCTATAGTGGTTGTATCAAAAATAGTAGCTTGAGGGCTAACATAGGAGGCAAAATTATATCCTTTATTTTTTATTTCGATATATTTCTCCTTTCTTACTCGTTTATTTTTGACCCATCCGATAGCAATAAAGCAATTGTAGTTTTTTGGTGGATATTTGTTTGCAATATCATTAAATGGAATCACAGGGAGCCCCATTAAACTATCTTGAGTTATATATTCTTTATCAACTGTGAAGGCTTTGACTTTAAAACGAGAATCATTTTGAAAATGAAAGCATGAGACTTCGGCGTATTTTCCATTGCCAAAAATAATAATGTCTTTACTCACAATCTCTCCTAGATTTTTATTTATTCCACCCATGATTGTGGAAAAAGTTATTTAAGATTTCTAAAATTTTATTCATTTCTTGATCCGTCAAAGTAGAGCGCAAGGGTAATCGAACAACTGCATCTTTTAAGGCCTCTGTATGAGATAAGGGTTGAGGCACTTTACCCTGTCTTTTTCCAAAGGGAGAGAGGTGTAAGGGAACAAAATGTTCCTGTGTTTCAATCCCATGTCCCTTCATTGTATTCTGAAATTGATTCCGAAAGCCGGAGTCTAAAAATTTAATACAATAGATATGTCCATTAGGAGTCATTTTTTCAGGAATATGTATATCATGAATATAGCCGTTAGGATTCATAAACTGACTGAAGCTCTCTTTATATTTATGCCAAAGATGGACTCTTCTTTCTGTTATATTCTTTGCTTCTAACAGTTGGGCATACAAAAAGGCGGCTGTGATTTCATTCATAAGATGTGAAGAGCCACGGTGATGCCAAGTGTATTTATCTACTTTTCCCTCTATCATTTGTGTTCTGTCAGTGCCTTTTTCTTGAACAATTTCAGCTTTTTCAATGAATGTCTCATCTTCTCCAAAAACGAGACATCCCCCTTCACCGGATTGAATATTTTTTGTGGAATGAAAACTTACAACGCCCACATCTCCTATAGTTCCACAGTATTGATCCTTGTATTTGCTTAAGTAGGCCTGAGCTGCATCTTCTATTAGAAATAGTTTTTTATTGGCTTTTCTAGCTTTGTTTATTTCATCGATCTTTTTCTTAAGGGGATCCATATCTACAGAAATTCCAGCGTAATGAACAACCACAATGGCTTTCGTTTTTTCAGTAATAGGAATATCATGTAAATGAGGGTTCATATTTAAAGTACTGGGATCAATATCACAAAATACGGGAGTGGCCCCTCGTGTAATGAACGCACTAGCGGTAGAGACAAAGGTATATGAAGGCATAATCACTTCATCTCCGGGGCCAATATCAAAGATATCGGCGGCCATTTCCAGGGCAGAAGTTCCTGAGGGCGTGAGAAAAACTTTCTTTGCACAGAGTTGTTCTTCAATCAATCGGCAACATCTTTGTGAAAATTTTTGGTTCCCCTGAAGATTATTGCTGCCTATAGCTTCCTCTATAAAACCAAGTTCTTTACCTGTTAAATGAGGTTTGTGAAAAGGAATTTGCACTTAACTCTCCTTTTTAAGAGGGGATTACATCCTTCTTTTTGCAGAGTTTTAAAGAAAAATGTACCATTTTAAGACGTATGTCTTAAAATCTCCTCTCTTTACTTATTATAAATTAGAATGTGACGATAAGTGTTAGAGTGAATGTCTTGCTAAGACCTTTGCAAGTCCTTTATGATAGAGAACTAAAGCAACATTTAATTTGGAGGGTAATGTGAAATTAAAAATCATTTTTTTATCGGCTCTGATTTTTAACTTGGGTTGTACTGCTAAAGGGCAGTTGAAAAAGACTCTAGAAGAAAATCCAGATATTGTTTTAAACATGATTGAAAAACATCCATTGAAATTTATGGAAGCCTTTCAGAAGGCTGCGGGGGAAGCTCGTAAAGAGGAGTTGAAGAAAAATCAAGCGCAGGAGGCCCAGACTCTTGAGGATGAATTTAACAATCCTAAAAAGCCAGTCGTTGATGACAAAAGAGCATGGGGAAAGGCTGATGCAGCCGTTACTATTGTTGAATATGCTGACTTCCTATGTTCATTTTGTAAAAGGGGAGCTGATACCATGGAGCAGGTTGTGAAAAAGTATGGTGATAAGGTACGAGTATTGTACAAGCACCTACCGGTTCTAGGTCCAGAATCTCAATTGGCCGCTCAGTATTACGAAGCTATTGCTATGCAAGATATAAATAAGGCAAAGAAATTTCATGACCTTATTTTTGCTGAACAACGTCGGGTAAGGTCAGAGAAAGAAAAGTTTTTAAATGCGATGGCTAAGAAAGCAGGGGCAAATCTCTCCCGAGTAAAGAAAAACTTAAACTCGGATAAGGTCAAAAAGACTATTGATGCGGATAGGACTGAGGCCGCTCAATTTGGTTTTGGAGGAACTCCTGGGTTTTTAGTTAATGGTGTTTCTGTCAGAGGGGCTTTTCCTTTTGCCCACTTTGAAAAGATTATTGATCGTCATCTTCAAAAGTAATTTTTTAGTCAGGACAAAAAAAGACCTCTCTTTTCTCTGAGGTCTTTTTTTGTATCTTCAGAGGGCTAAATAATATATGACCCAGTAATGGATTATATCTTCTTGATAAGGTGATATTTTTTCTATTTGATAAGAATAGGGAGTGTCATAATAGCAGGAAGATGATGAGGAAGAAGACGATGGAAAAACCCCACTGGCTTAAAGTCAAAGCCCCCGGTGGCAAGAAATATTTGAAAATTAAGGATATGGCAGAGCAACTGCAACTGGCTACTGTGTGTCAAGAAGCGCGTTGTCCTAATTTAGCGGAATGCTGGAGTGGGGGAACGGCCACGTTTATGCTTATGGGAGATGTGTGTACGCGTGGATGTCGATTTTGTGCTGTTCAAACGGGGAATCCAAAGGGGAGGCTGAATTCTGAAGAGCCCGAAAGAGTGGGGGCTGCTATTTCTCAGATGGGATTAGAGTACGTTGTTTTAACAAGTGTGGATCGTGATGACCTCCCAGATGGAGGAGCTGAACATTTTGCCCGTACAGTAGAGACGCTTCGAAAATATAACCCAGATATTATTATTGAAGTTTTAACTCCTGATTTTAAGTGTAACCGCCATAGCATCGCAAGATTGACCTCTGCAAGACCGGATGTCTTTGCTCAAAATGTAGAAACTGTGGAGTGGTTAACTGATCAGGTCCGAGATCCACGTGCAGGTTACTGGCAGACTTTAAATGTTTTAAGTATTGTTAAAGAGCTGTCCCCTGATCGCTATACCAAAACGTCTTTGATGTTGGGGCTTGGAGAAAGTTTCAAGGATATTACTAAAACTCTTGAAGATTTAAGATCCATCAATTGTGATATCGTGACTTTTGGTCAATATTTACAGCCAACAAAAAGACATTTAAAGGTTGAGAAATTTTATTCACCCACAGAATTTAAGAGATGGAAGAAAACAGCAGAAGAGATGGGTTTTTTATATGTAGCGAGCGGACCTCTTGTAAGAAGTAGTTATCGTGCAGGGGAATTTTTTATGAAAGGTGTTATTGAAAAACAAAGAAGACATTTAGCAGTTACCACGGGAGGGCTGTGATGGCTATTAAAGATATTCAATTGCCAGAGATTGGTGAAGGAGTAACGGAAGGGGAACTCATTCGATGGCTGGTTAAACCAGGTGATGTGATTCAAGAAGATAAACCTCTTGTTGAGGTCATGACAGATAAAGCCACAGTTGAGATTCCCAGTATTGTTAGAGGAAAAGTTAAAGAATTTCGGGCGGCTGAAGGAGATACAATTGAAGTGGGGCAGGTTATTCTGACAGTCGATTTAGAATCATCATCTGCCGAAAGTACAGTCGAAACTCCTGCTAAAAGTACACCTTCTCCCTCTCAGAGTGCATCTAAGAGTGCACCCCCTGCTGATAGAGGAACACCACCATCTCCACAGTCCACAGTGTCCAAGGAGCTTCCCCCAGTAGACTCTAAAGTTTTAGCTTCCCCTGCAACACGAAGATTAGCTAGAGAAGCAGGAGTGGACATTAATAAAATTACAGGAACGGGAAATGTTGGTCGAGTTACAAGGGAGGACGTTTTAAAAAGTGTTTCTCAATGGGGTGCCGGAAAATCTACAGGTGTTTCCTCTGAAAGAGGGAGCGTCTTAGAAGAAAGAGTTCCTCTTCGTGGTGTTCGAAAGAAAATAGCTCAGAAAATGCAACTTTCAAAACAGATTATTCCACACTTTACATTAATGGAAGAGGTTAATGTTTCAGAACTTGTTCGTCTAAAGTCAAAATTGAAGCCCTTAGCAGAGAAGCGAGGGGTGAAGGTCACTTATCTTCCCTTTGTTATAAAAGCGTTGATTGTAACGGCTCGTGAGTTTCCAATGTTTAATGCCACGATAGATGATGAAGCTTCAGAGATTATTTATAAAAAATATTTTAATATTGGTATTGCGGCAAATACACCTCAGGGTTTAATGGTTCCTGTTATTAAGGATGCTGATCAAAAAAGTATTTGGGAATTGAGTGGACAGATAGTAGATCTTTCCACAAAAGCAAAAAATGGTCAGCTAGCCCTTGATGAAATGAAAGGAGCAACTATCTCTGTAACAAATATTGGAAGTGTTGGAGGAACTTATGCGACCCCTATTATTAATCATCCAGAAGTTGCCATTTTGGGCATGTATAAAATAAGTCAAAAGCCAGTTTTTGTAGATGGTCATGTAACAGAAGCACATATGATGAATGTTACAATTACGGCAGATCATAGATTGATTGATGGAGCTGTTGCAGCTTACTTTTTAAAAGCTTTTGCGTATCGTTTAGAAAATCCCAGTATTCTTATGTTAGAAGATTTAACGTAAAAATAGGAGAGTCATTGTGAAACGTTCGTATGATGTGTGTGTTATTGGGGGTGGCCCCGGAGGGTATGTTGCAGCCATTCGCTCTGCTCAATTGGGCTTTAAGACAGCCGTTATTGAAAGAGCAGCACTTGGAGGTGTTTGTTTGAACGTGGGGTGTATACCTTCAAAGGCTATGATTACGGCATCTCATTTTTTTCATCGGATACATTCAGACGCTCAAGTGATGGGAATAAACACAGGAAAAGTCAGTGTGAACTTTAAACAACTCAACGCCTGGAAAGAAAGTGTCTGTGATAAAATGTCCGGAGGGGTGAAGCAACTTCTTGGTGCGAATAAAGTAGATGTGATTAAGGGGACAGCCGATTTTCATTCCAAAAATGAAATTGTCGTGGAAACAGAGAGTAACAATAAGGAAACAATCTCTTCAAAATATTTTATTTTAGCAACAGGCTCTCGACCTATTGAAATCCCCAACTTTGTGTTTGATGAAAAGGATGTTCTCTCTTCAACAGGGGCCCTTGCTCTCAAAGAAAAACCTCAATCTATTGTTATTATTGGAGGAGGGTATATTGGTCTTGAAATTGGGGGGTATCTTGCAAAGTTTGGATCAAAAGTAACGGTCTTAGAGGCTACCGATAAATTGTTAAGCGGCGTTGTTGAAAAAGATATGATGGGACCAATTCTTAAACATTTAAAAAATCTAGATGTAAAGGTTGTAACAGAGGCGCAGGCACAGTCGTGGAAAAAGAAAGGCTCTGGGCTAGAAGTGACTGCCAAAGTCAAAGGTTCAGTAGAAACTTACAAAGCTGAAAAAGTATTGGTTACCGTAGGTAGAAAACCAAACTCAGATCAAATAAGTTTAAAAAAAATAGGTGTTGCCGTTAATCAACAGGGGTTCATTGAAACGGATTCTCAAAGACGCTCTAGTATTTCCAATATATTTGCAATAGGAGATATTGCCGGACAACCCATGCTGGCACATAAAGCCAGTTATGAGGGCGTCATGGTTGCAGAAGTTATTTCCGGAAGCAAAAGAGTGTATGATGCCAAAACAGTTCCTCTTGTGATTTTTACTGATCCCGAAGTGAGCTCAGTGGGATGGACCGAAGAAAAGTGTAAACAGAAAGGCTATAAGGATTTAAAAATAGGGAAATTTCCATTTGGAGCCAATGGCAGAGCTGTCTCTATGATGGAAGCTGAAGGGTTTGTGAAAGTTATTGCCAATGGAGAGAACAATGTGGTCTTAGGAGTTCATATTGTAGGTCCTGATGCCAGTCACCTTATTAGTGAGGCGGCTTTGGCTATTGAAATGGGAGCCACTCTTGAAGATTTAGCTCTCACAATTCATCCCCACCCAACACTCAGTGAGACCATTATGGAATCGGCAGAAATGGCTTTGGGTCACGCTATTCATACAATTCAAAGACCCCTTAAAAAGACATGAATTTTCCTTGGTGATATTTTATGAAAGCTATTGATGTAGAAGATTGGGGCCAAATAGAATATTCCACAGCTCTTTCAAAGCAGCTAGAATACTTAAAAAAAATCTCTAAAGGCGAAGGGGATGAAGTATTAGTTCTTTGTACTCATCCTCCCGTTGTTACTGTAGGACGTCGTACGGAAGAGGGAGATATTTTTGGCTGGAAGGGAGCTGTCGTTGAAGTCCAAAGAGGCGGAAGAGCCACTTATCATGGACCTCATCAAGTTATATCTTATCCCATATTGGATTTAAAAAAGAGACAGCGTAATGTTACGGGTTATGTTCGAACATTAGAGTCAGCCATCATAGAGACATTATCATTATTTGAAATTCATTCAGAAGCTAAAACGGGTAATGAAAATACTGGAGTATGGGTGGGACAAAAAAAAATAGCATCCATAGGTATTGCCGTTAAATCTTGGACAACATATCATGGATTAGCTATTAACTTTTCCTTTGATCCTAAAGCTTTTCAGGGAATTAATCCTTGCGGTTTTTCTTCGGAAATTATGACAGATGTAGAATCAGAAGCAGAAAAAAAGATTTCTAGGTCAGAATTTCAAAAAACCCTCGTTTTTCAATTACAGCACCATATTTCCAAACTAAAATGAATCGAGTTATTTCTTATTGTCGACAGAGATGGCGAACTTGGTAACACCAGCAGACTTAACAACATCAATCACCTGTATCACTTTTCCATGGGCAACCTGTTCATCAGCAGAAATAATGGCTTGAACCCCAGGATCATCAATAAGGAGATTTGAGGTAAAATCTTTTAAATTATCAACAGTCACACTTTCTCCATTAAGATTGATATAACCATCTTGAGTAATGGTTATATTCATCATTGAAGGCGTTGACTTATCCCCACTCGCAGCCTTTGGTAATTGAACATTTATGCTCGGTTTCATAATGATGGGTGTGGTGACCATAAAAATAATAAGAACAACAAGAATAATGTCAACAAATGGAGTGACATTAATCGTAGCTATGGGCTCGCCCTCTGAATGATCTCCAAGATTAGCACCCATTTAATCCTCGCTATCGGTTTTAAGATTGAACTTTTTTTTCGCTTTTTGAAAAAGTCCTTCATTTTGATTTATATCATCATTCGTTTCTTCAGCTTGAACTTGAACGGACTGACTTGTCTGACGGCCTTTCGTGTAAGCCACACACAACTCCTTCACGGCTGTCAGATTTTGTAATAACCCTCTGACTTGTTTTTGAAAATGGTTAAACGCTATGACAGCAGGAATAGCTACAAATAAGCCAACTGCTGTGGCCACCAACGCTTCCGCAATACCTGTCATCACAGCAGAAGCTTGCTGCTCAACACCTAAATCATTAAAAGCTTTCATAATTCCCAGAACAGTTCCAAGTAGACCAACAAATGGTGCATTTGATCCAACCGTAGCTAAAAAGTTTAAATAGCGATCAAGATGAGGTCGCTCCATAACGATAAATGAATTAATCACTTCCTCTATTCCCTGTTCCCCATTTTTTTTATAATGCTTTAAAGCATAATGAAGAGCACGACCTTCTAAAGATTTCTGATCTCTGCTGATACTTTTTAAGTCTTCATAGTTGCCACTTGAGAGAATGGCTCTTAGCCTGCGATTGATTCTTTCACTGTGCCTTTTTAAACTGTTGATTGTAAAATAACGTTCAATAATGAGGGTTACACTTATAACAGATGTTATAATAAGTAACCAGAGTATGATTTCGGCTCCATTTTGTGCTGCCTGAAAAATCTTTTGCGTTAGGGAAAAACCTTGGTTCATCATATCCATATATTTAACCTCTTTTTGTAATTATCACTATGCTTAGCTATTGAGGTCAAGAGACGCAGCATGGAAAATTTAAGTGCTCTATCATAATTTATTATCTTTTAAGATATGATAAGTCTTAATATCAAATCAGTCATTGTTAGAAACTTTTGTCCCGTTGTAGTATTGAAAAATGAGATTGTTGTTTGGCGTTATACTTTTCATTCTCCCTTGGTTTTATGGGTGTCATTTATTTAAAGAGACTTCTCCGTCTTTAGTCGTTATTGCGGTTGAAAACCTACCCTTTGGAGCCCTTCGCTGTGTGGATGGTGAGATATCAAATGCCGATGGTTTTAGAAAAATTTGTTCTGATTTTGTGAGATTTACTCACGCCTATACCACCTCATCGATGAGTCAAGCCGCCTTGGGCTCAGTTTTGACAGGCTTATATCCCTACGAGTCAGGTCTAAGGCATAATGGTAGGGACTATTTGTCTTCTCGATTTGAGACAATAGCTGAAAAACTATCTAAAAAACAGACTCACAGATCGGCATTATTTTCCGGGGGAGCAGCGATATGGCGAAGATCAGGATTGGGACAGGGATTTGAAGTTTTTGATGATAATATAGATGTATCACTGTCACAGCTTTATAGATCTTCTCGAACAAATATAAGTCGTTTTTTCAATTGGCAACAAATGCAGGTAAAAGATGATCCGTTTTTTGCTGTTCTTTACTTGTCCGATACACTGTTTGCTAATGTACCTACATTGACAGAATTAGGAGTGCAAAGAGGAGCCTCTTATGAAAGTCAATTGGAGGAGCTTAACGATTCACTAAACTTTTTCGTTGAAGAAATGAAGAGTCGTAAACTGTGGGATTCAACACATATTGTTTTATTGGGTTTAAATGGCCGTCATGGATATCCCGAAAGAAATGAATTAGTGGGTACAAATTTACACAGTGAGGTTACAAGGGTAAGCCTGTTTCTAAAACCAGCTCGTCCTCCAAGAGATTTAGGTTTGCATTGGAAAGTTGACTTTAATGTCAATCTTGTAGATGTGGGTAGGACACTTTTTGATTTTCTAGATCTTGATTGGGAAGAGCCAAAAAAGAGGTTATCCTCATCTCTTTCCCTACTTCCTTCTCTTAAAGAGCCAGGGGCGCAGACAGATAATAAAAGGTTTTTAATTGTAGAAGCTGCGTGGCCAAGTTGGAAAAAACTGGGAAATATTCGATATGCAGTGGTTTATCAAAACTATTTGTTTTTTTATGATGAGAATCCTAAAATTTTTAATACCTTAACGGATCAATTAGAACACAATGAATTATTCAAAAAGGATGTGGAATTACAAAAAAACCTTGCTCTTTTTGAACCTTTTTTATTGGAAATAGGGGCAAAACCATGGACGTCGTTACCCATTAATTATGTTCGTATGTTTCAATCTTTGACAAGAGACTCATCTACATATTTGAGTCAGTTGGATTATCAGAAAGATATTTTAAACTATCAAAATATGTATGATGATTTTTTTGATAGATTCGCCTTATGGTCTGTAAAGAAAAAAAACTGGGAATTGCTTGAGGAAATAGGCAAGAAGACAGAGAATTCTTTCTATCAACAAATGTCACTTTATTTAAGAAAACAGGGGCCTCGTCCAAAGGATGAGTGTCTAGATCTTCTCAATAAATCCAATCCTCTCCAAAAGGAAAATCTATCTACATGTAATGACAATATCTTTTTGAATTTTGTAAATTGGTTACGTTTTGAAGATGGTGATTATAGGTCAAAAGTATTTGATAGGGTGATTCGAGAATGGAGGTTGTTGCAAATAGATAGAAAGGTGAGTGAGTTTAATAATATAAATGGGCAGGTGTGGATGACAAGATCTAAGGGCGTATTTAAACCCACTTATTTTGATTTTGCATTGGAATTTTCAGAATTTAGTTTTCTTAAAGATATATTGAGCAGGAGATTAGAAAAAATTGAAGGACAATTAAAAAAGAACGAAGAGTATTATTAGGATAGGCTCTTAATCAATAACATCTATTGGAATAGAAACCTTCTTATTCAGAAGTGCCTTGATGGTATATAATTCATCTGTAGTGAGTTTTTGAATTCCCGATATAGGTGGAACTCTCTCAACTGTATAAATCTGTACTCGTTTAGGCTTTATAAGAGCGACAATCTCTATCCAATCATCTAGATCACTGCGCTCCATATTATTGATTACGCCCTTAATAAACATGGATTGAATAATAAGATTTTTTAGTTTTTTGGTGCTATCAATAATCTTTCTTATTGAGTCTTTTACCAATGGAGCATTGATGTTTTTTAGTTGGGTATCATTTCCTGCATCGAGCTTCATGATTCTTTCATCATAAACATTTAATCCCTTTATAATTTTCCTATTGTGCAATTGAGTGCAGTTAGAAAATACAAGTAAAGGCACATTGGGAAGTATTTCGTTCCTAGCTAGGGCTATCTTTTCTGAGAAAACATCAAAATGAGGGTAAAGAGTGGGCTCCCCATTTCCAACAACAGATATAGCGTCTATTTTAATATTTTGGGAAATAATGTTTCTCATACCCTTTCTGATAAGTTCATCTAACTTTTCTGGAGACAAAAAGGGCGTTGATTTTTTAATGGTGCTCATTGTGATAGTTGTTTTTCCAAGCTCACAATAAGCACAGTTAAAAGAGCAAATTTTTTGACCTTGGCCTAGAATGTTAATCCCGAGGCTTGAGCCGTAACGCCGACTGTGAAAGGGTCCATATACAACATCCCATGGCTCTGTCAATTGTCGATAATCTTTATATTCAGGGGTTAATTGGGGAAATTGCATATATGTATTATACGTAAACTTTTCTTATAAGAAAATACATTTTATTGTTTAAAACAGCATATAATTGTTTTTTATGAGTTAGTTAGCATTCCAATCCAGTAGGGATCTTCAGAATTGAGAGAGTCTGACATTTTCTTAAGACTTATTTTTTTTCCTGAAAGAGATAGAAACTTATTATTTAGGACAGATTTACTTAAAAAAATAAGAGCATCATCTTCGTGAATGTGAAATGATTGAGTGAAAATATTAGGGTCTCGACATGTCCCTATTAAACGGCAGGGTAATGGAGGGATAGGCTTATTTTTTTCATTAAGCTCTGTGGAGAGGTCATTTCCCGGAGATATAGGAATGACTCCCAAACCACTTTTAAAAACAAAAACAAAGGGTTGACCCACATGAGCCAAATGAAACTCCCCATCCTTCAAATAACAAAGGGTTATCTCACATGCGCTTGTATAGATTTCTTTATTTTTTTCTCTTAAAATAGCTTCGTTGGCAAGTAAAGCAGCAATTCTCAAGTTATTACAAATAGGGGATAGGCTGTCTAATCTTGGAAATGGTGATGTTGCTTCCTTATCTGTTTTTGCTGAAAAAAAATAGTCTTGAATAATTTCTAGAGCTTGTTGTGCAACTGTTTTTGCCCCCCAGGGTGTTATTATAAATAAGACTTTTTGATTTTCATCAAAATAGATTTCTGGTGTGGGGCGGGTTGCCTCATCTCCAACATAAGATTTTTGTTCAAATTTCATATTCCTCTATACTTTCTTAATTTACTTGTCGCTTTGTTATAATAATCTCCAGTGGTAATATCTAGATCTTTAATTTTTTTCCATTTTGTTAGTGCGGATTCAATCTGACCCATATGCTCTTCTAATACACTATCACTATAGAGCATTTTCATTTTCTGATTCAATTCTGTAGAAACTTTCCCAAGGAGTTCTCTGGCTTCTTTATGTTGGGGATCTAAATCTAAAGCACTTTTAAGATTAAATATAGCTTCTTTAAGTTTTGAACTAGCATACTCTTTTTCAGCAAGAGATATAGATTTTTGAATTTGTTCTTCAATTTCTTTTTTTAATTCGCTAATAGCCTCTTTTGACTTTTCTTTCAGTTTATTAGGGTCTGGATGCTTTGAGCTTATATGGGTTTCATAGGCTTCAATAGCATCTAGTAATTTTTTTTCATTTCTCAATGCGTCTGCCTTATCAAATAATTTTTTACCTTTAGCAACCCTCTTTTTGTATTTAACACTTTTAGCCTGCTTTTTTTCACGCTTGGATATCCGTTCTTTAATTTTTGAAATCAGAGATTGGGCCTCGGGGCTTTCCGGGTTTAACTCTAATGAGGGAGCTAAACACTTTTCTGCTGAAGCTAGATCATAAGATTTATTGTATTTTTCTTTACATGTTTCTAGAATTTCTTTGGCTTTTTCTTCAGCTCTCTTTTGCTCTTCAGCCATTCGATCTATTTCAGCTTTTTGCTGCTTGTTTAATATGAATTGCTCAATTTGTTCTTCAACTTTTTTAGAATCTCTATATTCAGGTATAATTTCATGAATTTTTTCAATTTCAGCTTTTGCCAATTCATACTTTTTTCTTATCATTAAATTTTTTGCTTCATTATAAGTGTTTTCTATTGTTTTCTTTTGTTCAGGTTTCAGCAAATCCAATTCTGACTCATACTCTTTTGAAGCCTGTTCTAATATTTCAAAATTATTTGTTATATCGTTTGAAAAGAGAGCAAAGAGGACAGTAATACAAGCGGCTGTTGCTAAAATCTTTTTTCTTACAGAATTATGGACTCGAGATGATGTACGGTTTTTAGGTTTTTGCTTGGAATCAAATCGAATAACGCCATTGGGCGTGTTACCTTTCTGAGCTTCAATCATGGATCTAAGGCTTTCTATATTATAATTTTTTGGATTTTGAGTTGTATTTTGTTTTAGCCCTTGGATTTCTTTTTGAAAATCAGCATCTCTAATTTCAAAAGTAAGGACTGAATCTCCGACACGAATTGTATCTCCGCTGTGTAACTCTTCAACTTCACTTCCTATTATTTTATTGTTTAGAAAAACTTTATTTGATTGTTTAATTAGCTTTAAATAGTAAGTTGACCCAACTTTATAAAGTTCTATTTGCTCTCGGCTGATTTTTTTATCAGAAATAGTAACTTGACATATTTGACTTCGTCCAACAATCCATGAATTGCCTTCGAGTCTATAAACATCCTCTTCCCCATTAAAGCTAACTTTAAGGTAGGGAATGATTTCTGATTCTCCTGTTGCTGTTTTTTCATGTGGTATCTCTTTAACTTTAGAAGCAGTCGAATATGTTAGAGAATCTTCTTTTACTTCCTTTTCTTTATTCCAAAGCTCAAATGTGAAAGGTGGCACATTAAAAACATCATCCCCAATTAAATCTAAAGTTGTTTGATCTTCATTGTTGTAAATAAGTTGGCCAAACTTAGAGAGTTTTTTTATTTTCCATGTATTATCCTTATATTGAATTGTGAAGTGATTTCTAGAAATAGATTTTTCTGGTAAGATAATAGAAGACGACTTAGATCGGCCAAAAGTATATAGCTGATCTGGTTTAATATCTAGCTCTGCTATTTCAGTCATCCCCTTTAGGACCCGAATTCGAGGCATAATTTTGCTTTTCTCCTTTCCTCATCTGACATGTTCAGTGTTAGCAAGGCTTCGCATTCTTGACATCTTTTGAGTGCTTCTTCAAATCTGGGATCACTTTTTTCAGAACGAAGAATTATTAAAACGTGTTTAAATGAATTTAATGCCATCTTGTAATTGTTTGTTTCATAATAGCGTTTTCCTTGTAACAAAGTGAATTGTATAAGTTCATCTCTGCGTCGATAGGATAATTGAAGATATCTATCAGCTAAAGTGTGATCAGCATTTAGTGCTAAGGCAGCATTAAATTGTCTCAATGCCCTATTGTAGTTTCCTTCACGATATTCTCTTGCTCCCTTTATATAGTGAGCTTCCGCTTTCCTATAACTTTTTTCTCCAGTTTTTTTAACGTTTCTTTCTCTAGCTATATCAGATATTTTGTTATCAATCTCTTCAAGTTGCTGTTGTAATAGAGTATCCGTTTTTATTTCTACTTCCTCTTTTTCATCCTCTTTGCTAGTGATTGCCCATGCGAAAAAAGAAGCTGCTGCAATGATTATTATGTAAAATGAAAGAGGTCGAGATTTAGTGGGTGCTTTGAAGTCTGGAGCTTTAGGTACTTCAGAAACATGTGCGTTCTCAGAGAGTGCATTATTTTTTTTAATTTGTGTTAAAGAGCTTTTATTTTTCGTGTTGACTAAAGTGTTACCTTTTTCTTTTATTAAAAACTGCAATTCTGTGTCGGCAATTTTGATAACTGAACCATGCTCAATATATCCATGTTTTAATTTCTTTCCATCAATATAAGTTCCATGGCGAGAGCCTTGGTCGGTAATCTTTACGTTAGTATCTGTGATTTGAATAGCGGCATGAATGCGACTGGCTTTGGGATCTTTTAGAACAATATTACAATTTGGACTTCTTCCAATTGTCACATATGTTGAAACAATTTGAAAAGTAACGTCTTTATCAGGTCCGCTAAGTACTAAAAGTGATAATTGTAATTGAGGTTGAGAAGCTAAATTACTCATATGACGCTTCCTCTTGATATTTCTCATCTAAGATGATGAGATAATATTCAATACCTTCCTGTCCTAAAAAAGCCTGCACAGAAATTTCGTGCTTTATATTATCAAAATCAATTGTGCTGTAGGCGATTTCATATGTTGCTTCAGAGGATTTTTGAATTAATTCGTTTATGTTTTGCTCAAAGGCTGTATCTTGAATTGCACTGATATCCATTCCACTCAGTTCTGTGTTGTTTATATTTAGTAATTTATAAAATGCTGTATTGACTGAAATAATACGGCCTTCAGCATCAATGGTGAAAGAGGGTTGAAGTAACATATTTGTGAGATTGGTCGCCTCATTGATAACATCCCTGGACCTTGCCTGATTATAATCAGATACAGGTTGTGTACTTCTTGTTAGAATATTATTAATGTAAAATGTTAGTTTTTCTAGAGGAGGGAATTGATATTTCGTTACTACCTTTTCTTCTCCACTCTTAAGAGCTTTATCTAATTGTGTAGTTAATGAAGAAATAGGGTGCTCAATGACTTTATATAAAAACAAAAATAATATGGATCCAATGATAAGTGCGATAAATAAGATTTGTATAAAAAGACCAAGCATGTGTTCATTGTTAATTTCTAACTCTGCCATGTCGTAAAGCACAACAGAAAAATACTTTGGTTCATTTATTCCTGTTTCATTATCAAAGACTTTAATAGCAATGCTAGCTGCAATAGTTTTATTATCTACCTGTTCTACATAGCTGTTGTCTTTTTTTCTAGCTCTATGAAAGAAAGGGTTGTTTGCATATGATCCACGTCTGATCGCAGGGGCAATAATAGAACCATCTTTGGCAGCTATGATGAGAGCTTGTTTTACTCCGGTCTCTGATTCTGCAAATCGAGTATTGAAAGAAGTTTCGCCTCCAAACCTTAGGGCTTTTTGAAATGCCCTAGATTGTGCTTTTGCTATGGTTAGAGCTCTCCTTTGACTTTCTTTTTTTACAGTTTGTTGAGTAATTTGTATCATTGGAATAACACTTAGAGTGGTAACCAAGAGGACAAATGCTAAGATAAATATCCCGAGTACATATTTAAAATCCAATCTCTCGGCGATAGAGTAAACTCCCGGCATAGCAACATTTTCAAAGTATTCTTGAACACGATGTTCTATATTTGCAGGAGGGTGTGTGTTTGTAGAATGTATGCCCGTGTTTTTAGTGGATGGGAAGTGGTCACCACTTACAGCAGGAACATGATGAGATTGGCTGGAATGTTCTATTGCTTCAATAATAACATTGTGAAAACTAATTTTATCACCTGATTGAATATTTTTTTGTCGAATACGCAGGCCATTTATAAAAGTTCCATTTCGAGATTTTAAATCTTCTAATGTAAGCATATTATTTTTTAAAGAAATTTTTGCGTGACGTTTAGAAACGCCAGAATTATCTATAACAATATCACAGTCATGGGATCTCCCTAGGGTTAGAGTTCCCTCGTTGATTTCTATTTCTTTATCGATCTGATCACCTTTGAGAAATTTAATCTTCCACATATAATTGATCTCCAGAGTTTATATTTAATGTTTTAATTGTACCTGCGGGTAGTTCGAATACAGACTTGGCTCCCCATTGTGGCCAAACAATTTTCCAAGGCTTTAAATTGTGTTTCAAAGAATGAACTTTTAAATCCCTATCAGCGAAAATAGCATCAATTGGAATTTTCATAAAACAAGTATGAATGCTGTTGCACTTATCAATCCAAAGCGCAGATTGTTCTTCTAGTTTTGTTTTTCCTATAAGCCCTTTGGTTTTTTCCCAAAAGGACTTCGCTTTTGTTAGTTTATTGGCAATGATGTCATTTCTATTTTTTAAGATCATTGGAATCCTCCAGAGAGAAATTGAAGACCAACGGGGCCAAAAACCATTAGAAAAATAGCGGGTAGAATAAATAAAACCATTGGAAGAAGCATCATTTGTGAGGCTTTTGCTCCTGCTTTTTCTGCCCGTGTGAAACGTTCTAGTCTCATTTGAGCAGATTGTTGTTTTAGAACTTCACCTATGCTGGCACCTGTTGAGTCAGCATCAGCAAGTACAACTATAAAACTGGTTATTTCTGACATGTCCAATCGATCTGCCATTTTTCTAAGAGCCTCAGATCGAGAACTACCAAGCTTAATGTCTTTTAAGACTTTTCCAATTTCTTGTCCGAGGACACTGTTAGGGGCTTTTTCAGAGACTCTTTGTAATGCAGAAATAAAATCCAACCCGGCTTCTGTTGAGAGAGCCAGTAAATCAATAAAAAAGGGTAGATCTAAAGTAATAGATTTATATCGCTTTTTCTTTTCTGTAGTGCAATGCATGTGAGGGAAGTAGGCACCAGCAAGTCCCATTAAGATCACTAATGGTATGGGGTACCCTAAGGATAAAGAAAAGTTAGCTATAAGAAGAAATAAAGGAAACAGCACTCCCCAAAGCATTTGAAGACCAATAAACTCATCGACATTGAGTTCTCCTTCAAGACCTGCTGTTTTTATTCTCTCGGCGATATTTTTTCTATAATTAGAGCTTTTAATTTTGGCAGCGAGCCCAAGAGAGAATTTATGAACAAGAGGTCTGGAAAACTCTAAAAACTTAGAACTGGATTTAGCTGGTTCATCTCCAGTGGCCCAGAAGAGAGCTTTTTGGTCATCATCTTCAGATAAAATATTGTGAACAATAAGATAAACTGCAAACCCTGCTAAAAGTAAACCGCTTATTAACATTAATTCTGCCATTTGATGCTCTCTTCTGTGTCACTGAATGCCTTTTTCAACATTCACCGTGGTGCCTTTATTTTTTTAGTAACAAAACACAATACTAATTTTGTAATGACTTCATCTAAACTATCGGAAATTTTGAGTAAAAACCTGAATTGAGATGGGTTCTTAATGGAAATAGCTAGACGAAAGGCTATACGAAGAGAGTTACGTCCTAAACACTTGAAATTTATTGTCTTTTTGTATCTGAAGAGGATAGTAGATTATATTTCAGTTTTATGAAGCTTCTAGTACTTTTAAATCTTTTAAAAGGAGAGAAAATATTTCTCAAGGCTTCCAAATCCTCAAACAGCTCTAAAGGCCGCAGACTCGTCTCTCCCTTCGGGAGATACGCTCTGCGCTTTAGAAAACTGCGTTTTGAAATCCTTGAGAAATATTTTCTCTCTCTTGCTAAACTTCTCAGAATGAGAGGTCATTGAAATATAAACAGTCCTTACTGGTAAATCTAATATTAAAAACGAGTATAAAATAGTGGTCGATTCTACAGAGATGGGCGTAAAATAAAAGAATGAGTATGTCAATTGGGCAGAGATTAGAACTCATACAAGAAGAAATTGTGTCTGCCCAGAGGAGATCACTTAAAGCATCAAAACAAGTCACTTTGATTGCTGTATCAAAAAAGCAACCCCTGCAATCTGTAGAAATGGCCATGCAACTGGGAATAAAAAACTTGGGAGAAAATCATGCTCAGGATCTCATGGATCGTAAGCAGAAAGTGACTAAAGATTCTCTAAGTTGGCATATGATCGGACCTGTACAAAGAAATAAAGTTAAATATTTAGTCGGACAGGTAGATTTTATTCATACCGTTGATAGAATAGCATTAGCGGAAATGATTTCTAAAAGAGCCTCCCATTTAAATATTATTCAAAAAGTATTTGTTCAAGTGAACATTGCCTCTGAAAATACAAAACTTGGTATTGATAAAACTTATGGGCGTTCATTTTTAGAAGAAATCTCACAAATGCCAGGTTTACAAATTGTGGGACTATCGACTATGCCTCCGGCAACTAAAGATTCTCAGACATCTCGTCCCTATTTTGCAGAGCTGCGAAGTTGTTTGGATGAATGGAGGGATAAAATTAAAAACAATGCATCTTATTTTCAGTTTTTATCAATGGGAACAAGTCAAGATTATAACATTGCCATAGAAGAAGGGGCCACCCATGTTCGCATTGGGGAACTCATCTTTGGCCCTCGAAAGAGGAGTGTCCAATGAACTACATTCCGTTTCAGCGCATAGGATTTATCGGCTCTGGTCACATCACAGATGTTATTCTCAATCAGCTTTTAGATAATGACTATCTATCAAAAGATAGAATTTATATTAGTAATCGCTCCCAAAATAAATTGGATAGAATGGCTCAACGTTATAGCGTCAATACATGCCAAAATAATGAAGAATTAGTAGATGTGTGTGATCTGATATTTCTTTGTGTAAAACCACAAGATTTAATAGAAGCTGTAGAGCCTATTGCTATGAGTTTTGATGATTCAAAAGTGATTGTTAGTCTAGCGGCAGGAGTTACTTTGAATGAACTTTCAAAAATTTTTAGTGAAGCTAGATATATTATTCGATTAATGCCCAATATACCGTGCCGAATTGGCAAGGGCGTTATAGGTTATTGCTGCACGGAAGATTCTGAAAATATGATGGAAAATGTTATCGAACTCCTACGTCCTCTGGGAAAACTTATAAAAACTGAAAATGAGGAGTCTTTTCAATCCTTAATTGTAGCCTGTGCCAGTGGACCTGGTTTTATATTAGAACTTATGAAATATTGGCAGGATTGGTTGGAGGACTATGGATTTTTTGAGGCTCGCGATATGACCGTTCAAACATTTTTGGGAACAGCTCTATTGGCTTCACAGAATCCAGACAAAAGTCTAGAACTTCTGCAATCCCAAGTGACTTCAAAGGGAGGAGTGACTGAAGCGGGACTTAATGTAATGAGAGAGGAAGAAATAGAACGGCTTCTTCGTGTCAGTTTTGAGAAAGCCGTCATGAAAGATAAGAAATTGACAAAAGATGTCTGCTCCTGAGGATTTAGGCTTGCACCTCTATTTACCATCTCAGTATATTCAAAGAGTGGGAGGGTATTTAAATGAGAATAGCTCCAATTGATGTTTGCCAAAAGACGTTTTCCAAACAGATGTTAGGATGTGATCCTGATGAAGTTCATGCTTTCTTAAAAGCTGTCTCTGATGAGATGGAAAACTTGTACAAAGAAAAAAGTCTTCTAAAAGAAGAGATCCGTGAGAAAGAGATGCAAATTGCGGAATATCGAGAAAGAGATAAAGCTCTTAGAGAAACTATTTCTACTGCACATAAGATGTCTCAAAAAGTTAAAGATGAGTCAGAGCGAGAGGCTAAGTTAATTATTGCCAATGCTGAACAGCAGGGAGAAATGATTGTAAAAGATGCTAGAGATTCTTTAAGAGCTATTTATAAAGAAATTTGTGATCTTAAAAAAATTCAAGCGCAATATGAAACAAATATGAAAGCGTTACTTCAGGCGCATATGTCTCTCTTAGATCAAAAGGAAGATTTTTTGCCTCGGTTTGTTGTTAAAGAACCGGAAGCTCTTAAAACACCTGCGGACTGTTGAAAAAGTGTCATCTACTTCGTTGCAATCACTCAAACCTCACTCCGACGTAGGAAAAACTACGCCTATGTTGCTTCGGTTTGTATCTGACTTATTCGGATAACTTTTTTTCTTCGTTGAGTAGGAAACTTTTCTCAGGGGTCTTCAAAAGCTCAAACAGTTCTGAGGGCCGCAGCTCGTCTTTCCCTTTGGGAAATACGCCCTGCGCCTCAGAAAACTCGTTTTGAACCCCCCTGAGAAAAGTTTCCTCTGCAAGCCCTAAAAATATAAATATGTCCCCCATCACGATATGCCCTGCGCTCCGGGAAGAAAAATAAACCCAACACCAAGATACATATTTCGCATTTTATGAAAATTGTATTTTAAACTCCAAAAAAAGAGAGGGAATTTTTCTCAAAGATTTCAAAACGCAGGATGAATTAAAGACCTAAGTCTGTAATGTTTTAATATTTCTATTTGATATTTTTTCATTTAGAAAAATTCTTATTTTCTTTTGCTAAAAGAATGAATTTTTTCTTAAAAGAAACCGAAAAATTAAAGAGTAAGTTAATGAGGCAATCATGAAATTTCAAATTCAAAATTCCCAAGGCTTTTCACTTATAGAACTTCTTATTGTTATTGCCATTATCACTTTCTTAGTGGCTATTGGAATGTCCAGCTATCAAAGATATATCTATAAATCTCGAACCAGTGAAGCAAGAGCCCATCTCAGTGATGGCTATATATCAATGAAAACATTTTTTGCCGATAGACGATCCTATTCATCACGATTTGATGCCATCGGTTTTAACCCTGAAGGCAGTTTATACTATCGTCTGGGGTTTAGCTCAGACGCAGACCCGGGAAGTACAGGCCTAGGAACTGCTCAGTGCTACGATACAGTTGGTAGCTTTTCTACATGTGACCATTTCCCAAGGTGGAATTCTGAAGCCGCAGCAACAGCAGTCAGCAGTAGTGATTTTGTTGGAGGAACGGTCAGTCAGACTGCATTTTCATTAGGAGCTTCTGCTGTTTTAAAAGCACCAAATGTTGATTCGTGGTCTATAGATCAAAATAAAATGATAAGAAATGACTCTAGAGGGTTTTAAAATATGAAGTTGGAAAAACAAATAATATCCTCATCAAGTGAAATATTTAGCACGGCCCTTGGAGGAATTAATAAGCGTATAATATTCGTGCTCCCGATATTGTTTATGATGAGTTGTCAGGGAATGGAATCAACAGATGTTTATTTTTTAGAATCCAGTTCACGCAGACCTCATGACAATCAAGAAACGAAGAGGAGGAATAATCCTCCACCTGAATATGGGGAACCTCCTGTCGTGCGTCCGCCAGAAAATCTGTGTCCCCCTGGAGCCCATTGTTTTGAAAGATCCGGAATGTTTCACCGACCCAGTCCTAATAATGCGCATAACAACCATGTGACTCTTAATCTACCCCCTGGATCATATCAACGGATTCATTTAAGAATGCAATTTAGAATTAGTGATTGGAGTACAGCCAAACCGTCCGGTATTCACAATATATTTTGGCTAGCTATAGATCGGCGGCATAGGGATTTATTGGGATACTTTAATGCTAAAGGTCCTGGGCCAGGAGGGCGTCTTCTTATTTTTAGACATGGCGTGAATTTGGTACACGGGGAAAAATCAAGAGTTATTCAACCTATTCTTTTACAAAGGCAAGTTACATACACTGTTTCTTATAACTATGATATGGCCGCAGGGCTCGTTCTTCTAAGACTTTTGGAACCCAATGGACAACTTGTTACAGAAATAAGACATGAACCCAATATTTCTCATATTCCAATAGGTCCAAATAATAAGATATGGGTGCAATTTGGTAATTCCCAAGTCGTCTCTACTGAGGATGGTGTACCTGTAGAAGTGCCCTCTTATGGTTGGGAATATAAGAATCTACATGTCACTGTTTATCAATAGTTTTTCATCTAAGATGTTATAAATCCCTTGTTGAAGAATGTTGTCAGAGTGGACATTCTTGGTCCTAAATTGTGTCTATAAAAAGCACATTTGTGATGATGAGATATGCATTCAAGAATAGACTGCGTTTATTTCGAAAAATATTCATAGGTGTTTAATTTTTATTCACTTTTGAAAGCTGTTTTTAAAGCCAAATAACTGTTTATAAGAAAAGCACATCTACAAATGAGCTATTTTAGTGTAAAATACTTGCTAATTATA
The DNA here is from genome assembly GCA_965206675.1 of Bdellovibrionales bacterium. Taxonomy (GTDB): domain Bacteria; phylum Bdellovibrionota; class Bdellovibrionia; order Bdellovibrionales; family JAKFYE01; genus CBDBKL01. The sequence continues at coordinate 176,512 of CBDBKL010000008.1, read as the reverse complement.
GATACAGGATTTTAGAAATCCATTGGCTTTGTAGTTGTACTTAAGTTAATAGGTTTGTTGTGTAATTCCATCCGTTGTATTTAATAGCGTGATTCGATAAACAAATGCTATTCAAATATTTTTCTAAATATGAATGTATGGAGATAAGTTTTATGAAGTTGGTAAAGAATACGATTGGACCACTACTCTCTTTACTTGTAGCCGTATTTATTTTTCCCCATTATCTTTATGCTCTTGATGATAAAGAACAAGTCCCTCAAGAACTCAGTGCCGAAGAGGAAAGGGTGTTTCAGGCCGCTAGAGAAAATGATGTCCAGACTATCGAGAGACTTAGGAGTCAGGGGGTTAATTTGGAGGTAAGAGATAGCTTAGGTCAAACCCCTTTCATCGAAGGAATAAAAGTACGGTAGTCTTGATGCCTTAAGGGCTTTTAAAAGGGCAGGGGTTGATATACATGCGACAGATTTTTCTGAAGCCAATGCTCTACACCCATGCTGCTTTAGCTAATCGCCCCGAATCGGTAGAAGTTCTTAAAGAACTGGAATTTAATGTGGAGAGTATAAGGGCAGCTGATATTGGTGGACAAACGTCCCTACATTTATCTGGACAATACGATTCTGACAAAGTCATAGAACCTCTTGTAGAGATCGGGGTTCCTATAGAAGCAATGGATAATGATAGAAGGACCGCTTTAGATATAGCCGAACAAAAAAATCACTCTCGGTCGGTGAGAATTCTTAAAGGATTAGGGGCTACTCCCAAAAGTGAAAAAAAGAATCAAGAACAGCCATGGAACGAAGATGTTAAACCTAAACGTGATTTACTAGAATGCTATGGGAGATAAGCTTCTACACCTTTGATCTCTGAGTTTATGGAAAGAGAAACAGGTTATTTTCATGTGACTTTGGGTTTTAATAAGGATTTTCTGTATCTACTTTTAGTCTATCAATAAGTTGTCGGAGAGATTCTTCCGGTTGATCAGGGTCAAATTTTTGAGCCAAAATCTGGCTAGATTGTAAATCTCTAAGTAATAATCTGCGTCTGTGAGGATTCCTTACTCTTTCAGCCTTTTTGGCTTTTGTTAAAGCAATAAAGTATCGATTTTTGTGAAACCTTGCCAATTGTAAAGCCAATTCTAGCCGCTCCTCAACAGTTTTCCATTGTTGTGTTTACCGGTAACTCAAGAGTAAACTGTTCTTTAGGGAAAAGAAATATTGAAAAATGTATATTCTCCCTGTGTTGTTATTTCTGTGGAATATTGTGAGTCTAAAGAGCGCAGAGCGGATGATAGAGCAGCCTCTATGGCGTGACTAATACCTAAGCCACTAATCATGTTGTTTATAAAACTTCCCAAGGTTTTCATTAGAATTCTACTGATTGAGGATTAGCCGTGAGGTGACGGAGGAGAATGCGACTGGTTTGTAGATGGGTTACCATTTCTGAAAAGCTAGCCAGTCGGGGTAATTGGGTGATAAAGGCTCCCTTCCCTCATGTCTTCTTATTGATAAGAGGTAAGGATTCTCTGGATTTTGCGTAAGGGTATTATAAATTCTTGCATGAAGAAGTTCGTGGAGAACCATTAAATGTCTAAAATTCATTTTTAAAAAAAATGATTCAGATAAATTAATGGTATTTAGAAATGGGCTATAAATTCCACTGGAGTTAGGTTCTATTAAAAATCTGAAGGGTTCATATATTATATATCCTTCGTTATATCTATTATAAAAATCCGTTGATAATCTACCTAAAGGTGTATCTTTGCTAGCTTGAGGAAGAATGGTAAGTTTATAAAGCCAAATGTTGTCTGGGGGTGTGTGATTTTTTTATTTAAAAACATATTGTAATTTATCATACTCTGTCTCTATATAATAAACGTCTGGAATTAACCTGGTAATTATATTAAAAGTGTAAAAGAAATACACACTTCTTTCTGAATGACAAGGAGTTTGTTTAGAGATCAATGGGGAGGTGGGACTTTATTTTATCTTTTAATTCCTTTAAAGATTCTTCTGGTCGATTGGGATCAAATTTTTGAGCTAGAATCTGGCTGGACTGTAGAGCTCTTAGTAGCAAAGTGCGCTCTTCTATATCTGTAGTTTCTTTTGCTTCTCTGGCTACCGCTAATGCTATGGAATAACGTCTTCTATGAAAAATGGATGCTCTTAGGGCTAACTGTAATCGTTCCTTAACAGCTCTTTGTAGAGCCCTGTCATTGGCACGTCTTATTACGCTGTTTTCATATGATATTTTTAGGATAAATTTTTCTGCAAAAAAGTAACTTCTAACCATGTATAGGTCTGATTTGGTTCTGGGCGAATTGTTATATTATAATGAGGAGTTTTTATTTGAGAAAGTTGTGTTTGAGTTGATAGGTCAATTGGTGACTGTTTTATAAAATATTCTGGGGTTTGATTAAAGAATGTTAAAGCTATAGATAATTTTTCTTCGATTTCTTCATTAAGTTTTGAGCCGATTTCCAATGAGAAGATAAGATCTGCTAATTTATCATTTGCATTCATTTTTTGTTTTTTGAGGCTATTACACGGCGTAAATGTATTCGACTGTCTTGTTGATAAGTTATCATCTCTGAAAAATGGGATGTTCCTTTTATAAGCAGCTTCTCCTGATAAGGAGTCTCCCAGTAATAATAGGTGATAAGGGTGTGTCTGGTGTGTAATCAAGGTCTTTATAGGCTTGTGCATGACGGAGTTCATGAAGAAGGAATTGGATTTTTTAAATCCATATCTAAAAAGAAGGGTTCGGAAAAAATAATGACATTCTCATAAGGAGAATATGTAGCTATTGACTTTAATTTCATCAGAATAAAGGGGTCATATATAATATGACCCTCATTGTATCTGTCATAGAAATCTGTAGCTAATCTCCCCAGGGGACTGCCTGTGCTGGGATTGATTTGAATTTTAATATTAGGAATATTATCTGGATGTCCCGATTCTTCATAAGGAATGAAACGTAAAACAGTATGGGAAACTCCATTCTCTTTTAAGATATCGACTCATATACAATATTAAAATTTTTGTCATTCTAGTATAAAATTCTAAAGGTAATGAAAAATGGTTGCCAAGTTTTAGGGAAAAATGTTTTGCGGCCATAGCACCTTGTAGTTTTATTTTAGCCTTTAGGCGTTGCTCAGCGGTGGGGTTGGTTGAGGGTTTAACTGAGGCAATTAAAAGTCTTCCTTTGTCCACATCGGCAACGATTGTATTATGACTTTTAAAAAAGTCCGAAACTTCAGGGGGATCATGCTCGAGTGACTCATCAATGAGTTGTACTCTTGTCTCTTCATTGAAATCAAATTCCCTTCTGTAAGAGGTTGATCTTTCCTGAGCTGCCAATTGTTCATGACTATAAGTTTCAAAGGAATGGAGTATTTTCAACCCATTCTTGTATTTCTTCAGGTAGGCTTTCACTATTAGCAGGATATTTTCTTTTAGTGTCTGTTTCTTCCTGGGTTTGAGTTTTTACCTTTTTAGCATTTTGTGAATTCTGAAGTTCTTTTTCTCTGCTTGTGATTTTTTTCTTCAGGTTTCCCAAAGGTCTCAGAGCAAATATTGGAGTAGGTATTTTCTGAATAATAAAGAAGGGAAAGAAAAAGAAAAAAGAAAACTGTTCTTTTAGTCTGCAAATTGTACCTCTGTTAAGATCCTTTATTATTAAAGATCTTTAAACCTTCTAGTGGGTGGCGATTCTAGTCTTCAAAAGTTTTAGAAAAATATTCCCCTGGTAGGTTTATAGAGCCCCTATTAAAAAGTTGGCGTGTTTTTGTATAATAAATGTGCATGAACATCAACTCATTAAGAAATGTCTTTTCCGTATGGGAAGAGATAGGAGGGATTTATGAAATTCATGTGTGCGCAGAGCGACACAATGGGAAAGTTCTAAAGAAATGTAAATTTAGAGGAATGAAAAAAATGGTAGGGTCAGCCGGGCTCGAACCGACGACATCCACCTTGTAAGGGTGGCGCTCTACCAACTGAGCTATGACCCTATAGAGGAGTAAACATTTAACGAATTTCTCTGAAAATGTCAGGAAAAAATATCATAATATCAGTCTATATGTGACTCGGTGGGTTTAAGATTTAGAAGACTCTGTCGATAAATTGTTTCCATTCTACTTTCTAGTTCTGTCAAAGATTCTTCTTTGGCATTGGGGTCAAATTTTTGAGCTAGAATCTGGCTGGACTGTAGAGCTCTTAGCAATAGGATACGTTTTGCCCTGTCGTCTATTCTTTCCGCTCTTCTTAATGTGTATAGTACTACGAAGTAAAGATTTTGGTGAAATTGTGTGGTTTTTAATGCGAACTCCAATCGTCTCTGCACTTCCTCTATTTCTAAAAGTTCTTCGCTATTTCTAAATGGTATTTGCAGAGTAAAAGGGTTCTCTGTAGAAAAAGAGATTTCTAGTGAGCCAAAGTTAAGTTGGTTCAAATAAGGTGTTGTAAATACTTTTGATGTATCTTCTTGCCATGTTTCATGCAAGAAGCGCAAAGCTGTAGTTAGGGCTGTTTCTATGCTTTCTGTGATGTTTAAACCTATATCTACTTTTTCTTTAAGTTCTTCAAAGATCTTATTGTGTTCTGTCGTGCTGGAGTTTGTAAGGCGGCGAAGGAAAATGCGCATACCTTGTTGGTGAGTTACCATTTCTAAGAAGGAGAGATAGTTATGGTAATATTTGTACAGCAACAAAAGTTCTCCAGATAAAGTTAAGTGATAAGGACTATCTGATGTGTGTTCAAAATCCCTATGTATTTTTGCGTGAAGTAATTCATGAAGAAAAGTCGAATTTTTAAGAACAGACAGATCTAAAAAAACAACCTCACTTAAGTTTATTGTATATCCTTCGAATTGATAGGCACCAGTAGCTTTAAGTTTGTTTAAACCTATGGGTTCATATATAATTTGGCCACCATTATATTTCTCGTAAAAATCTTTAGCCAATCTTCCAAGAGGATTGTCATTACTTGGCTGAATATGAATATGAGTTCTTTGGTGCCCTGCTGTATTTTCAATAAAGTTGCGATGGGCTACGGTATGGGTAATTCCATTGGCTGCTAAATACTGACTCATTTGGAATACCAATTTTTGTGCCATAAGAATAGAAAGTGATGATGACTTTCTCATTTCTTCTACGTATCTTTCTAAATCCATTTTGATTGTAGATCGTTCAGAAGGAGAAGTATCTGTAGGGTTAATAAGAGCATTAAATGTTCTTGTTCCAGTAGAAACGGAGTGTGAAAGTATCGTATGATGTTGCTGAAAAAATTCAGAAACCTCAGGGGCCTCTTGCTCCAGCCATTCTTCCAATTGATCTTGGGAGGTTTCATTGATGGGGGAGTGGTTTTTGTTTGAAGTATTGCTTTCCCTAGATTGAATTTCTGCTCTTTCAGAAGGATGGGCTGCTTTATCCTTTGTTATGGTATTTGGCTCTACCACTCTCTCTTGTTGAGAATTCTTATTTTGCTCCTTTGACTCATTGAATGCACGAAAGCAAATGTTGGAATGGGATGCTTCAGTGTATTGAAGAAAAATAAAAAAATATGTTAGAAACTTTTTATATTCACTATAAATGGTCAATATGTATCCCCTCACTTTTTTAATGAGTTGTGGCTACTGAAGACTTTCAGCCGTTTCCAGTACTCTATCAATGAGTTGTTCTTCAGATTCTTCTTGTATTTCAGAGTTGAATCTCTGTGATAAGGCTTGATGAGTTTGCAAAGCTCTTAGTAAAAGAATTTCGGTTTGACGATTTTTTTCTCTTCTTTTTTGTTTTTCTCTTTCGGATAAATAGAAAAATCCATTATAGAAAAACTCTCGCATCCTTCTTCTTTGTATTCTTCTTGCGATATCTTCTACTACTAGATAGCGGTTTTTGTGAGCTCTTGTTGTCTTTAGGGCTGATTCCAGTCTCTTTTTAATTAACTCCCTGAGATTTATGTCGTCATTAATGTGTTCAAACGGTATTTGAATATCAAACCCTTTTCGATGAACAGGAATGTTAAAGTATGCTTTTTCAGAATGCGGACCGTGTACACTTAAAAAACTTGTATTTGTGAAAGGAACTTGAAAGAGAGGTTCTCCAAGATATTTCATGGATACAGGGTTTTTGAGATTAGGGTTGGTAGGTCTTTGATCTAAGAGGTGTAAAGCTTCAGATAAAGCAGTCTCTATTTTTTCAGCTAATCTTAGAGTTTTAAATGCTCTTTGAATAAAATATTCTAAATTTATTTCATAGGCTGTTGATCCCGAGTGTACTATTAGCTGGCGCAAAAGAATGCGAATGGTTTGTTGATAAGCCATCATTTCTGAAACAGAGAGGTATTGGTATCCATTTGAGTCTGATTTTTTATACGTTACTGATAGAAGGTAAGGGCTTTCTGGGTTTTGCTCGCGGTTATTCTCGATTTTTGCATGAAGAAGTTCATGAAGGGTAAGTAGATGCCTATCGTTTGGATTTAGAAGTTGAGGTTCGGGTAAATTTATTATGTTTGTGAAAGAGTTGTAGCTTGCTGAACCGTATTCAAGTATAAGTGTCAATGGGTCATATAAGACCCCGCCTTTATTATAATTGTTATAAAAATCTTGTGCTAACCTTCCAAGATGTGTGTCTTCATTGGGTAGGATTCTAATTGTAAATTTTCTTCGTACGTTTTTAGATTTAGGAATTTGATCAATGACAATGTGAGAAACTCTATTTGCAGCGAGATATTGACTCATTAGAAATACCAAAGCTTTTGTATATCTGGTCAGAAATTCTGAGGATAGTTTGGAAAAGCGAAATTGCGTTCGAATTTGGATATAACCTTTTATTTTCCTTTTAAGATCAGCTTGCTCTCTGGGGGAAAGTGTTATGGGTTCAACTGAGGCGACTACTATTGTCTGGTTATCGGAAAAGGCAGTTTCTGTACGGTGCTGTTTAAAAAAATCAGGGGGATCAGGGGAGTCTTTTAAATCGAGTTGCTCACTGATAGTGTCTTCTATTTTCTTGGAGTTAACAAATTCTAATATTTTTTGGCGGACAGGGCCCACTGTTTTTTTAGCACTCTTTTCTTGTCTGTTATGGGATTGATTAAAAATTTGAGAGCAAATGTTGGAATGGACATCTTTTGGATAAAAGATGAAGGTAGCACATAGCAAGAGAAGTATGATTTTTTTAAGATACTTTGAGTGTACTTTCAGTTGTTGGCTATAAGGAAAGAAAATAAAATTGTATTTTGTCATTTAGTCGATGCCTTTTTATTCTAAGTTACAAAATTTAGGAAGTCCTTTTTCGGAGATTAAAGTCAGCGAATAATGTCTTGGGAAAAACCAACTGAACGCCTCTAAAATATCACTGTGTTCTGATTCTGGTGGGTTACCCAAAGATTCTAAAGAAAAGCAGAGATCATAGTGTTTTTTATCCTGAGAGAGTATAAGAATTTGAGGGTTTAATATACCTTGCTCTAGAAAAAATTGATTTATAATTTTACGCACATAAAGAGGAAGGTATTTCTCTGTGGGAGGGCCAGCAAGAATCTTCGTGTTTTCAGTGAGTTCTAATTTGTGAGAAAATGTGCGTTCTGGTTGTGTATTTATAAACTCACCCGTTTCTCTAAAATTCCAAATCATACCATAACTGAAAACACAATCTGGAACCTCAGGGTTGAGAACAAGCCCAATGCCCCTATCGCTCAACCAGTGTAAGACTTTATGTGCTGGCTCCCCCTGTTGAGAAATGTTGGCAAATAGGTAGGGCCAGTTGTCAGGGCCTGTTTGTGGTTCATTTGAGACAAGTTCAATATGCACTTTGGGAATAAAGTGAAAAAAATCATGGTGCCACTTTTCATTTCGATCTTGAAAAGAAATGTCTAAAAGTTCGTTTAGAGTATTTTGCATCTGTTGAGATTTATAAAAAACCAGAAGATTCGTCAATTTAGAGGGGGTGAAATAGAGCTAGAATTTATGGTTTCATTTATAATTGGCTTGATTTCATTCGTATGAAAAATGGGCTTAGCTTTGTTATGTAAAGTTTACTTGCTTATTAGAATTTATGTAGGTCATCGGGAAGGAGGTCAATCAAGCATTCCCTCCAATATTCAGGAGCCTCTTTAGAGAAATCAATGGCCAATTCATAGAATCCTTTGCTTATTAATCGTGTTCTGGCAACTTGCCCGTCTATATTTAAATCCATGTCTACTATATTGAGGACGATTTTCTCCCCCTCAAGACTTTTTAAAGTTAAATTATCGCGAAGGACTTTGGGAATTAAATGTTTTCTGTTCACGCAAAGAAGAAAGCCAGTTGCAGAGGCGTCTATCAACTCACCTGTTTTACAAATCATAGTAAAAGGTTCTAAAGTGGCAATATTAGAAACTTCTAAATACGGGAGTTTTTTTCTCTGCCTTTTCCGTCTTTCCATGTTCAATAAATCGGCTAACCCTAGACCAAAGTTGAGGGACTCCTATTGGCTTTTGTGCCTTTTTGAGTGATTTGGATGTCGCAGTCTTTTTTTGATACAGATGTTTACTAAGTATTTCCGCCTTTTAAAACTGTAATGATTTTTTTTGAAACAGTTTTAAGGGTTTCAAAAACCCCCTCTCCTTTTGAGGCAATGGCTTCAAATTCAGGGGCATTGTAAAAATTTAACTCAGAACGAAGAGAAGGCATGGAAAGAGCTGATGGGAGATCTCTTTTATTGTATTGAATAGCAAGGGGTATTTTTTGAATGTTGTGTCCATGTTGCGAAAGGTTAGTCTCCAGGTTTTTTAGGGATTCTTTGTTTTCTTCCATTCGTTCTTCTTGAGAGTCGGCAACAAAGACAACGCCATCTAATCCCTTTAAAATCAGTTTTCTGGAAGCATCGTATATTACCTGTCCGGGAACGCTGTAAAGATGAAAGCGTGTTTTAAACCCTCTGATGTCACCAATATTTAAAGGTAAAAAATCAAAAAACAAGGTGCGTTCATTTTCAGTATCCAAAGAGACCAACTTGGATTTATTGTCCTCTGAGGTTTTGTTAAATATCCATTGGATATTTGTGGTTTTTCCACTTAAGGAAGGACCATAGTAGACAATTTTACAGTGAATTTCTTTAGCATTGTAATTGATAAAAGACATTAAAGCTCCACCCTGTTTTCTAAAGCGCAACCTAAAGTTTTTTTGTCTATAAAATCAATATCCGTTCCAAATGGAATTCCGTATGCAATACGGGTTATTTTCACTTTTTCACCTGAGAGCAACTTAGTCAGATATAAAGATGTTGTGTCCCCCTCTAAGTCAGCATCGAGGGCTAAGATGACTTCTTTGATTTTTTCAGACTTTATACGCTCAATAAGCTCTTTTATTTTGAGATCTTCAGGGAGAATGCCATCAAGTGGGGAGAGAGCACCATGGAGGACATGGTAACGTCCTTGAAAAACTCTAGCAGCTTCTATTTTTAAAATATCAGCAGGATCTTCTACGACACAAATCAGGTGGGAATCTCGGGTTGTTGCCTCACAGATAGTGCAAATATCTGAATTTTCTGTATAAGCAAAGCAGTGCTTACAACTCAGAATAGAACTTTCAACCTTTTGAAGAGCTTTTAACAATTCAGGAATATAAGAAGATGAATGTTTCAGAACATAATAGGAAAGTCTTTGAGCTGTTTTTTCCCCAATTCCAGGAAGCTTTGTGAAGCTATGAATGAGTTGGTCAAGGGATGGGATTTTCATTTACATAAGCCCTGGTATGTTCATACCGCCAGTTACTTTTTGCATTTCTTTGTTCAAAGTGTCTTTCGCCGTTTTTAGAGCATCATTTGTTGCTGCTAATACAAGATCTTCAAGCATTTCTATGTCTTTAGAATCTATGACTTCAGGTTTGATTTTTACTTTTTTAAGAATGTTCGCACCTGTTACGGTAACTGTGACAACCCCTCCGCCAGAGCTTCCTTCAAATGTTTGATTCTCTAATTCTCTTTGAATTTCACCCACTTTTGCTTGCATTTGTTGAGCCTGCATTAAAAAATTCTGTATGCCCCCTGGAAAACCTTTCATGTTAACTCCTATCTCTATCTGTGGGACTGTCGAAAAGGTGTCATCTACTTCGTTGCAATCACTCAAACCTTCACTCCGACGTAGGAAAAACTACGCCTCCGTTCGGTTTGAGCTTGAACGCCTCGTATCTGACACCTTTTCGACAGTCCTCCTAATGCGAAAGTGTCATCTACTTCGTTGCAATCACTCAAACACTTTTTCAAAAGCCCTCCTAGTTTTTCGTTTAACTTTCTTTTTTATCGCTGAGTGGGGAATTTTCTTTAGCCCCCTCTCTCTTAATCACAATCCTCTATGTGAATGTCCCCCTTAAAAGTATCCTTTAGTTTTTTTACCATAGGATGATTTTCAACCTCAATCTTAAGATTGTCTATCTTATGTTTATTTAATTCCTCTAATCTTTTCCTTGGGCTCAGCTCTGAGGGTTTGTCTGTGAGAGCAATGGTGGGTTCTAACTCCAAACCCCATACAGATTGAAATAGAGACCCGAGTTCTTTTAGGAATTTGTTTTCTTTGATTTGCTCATAAAGGAATTTGTCAGAAGAGCTAATCTGTATGATGGCCTTTCCTTTATCTATAGATATAAGGGCCGCATGTTCTAACTTCGCACCCATAGATACATTATGTTTTTTTATCGTTTGAATAAATTGTTCCCAATTATATTGAAGATTTCTTTCTACTGCGTAATTTGTTTCTCTGTTTAATAGTTTCGTTTTGGTCTTATTTAACTTTTTGTTGCTTTCCGTTGTCTTTGATTTGGATTTATTGAGCCGTATAGGGTTTTTAGAGGTGTCATCGACAGATGGGGTTTTTGTATTTTTGGGAGGTGTCGAAGTAAGCGTGTCATTTGATGTCTTCAGGGAATGGGAATTCCCATTAAAAGATCTAACTTTGTTTTCAGGGGAGAGGGAATTATTTGTTATTTCTTTTTTTTTTAGAAGACTTTCAATTTCAATAATACGAGGTGCTCGTGTCATACGAATAATTAACATTTCTAAAACTATATGTGGATTTGAAGCCCTTAAAATATCATTTGCACCCTTAAGACCCATATCAAAAAGAGCTTGAATATCCTCTGAGGTGAGATGTTCTGAAATACTTTGTAAAAAGGCAATTTCACTATCTGGGAGATCAACGAGATGAGAGAGAGCTTTAGGTTCTAATTTGACCATCAATAAGTGCCTGAGTTCTTCCAGAAGATCTTGGATAAATTGATTGGCACTGTGGCCCGCTTTGAAAAGATCTTCTATGGTCTTAAGAGCTAATGTTTCGTTCCGTTCTGTAAAAGCTTTTAGAGTGTCCATTAAAAGTTGGCGGTGGGTGAGGCCAAAGATATCTGACAATTTTTCAGGTGTGAGTGTGCCATTTGAAAATGTAATGGCTTGATCTAAGAGACTTTGACTATCTCTCATGGCTCCATCTGATTGCCGAGCAATCATCCATAGAGCTTCCTCTTGAGTCTTTACACTTTCTTGTTTGCAGATTTTTAATAGGTGACTCACGATATCTCGAGTGGAGATTCTTCGAAAATCAAAGCGTTGGCAGCGAGAGAGGACCGTGGGGGGAATTTTTTGTGGCTCTGTCGTTGCAAATATAAAAACAACATGTTCAGGGGGCTCCTCTAGAGTTTTTAACAAGGCGTTAAAGGCACTTGTCGAAAGCATGTGCACTTCATCTATAATATAAATTTTGTATTTTCCAGAAGAGGGCATATATCCAACTGTCTCTCGGAGTTCTCTGATCGCATCAACTCCATTGTTGCTGGCTCCATCAATTTCTATCACGTCTATGTGACTTCCCATTGCAATGTCTTCACAAGTGGTACATTTGTTACAGGGAACAAAGGTCTTTGCGCGAGAGCAGCGTAAACTCTTTGCTAATATACGAGCCGAAGATGTTTTTCCAACACCGCGGGGGCCACTGAATAAAAGCGCATGGGGGAGGCGTCCGTTTTTCAATGCATTTTGTAATGTCTGTGAAACATGGCCCTGTCCCACAACTTCATTGAAATTTTTTGGCCGCCATTTGCGAGCAATAACTTGATAGGTCAGAGTCTTTTATCCTTTCAGAAAGATGGTTAATGGTCAGGCACCCCATATCACATAGATCTCAAGTTACCGCTGCTTCTTTCCAGATCTGACGGGATTCACAAAAAGCTCTATTGTATGGGACCCGACCAATGGCACTCTATCTATTCTTACTGGGTAGAATCAAGATTTAAGTTGTGCGTTGCAATGTGTGTGGGCTTTTTTGATAAAGGCTTAGAAGCCTATCCAAACTTTGTGATGAAAACTTGGTTCGGCAGGGATAAAAAATGCCAAGGGGCGTGCTTAGGGCCATTGAGGGCGTTTTTTGCTTAAAAACAAAGCCGGGTGCAGTCGCAGCCGTTTATAGTGGATAGGCTCTTAATAAAAAAATAAATGAAGACTCTGTAACAGAGTGAAGTCTTCTCCCTCGGGGTGTACTTTATTGCAACGCAAACTCTCTTGAAATGTTTCCAGAAAGGGATAAAACGTGAGTTTAACATTTCGCATAATTGAGCAGGATAAGGGTTATGTCGTCAGGTAAATTTACTGGAATGTTTTTTTTTGGAGGAGCTTTTCTTTTCACCTTATTGTTTTTTGGAATTGTTATTCTTCTCAATCCAGGGGCTCTTGATAAACAACTTTCATATGTGATTCCTCAGTTTAAAACAAGTGAAGCTGAGAAGCGTGTACAGGTTTGGCTCTCACAAACACAACAAGGGGAAAAGCTGTATCAGGTACATTGTGTTTTTTGTCATTCGTCCTCTGGAAAAGATGATATTCTTTCTCGAATCTCTGAAGGAAGAACAAGTCAGAGTTTGTATGCATCTCTACAAGATGGAATAAATGGTGAACATAATTTTTCGCATTTACCAAAGAGTATAAAACTTTCTATTATTAGTTATTTGCGTTCTCAAATGGCTTCGCCGCCAGCAGAACCTAAAGATACATGGATGAAATTTGTAGAGGGGCAATGAAGTTTTTTTCTGTTCTTTTTATTTTTTGTTTCGCACTTCCTGTGATGAGTAATAGTCGCCCATGGAGGCCGAATGGATTGGCAGCCTCTGATGTGCCTCCGGAGTTAGCAACTGTAGGTATTACGGAGCATCTTGGTAGAAAATTAGATCCAAGTTTAAAATTTAAAAATGACAAGGGAGAAGAAGTCACCCTAGGGAAATATATAAATGGGGATAAACCTATAATGCTTTCTTTAGTTTATTATAGTTGTCCTCATTTATGTAATTTCCACCTCAATGGAGTGACGGAAGGTTTAAAGTCCGTCAAGTGGACATTAGGTCAAGAGTTTGAAATGGTTGTTGTTAGTATTGACCCCAAGGAAACTTCTTCTTTGGCTGAAGCCAAAAAGAAAAATTATTTAAAAGTTTACAATCGTGAAGGAGCTGAAGGGGGTTGGCATTTTTTAACAGGATCTCAAGAACAGATTTCTACTTTAGCAGAGGCTGTGGGTTTTAAATACCGTTGGGACAAAGAGACCAAACAATGGGCGCATTCTTCAGCCGTGATCATGCTAACGCCAGAAGGTGTGATTTCGAGATATCTCTATGGGATTGAATTTGATCAAAAAAAATTAACGATTGGCCTATTGGAAGCAGCACAGGGAAAACTAGGTGATGTCATTGATCGATTGATACTCTATTGTTTTCAATATGATCCTGAAAGAAAAACTTATGCTTTTTATGCGTACAATATCATGAGAGCCAGTATGGGGTTGATGGCTTTGGCAATGGCTTTTTTTCTTGTTCCCTTTTGGATGAAACAACGTCGAGAGAAATTGCAGGGGAATCGGGGAGACAAAGCGTGAAGTTTGAGATTGTGAAGAGACAACAGGAGAGAATATGGATTTAATGCCCGTCAAGGCATCGACAGTTGCGGGATCAGTGGATGCTGTCTATTACTTTATACTTGCATGTTCTGTGCTCTCTTTCCTTCTGCTTATGGGGGGGATGACGTATTTTATTATCAAATATCGTCGTCGTACAGACCAGGATAAAACACCACACATTACTCACAATTATTTTGCTGAGTTTCTTTGGAGTTTTATCCCCTTTGTTTTATTTATGATTATTTTTTATGTGGGCTGGAAAGTTTATAAAGTGCAAAGAACTTTCCCAACAGATGCACTGCAAATAGAAGTTGTCGGGAAAAAATGGGCTTGGCAAATTAATTATAAAGAGGGTTTCTCTTTGGTGAATGAGCTTTATGTCCCTGTCAATAAAGCTGTCGTTATCAATTTAACCTCTGATGATGTACTCCATTCTTTTTACATACCCAGCTTTCGGGTCAAGCAAGATGCTGTGCCGGGAAAAAGATCTCGTTTGTGGTTTGAAGCAACGCAAACAGGGGAGTTTCATATTTTCTGTACGGAGTATTGTGGAACTCAGCATTCTACAATGATAGGGAAGGTTCATGTGTTAGAAGAAGATGAATATGAAGAATGGCTTGAAGAAGAGTCTAATGTGACCAACTTAACAGATGTACAAAAAGGTGAAAAACTCTATAAAACTCAAGTTTGTTTTACATGTCATTCATTAGATGGCTCTAAAGTTTTGGGGCCATCATTTAAAGGACTTTGGGGTAGAACGCAAAATTTAGAGAGTGGAAAAACTGTAGTGGTTGATGAAGCCTATATTAAAGAATCTATTTTAAACCCATTAAAGGAAATTGTTAAAGGTTATCCGCCTTCAATGCCTCCCTATCAAGGGCGTATAACTGATATTCAAATTCAACAAATTATTGAATATATGAAGACGATAAAATAGGAGTGGTAAATTTATGTCTCACGTAGATTATATTAAACATGAAAAAGGGATTTGGTCTTGGCTAACGACGCTAGATCATAAACGTATTGCACTTATGTATTTCTTTTCTATCTTTTTCTTCTTTTTTGTCGGAGGGATGGCTGCACTTCTGTTGCGAATGGAACTGTTTGCACCGGGAACAGTGGAAGGGGGAGTGTTTTCGTTAAATCAAGATCAATATAATCAAATGATGACCCTTCATGGTGCCATAATGGTCTTTATGGTTATTATTCCTGGTATTCCAGCATTTCTTGGAAACTTCTTTCTTCCCATTATGATTGGAGCTAAGGATGTCGCTTTTCCAAGATTAAATTTACTCAGTTACTATATATATATTTTGGGATGTGTTGTGGCGGCATCAGCCGTTTTGTTTGGAGGAGTCGATACGGGATGGACGTTTTATACCCCTTACAGTGTTGGTACCAGTTGGGGGGTTATCAATATGGTGCTGGGGGCATTTATATTGGGTTTTTCTTCTATTCTTACAGGGTTAAATTTTATCGCTACAGTTCATAAATTAAGAGCCCCAGGAATGACCATGATGAAAATGCCTCTTTTTGTATGGGGGCTTTATTCCACAGCTATTATTCAGGTGCTTGCAACCCCTGTTTTGGCCATCACGCTTCTCTTGTTGGTGGCTGAAAAAGTTTTGGGTGTAGGATTCTTTACGCCAGAGTTGGGTGGAGATCCTGTTCTTTTTCAACACTTCTTTTGGTTTTACTCTCACCCAGCCGTTTATATTATGGTGTTACCTGCGATGGGAGTTATTAGTGAATTAATTGCTGCATTTTCTAGAAAAACAATTTTCGGGTATAAAGCCATTGCCTATTCTTCTGTGGCCATTGCGGCTGTGAGTTTCGTTGTTTGGGGACATCACATGTTTGTTTCAGGGCAGTCTGACTTTGCAGGTATGCTTTTCTCTGTTATCACTATGCTGGTTGGGGTCCCAACGGCGATTAAACTTTTCAACTGGGTGGCCACAATGTACAAGGGGAGTATTCAGTTAGACTCTCCTATGCTCTGGGCTATTGGCTTTATGTTTATTTTTACTATTGGTGGAGTTACGGGTATTTTTCTGGCAACGCTTGCAACAGATGTGCATCTCCATGATACATACTTTGTTGTAGCCCATTTTCACTATGTGATGGTGGGCGGTACACTTATGGCATTAATGGGAGGATTGTTTTATTGGTTTCCGAAAATGTTTGGAAAAATGCACAATGACTTTCTCTCTAAGGTTTCTTGGCTTTTCGTTTTTGTTGGTTTTAATGTTACGTTTTTCCCTCAGTTTATCTTAGGGAATCTAGGTATGCCACGAAGATATCATGACTATGTTCCGGAATTTGAGCTTTTAAATAAAATTTCCACAATGGGTTCATGGTTAATTGGGGTAGGTTTTCTTGTTGCTTTATATGCAGTTGTTCATGGTATGTTAAAAGGCCGGAAAGCCAGTGATAACCCTTGGGGAGCACGCTCAATGGAATGGATGATATCCTCTCCTCCTATCCATACAAATTTTGAAACAATACCAAATATAAAGGTGGATCCTTATGACTACCGTTAATACAGATTCTAATGGAACAGCTTATGCCAGCCATTTTGAAAGTGCAGAGCATGAGTATAAAACTTCTAAAGAAGGGGTTTGGCTTTTCTTAGCTACTGAGATTTTAATGTTTGGTGGGCTATTTGTGGCCTATGCCATATTTAAAAATCTCTATCCGGATATTTTCTTAGAGGGATCTCGCTCTTTAAATAAGTGGCTGGGGGGATTTAATACTGTTGTTTTATTGACGAGTTCTTTAACAATGGCTCTTTCCATTAATTATTTGCAAAATGGTGAACGTCGAAAAGCTCAAATTAATCTTTGGTTAACTCTTCTCTGTGCCTGTGGTTTTATGGTCGTCAAATATTTTGAATATCAACATAAAATTCATGTGGGGACACTACCCAATAACTTTTTTAATTCTGAGTTACTGACTGAAGGTATTCCAAAGAACGTTGCCATGTTTTATGGTCTTTACTTCGTAATGACAGGTCTTCATGGTCTGCATGTTCTTGTGGGCATGGGACTGATTTATTGGCTTATTCTTAGAAACAAGCGCGGTGACTTTACACCCCATAAATATACGGCGGTCGAGGGTGTGGGATTGTATTGGCACCTTGTGGATTTGATTTGGATTTATTTATTTCCACTGATGTATTTAGTGACTTAAGGAGTAAGGTATGGATAAGCATCATATAACACCGAGAGTGACATATTATAAAGTCTTCGGAGCGTTAATTGCGTTGACAGTTGTTACTGTTGTGGCTTCTCTTCCTCAATTTGATGTTGGTCATTTGAATACTTTTATTGCAATGTTGATTGCAACAGGAAAGGCTTCACTTGTTGTTTGGTGGTTTATGCACCAGAATCATGAGGGTCATTTAAATAGATTGATATTTGTATCGGGGTTTGTATTTCTACTTATATTCTTTGGGTTAACGGCTGCAGATCTTTTTACGCGTACTGATTTTTATGATCTCAACTATGGCTCTCAAAATGAATAGTAAGGAATAGTTTAGGAGGTGGGGCATATCCAGAAAACGTCGCTCTTCGAAATTAGAACTTTTTAAACCGGGGATACTTGTATTTGTAGCTTTAAGTAGTTTTATTGGCTATGGACTGGGTTACCGTATAGAAATTTCTCTTAATGTGGCTCATTTTATTTTATTTCAAATGAGTTTTATATTGTTTACGGCTGGCAGCTTCGCTTTAAACCAAGCTCAAGAGTGGAAGCTGGATAGTCAAATGGATAGAACAAAGTTTCGCCCTATTCCTCAAGGAAAAATAAAACCTCAAACAGCCTTTATCATAGCAGGACTACTTCTTATTATGGGATCTATTGGTCTTCTTTTTACTTCTGAATTTGCCTTTTGGTTATCGCTGGGAACTCTTATTTTTTATAATGGCTTTTATACCTTGTATTGGAAGAAGCGGATGGCTTTTGGAGCCATACCGGGTGCTTTGCCTGGGGCTATGCCGGTCGTGATTGGATATGCGGCTATCAATTCTGATATTTTTACCCTTGAAGCTCTCTATGTTTTTTTAATTATGTTCTTATGGCAAATGCCGCATTTTTGGTCGTTAGCCATAAGGTATCAAAAAGATTATGCTCAAGGAGATATACCTGTTTTACCGCGTATTTTTGGGATTGATAAAACACTCTTTCATATGGGGTTTTATGTTTTATCCTATGTGACTCTGGCTATGACATCCCCTTGGTTTGTTGAAACGGGGATATTATATTTGCTTCTTGTTATTCCCTTTTCTTTAAAAGTGGTGTGGGAGTTTTATTGTTATTCCAAACATAGGGCTGAAAAAAATTGGCTCCCTTTTTTCTTATGGGTGAATCTGAGTATGCTTATTTACCTCTGTGTTCCTCTTATAGAAAAATGGACTCCATACATTTGGGGAGTTTATTACTATGGGTAAAAGGGGAATATCTTATTTATTGACGAGTTTAATGTTAGGGACATTTATCTTAATAGCTCTTGGTGGAGCGGTTCGGGCTATGAATGCGGGGTTAGCTTGTCCGGATTGGCCTCTGTGTTTTGGAAAACTCATTCCTGAATTTCAAATACAAGTTTATTTTGAATGGACGCATAGAGTTTTCGCAGGCGTAATTAGTATTTTGTTTGTGATTTTGGGTTGCAATTTATTGAAAGGTTCTAGAATTTTTCAAGAAAATTCTTTTTCTCCTCAGCGCATTCTTGCAATAAAATGGACTTTTCTTTTAGCCTTATGTGTTCTTGTAGCTCAAATTGTTTTAGGTGGGTTAACGGTTTTAAAACTTCTTCATTTTGGAGTCGTAACAACCCACCTTGTTTTTGGTTTGGTTTTCTTAGGATTATTATTTTGGGTAAAGTTGTTGATTCAAGATTCTTCTGGAGTGGATAAAATAAAAGTCCCAAGGCAGATCTTTCATCTTTTTATTTTTTCATTAATTGTTGTTTTGGGACAAATTATATTGGGAGGACTAGTATCTTCTAACTATGCAGGTTTAGCTTGTGCTGACTTTCCTTTTTGTAATGGAGAGTTAATCCCCACTTTGAAAGGAAATGTGGGACTACAGGTTTTACATAGACTGGGAGCTTATTTAACTGTGATTACTCTTAGTTCAGTTTATCTTGTTGTATCTCGACATAAAAATGAAGAGTGGGTATCAAAGAAACTGTTTAATGTTACGGGTATGTTAGTTGTATTAGTATTTCTTCAAATCGTTGTGGGAGTAATGAATGTGTTACTTCAAATCCCTCCTGTTATTACAGTGATGCATTTGGCTCTGGCTACGTTGATTTGGGTTAATGTGATTAAGGGCATTTATCTGTCATACTCCTAAGGACTGTCGAAAAGGTATCATCTACTTCGTTGCAATCACTCAAACACTCACTCTGACGTAGGAAAAACTACGCCTCCGTTCGGTTTGAGCTTGAACGCCTCGTATCTGATATCTTTTCGACAGTCCTCCTAATACGAATCAAGAAAATGTCATCGACTTGACTATAATCACTCAAACACTCACTCCGACGTAGGAAAAACTACGCCTATGTCGCTTCGGTTTGTATCTGGCTCTTTACATAGTTTTCTTTTTTACGTTTGATTGGGAATTTTTCTCAAGAGAGTTCAAAAGCTCAGACAGTTCTGAGGGCCGCAGCTCGTCTCTCCCTTTGGGAGATACGCCCTGCGCCTCAGAAAACTCGTTTTGAACCCTCTTGAGAAAAATTCCCTCCTGAAATATCCTAAAAATATAAATGCGGTCTTCATCACGGTACGACCTGCGCTCCGGAAAGAAAAAATACTCTGCGCCTCAGAAAACTCATTTTGAACCCTCCTGAGAAAAATTCCCTCTGAAATATCCTAAAAGTATAAATATGTCCCTCATCACAATACGCCCTGCACTTTGAAAGGAAATAAAAACCATCTCTTCGTATAATATTAAGATTTAAATAATAATATCTTGTGCTTCAAAGAGCTGCGTTTTGAAATCCTTGAGAAAAATTCTCTCTCCTTTTGTCTAGGAAATAATATGTATTGGCGAGTTGGCTTTATCCAAATTGGTCTAGTTTTAGAAAAAACTTTAAATGAGATAGGGGGGGGGTAGAATAGTAAATACCTATTTTTTAAGACAAAGTTTTTTTAGGGGGATTATTATGATGCGTATATTATTAGCCAATGTTTTTTTATTACTACTTGTTTCTTCTTGTACTTCTTTGCAAAACAAAAATGAGAGTCGAACTCCTCAGGGTGTCAGTGATAGAGGAGATGAAGTGTTGAATAATAGTATTTTTCTGTCTAGTGGAGATAAAAAAGTATTTATTTCGTTAAATGCATTGAGAAGATTTATTTCCAATCGAGTGTATAAGGTTAATGGTAAAAGAAGAGGATTTCCTGTTAGTAGGTACGCAGTATACCGTGACGGTGATGACATTTCCATTACAAAGAGAGAATCTGCTATCCCTAATGTCACAGGAACTTATTACTATACTCAATTCCCTATACATACTGTTGATAGAAGGTGGAGAGCATCGATTGATATTAAATGTCAAATCTCTGCCGATATTGTAAAGAAAAATCTATTTGCATTGAATTGTGAGAGTGAAGGTGAAGATATCGCCGGCTACAGGTATAGTCTTAATGATTTTGAGGCATCATTTGCAGATCTTGGTATATGGTTAGAGTGACAAGAACTTGCTAAATTGATAATGAAGAATGAGTGTTGTTCATTACAATGCTACTAAAAGTGTAAGCTTGTTTTTTTCTAATTTTTGTCTGCACAAGTTCTGAAAAATGCTCTCTCTGTTTTTATATGGGGATCAATAGCAGGGACCTTTTTCTGATGCCTCTGGTAACCATCCCCGTTCTCGTGCTAGCTCTAAGCTGCCTCTTCCGAATTTAGATATTCTACATCTGTATTTGCTCCTAGCTCAACAAGGGTATTAAAGGCTTCTTGTCTTCCAGCAGCTAGAGTCCAAGATAGAGGCGTCATCCCTCGACTGTCCTTGACTTCTAAGTAAGCCCCTAGATCAAATAGAGTTCGTATAGCTATAAGGTCACCATTTATGGCAGCGGCATGTAATGGTGCTAATCCACCAGACATTCTTGCATACCCAAGAAGATAGTCCCCACCTAAATCTTTAAGTGTTCTTAGAACATCATATTGACGAAATATCACAGCTAAATGGGCCGCTGTGTTTCCCCGGGAATCTTGTGCATTTATATCAATCATCATCGTTTCATGTAATTCTTCTAGAAGGGGTGCAAAGCCGGCTTTAGCAGCTTCAAACCACATTTTTTTCTTTGCGGTACCACGGATGTGTTCTTGTAGACTTTCAGTTTGTGCCTCAGCATTTTTATCTACGCTGTTATCTGGTATTTCTTTTATCCATCCCTTGTCCAGTGCTAACTCTGAGGCCCTCACACCATTGTTATCTTCTGCATTTAAATTGGCTCCTAGTTCAACAAGCGTATTAAAGGCTTCTTGTGCTTGGGAAACATTCCAACCTCCGAAAATTAGAACCTCCAATAGAGGTGTCAGTCCATCTTTGCTCCTGACTTCCAAGTCAGCTCCCTCATTAAACAGAGTTCTTATAGCGGTAGAGTCTCCAAATGATGCAGCATAGTGGATTGGTGCTCTTCCTTGGTTATCTCTGGCTTGTCTAATGAGATAATCTCCCCCCAGCTCTTTAAATTTTTTTAGAGCCTTATATTGTCTATGTATTACAGCCATATGAGACACTGCCCGTCCGGTTCTATAATGCCTTCCATTCATATTAACGAATTTATGCAGTTGCTCTAGACGCAGTAGATTTCCCGTTTTAGCAGCGTCAAACCACTGTTTTTTCTTTTTCCTCTCAGTGAGAGTTGGTAGGGCTTCTATAGATTTTTTATCAAGGTGTTTTTCTACTTGAAGTGCTATATCTGTATCCGCTTTACCATCTGTAGCATAAAGCGATTCAGAGAAGACAAAAATGGCTATAAGGGCTGTTAGAATTAATTTTGCGAACATAATGTAAGACTCCTTTAAGATTTGCATCAGAGTGTTAGTAACAAAGGTAAAGATAAACGTCATTATAAATAAAATCGTGATGACTCAGAATGCTCGTTCTGGAAAGGTTCAAGCGAGAATTTTTTTCAAAACCAAAGCGGTTGACTGGACAACGCCTGAAGTCATCGAGAGCGAAGTTTAAAAGCCCAAAGGGGGAAAGCGGCGAACCCTGTCTCTTTAAAATACAACTATAATTCACTTGATTGAATTATAATTGCGAGTATAATATAGTGATATGAAAATTACTCGTAATCTATCTAAGTCTGTTAAATCTGATCTCAGAGAAAAGATTGTTATGATTGGAGGTCCAAGGCAAGTTGGAAAAACGACTTTTGCTCAAACATTTATTTCAAATCGGAATCAGTACTTTAACTGGGATTTTCTTGAAGATAGAGAAAAAATAAAAAGACATAGGATTGATCCCTCTCTTAAAGTTGTAGTACTTGATGAAATTCATAAATACCCTCGATGGCGAGGCCTCATCAAAGGGTTCTATGATAAATACAAAGGATCAATGAAAATTATAGTAACGGGCTCTGCTAAGTTAGATCACTTTCGTAAAGGAGGTGATTCTTTATTTGGACGGTTTTTTTACTATAGGCTTCATCCACTATCGTTCAATGAAATTCCAAGTTCTATTAAAAATCCTATGGAAAATTTGTTAAAATTTGGAGGTTTCCCTGAGCCTTTTCTTAAAAAATCTAAAACTTTTCATCGAAGGTGGCAGAAAGAGCGTTTAAGTCGAGTTATTTATCAAGATATTAGGGATTTACACAATTTAAAAGAAATTGGGCTTATTGAATTACTTGTTGATGCACTTCCTGAAAGAGCAGCCTCTCAACTCTCTATTAAAAGTCTAAGTGAAGATCTGCAGGTTTCACCTAATACTATTTCACGATGGATAGAGATCCTTGAACAGACTTACTATTGTTATCGCATCAGTCCTTTTGGGTCTTCAAAAATTCGATCTATTAAAAAAGCTCAAAAGCTCTATCTATGGGATTGGTCAGAAGTGATTTCTGAAGGAAAGGCATTTGAAAATCTTGTAGCTAATCAATTGTTAAAGTTCTGCCATTTTGAAGAAGATGTTTATGGGCATAAAATGGAGCTGCAATATTTGAAAGATGTTGACAATAGAGAAATTGATTTTGTTGTTTTAAAAAATAAAAAACCTCTCTTTGCTGTAGAATGCAAAAGGGGAGAAAGAGAAATTTCAAAAAACATTCATTATTTTAAAAAAAGGACTAATATCCCTCATTATTACCAAGTTCATCTACAAAAAGAAACCTATAAAGATAAAAATATTGATGTTTTGCCTTTTGAGAGTTTTTGCAAAAAATTGAATATGCCATAATGACAAGTTTTCATGTGATCAAATATGTTCTGCTCCCTTGAATGATATATAGATGTTAAAAAGTACTTCTTAGAAAAAGAATTGTTTCAATATGAGTCACTCATACTCAATCGTATTTTATAGTTAAAGAAAAGATAAAAGCAAGACGATGGTCTAAGTAGGTAAACCTCTTTGTTTGGAGCTCTGGGAAAAAATTATGAAAACATCCTGTTTTGCTTTATTTTTTATTTTCTTTTCAAATTCAGCAGAGGCAGAACGACCGCTTATCAATTATGAAGACTGTGGTACTAAATACGATTGTCGCCATGAGTTTGTTGTTCCACCACAATTTGATTATATCTGGGGATTTGATCAAAAAGGAAAAACTTCCGCTTGGGGTTTTTATAAAGGTTTAGCTCTTGTTCAACAGGGGCAACAACTAGGTGTTATAGATACAACAGGAAATTTTGTTCTCCCTCTAACGGATATTGATTCTGCACAAGAGTTCTATGAAAAAAGAACAGGTCTTCAACCGGGAATATTACAGTATAAACATCCAGAAGTATTTCATGATACACGTGATATAGATGAAGAACGGGATGGTTTTGGAATTGAAATCAAACGCCTTGTTACAAAGGAAGAAGAAAAAAAAGAAAATGAAGATGAGAATAAAGATCCCACTTATGACTCTCTAGATTTCTATCAAGGACTGTCTGTTTTTCAGGAAGGAGAAAAGTGGGGAGTTGTTAATAAAAGGGGACATGTTATTGTCAGCCCACGGTTTGAGAGCCTTTTACATTTTCGTGATGGATTAGCTGCTGCTAAATCAAAAGGGAAGTGGGGCTTTATAAGAATTAATGTTCAAGAAAAAGTACAAGAGACATTCCCAGGCTATCGGCGTTAAAATCTTTAAAGGTTTTGTTTTATATTTTCATATTCATCTATGGTTTGCATAATAATTTCTTTAGCAGAAAGTATTTCATTAATATTTCCAACTCCCTGTCCTGCAGAGAAAATCTTTTGGTAAGATATTTTCCCTTTGGGTTTTTCAAATAAAACTTTTCCAGCTCTCAATAGAGCCAAAGTTTTCTTAAATTTAGGGATACGATTTAATATAGATTCTATAAATCCGGCTTCTATGCCCACTTTTTTAAGACGATCGGTAAGAATAAAATTTCCCGGAAAACCATCCACACGTTCTGTGTTCACAATGTCTTCACATCGTGCTTTTAAAATAGCTTGTTTATAGTCTTCAGAAACACAGGATTCCTTTGAAGCAATAAAGCGTGTGCCCATATAGACTGCCGATGCACCCAATGCTAAAGCGGCTAGCATTCCCTTACCGTCAACAATACTTCCTGCTGCAACAATAGGTAGTTGTGTGTGATGTTTTAAATAGGGAATCAATGCAAAGGGTGAAATGTTTCCCGCATGACCGCCGGCTCCGCTAGAAATAGCAATTAACCCATCAGCACCAGCATCTGCCACTTTTTGTGCGTGCCTTAAACTAATAACATCACAATAAACCTTGGTGTTTGTCTGATGAATTCTGCGAATCATATTACCAGGAGCACCCAAAGATGTAATAATTAATGAAACATCTTCTTCCAAGGCAATGTCTAATTGTTCATCACGATATTTATTGGAGTTTTGAGCAATAATATTAATTCCAAAGGGTTTATCGGTTCTCTTTTTTATCTCTTGTATCGCTTCTCGGTATTTAGAAATAGGTCTGTAGTTTAGAGCTGGAAAAGCTCCTAACCCTCCAGCTTCGGAAACGGCTGTTACTAAGTTTCCATCACTGACGAGAAACATCGGTGCGCCTATGATGGGATACTTTATTGGAAAATGTTCTAAAAACAAATTATTCATAATTTTCCTTTGGACTGTTGAAAAAGCGTCATCTACTTCGTTGCAATCACTCAAGCCTTCACTCCGACGTAGGAAAAACTACGCCTGCGTTCGGCTTGAGCTTGAACGTCTCGTATCTAACACTTTTTCAACAGTCCGTCTAATTGCAAATGAAGAAGTGTTACCGATTTTGTTGCAATCACACAAATCATGGGGCAAAACAAGGTAGGTCAGAGGATTTACGTACAACAGGTTGATTGTCTGACCTTTTCGAACGGTTATTATTAGTAGTTTGAAGTTTGTTTTCTAATGTTTCCCAATTCTTATCATGGCCGAATGTACGGATGGCATCCCTGGTAATCGAAAACTCATGTTTGTACTCTTCAATTTCGAGTGTAACCTTGGAAAAGAATTCTTTCTCAAGTGTCTCAATAGTTTTGTGATCTTGAAGTTCAATTGCCACTTCTATAGTTCTCTTTACCATTTTCCACATACCATCTACCCAAATTTTCCACATGTCATTTGTCCACACTTTCTGTATACCATCTGTCAGGGGATTAGAGAGTATCATTTGATCTAATCGTTCTAAAAATATGGGGACCATATTACTCTCAGTAAATTCTTTAATAAGTTTGAGAACTGTTTTCTTATTTGACTCTAGATCGGCATCGCTTGCTAATATTCGGCCTACTATTTCATCGACAAAAAATAGATCAAAGAATTGTTTGGGGGTAAGGGAAAAATAATCTTTAAGCATCTCAAGCTGCTGTTCATAGTCCTGAGTTGTGAGGCGATTGGGGTTAAAAAATGGAAACGAAAATAGATATGGATGTGGTGGCATTTTTTGAATAATTTGAGTAATTTGTCTCATTAATTGCCACCCCTTCTCATTACCAAAGTTGTTATAAAAACCTAACCAAAACAAACTATCCCTATCTTTTAATGCAATGGCGGTAGATCTAACGTGTTCAATGAGACTTTTTCTTTGAACTAACCGTATTCGAGGTAAGGTTCTAGCAGCTAAAGAAACTAATATTCTATTTTTTTCTGTTAGTGCTCTTGCAGCTCTGAGAGTTTTTTTAATCATCTCGGCTTTATTAGGGATACGAGCACGAGGGAAAACCTCATGAGCAAACTGTTCAAGTAAGTCAGCATTTTTACTTTCAATGACAAAATCTAAAACTCTTTCAACGATTTCCCCCATTCTTTTGCCGCGAACATAAGGGAAAACTTCGGTGATATATCCTCTTAAATCTTCAGGGCTTTTTGCTTTTGCAATGGCTTGCTCAAGAGTTTCTATGACTTTCTCATAAATAGGAGTTTTAAAAAAATCTGGAGCACTGACAAGGCCCCTTATATACTGAAACATTATGAATGGAGCCGTTTCTTCCAGAGAAAAGGAGAAATCATTCAGTATAGATTCCAACCTTAGCATATATTGAAAATTTTGAAGTCTGTCGTTATTTTGAACGATGTCCAATAAGTTTCTACCTTCGACTAAATTCACTCCTGCCTTTTCAGCATATTCAGGATTTTTTAAGGCATCTATTCCAAACTCTTCAGCAATATGAGGGTGGTATAAATTAATCAAAAACTTTTGCCTTGGTTGGAGGTCTGAGGGGTTAAAGTCTGATAATTGAGGCGGGGCAAATGGTCGTTCCGAAGTTATCACACGTGTGCTTTCTCGGATTTCTTCGATGTTTTCGATTTGATGACCCATCGACAGTCTGTTGGGACTATCATATCTAGTAATTGTAGAATATATATCAATAATCTTTCGAAAATCTTGATCTAAAAAAATAATAGGAACGTCAGCTCCAGCATGACTATCAAAGGCTCGTCTAATTTCCGTGTAGTCAAGATTTGGTAAATGGCTTTGTCGGCCTAGAAGAAGCACTTTTTCTACACCTAATTCCCTGCGACTTTTGCTTAGAGCAGCAAATATAATTGTTGTCATCTCTTTAGATATCCTTGCGCCGGCAAGGCCATTGACGAGAAAGGCTCTTTTTCCATCAAGGGTATTGACCATAGCCCCATTTAAGTAACCGACATCCTCTCCTCGCTTGTTAAGTATAAAGAAAACCCTTTCTTCAGAACTGTAGGGGTAACCAAAGCATGTACTGCTCGAACAATCTCCACCTATGTAGCCTCGAAAAATACCAATGGAAGGATGAACCTCTACTAATGTTAGACTATTTTTACTTGTTTGAACATGCTCTGTTACAACGTCTTGGTGACGCCCAATCTCTCTTTCTATACTTTTAATGCGAACGAATATTCTTCTGCGAATGGCCTTTATTTCTTGAGCAGCATTTGTAATGCGCTTTATATAACCTTTTTGTAAACCAGATTCTCTTAACCAAACTAATTTTTCTTCAGTGAGTTCTATTAAATATTTTTCTAAACTTCCTTTTACATTTTCTGCTTCCTTTTGCCAAGCTAGCATATAAGTCACAAAAAGTTGGTTCATCCTCTCGTTAGCTTCCATCATTTCTCTTAAAGCATCTAAATAGTATTCCTTTTCTCTATCTGACTCTAAGGCAAAAGCCATCGGTTTAAACCCTCTTGCTTCTGGGTAAGGATCAAGAACCCTCTCCAATATTGAAATATCATCATGCTCAAGAGCTCGAAAAATTTCTTCTCGATCCACACTCCTATCTAAGGTTTGACTGAAGGCGGAGACAAAATCATGAGGGGTAGCGGCCAGATAAGGCCTCTCTGATAACAACCTAGAGATTTCTTGTAAAACTTGATGAGAGCTATTGAATTTATTCTCTGAAGCAAAAGCTGAAAGTTCCTGACCCCAATTAGAAATAAAGCTCTCTTTAACAACTTTAAATTGAACAAATCCTCCGGTTTTTATGTCGGAGCTTATTTCTAGAGTCAATAGGGGAGAGTGGTTTTCGATAAGTTGTCGATAGAGGTCATTGTTTTCTAATGCTTCAACAAGTTTTGTATTATTAGCTTGGATGAGCTGTGGAGGCGACATTAAGACCTGCTCTGTCATGTAGGGAAACTGCTCTCCCTGAGAAAGTGTAGGGATTAATTGTTCAAAACTGTTCTCAGTTTGAGCGTAGAGAAGGGGAGAAGAGAATCCCAATAGAGTCGTGAAAAATAATAATTTTATAGAAAAGAAAAATGACAAATTCATAGATTTCAATACAGTTTTAGTGCTGAACTATAAACTCCCTAAGTGGTTTTATTTCCGGCTCATTATAATCTATTGATCTATAAAACTCGAATGAGTCCAAAAGCAGTGAAAAGGTTACCCTTTCATATTGAAATTAATTTATACTCTTAGTTGCTGTCTTTGGGTTTATGAGAGAATGAAGTTCTTATGTGTTTGTTTTCTTTTTAGAATCACCGAATATTTTGCGTTTTAACCATAATATGGGGTCATAATATCGGTCCACTACACGTTCCTTCATAGGAATAATTCCGTTGTCGGTAATGCCAATGTGTTCGGGACACACTTCCGTACAACAGCGAGTGATATTACACATCCCAGAACCATACTCTTCCTTTAATTTAGGGATACGGTCCTCTGTATCTAAAGGGTGCATTTCAAGTCCTGCCACTCGTATCATAAACCGAGGGCCAATAAACTTATCTTTTTTATCGTGATCTCTCAATACATGACAGACGTTTTGGCAAAGATAACACTCTATGCATTTCCGAAACTCTTGCACTCTATCCACATCATTTTGATACATACGGTGCTTACCATCTTTATCTCGAGGGCGGGGTTTAAACTTTGCAATTTTTTTATTTTGTTCATAATTCCATGAAACATCTGTTACGAGATCTTTTATCACTGGGAAGGACTTAAGAGGTTGAATGGTTATGGTCTCATGTTCTGCAAAAGTGTTCATACGAGTCATACATCCTAAGCGAGGTTTTCCATTGATTTCCATACTGCAAGATCCGCATTTTCCCGCCTTACAATTCCAACGAACAGCTAAATCAGGTGCTTGTTGCGCTTGAATCAAATGTATAACATCTAAAACAACCATTCCTGTACTGACCTCAACTTCATAGTCTTTAAATGTTCCTTTCTTTTGATCGTAGTTTAAGGAAGGATTTTTGGTTTCATTGGTTGAGATCGGGTTTTGATTACCTTCGGTTTTATTAGGTAAATTTCCATTTTTATGATTTGCGGTTTTGCTATCTTCGGAACGCCAAATTCGTATTTTACGCAGAGCCATTTGATTTCTCCTTAGCCACTTCTGATTCCAAATCTTCAATTTTTGAAAGGGCAATTCGTTTTAATTCTGCATCTGGCTCTGTGCGGTTTTCTTTTCTTACACTCATTCCATCTGCTGACTTATGAATGATGATATTATAACCAAGTCCTTCCTCTCTTTCATTAGGAAAGTCGGTGCGCGTGTGACCACCTCGACTTTCTTCTCTGAGTAGAGCTGACTTTGCGACCGCCTCTGAAGTGATAAGAAGGTTTTTTAAATCAAGAGCTTCATGCCATCCAGGATTGTATTGAGATGATCCATGGGCTTTAACCTCTTTTGCTGTTTCACAAAGGGTTTGTAGCTCTTTAATTCCTTTTCCCAGGTCTTCTTTGTTACGAACAATACCGACATATTGATCCATGGTTTTTTGAATGTCTTCATGAATGAGATACGGATTATTGCCATTCTCTCGTTTTAAACAGGCAGTGGTTTCACGAATACCTTCATCGACAAGTTCTTGTAAAATGCTGGGTGTGTTGGATAGATTTTTTATGTATTCACTGGCACCAAAGCCGGCACGTTTTCCAAAGACAATAAGATCCGAAAGTGAATTGCCCCCTAATCTATTAGCTCCATGCAGTCCTGCTGCACATTCACCACAGGCAAATAGGCCGGGAACTTTTGTAGCCTGCGTGTCATGATCGACCCTTAGCCCCCCCATAAAATAATGTGTTGTAGGACCAACTTGCATGGGCTCTTTTGTAATGTCCACTTCAGCAAGTTCTTTGAATTGATGATACATAGAGGGAAGTTTTTTCTTAATCACTTCTGCTGGAACTCGTGAAGCAATATCTAAGAAAACGCCTCCATTTGGAGAGCCTCTACCGGCTTTGACTTCAGCTATGATGGCTTTGGCAACAACATCACGAGTGAGAAGCTCTGGTGGACGACGAGCTGATTTATCTCCTGCTAACCAACGGTTAGCTTCTTCTTCCGTGTCTGCTGTTTCAGGTGCAAATTTTTCCGGAATGTTGTTGAACATAAAACGTTCTTTTTTGTTGTTTAACAATATACCGCCATCTCCTCGGACGCCTTCTGTGACCAGTGTTCCCTTAACCGAAGGGGGCCATACCATTCCCGTAGGATGAAATTGCACAAACTCCATGTCCATTAATTCCGCCCCAGCCTCATAGCCCATAGCTAAACCATCACCTGTGTATTCCCAGGAATTAGATGTGACTCGCCAGGCTTTACCGCCGCCCCCTGTGGCTAAAATAACAGCCTTCGTTTTGAAAATAACAAATCGGCCCGTTTCTCTCCAATAGGCGAGTACGCCAGAAATTCTTTCACCATCTTTTAAAAGTTTTAAAGCCGTACACTCTTGATGGGCGGTAAAACCCTGATGAATCCCATGATCTTGAAGTGTTCGGATTAATTCTAAGCCTGTACGATCTCCAACATGTGCTAATCTTGGAAAACGATGACCACCAAAATTTCTTTGATTAATGAGTCCTGTGCGAGTGCGATCAAAAACAGCTCCCCAATCTTCCAATTCTCTGA
The DNA here is from genome assembly GCA_965206675.1 of Bdellovibrionales bacterium. GTDB lineage: Bacteria > Bdellovibrionota > Bdellovibrionia > Bdellovibrionales > JAKFYE01 > CBDBKL01. Next base: position 145,625 of record CBDBKL010000008.1, on the reverse strand, counting down.
CTCTTTCGGGAGCTTCCTTGGCGTGGATTTCTGCCATACGCCACTGATTTAAAAACTTTCCCCCTCGCATAGTATCTCTGAAGTGAATTTTCCAATGATCGCGTTCATCAGCATTACCCAATGCTGCGGCCATACCCCCCTCAGCCATTACGGTGTGTGCTTTACCAAGTAAGGATTTACTGACGACTCCTGTATTGAGTCCCTGGGCTGAACATTCAATAGCGGCTCTCAGTCCCGCTCCTCCGGCACCAATAACAACAACATCATGTTCAATTTGGTTAATATCGGAATACATTAATAACCCCAGGTGTTGTAGTCAGTGATAATTCCCATAGAGACAAGTCGGACATAGAGATCGGTAAAGCCTACCCAAAAAAGACTGACCCATGCAAATTGCATATGACGAGCGTTTAGAAACGAAACCTTTGACCACAGTCCGTGACTAACTTTGGCGCAACTTCCACAGGAAAAACTGTTGAGACGTCCACCGATAACATGTCTGAAAGAGTGGCAACCTGTAGTGTAAAGACCAAGTAGGGTGGCATTGATAAGTAAGACAACGCTACCCACACCTATGCCAAATTCACCATTTCTAAAGAAGGAAATAAAGGCATCGTAATAGAGAATTCCAATGAAAGCCAAAGCGATATACATGGCATAGCGATGAAAATTTTGAATGAGAAGAAGGGCGGTTTCCCCTTTGTAATTTTTTAAAGGAAGGCCATCTACAGCGCAAGCAGGTGGGGTGGCAAAAAAGGATCGGTAGTAGGCTTTTCTATAATAGTAACAAGTGGCGCGAAAAGAGAGGGGAAAAGCTAAAATAAGAAGAGCAGGGGAAGAGGGAAGAAAGCCGGGCCACCATTGGGGCCAGAGCCCCAGCCATGCATGTTCTAAAGGGGCAGCACCGGGGGCTTCTAAAAATGTAAAGAGTACGGGGGAGTACAGGGGAGATAAGTAGGAGCCATGAAAATAATGATTTCCCTGAAAGGCTGCCCATGTCGTGTAAATTCCAAAGGCTGATAGTCCCATAAAAGTAAGAAGCGGCCCTACCCACCACTGATCTTTGCGCTGGGTTTGAAACAGGCTAAAGAGGTTGGCTTTTTTATTTTCTACTTTTTCTGATGTATTCATCATCATCGTTATTCCAATATCACCTATATTCTTGAAATCCTATTTTATATTATAAAGAAAAAGATGTTCCCTTTAGCGATAGAGTTTTTTCTAAAAAAATATCTTGTTTTAACTTATCTTAAAAATCTTAAAAAATAAAGTCAGATAATTTGATTTTTTATAGCTATCTATTTGATAGACCAGTTATTCGTCTTTATCATAAAAAAACTCTTTTCGATGAGGAATCTTTCTTGGCTGGTTCAATGTCAAATCTAAGAGGCAACTGTGGCTAAGTCAAAATCAGGAAATAAAATGATAGCTGGATGAGTCTTTAAAGCGATGGCCAGGAAAACTCTTTAATAATATCAAAAATTGAACCCATCACAAACCTTCTCGTCGGGTTCGGTGCCCATGGAAAAGGCAGAGGATTTTGAAAAAACTACATCCCCCTTTGATTTTAATTTAAAATGAACTATACTTATTGAAATTAAATACAACGGAATTGTGATCTACCATAAACTAGTAAACTAAATAAGGAGAAATAAGAATGAATACAGCAATTATGACGATGATCGGATTTTTAACTCTTCAAATTTTTAGTTTTTCGGCCCATGCATTCTCAGCGGAAGAAATCAACTTTACAATTCCTTCTTCCTCTCCGGAGTCCAGTGCCTGCGAGTCTGCCGAAAACTTTACGTGGGGTCTCTCTTCAGCCATTGAAGGAGTCACTTTAAATGATGTGACGTGCTCAAAAGATGGGAACAAACTTCAGATTGCACTCACTGCGATTCGAAGCAACTCTTCTCCGTCTTCTCTAATGAACACCTACACCTATATATTGGATCAACATATCCAAGGGGAAATGGTACGAGGTTCTATCTTCACTTTATACGGTAAAGAACTCTTACAAAGAATGAATGCGACGGGAAACTGCCTTTTCACTTATCGCATTAGTCGTTACGACACTTCTATTATCACCTGCGAATAGAGAGCGAAGAAAGCATTTAAACTGCCCCCTTGTACGAAAGGGGGTTTTGGATAATGTGGCATTCAAAGGCTATTGATAATCTGGAGTTACAAATTCTCCTTGTGCTGAAGAGACTAACCAATCTCCGCCTTCTGACTTTTCTAAATTCACTCTTACAGAAAGAATATTTTTAAAACGTCCTCTTTCTGCCATTCCTTCTGAGATCACTTGAAAGTTGGCATTGGCTTTATCGGAGTCAATAGAAATACTCATTTGATCTAAAACAACCGCATGGCTTTGGGCTGCCCGTGCACCAAGGAAAGCAGTAGATTTGAGTTGATCTATACTTGTTATTTGATGTTGCCAGTCGCTTTTGTTGCTAAAAGCTCTAATGTCAATTGTGTTGGTCAATTGCTTTTCCAATTTACCTAAACGTACAGCTGTATTTATTTGGGTCAAGGGTTGCTCAAATTCTGCTAACTCTTCAATCTCAGTAAGAACTTTACGAACAGCGGCTTCGTCATCAGAACCTAAGAAAAAAAATCCCGAAAGAGCGATGACAATACCTGCGATGATAATTTTTGTCATAAAATAAACCCCCCTACCTCTTCATATTTTAATAACAAAGTATTTTTAAAAAGTATCAATCTTTATTCTGTATTATTATAATGCACTTCGTTGAAAATAAAGCACCGAAAAGATTGGGGTTCTCGTATATTGGATGTGGAGAGAAAAAAATGAAGCCATAAGATCTTTTTCATTGTTTTTATGTGCTGGGGACTTTACAAATACCGGATTATTAATCTTTTAAGTGAGTACGGAGTAAGGATCAATGAGTAAGGGTACAGTAAAGTTTTTTAATACAGGAAAAGGGTTTGGTTTTATCACTCAAGACGATGGAAAAGATCTATTTTTCCATGTTTCGGAAATTCAAGGGCCAGAGCCCCAAGATGGTGATAAAGTGGAGTTTGAAGTGGGTGAGGGTAGAAAAGGTCCTTGCGCTGTTAAAGTAAAAGTTTCTTCTGAATAAGTACTTTATATCTTTAAACAATTCACAAGATTTTATGTAAGGCATATATGCCTTATGTATCTGTTTTTGTGCCCTCTTTTTAAAGTGCAGTTACAGTTCTTAAATTAGAGACAGTGTGTGCAAGGTCTCTCGTTAAGTTCTCAATCAAACGTAAAAAAGAAAATTGTGCAAAACCATGGGGCTTTTGAAAAAATGTTAGATACGAGGCGTTCAAGCTCAAACCGAACGGAGGCGTAGTTTTTCCTACGTCGGAGTGAGTGTTTGAGTGATTGCAACGAAGTAGATAACGCTTTTTCAAAAGCCCCTAATATATTTTCTTAATCGTGCGATTAGTGCTGCGGAATGTTCCAGATCCATAGGCTATAAGTTTTTTCTCTTTATCTGTGACTTCTACATCCGTAAAGGCTGTCTTTCTTCCAATCTTTCTATTTATACCCCTTGCCCAGAGGTCTATTTGAGAAGATTCCCTGACTATACGGGTTGTGTACTCTACAGTTAAAATCCAATGATCGAACTGTGGAGCTGCTGTAAACCATGCTGCCAAATCAATAAGGGTTGCCAAAGTGCCGCCAAAGATTCCTCCCATTCCATGATCTAACTTAGAATTATATTTCAAATAAAAAACGGCTTGATGAAGTTCATTGTACTCTAAGGTGATACCTGTTGTTTTAGCAATAGGTGCCGAATGATACATTTCTGTTAATAGTTTTTGTTTTTCTAAGATATTACTCATAATGGATGAGCCCGTTTTCTTATCAATCCTCCATGTGCATCTTTAACACTACTTACAACAATAAAAGCTTGGGGATCTATATCTTCAATCTCTCTTTCCAGGTTTGCCACCTCTAAGCGTGTAGTGATTGTGTAAAGAATGTCATAGGAGTTTAGTTTTTGATTTTCTTTCGAAAACCCTCCCTTGCCTTGGTAAATCGTAACACCCAGTCCAAGTTTTTTAATCATCATTGTTCGAATCTCCTCACTGTGTGAGGAAATAATCGTTACACTTCTATACTCCTCTATACCGGTGATAATAAAGTCTACAGTTCGTGAGGCGACAATATACGTTAGTATGGCGTAAAGTGCTATTTCTATAGAGAGTACATAGGCACCAACGCTAAAGATAATAATATTAAATAATAAAATAACATCACCAATAGAGAGTTTTGAACGTTTACCTATAAATATAGCTAAAACCTCTGTGCCGTCTAAAACAGCTCCTCCTCGGACAGCCATTCCAATTCCTAATCCGAGGAAAAAACCTCCAAAGACAGATATAAGGAGTTTGTCAGAAGTGATGGGGGGATAGGGAATAAATTGAACGGCTGCAGCTAGGGCGACAATGGCCAGAACACTTTTTATCGCAAATTGTCTTCCCATTTGCATATAAGCCAGAAAGAGAAAGGGTAGATTGACTAAAATAATGAGTACGGAAAGAGGGATGTGTGTTATGTGGTTGATAATTAAAGAAATCCCAGTTGCTCCTCCATCAATGAATTGATTGGGAAGCAGAAAACCTTTTAGGCCAAAGCTGGCCGCCATGGCCCCTGTGGCAAATAAGAAAACATCTAATAAGATATTGTTAATTTTAGTCATGGTCTTTTAAAACTTTAACAAGGAATGGTTTATGTTTTCAAAGTGATTATTTCTTAAGAGCCTATCCCAAAACCAACTTCGTGATGAAAACGAGCGAGATTGTGCTCCGCAAGGATGAAAGTAAAAAATGCCTGAAGGCGTGGCTTGAAGCACGTTGAAGGCCATTTTTTGCTTGAAGACAAAGCCGAGCGCAATTGTAGCCGTTTGTAATAGAAGTTGGTTTTGGGATAGGCTCTAAGTCTATGAATGTTTCATTATGAAACAGATCGCTCTGTAGTGCTTTTAATTTGAGATGATCATCTAAAATAGATGGCTACTTTTTTATTATAATTGATGAGTCTCCTAGATCTTAGTCTAGATGGCTATAAACATATTGGAGTTCTATTTTTGTAGAAGAATATTTAAAGAATATTGAACATTAAACCGTTATGAGGGTGTATATTATTCTACATAAAGGGAGAAGAGAGCCATGAACCTAAATTTATATTTTGCTTTTTTAATGGTTGCAGTCTTTATGGGCTGTACTGGAAGTCATCAAGAGAGAAGGTCTACTGTTGTTAGACCATATGTTGATTCTTGTGATGTAAAGTTTGGACCTCATATTGTGACTCTGTACGGTGAAGCCTGTAATTCTGATGTACTCAATGAAGAGAAAGTCACTGGCGAGGAAAATTCTGAGAAAGCTGGAGATGATGATGAGAATTTAGAGAAGACAGATGAGTCTGTTGAAAAGGAAGCATCTACAGGTGAAGAAGGTAAGGATGCTGCAAATAAGGACGCTGCAGAAGAAATGCCTAAATCAGGTAACATTGAATTAAATATGCAGAATTGCCGTAAAATATGTCCAACAAACGATCCTGTCGCTACTTATAAAATGACTAAATACTTTAGAAATGCTGAAGAGGCTTTAGAGCATGCTCATGAGTATAATGTGGAATGTTTCCACAAAGGTGTTGATGGAGAAAAAGGTACTTGGAAGCATTTAAGGCCAACTCCTAAAGGTAAAGAATTGAAGTGGGATTGTCCAAAACGTGAGAAAGGTGCGGATTCTACTGAATCTTCTCAGCCGGAGCAAGAAGCTGCAGAAGATACAAAAGTTACCATTCAGGTTAAGGATATTGATGTATCAGAATGTTTTTCTTTAAAACATATACATGATTATGTACTTGAAAATCGTCAATCTATAGCTGGTCACTCCAAGTTGTATGGCTTTGATGTTTTGAGTGATCAAGGGCAATCTCTTATCTTAAATGAGCAAGGGAAATCTCTTCTTTTGGATGAGGAACGAAAACCTATTCTGGATCAAGCAACTAAAGAAATGATGAAGAAATTGGATGCTGGGATGGCATCAAGTACAGCCATAAGTCGTTGGTTAAGAAGTGCAGAGACGCCTATTGGAACAGATGTGGATCAGTCTTCTGATGTTGGAGCACTAGTCGTTCAGCCTGAGAGTGATACTTTGGTTCAACTTGATGAATTTGTAGGACGGATTGTCTCCTGTGAATCCAAAAGAAAGATGATAGTAAAGAACTTTTATGGAGATTTCAGCGGTGATCAGTGTGAGGTTTATGAGGGTAATAAGATAAAGAATGCTTGTGAGGTTAGAGAGTATCACTGGAATGGTCATGGTTTAAATTTGCATGAAGAAGAGGGTGAAGATGGAAGAATCATGCTGGTTAGAAAAGGCCGTTTTGTTTCAAATGAAGAGGCGAAAGAATCTGCATGGTATAAGGCTTGGCATTATGTTTATTGGACAAAAAATGATCCATCCAATGATGCGGCGGCCCTTCTATCAAAAGCCCAAAGTGCTGCTGAGGACGGTGATGGGAATTACCAAGAGCATTCTAAGAAATGGCAAGATTTCTTGAGGGCTACAAATCCAAATGAAATGAGGGCTCCTGAGGAAATTCGAGAAGAGCGCAAGGCTCAGCAGAAAGCGGCTGAAGAATACAGAGAGCAAAAGGGGATTTAAACCGTTAACGTACGTAGGTAGATATCACCAGTAAAAGGGAGAAATTTTATTAAGTATTTGAAATATCCTTTTATCTTACTAATAGCCATAGTCTTTACGAGTTGTGGGAAAAATAATCAATTCAGGAGAAATGGTTTTTACAATACTCCTTATGCCACTGGAGGATTTGGGGGATATGGTCGCCATGGATGTTTTCCTCCCAGAGGTATGGGGCATGGGTCGTATGCCTATTGTCAATGGTTGATGTCTCCTGGTTCTATTCAATGTCATCAGCATGAACGGCAGATGCAGCTTCAAAGATTCTGTCAGCAATATATAGGACAATTTCATCATACCAGAGTGGCTCACCCACGGCTGTGTGTGAGGGGCTGGGGACCTTTTGCGGTATGGTGGCATGGCATGGCCTGTAACTCTCGAAGTTCCAATGGAAAGGCAAGTAAGGCATCTAAGAGAGCCAAAAAGGCTAGAGATAAAAAAGAAGGTACATCTAAGAGAGCAGAAAGGCGTAGAGATAGAGAAGAGAAACAAGCGAATAGGAAAAGATCTGAATCAGATGGGGTTGTACTAGATATGAACAAATGCCGTAAGATAATGCCATCACGGAACCCTGTTACTGATAAAATGGATAAGTATTTCCGAGATGAAGAGGATGCTCGAGAGCATGCTCGTAACTATAATGTAGAGTGTTTTGAAAAAGGTGTGGGTTGGACCCCTTTATTGGAGAAACCGGAACAGCAAGCTACAAAAGTTGTTACAAAGCAAAGTCCAGTTCAGCAGTCTAAAATAAAAAGTGACCCTGTGGGAACGGCAGCAAAAAAACCTTCCCAAGAAGTGGGAGAGACGGTTTCTAAGGTAGATGAAACAACAGATGTTTCTGAGACTGGAACGCTTCCGAAAACTCTAACTCCTGACTCGGTTGTTAAAGTAGATGAAGCAACAGAGCCATCAGATGTTCCTATTAAAGTTGAAGAAGGGACAGCTGATGTATCAGAGTGTTTCTCTTTAAAGGACATACATGACTATGTTCTTACAAATGATCAATCTATTGCTTCTTATTCCAGGCTTTATGGTTTCGATATTTTAGATGATGATGGGCAGTCTGTTATGGATCAAACATCTAGAGAAATGAAAATGAAAATGTTTGAAAGATTACGTAGGTCATCTATTTCTCGCTTTTCTTTCTCTAATCCATCGGGAGATATCCGAACGGCTATTGGTACAAAGGTGACTCAATCTTCTGGTAGTGACGAGGTTCATATAGATAAATATGAAGGTAAGGTCATAGCTTGTGATTTAGGAAGGCATATGACAATTAAAAACTTTGACGGTAATAAGTGTGCAGATGGAGAATCCTATTCTGGAGAGCCTTGTGAGTTTAGAGAGTATGCATGGAATGGCTTTGGTCTGCATTTGAATGAAGCAGAAAAAGAAGATCAAAATGGAGAAATCAATTTGGTTAGAAAAGGTCTCTTTGTGGATAAAGAGACAGGTGAATCTGTATGGTATCGCGCTTGGCACCATATCTATTGGATGAAAGTTGATGATCCATCTCAATCGAGAGATGATGTTCTGAAATCTATTCAAACAAAATCGATGGAAGCCTCTGGATTTACTGATGCCAAGTACAGAGAGCATTCTCAGAGATGGCAACAGTTTTTGAGAGACACGAGTCCACTTCCTCGGTCTGTTGAGGATATTTTGAAAGAACAGGAATCTAGGAAACAACAATAACATATACGAAATATCTTCATGTAAATACACTGCCCTATAGAGAGCAGTGTTCGCTTTAGGGTAATATCCCTTCCTTTATTCAAAATGACATTGTTATTTTTTATGAGAATTTATTTTCCAGCTAGTATTTGGTTTTATTCTGATGTAAAAAAGAACTCAGTTGAGAGCTAAGAGTTATGCCATATCTTCAAGTCAGTGAACTTCACACAATCTATTATGAGGATTGGGGCAATCCTTCAAAACCCTGTTGTTTGTATCTGCATGGTGGACCAGGAGCTGGCGTTAGAGAAAAAGATAAAAGATTCTTTGATCCAGATAAACATAGAGTGATCTTCTTTGATCAAAGAGGCTGTTCCAAAAGCACCCCCTTTGGAGAGTTGAAAGACAATAGCACGCAAGATCTTATCTCTGATATAGAAAAACTGAGAAATACTTTAGGCATTAAAACATGGTATGTGGCAGGGGCGAGTTGGGGAACCTTTCTCGCTCTTTATTATGCCATTCACTATCCTGAAATTGTGAAGGGATTGATACTGAGTGGAATTTTTCTAGGGCAGAAGAGGGAGATAGATTGGCTCTATTTTCCAGGGGGAGCGAGCGCAATTTACCCAGATGAATATGAAAAGTTTTTAAGCGTTTTAGATAAAGATGAAAGGGATCATCCGTTAAAAGGGTACTGGAAACGATTAAACGAAGCTGGTGAGAAGGAACCTCTCTATTTGTCTTGGAGTCGGTGGGAGATGCTCAATGCATCCTTTCATATTGATTTTGAAGAACTAGACAACTTAGAGTTAAATCCTATTGAAAAGAACATTGTTAAGTTTGAAATTTACTATTTTCTAAAAAATTGTTTTTTAGAATACGATGATTTTATTTTAAAAAATATTTCAAAGTTAAGATCAAAGCCGGTTATTCTTATTCAAGGTCGCAGGGATTTGGTTTGTCCATCACGAGCAGCTTGGGAGTTACACAAAGCTCTCCCTCAATCGGAATTGATCTTTTTGCCTGATGCTGCACATGGTGGAAGTGAGATAGGTGTCGAAGAGGCTTTTATTCAGTCGGTAAGAAAAACTGTCATATAGTTTACTCTAGTATTAATCTAAGAAATAGGGACGGACATCTTTTTTCGGGACATAACATGTTTCTTTAACACCCAAAATTTTTCGTCTGTGTTTGGCTATAAAATTATAAATAGCATTTCTTATAGAGGGGGGAACGATTTTGAATATAAGTAGGCACTTCCAAAAACCCCCAAGGTGTTTACAAATCTGAAGGAATGCATCAGATTCTCTATAGATGGTGTCATTATCCAGCAGTACGATTGATGTGAGACTTTGAGTGTCTGATGTTGGAAGATATTTTTTCGCTGTTGGACCCTGTAGAGTTGCAAACTTGATAACATGATTTGTATCGCATTTTAAAAGACAGGTCACAGTGGCGTTGCAGAATCCGCAAATTCCATCAAAAAAAAGTATAGGTTCAGAGGTTTTTTTTTCCATAGTTACTCAAGGGTGAATTCATAAAGATTAAATTCTATCTTTATATTATATAAATCCAAAAGAGAGGGCAAGATGAAGTGAATTGTTCATATAAAGGGATATTTTAAGTGTATGTAATTATTATGAAAAAACAATAGTGACGAAGAGGGGGATTTTTTGGTAGGTTGAGTGCCTTAGAGTGAGGTGATTCCATGAAATCAATAATAATACAATTATTTACTGTCGCTTTACTATTTTGTTTTTCATTTGATGTGTATGCGACAGATGATAGAGCCTTTAAAGCTGATAATGCAAAGGAAGTGGGTGCTCTTATTGTTGCGGTGGCATTGGGTGCAGATGTTAATTCCAGAGATATGTACTCAGGGCAAACAGCCTTACATTATGCTGCAAGATATGGGACTCCGGAGCAGATAAAAACTCTTATTTCTTTAGGTGCAGATGTCACTGTAGCTGATCGTTACTGGAGACAAACGCCACTGCATATTGCTGCAATATATGGAACACCAGAGCACATAGAAGCTTTTATAACTTCAGGTACAGATGTTAATATAAGAAATGATTTACTCAGGGTACCATTACACACGGCTATATCAGCTAAAAATATAAAGATAAAGAATGTAGAAACTCTTATTTCTCTGGGTGCAGATGTCAATGCGAGAGATTGGCAAGGGCGAGTGCCTTTGTTTGTAGGTGCAGATAGACTCAGCAGGGAAGAATATGGGAGTACAACTCAGGAGTTTTTAACTTTAGTGCATTTATTTCTTCAAAATGGTGCTGATATAAATTTAGAAGATAATTCGGGAAGCACTCTTCTACATTTTGCGGCGGAGGCTCGAACTCCAGATGAAATACAAGTTCTTTTAGATGCAGGAGCAGATGTTCATGCAAGAACTAAGGAAGGGCTTACCCCACTTTTTAGAGCGGCAACACGGTTTTGGAATTCTTCGCATGTTATTTATCATCTTGTTAGAGTAGGAGCAGACGTTCATGCCGTGGATAAGAGGGGAAGGACGCCACTTCATTGGGCTGCAATGCATGGAACTCTAGATAATGCAGGAATGATTATTAATTACGATCCAGATGCTAATGCAAGAGACAATAGGGGGAGGACTCCGCTTCATGAAGCGGCAAGAGTTGGCACTTTTGAAGTTGTCAAAGCTCTCATTAGGTTCGACGCAGATATTTATGCTGAAGATGAAGAGGGACGAACGCCACTGTTTTATGCTGAAAGAAGAGGTGGAGAATTTCTGGAGTCTTTAAAGGATGCAAAAAATCGGTGGGAGAAATTAAAAGAAGAGCTCGGATGGGAAGAAAAGGTGGGAAATTTTTAGAAGCAGTGATGGTGATTCCTGCCCCCACACTTTAATTTATTTTGGTAAAGTCATAAATAACACTTCTATTAAAGAAGTCAGCTTTAGAGAAAAGAATTTATATAACAGCGTCTCTATGATTTCTCCATTTTTTAAATGCTCCAACTAGAAAAGATGAACCTGTAATCAGTATAAAATTATCTTTTTGCAGAGCCAATTGGAAGGCCTTCTCAGGTGTTTCAACATATGCAATGTCATTATATGTTTGGTATTTTTGAGGTTTAAATGGAGATGGGGTGAGAATAATATTTGAACACATGGGTTTTAGTATTTTTAATAATTTTTCAACATCCTTCCCTTTTGAAAAAGCCACAACACCCAAGGGTTTTTTGGAACAAAAAGATTTTAAATTAAGAGCTAGGTTTTTAATGGCCTGTTCGTTGTGAGCAATATCAAGGATGATTGTTTTTTCTTGAACTTCTAACTTTTCAAATCTTCCTGGCCAGTCGTAGGAAATAAAAGTGTTGGGATGTGTTTTCACTTTTAATACTTTTAAAACTTGAAGTGCTAACTGAACACATTTTGTATATGTTGTGGTGGCATTGGGTAAAAAATAGGTCTGCCCATCCCACTCAATGGTTTGTTTGTTGTTTTTCCAATCTGTGTTGATAGAGGTATGATTTTTTGTGAAAATATATTTAGCGTTTTTTCGCTTCGTATTTTGTGTGACAAGAGGTATTCCCTCTTTGGGTAAGGGGTAGGAAATAACGATTGGATTTATTGATTGGTCGATGATTCCCATTTTGGTGTCTATTATTTCCGATAAAGAAGACCCCAGTATGTTTTGATGATCGATTCCAAATTCTGTAAAAACACAATAACTATGCGGTATGGCGTTTGTGGCATCATAAGTTCCGCCTAATCCAACTTCTAATACCAAGTCATCAATGTTATGGCGGAAACACCAAAGAGCCATTAGAAGGTGTGATTCAAAGTGGCTCAGTTTGTGATGGTTAATGAGTGAAATGTTGGCGTTAAAAGCTTCAATGTATTCATTTTCGTCTATTGGAGTAAGGCCTCTGCGGATTCTTTCATTAGGGTGGATAAGATGTGGGGAGGTGAATAGTCCCACTTTTTTTCCAGCCTCTGTTAGTCCATGGGTTATCAATGAAGAAACTGTTCCCTTACCGTTTGTTCCTGCAACGAGGATAATATTGGAGGGTTTTAAGGTAATTAGATCTGGATAATTTTTTAACACTTGATAAAAGCGATCAATGCCATAACCTTCTGAAGGTACAATTTCTGTGAGAGTTTTTTCTATTTCAGAAAAGTTCATAACGGTATTGTCTTTCGTTTTTAGTTTGTGAACAGATCGTTATTTAATGAGATCTTTTTGCCCAGAGAAACCAAAAATGACTATCATGAGTGGCGACATTCACTTCATCAAAGGTTAGCATTTGGAATTTTTGAGGAGAAGATAGGAGATTAGAAAAGCCCATAATATATACAGATGTTCCAGGTAATGATTCGTTTCTGGAGTTAAAACCATCAATAGATAATGTTCTATTTTTTCTTTTTTTAATTTTCTCAAGGTGACTATTGTTAAAGTGAGGTTCTGGCTTTATAGGAATATCTGCTCTTTGGAGTTGAGAATATGATGCTTGGGCAGTGTCATTTAACTCTTCATATTTGGGGGCGTTAAACAGGATAAAGATATTAATACCTTGCTTTTTCTTTTGAACCAAAGATTCAACGATTTGGGGACTGTTTAGAACATTACCTTGAATGAGGATTTGACTCCGTGCTTTTGAAATAGAGGTTAGAATTTGCTCTAGGTACTCATTGTGTGAATTTTTTAAATGATTTGTTGTCAGTTGAATTTTTTGAGGTGGTGAGGGCAGATGAGAAGTAGAGCTTGGAAAAGTTTTTATTTTTTTAAGATCTACACCTTCAAGAGCTTCATACTCAGAGAAATTTGTAAGAGGTATATTTTTATATCTTTGTATAAGATCTATTGAGCACAGTGTAGATTTTATTTTTTCTTCTAGATTCATATATTCAGTGGTTTCAATATCACAGTGCTGGGCCCAGTTTAAGGCAACGTTTTCATACACGTTAGATAGGAAGTTTCGATATTCCATGTTATGTCCTTCATTTAGAGAAGTTTCCCAATCATGTTTCAATGCACTAGAAATCAAATCATAATACTCATTAAATGCAACCGTAACAATGGGACCATTTAGTGATAAACTTTTAGTATAGTGAGCAGGATAATCTGATATCTCAGTCCAGTCCTCTGAATTAATAAAGAAGAATTTCTCTCCTCTTTCTTTTTGAGGATTTAGAATAAGATGTTTCCAACTATCAGAGGGTTTTTCTCTGATAGGTGAGGGTAACGCTAAAACGCGATCAGGTTTTAGAGCCATATAGGCTCTCATGAAGTTAAATAGAATTCTTACTTTTGGGTTCCTCCGAGAAAAACCTCTATCTCTCTCAAGAACAATGAGTTTAAATTGAGCTCCTGTAAAATTCAGTCTAGAAATTAGGCGGTGGATGATGGAAAGTCCCGTTGTTCCTTTGAAAAAGAAGGGATCTATAAGAGCCAAAAGTGGTGCCCCATCCAATGCCGACATTACTTTTCTAAAAATCTGTTGGGATTGAAATTGAGGAGCTGCTTTTGGAGTTCGAACCCTACCTCTTGTTGAGGGTACGGCATAAAGCCCATACCAGAGATCTGGAGTATTATTATTTTGTATTGTGTTTTGGGGGGATGGAGAATATTGCTTGTAAAGAGGGTGGTCCTTAAAATGTAAAAGATCGCTTTCAGTTAATGTTGTCTCTTCATCTTCATAAATAATGTGATCTGTTAATTGAAATACATGCTTGATAGGATTAACGCCAAGGTCCTCTGCTTCTTGAAGAGCCAGGAACATATCTTGTATCATAGTAAAATCATCTTTAGATCCCCATTGTTCCTGAAGGTTCTTTTCAAAGACAGTGCTTTCTATAGCCTTTAGTTTTTCATAATATGCTATAAAATCAGTTTCATCTGTAGGGAGGCCATTGGCTCTTAAAACTTGAATATTGTTGCCATCTATAAAACCGGTGGTGGAAATGAGTTCTGTGGAAAGAGTCGCGTCTATTTTGTGAGGCTCAAATTCTAAAAAACTGTATAACTGATTTCTATTTAATTTTTCCCAAAGCTTTGTTGAAGTTAGAAAAGAAATTGTGGGCAGATTCATTTCGGCACATGAAATCATCTGTTCTAAACTATTTAATGCTTTTATTTGATGTCTATTGGAGTTTCTATTAAAAACGAGTAGTCTCCAGAAAGCCAAAAAAATGTCCTCTGTGTTATTAAAATTAAGATTTGATGGAGGGTGTTTTACTTTATTTCTATAACAAATCTTTACTTGTTCAAAATTTTTAAAGAACCTAAAAGCAACATTACTTTCACTTTTATGAGTGTTGCTGGATGATTCTCCCATTGACCACAAGAAACTAGCTAATGCTTCTCTTATTTTAACGGATGTTCTGGGGTCGTCATTTATTTCTTTAAAATAAAGAAGTTTTCGATGGAGGTAGTGCTCTAATAAAGACAACATATCTTCGTCTAATTGTTGTCTATTCATTTGGGGTAAAAATTGATTCCATGCTATCTCTGAAAAGGCAGCTCTAAAAACGAGTTCTTTAAAGTAACGGCTTAATTTGTGTTTGGCTATTGAAGAGTAATTTTTAAAGTGAGGGTAGTTAGAGGTTTTTGAGGATTTAGATTTCAGGTATTTTTCATAGATGTCAGAGTATTCTGAGCGGAGCCGCATTTGTGAGTATAAGATGGGTTGAAGGTCCACACTAATTGTTTTGCTAGCAAAGAGAAGATGTGGGGTGATTAAAATAGATAATATGAACACTTTAGATATCACTGTTATGACCTCTTGGAGTGGGGTTACAAGTCCCTATGTTAATGGATTGGTCATCCAAATACTTTCTCCTCTTGTTATAGCAACATTACTTGTAAAAATGAGTTATTATAATACCTTCAGAATCATATATTAAAATACTTATTTTTACATTCCAAAATCGTACATATCAGGCTTTAGGAGGCCTGAGCCTCTAATCTTAGCAAAAGCCTTTGCATAGGTAGGTAATAAGTTCAAAGAATAATTCATGCGCTGCTCAATATAGCCCTCTTTATTTTTTCCAAAATCTTCAACATCGCGAATAATAACATGTTCTGGAATATAAATGATGTGAGAGTTTTTGTGACTACTCATTCTTAATTCTGCAATCGGATAGGCTCCATTTCTAGAACTTGAAACACCTACAAGTAATCCTGGTTTATGGCGCAGGGTTGAACCACAGAAGAGAAAAAGATTTTTTAAGGTGGGAGAAGCCATACCTGCGTATTCAGGTGAAATCAGAACAAAAGCATCACTTTTTTCAAAATGTTTTTCAATAGGCTTCCATTGTTTTTCCCACTTTTTATCGCCAGACCATACAGTTTCATCCCATAAATCGAGAGGGCGTTCGCCGAGATCTAGAAGAAAAGTTTCTGCTTTTATGGTTTGCAAATAAGATTGAACATAGTTTGCAACTTTTAAGGAATTTGAGTTTTGTCTATGGCTACCACAAACTATAGAAATATACATAAATATATCACCTATTGCCTTTTAGATGTTCAAAAAATGCCCATATTTCATAACATGAACATAGGAAAGAATCACTTTTAAGTTAAGAATTTTTGTTGATCTAGCTCCATAAGGAAGAATAAAATGGTGTATGAAAAAGGAGAGCCTATCTTGCAGGATTTTAAAATCTTCCATTTAAAACATTTTATGAGGATTGGTTTCGCTCTGATTTTATTGTGCCCGTTATTTTTATCAGCAACCTCTACTGAACGTATCAACGTTAACTCAGGGGTATCTTTTCCTGCAGATGCTAATTACAACTCTGCAGCTATATATGGAAGGGGAAACCCTGGAGCCTTGAAAGATGCTATCAGTACTCTCGATATAAGATCGGGATTTGGACATGACGCGATTGAGGGAGAAGCTATATATACAGGGAGTTTGGATATTTTAGGTTACTATATTGGTGGGGGAGTCAATAACATAGACGAAGCAGAGGGTCAGTTTTTCCTCTCAGGGGGAGTGGGATTTAGATTTATTTCTTTTGGTGTTGGAGCTGGTGTTCTTTACAGTGATGTGACAAAGACGGCTGAGTTAGACTTAGGAGTTCATTGGGGATGGCGAGAAAGTTTTGCCGCAGGTTTGACTGTTTCAGGGTTACTGCATAATTCGGCTCGTTCATGGGCCCTAGGGGTGGGCTATAGGGAGCCAGGAAAATTTCTTTTTGCAGCAGATATTGTTTTTCATCCCGCTGAAGAAGGGAATTTTGATGATATTATTTATATTGACCCCATGGCGACTTTGGAATGGACGGAGTATCTTACAATTGGAGTCGGGTATATGATTCGTGTGTCTGGGCCTTCGTTAAAGGCATTTAGCGATTTTCATGGAGAAGTTAACTGGTGGGTTCTTTCTATGCTGGGATTAAATTATAAATATCAGAATGGAAATCAAGAGCATACCGTTTCAGTAAAACTTATTATTTAAAAAACCCATTCCCCTTCAAGTAACTTTGCCATTTTTTGAGCGGGCTTTATATTTTCTAATATTAATTTTAAAGCTGCTGTCATTGGGACGGCCATAAACATTCCTGGAATACCCCAAACCAATCCCCAGAAGATAAGAAAAACCAACATGGTGACAGGATGTAAGTTGAGAGTGTTTCCCATAAGACGCGGTTCAATAAATTGACCGATAGTGATTTGTATTAGTGTCATCAGCCCAATGCATAACATTGTTTGCCAGCCAAGTCCGAATTTTATGAGAATTAAAGGTATGGGAAGTAGGGTGGCAATAATGGATCCAATACTGGGAATAAAGTTTAACATAAAAGTAAGGACTGCAAACATGAGCGCAAGATCAATTCTAAATAGCATAAGAACACACCCTACAAGGAGTCCTGTTAATAATGAGATAGAGAGTTTTATTCCTATATAATAGGAAATTTGTTTTTGAATGGTTTTTAAGGATGCACTTTGTTTCTTGGGCTCTCCAAGGAGTAAAAAAGACAGCATAATTACAATTAATAGACTATTGCCAATAATAGAGAATATTCCGGCAGAAAACTTTTTAAGATAGCTGATGAAAGGTAAGTTTTTTATACCTTCTCTTATGTTGTCTTGATTTACTTCTATGCTCATAGATTCTAAAAAAGCTAATATGTCAAAAGTAAGAGAATAGAGTTGCTCTTTATATAGAGGGAGGTTTTGAATAAAGTTATCTATAGAAAGTGAGATAAAGAAAAAACCTCCGCCGACTATGAGGAAGACAAAGAGCATGAGTGCTGCAATAGAAAGGGCTCTTGGGATTTTCGAAGAGATGGTATTAATAAGAGGGCTTGTGAACGAATAGAGAAAGAGAGCAAAAACAAGAGGGACCATAACAGGTTGGGTATAGATAAGTGCCATAACCACAGCTATAGCTGCTAATATAAAGAGTGACAGAGATTGTAACTGTTGGTCTCCCATTCTGTTTTCTCCTTTTTGGTTAGTCCCAGAGGGAATTATCTTCTTGCTAATTTAAAGAATTAATGACAACTATAGCACTTCAAAGAGAAGGAGTCATTTGTGGCAAAAACGAGTAAAATTGCAAGTTGGAAGCGTAGAGAGGTTGTGATCGAAAAATATAGGGCGCGCAGGCTTGAGTTGAGGAATCAAATAAAAGATATGAGCCTTACTGACGAGCAACGAGAGGTGGCTCGGATTGCCCTAAATAAACTGCCACGGCTTTCAATTGAAACGCGATTGAGTCGTCGATGTCGGGTGACAGGGCGTCCTCGCGGATATCTTCGTAAGTTTGCAATGTCCAGAATTGCCTTTCGGGAAGCAGCTAATCATGGCCTGATCCCGGGGGTTACAAAATCTTCTTGGTAAGACCTATTTTTTCTTAAATTTAGAATATTTTTTATTGAACCGCTCAAGTCGGCCCTCTGTGTCAACAAGCCTCTGTGTTCCTGTGTAGAAGGGGTGTGAGTAGGAGGAAATATCCAGTTTCACGAGAGGATACTCCTTGCCGTCTTCCCAGGTAATAGTATCTGAGGTGTTAATTGTTGAAAGGGCAACAAAGCCTTTGTCACAGGATACGTCTTTGAAAACAACTTCTCTCATTTTGGGATGAATATCTTTTTTCATTTTTTTAAATCCTGCTTATTTTAAACACTTCTTTGGGCATAATATTCCGCAAAAACCCCTGAAGAAAAAGGAAAGGGAACGGCTTCTAATCCAGGGACCTGTTTTACGGTACCCGTTTTCTTACCCTTTTCTTTTTCGATAACCTCTAACCAATCAACGGGCTCTAATCTTGGGCTTTGTTGTGCCTGCAAGAAAGTTTGGCCTTGATACATTTTTTCTGTGAGTTCAACTGTATCTCCTACTTTTAAAACTTGTGACCCAATACTCACTTTTTGATCGTTTACTTTTACATGCCCATGAGAAATCATTTGTCGTGCGGCTAATATACTAGGGGCAAAACCCATACGAAATAAAACATTGTCCAAGCGGCACTCTAATCTTCCAATAAGCGTGTTGACCCAGTTTGTTTCTGTTCCACTTTTAGATTGTCTGATAAATCGACGTAGCTGTTCCTCTCGCAGCCAGTAGTTAAAGAGGATTTTTTGCTTTTCTTCCAATTGAATAGAGTAGTCTGAGTACTTTCTTCTTTTATTTCCATGCTGCCCTGGGGGATAAGGTTTTCTCTCTAAAGAGCCTGGTTTTCCAAGACCTGGCAATTCAATACCTAACTTTCTTTGAATTTTAAACCGTGAACGTAAACGTTTATTTTTTTTCACTCAAATATCCTTTTTTAAAAATATTGTGACCAGATGTCTGATCAAACTCACTTTTCCTTTTAATCGTATTTTTTAAGTCGCTGATACTATTTCAATTCAGTCGAAAATTTTTTTCTCTTTGTTCTATGTCTTGTTGTTATACTTTGCTTTGATAACAAGTCACTGTCTTACTATAGAGAAAATGTAAAAGTAAAGCTCTCCTTGAGACCTTGGGAGTAGATAACCCCTTGTTGTTATGCGTCGCATAAAATCTAATTTTGTAGAATTGAGAGAGAGAATTTTTCTCAAGGATTTCAAAACGCAGTTCTCTAAAGTGCAAGGCGTATACCGAACGGAAGTGGGAGAGAGAGGAAAAAATCAGTTTCTATCATCCTTAGCTAAGTACCAATCTATAAGGCCGTGGAGAAGGTAAATTAACGGTGTGATACCGATGGCTATCGCCAGTTTATAAGCATAGCTGGAGCTAGAGACTTGTATGTATTGGGAAAAATCGAATTTTCCAGGGAGCCAGAAGGCAATTCCAATAATAATAAAGCTGTCGATCAGCTGGGAAACAGCGGTGGAACCCGTTGCTCTTAGCCAGAGCATTCGTTTTCCTGTTTTGTTTCGAAAAAACCAGAAAACAAAAACATCAACCAATTGGCTTACAAGAAAGGCTGTAATACTTCCAACAATAATCCATAGGGATTGGCCAAAGACAGTTCTAAAAGGCTCATCTTTTACAGGTGAAAACTCAGCAGCGGGAATGCCCATAGCAATATAAACAATGAGAAATGTATAGATAATAAGACCGACGGTTAAAAATGTGAGTTTTTTTACTCCCTCTTTACCAAAGTATTCATTTATCAAATCTGTCATGAGGAAGACAACAGGCCACGGAATAATGCCCACACTGACTGAAAAAAAACCTCCAACGCTTACGACTTTTCCGCCGATCAACTCTGCCAGAATAGCGTTACATATAAAAAACCCACCTAATACAGTGAAGACGAATTGTTTTCGATTGGACAGGTTCATTATTAAATCCTTTATAAGAAAAGTGCTACAATGTTCTTTTCTCTAAGTCAATTTAAGAGCCGATTGTTTCAGGGTGTTGTTTTGGTTTTGATATGTGTTTGAGCGCAAAACGTTCTAGTGGGCTGTAAAATGTTTCTGTCAAAGACCCGAGAAAGAGGTATGTTATGGTGACCCCGGCATGATTCGAACATGCGACACCAAGTTTAGGAAACTTGTGCTCTATCCAACTGAGCTACGGGGCCATTGAATTCCTATTTATTTAAAAACAAGGTTTTAATTCTTCCTCATTGGTTTGAGTATCCATTTCTTCATTTGGAAAAGCCCCTCGTATAACGTTGCCTTCCAAATGCCAAGGTTTTGATTCCTTAGCTTTCTTATCACCTTTACGATCTGTATCAGTATCTGAACCCTTAAATCTATTAAATCGAGGATGATTATGAAAGACTTGAAGAATGTATCGACGTTGACCAATGGCGTTTTCAGCTTCTTGAAAAGGAGTTAGTCCCTTATCGTTCAAAGCATGTATATTAACTTCTGGGATATCAAGAAAGGCCTGAATAATTTTCGGATTATTTGAAAAAGCTGCAGCCGAGTGAAATGGGGTATTGCCGTCGTTGTCTGTTGGATTTTTTAAAACCCTTTCATGATTAATAAACAGTGTTATAAGGACGCCTGACCTTGCACTTTCCACAAGCAAATGCAGTGCTGTTTCTCCATGTTTATTTGTCATATTAGGGCGAATATGAGGATCATCAAGAAGCTTTTTTATAGCTTTCCAGTTTTTCAACTGAGGATTTCGAACAGCCGTTTCTAAGGGTGTCATGTCATACTTGTCTCTTACATTGGCGACTATAGTGCTAAAATTGGGATTTTCCAGAATGGCTTGTACAGCTATTGGACTTATGCTGTCTGATAGTATATTCCAAGAGGGCATCTCTCTTGAGCGAACGAGTAGGTGCAAAGGTGTTCGTTTGTCGTTATCTGTTACTGTCACATCTGCGCCTGCTTCAAGAAGGACTATTATTCCTTTTTCATTTTTTATATTTGCTGCCGTATGAAGAGGTGTTCGTCCCTGATTGTCTGTTGCGTGTATATCAGCCCCGACTTCAATCAGTGCCTGCATGATCTCTAAGGAACCTTTTGAAGAACCTCTAGCTATAAGATGTAACAGTGTTCTTCCCTCTGCATCTGTTTCATTGGGATTTAGTTTTCTATCCCTAAAAAGTTCTTTTACAGCTTCTATGTTATTTTTAAAATCTATGGATCGGGGCACTAGAGTATTATGTATAATAAATATAAGGCTTCTTAGCAGATCATTTGCCAACCCTTTTATTCCCTCCGTATCCATATTGGGATCTCTAAGTAGTGCTGTCACAATCCCTGCCGTTTTCGTATTCTTTAAAGCATAATGTATGGTTGTGTTTCCATGATCAGATATGGCATTGACATTAGCCCCACCTTCTAGAAAGGCATTTATGACTCTTACATCTTCTGCATTTTCTGCAGCATATTGCAGGGGTGTATTATTATAAGGTCCTCTGGCGTCTATATCGATTCTCTCATTTGCAATAAGTTCTTTTATGCGGTTAAGATCATTGGCATCTATAGCAAGTTTAAATAATTCAAAACCATCAACCTTTACCTTTGGGTGGTTTAAAAATGTATCAACAATCCTTTGGTGTCTTTCTTTATCATGTTGTATTTGGCTTTGATACATTGCACGTTGCAAAGCTGTTTTTCCCTCTGCATCTGTTGCATTAACGATCTCGGTTGTAAGGCTGGGGTCATCTAGAAGTATTTGGACAACTCTTTCATTTTGCCCCCACTCTGCAGCCTCATGCAATACTGTCCCACCATATCCCGTTGCCCCTTTGTTTCTTAGCATCTTTGTATCGGCCCCAAATTTCAGAAGTACCTCTATGACTTTTTCATTTCTGACATAGTCTAAAGCGTGAAATAAAACAGAAGGGCTATATTCTAGTTCAGCATTGACATCAGCACCGGCTTTTAGAAGTGCTCCTACGATTCTTTCATCATTTATGTGTTCTACGGCTATACCTAAATACGTGTTTCCCAGCTTGTGATCGGGGTTGAATGGTTTTTTTCTGGCATTCACATCCAGGTTTTCATTGGCAAGGAGTCTATTCACTTTATCTAAGTAAGCTGTGCGGATGGCCCATTCGAGTTCTTCAGACCACTCAGAGCTTATCGCTTGTAATGAAAAGGATAAAATAATGATGGTCCAAAGAGAATTTACAAGTGATTTCATAAAAGTACCGTATTTATAGATCATGCTTCTTAAAAAACTCTAGTGCAATAAAGCAGAGTTTTAATAAGCGGAGAATAGAAATAAAATCTGGTGGAATACTTACATAGAATCTTTTTCTAAAAAAGAAGTCTTCCTGTAATTTTTATGGCTTGGCTATGATAAGAACGGTCAATAAGTAGAAGAGGGGAAAATTATCTTTTCTTCGGGGTGAGAATTCCATTTTCGTCATGAGCTTCAATGATTTTTTGAGCTACTTTTTCTGAATCGACTTTATATAAACCCTTTTCAATAAGAGTCCTATATTTGGCAACACGATAGCCATCAACTTCTTGCTTTGACCGTATATTTTTTTTGATATTTTGGGGATGGTTTCGTTTGATGTTTGAGGTGTCTTCTTTTGAGTTAGAGATACGTGTCTTTAAAGTATTCGGCAGGGGATCAGAGTGTTTCATGTCTGGTGTGCTGGGGTGAAGATCAGAGTCGGTTTTCAATAGACCTCCCTATAACAACGTCAGCGTATCATCATAAATTTCTTTAGATCAATGACTTTTTGGAAAGAGCAAGCTCATTGTTCTTTCTGAGAGCACTCTCCTTTTAATAGATGGGCTCTAAGATAATAAGAAGCCGTATACGCAAGGGTTCGATAGAGATCTTTAAGTTGTTATTTTTTATGAGCATTCATTTTTTATTTAAAGCAGGGATAAAAAATGGGGAGCCGCCCTTCCGTAGGCATCTGCCTCCCCCCACTCAATACATCCTTGTATTGAGTTAATTTGATTTTATAAAAATTAAAGTTCTGTCAGCAACACATTCAAGTTTTTATCTTCTTTGGTATTGCTGTTTGACTTCTTATAAAAAGTAATCCCCCGCTTTGTTAAAGTTACTCTCTCTAGACTTTTGTCTTAGAGAGGTTTCGCAAATTAAAATGAAGTCATTGCTAAAAATGATTTCCTAATCATTGGAAACTAATAAATAATGGAACCATGAGAACATTCTTCTTGTCAATTTTATTACTTTTTATTTCTTTAAAAACTTTTGCCTCAATAGAGAGCTATCGTTTTGAAAAGCAGGGGTTTAACACATCACCATTTCGTTTGTCTTACAATGATAACTCACTAGTCGTTTTTGATATACCTATTGCCTACAATAAATATGTACGAAAATGGATGCGTTATTTTCAGACAGAAGGAAATGAAAGATTTAAAATATGGCTACAAAGATCATCAAAGCATATACCTCATATCACATCCATTTTGGAGAGAGAGAAACTTCCCAAAGACCTGGTTTATCTATCTATGATTGAAAGTGGTTTTTCCCCAAAGGCAGTAAGTGTAGCGTCTGCCGTAGGTCCCTGGCAGTTTATAAAGCCTACGGCGGAGAGATATGGACTTAAAGTTAATTGGTGGCTTGATGAAAGACGCGATTTCGACAAAAGTACAAAAGCTGCAGCCAGGTATCTTAAGGATCTTTATAAATTGTTTGGTTCTTGGTATTTGGTTGCTGCCGGATACAATTCTGGAGAGAACCTTGTTAAAAGAATGATCAAAAAACATAAGACAAAGAATTTTTGGACTTTGAGTAAAAATAATGCACTTTACAAGGAAACACAAAACTATGTTCCTCAGTGGATTGCCGCAGCACTGATAGCCAAGGCTCCCTATCTCTATGGATTTAGAAAAATTAACTATCAACGCCCTCTAGAGATTGAGCATTTTGTTGTTCCTGGGGGGACGGATTTAAAATCTCTGGCAGATTATATAGGTGTTACTCATACAGCACTTTCCAACTTGAACCCAGAATTAAAAGTGAGCTATATCCCTCCCCATATAAGGGGTCATCGTATTAAAATCCCGAAGGGAAGTTATCGACTTGTCTCTTCTTTCTTTCGTGCGCGCCACTTTCGTATGAGATAGGTGTCCGCTTTACACAATAGCGTAAAAATTTCCACTCAATAGTCTTGCTGTTTTCTTTGTGGTTCAACTTGACGATATCGTAAAGATACTAGATAAGAGTTGGGATGAATACACTGGTTGAGTTCAAGTCCGTTGAAGTACAAAGAGGATCTCAAACTCTTTTTAAAAATCTTAATTTTTCTATTGAAAAGGGTGAGTTTCTCTTTGTTATTGGTCCCAATGGTTCGGGAAAGTCAACGCTTGCAAGGTGTATTTTAGATTTAATGAAGGTACGATCGGGGACTCTTTCTGTAAAAAAGGGTGTGCGTATGGGGTATGTACCTCAAAATTTAATACCCAGTAAAACATTTCCCATTAGCGTAAAAGAATTTTTAACTTTGAAATCCAGCCCATCAGATGTGGCATCTGTGCTACAAAGTTTGTCAATTGATGATGTCATTCAAGATAAGAGGCTTAAAGATCTTTCCCCTGGATGGATGCAAAAAATCTATTTAGCATTTGCTTTGCTATCTTCCCCTGATCTTTTAGTTTTGGATGAAGTGACAGATGGATTAGACTCCTCAGGGCAGGTTCAACTTTTCGAACTGTTATCCTCTCTAAGAGCTAAAAATGCGATGACATCTGTTGTGATCACGCATGATATTTCAGCAGTTACAAAGAAAGCTTCTCGAGCTGTGTGTTTGGGTCATGGTGAATTGCTTTTTGATGGTTCGCCTAAGGATGAAAATTTTCATTCTTGTCTTCACAAAATATATGGAAAGGAAAGTTTCATTCATGAACACTCTCACTGAGCATGTTCACACACTTGATTTTGCAACATACTGGGTATGGCCTGCCTCATTATTCATTGCGGGTATCTTGGGAGGGGCTATAGGCCCTTATATTATATGGAACAGATTGGGTTTAATGACAGATACTGTAGCTCATGCCTCGCTTTTTATTGCAGCCTTAGCTCTTTTAGCAGGTCTTGCTCCAGTGACCCTACTTGTTCCATTTTCTATTATACTGGCTATTCTTATTTATCATTTTCAAAAATTAGAAAGCTTTGATACTGACGGTATTTTAGCCATGCTCTTTTCAGGGTTTATGGGATTGGGATTGGTTATTCTTCATATAACGGGAGAGGGGTCAAAAGATCTTCTTCATCTTCTCTTTGGTAATGTAAAAGATTTAAAACTTCACGATTTTTATCTCTTTTTAATGATAACTATAACAACAGTAATTTATCTTTTTACATGTCGAAAAAAACTTTTATTGATTATTTTTAATGAAGATATGGCTCGAGTAGAGGGTGTTCAAACGGATAGGCATAAATTAATTTTTTTAATTTTAACGGCCTTATCTGTTGTGATTTGTCTTAAAATTATGGGAGTGGTGCTTGTGACATCTTTATTTGTCGCTCCACCACTTTTGGCTTATAGTTTCAGTCAATCTGCGCGGTCTTTTCTTGTGATATCTCCTTTGTTGGGAATTTTACTCGTTTCTCTGGGATCTTTGGTAGGAGGTTATTATTCACTGCCAGTGAGTGCTTCAATTTCTAGTATTGCATTGCTACTTTTTATTTTTTCCGGAGTTTTTTCCCGAAATAATTAATATATTTTGCCTTAAAGTAGGCGTTACTCACAGATGCTAAAGGAATTTAAAGTGTGAATGTATTCTCTATGTCATTTGATGGATTTTATTCTTCATCAAGTTTAAGGCTTGTGAGAATATAATCTTGAGCTGTCTTTCCAACATTGTTTCTTGCCTCTATGTTAGCCCCGAAGTTAATGAGGATTCTTATCATTTCATACTGACCCATCCCATTTCTTGCAACATAGATTAAAGGTGTGTCCCCGTCATCATTTCGAGCTTCTAGATTAGCACCTGCCTCTAAAAGAATTCTTATTATTTCAGAGTTACTATCCAGAGCAGCACCATGCATAACTGTCCTTCCGGGTGAAAGATTTCTAGATTTTGCATGTACATCGGCTCCCAATCTTAATAGAGTCTTTGTTGCTTCTTTATGGCCTCTTTCTGAAGAATAAAATAGAGGTGTCATTCCAAAATATCTGGCCTCTAAATCAGCCCCGGCTTTCTCAAGAGCTTCTATAGCCCCCGAGCTGTTCGATTGTGCAGCTATATGTAAAGCTGTCCTGCCTTTACTGTCTCTTGCTTCTACATCAACACCTTCATTTAAAAGGGTTTCTATGCTTAGGACGTCGTTCTCTTCTGCGGCTTTAAAGAGGAACTTCTCTTTTCTCTTTAATTCTAGGGTAAGATTTTCCCATGTTTCTACCATGGCTTTTTCAGCGGGAGCCTCGATACTTCTAACGTAGTTTTCCTCTAGGGTTTCAGTGTTTGATATATGAGCGTAGGCTATTTGGAAAAAGGAAAAGAAGGTTGCGTACAAGGTCATATAGAAAATACTTTTGGTGAGTGTCATAAAAATTCCCCTTTTTTATAGGCCTTAAACAATTCTACAGATAATCTCAAACCAGTCTAGATATCTTGAGTATATATAGAGCCTATTGGGAGTCAATGTTAATGTTGAAAGGAGTTATGAGTGCACAGGGATCTTAAAATATTGATGACCAACTAGTGAGTTGACTTTGGGAAAAGTTGTTATAAATCCTTTTTTAAAGGGAATGGTTTTGAGAGAGAAAAAAATCTGTTAGGGTTGATATCATGAAGTATTCGCATTTGGAAATCGAAACAAAATGGCAAAAGGTTTGGGATGAGAAGGAAGTCTTTAAGGTTGAAATAAAAAAAGATCTTCCCAAATACTATGTCTTAGATATGTTCCCTTACCCCTCCTCTCAGGGACTTCATGTGGGTCATCCGGAGGGATATACAGCTACAGATATTATTTCTAGATATAAGCGTTGTAAGGGGTTTAATGTTTTACACCCCATGGGTTGGGATGCCTTTGGTTTACCAGCAGAGCAGTATGCTATTCAAACGGGTATTCACCCAGAGATCACCACGGCACAATCTATTTCTAATTTTAAAAAACAATTGAAAGCATTAGGTTTTAGTTTTGATTGGAGTCGAGAGATTAGCACATGTGATCCAAGTTTTTATAAATGGACGCAATTTATATTTGAAAAACTTTATGAAAAGGGATTGGCGTATCAAAAAGAGGCTCCTGTCAATTGGTGCCCCGCTTTAAAAACAGTTTTGGCGAATGAAGAAGTTGTGGATGGAAAGAGTGAAAGGGGAGGGCATCCTGTTGAGCGTGTTTTTATGAAGCAGTGGATGTTAAAGATCACATCTTATGCGGAAAGGCTTATAGAGGGTTTAGATAAAATTGATTGGCCAACAAGAACAAAAGAGGCTCAAAAGAATTGGATTGGCAAAAGTGAGGGAGCGTCCGTTTATTTTCCCATAGTTGGACTTAATGAACATTTATCTGTGTTTACGACAAGACCGGATACTCTATTTGGTGCCACATTTATGGTTGTTGCCCCTGAACATCCTTTATTGGATCAACTAAAAACGAGGGAACAAGAAAGTGAAGTGGACTCTTATGTTCGTACAGCAAAAGCTAAAAGCGAAAGAGATAGGCAAATGCTCACGGAAAAGACCGGTGTTTTTATTGGGGCCTATGCTATTAACCCTATGAATGAAAAAAAACTTCCCATCTGGGTAGCGGACTACGTTTTAATGGGTTACGGGACAGGTGCTATTATGGCTGTACCCGCTCATGATGAACGTGACTTTGAATTTGCCAGTAAATTTAATATTCCCATTCAAAGAGTCATAGAGGGGGGAGAGCTTCCCTTTATTAATGAAGGGGTGATGGTAAATTCTGAGTTTTTAAATGGACTTTCATCTTCGGAAGCTCTTTTAAAAGCGATTGAGTATCTTGAAGGTAAAGATTTGGGAAAACGAGAGATTCATTACAAATTAAGGGATTGGCTTTTCAGTCGGCAACGGTATTGGGGAGAGCCTTTCCCTATTGTACATTATCCCAATGGGGATATAAAGTTAGTTGATTCTCAAGAGCTTCCTGTTTTGCTTCCTGAAGTGAAAGACTTTGAGCCTTCCGATAGAGGGGAGAGTCCACTGGCAAGAAATAAAGAGTGGCTTAATGCTCCTGATGGTGAAGGCGTGCGAGAAACAGATACCATGCCGGGTTCGGCCGGATCATCTTGGTATTTTTTAAGATACACCGACCCTCATAATGATAAAGAGCCTGTTAGTTTTTCTGCTCAACAGTATTGGATGCCTGTTGACCTCTACATTGGCGGTCCAGAGCACACAGTTGGACATCTTTTGTATTCGCGCTTTTGGCAAAAAGTGCTTTTTGATGCGGGCTTGGTTTCTCATGATGAGCCTTTTCAGAAGCTCGTTCATCAGGGCATGATTTTGGGTAAAGATAATGAAAAGATGTCAAAATCAAGGGGGAATATTATTAACCCTGATGATATTGTACAAAAATATGGTGCTGATGCTTTAAGAGTTTATGAAATGTTTATGGGGCCTCTTGAAAAAGATAAACCTTGGCAGGACTCAGGCATAGAGGGTGTCAAAAGGTTCTTAGATCGTGTGTGGAGATTGTGTTTTGATGAGGGTTTGGGAGGGGTGCAAGATAAAGAGCCCTCCTTGGAGACTCAAAAACTTTTACATAAAACGATCCAAAAAGTCTCTTCGGACATTGAAACATTTGATTTTAACACGGCTATTAGTCAGATGATGATCTTCACCAATGCTCTTTACAAGGCCAATGAAAGGCCAAGAAAAACATTGATGATTTTGACCCAATTGTTAATGCCTTTTG
Organism: Bdellovibrionales bacterium; assembly: GCA_965206675.1. Taxonomy (GTDB): domain Bacteria; phylum Bdellovibrionota; class Bdellovibrionia; order Bdellovibrionales; family JAKFYE01; genus CBDBKL01. The sequence goes on along the minus strand of CBDBKL010000008.1, from coordinate 116,538 downwards.
CTCCTCATTTAGCTGAAGAGCTATGGGAAGGTTTGGGCGGTGAGGGGTTGGTTTCTCTTGCGCCATGGCCTGAGTATGACTCCGCTCTTGTTAAGGAGGAAAAGGTCACTCTTGCTGTGCAAGTCAATGGAAAAATGCGAGGGACATTAAATATTCCTGTTGATGCCTCTGAAGACTTTGTACTTCAAGCGGCTAAAGAGCTGAAGCGAGTACAACAAGCTATAGATCAGAAGAGCATTTTTAAAACAATCTACAAGCCAGGAAAAGTTTTTAGCATTCTTGTTAAATAACCTTTGGAACTGACTATAATTTGTGTCATATAAAAATTCATGAACGAACTAGAGAAGTCCCCCCAGAAAAGAAATATTTCCTCGCAAGAGTGGACCACTCAAGACACCGAAGAGCTGTACGGGATCAACTCCTGGGGGCATAGTTATTTTCGGGTGAACAAGAAGGGAACCATTGATGTAACACCCTTTGGTCAGAAGGGATCTTCGGTTGATTTAAGAGAGCTTGTTGAAGACTTAGAGGATCGAGGTATTCGATCTCCTATTTTGATTCGTTTCCCTGACATTGTTAGAGCGCGTATCAATTTACTCAAAGAGTGTTTTGAACGAGCTATCAAAGAGTATGAATATAAAGGAAGCTACCAAGGTGTATATCCAGTTAAGGTTAACCAACAAAAGCATTTACTGAAAAATATTATTAATCAGAAAAATGTAGCAAGGATAGGGTTAGAGTGTGGCAGTAAGCCAGAGTTACTTGTTGCCCTGTCCTTAGCCAATGACCCTGATGCTCTCATTATATGCAATGGTTTTAAAGATGAGAAATATATTGAAACAACTCTTTTGGCTAAAAAGTTGGGTCACAATATTATTGTTGTTATTGATCGTTTTATAGAACTTCGGATGATTATTGAGAAAGCAAAAGAAATGGGAATCACTCCCAGTATTGGTTTTCGTTTTAAGTTAAATGCTAAGGGATCTGGAAAATGGGTGGATTCATCGGGGGCTCGTTCAAAATTTGGACTGACTCCAAAGGAAGTTGTTTCTGGCATTGAAATATTAAAAGAGAATAAGATGTTAGAGGCTTTAGAGCTTTGTCATTTTCATATTGGTTCTCAAATTAATGCCATTCAATCCATAAAATCCTCTCTTAAAGAGGGGACGCGGATTTTTACTGAAGTTTGTAAAATGGGTGCAAACATTAAGTATATTGATGTGGGCGGAGGTTTGGGTGTTGATTATGATGGAACCAAGGGGAGCGATAATTCTATAAATTATTCTGAGCAAGAGTATGCCAATGATGTGGTCTTTACCATACAAGTGATTTGTACAGAAAAAGGAGTGCCTCATCCAACTATTATTACGGAATCAGGCAGGTCACTTGTGGCACATCACTCGGTCCTTATCTTTAATGCATTAGGAAAAAATGAAGTCTCTCGATTTCCTCATCCGGAGTTACCTGAGAAAAGTGAACATCGAATTATTAGGGAGTTGTATGATATTTCACAGAACATCGTTATTGAAAACATTCACGAATCATATCATGACCTTATTCAGTTAAAGAACGATATTCTTCAGTTGTTTTCTTACGGATATTTTTCCTTAGTTCAGCGTGCAAAGGCTGAAGAATTGGTATGGTACGGGCTTACAAAGATGCGTGATATTCTTCAGAAGAATAGTGAAGCCTTAGATTATTCGACTGAAGAATTGTTAGATCATTTAGAACATGAGCTATCGGATACGATTTTTTGTAACTTTTCTGTTTTCCAATCTATGCCTGATGCCTGGGCTGTCAAACAGGTGTTTCCTATTATGCCTATACAGAGATTGACGGAGATGCCCAATCACAGAGCGGTTCTTGTCGATTTAACCTGTGATTCTGATGGGAGGTTGGATAAATTCTCTCAGTGGGGAGAGATTACAAACAATATTGCGATTCATTCTTTTAATAGGGAAGAGCCCTATTATATAGGTGTTTTTCTTTTAGGAGCTTATCAGGAGGCTTTGGGTGATTTGCACAATTTGTTTGGAGATACGGATGCTGTTGTTGTTGAAATTCATTCGTCTGGATATGCCATTAAATATGTGGAAGAGGGCGATACAGTGGCAGAAGTTCTCAGTTACGTCGCTTATGATAGGGGTTCAATGATAGATCATATTCGAGAGCGTATTGAGCAGGCCATTCAAAAGGGTATCTTAAAAAAGAATGAGGCAAGATTACTTCTTAAAAACTATGAAGAAGGGCTTGCTGGATACACTTATCTTGAAGATCAAAGAAAATAATCTTAGAATTTGAGTAGAGGGGGGGGATATATGGCGGTTGCTGTTATCGGTTTAGCTGTCCTTTTCTTTCTGGGCCATGCTTTAAAGTGGTTTTTTATTAAGACAAAGGTTCCTGATCTTCTTATTTTGGTAGCGATTGGTTACGTTTTAGGTCCAATGACAGGGGTGCTTCACTCTAATGATCTAGGTCAGTTTGGTCCTTTTCTCTCCACAATGGCGTTAATTGTTATTCTCTATGAAGGGGGATTGAGTTTAAGAACGAAGGATCTTTTAACTTCCAGTCTTCCGGCTTTAGCTATTTCGATTTTAGGTGCAGGGTTAATTATTTTCTTGGCAACGATGGCCGTTAAGGTTTTTGGGGGTCAGCCTTGGTCTGTGGCTCTTCTTGTAGGTTTGGGGGTGGGGAGCACATCAAGTGCCGTTGTGATTCCTATGGTGAAGCACTTAAGTATTACAGAAAAAACCAAGACGATCTTATCACTTGAGTCTGCTTTTACAGATATTTTAGCGATTGTGCTTTTTTTAGTGATTTTAGATTCTTCACTTTCCGGCCAATTTGATTTTAATGATATTTTAATTGGTGTAGGGCCAAAAACTCTTCAGGCTGTGGTTTTTGGTGTTCTGGGTGGTTTACTTTGGTCTTTTTTAAGGCGTTGTTTTTCATTTTTAACAGATCTTCGTTTTTCAGGTGAGGCTTTTGCTTTTCTTGTTTATGGGATTGTGGATTTATTAGGATTTAATGGAGCTATGGCTGTGTTGGCCTTGGGTTTTACGTTGGCGAATTTAGATTTATTTCCTAGAGTTTTTGATTCTATTTTAAGTCGAAAGGCTGTTAATCATCGTGAGATGAAACTTCTGGGGGAGATTGTTTTTATTTTAAAGACGACGTTTTTTATTTACCTTGGAATGTTAATTCAATTTGGAAGTGTTCATAAAGTTGTTATAGCTGTTATTATTTCGCTTTTGATTTTTGTAACTCGGTATATTTCAGTAAGAGTTATCTTCCGTCCTTCGAAGTTTTCTCGTTTAGATGCTATGGCAATAACAGCTATGGGACCTCGAGGTTTAGCGTGCGCTGTTTTAGCCACTTTGCCTTTGCAGAGAGGTATGATGGAGGAGCAGGGTTTGTGGATTCAAGATACAATTTTTGCCATCATTCCTTTTTCCATTGTTTTGACAGCTTTGTTTATTATTGTGTCTGAGACACCATCTTTAAGTAGGTTCCTTGCAAAACTCTTTATGCGATATCCTGAAGATCGTGATGATGATTCAGAACTTTCTATTAGTGATGAAGACGGTATGGAGGATCCCACAAGACTGTAAAATGTCAACTTTTAGACCAGGAGAGATCGAGTCCGGTCAAATATGAAACGCAGATTTTACATCCTAAAAATTAAGTTTTTTGTGACGAACTCAGAAGTTATTTCTAATAATTATTTAACAATAACCCATATAAAATGAAAACAATTTGTCGTACTATGGCAAATTTACCTATTTTCACCTATTTTCTTTTTTGGATTTTTTTAATTTCAGCTTCAGATAGGCCCGTGAATTTTTCAATTGTAATAAGGTCAGCTTTTTCTTTTAACATTCTATAAACGATTTGCTGAAGTTTTTTTTGCTCACCTTTCTCCATTCCTTTCTCTAATCCCTGATCATAGGCCCAAGCCTTTTCAGCTTTCTCATCACTAATGGCTTTAAGACGATCCTCTTCCTGCCACCTCAACTTATCTTCTAACGACATATTCTTTAAAAGTCCCATAGCTTTCCTCATCTCTTGGTTTTTCTGAGCCAACTGCTCTAACTCACTCTCTTTTATTTGACTTGAATGCCTAATAATATAGCACCAATGGTCTCTTAAATCAATTAAACCCTCTAGACTTGTTTTAAACTTAGAAAGTTCTACAAACACTATCTTTAAATCCCTATTGAGACAAAAATGTGGCTCTTTATCTGAGAGTAAAGAAAAGCTAGTGACAACGTCTTTAGTTTCTTTAAACACTGAAAATTCAGTAAAGATCAAAGAGTAGGTGGGATGAAGTGTTTCATACTCTGCTCCTTGCTTAAAGCCGTCGGTGTAGAGTTTAGCCCAGTAGAACAGGACTCTAGATAGAAAGCCTTTCTTGTAGGCAGATTGCATTTCAACGTTGATTTTCTCACCTGTGTTTAATTCCAGTTTTAGATCTAAGATGATTTGTTTTTTCTTTTTAGCTTCAGGAGGAATCTCGGGGTTTAGGATATCAATTTTTTCAATATCTTTATCTGAGGGAAGTGGAAGAAAGCTTTTGAGTAAAGAGCGAAGAAGACTTTTGTCTCTTATAAAGTAGGCCTTAAACATTAGATCTTGAGTCAGTTTAATGTAGGGTTTGTTCAGTGGTTTTTTCATTTTCACTATCTCCTTATGTTGATAAAGGAGGGGATAAGAGCAAGGTCAGTGCCCTACTGAAAACCAAAATAAGGAACTTTCAGGAAATAAGTGGTCGGTATTCGGACATTTAATCCGGATAACACATTATACTGTTAGTGGTGTTCAGTACTATTTAACCTTATTGGTTATCCATTCTTTCATTAAAAGTTTAATTTTAGTTTGATAGGGTATTCCTTCCAACTTGGCACATTGACGAAACGTAGAGAGTAAGTCTTCTGGAACTTTTATGCTAATTAATTTAGATTTTTTTGATGGGGTAGTCATTGTATGGAGCTGGCGAAAATCATCTAGAAACTTCAATCTTTCATAAACAGACATTTGTTTACATTTTTTTAAATAGTCGGTGGAAAATAATTGAATGCCTTTAGTTTTCATCAATTTGCTCCAAGGCTTTAGCATCTATAAAATCTTGTTCTCGTGGGCTGGATTTTTTCATAGATATTAAATGTTTTTTGGACAAAATATTAATTTTTTTATTTTTTAAATGTATCTGCGTAATCATATTGTTTTTCAAATTCCAAGTAATGATAATATCAACTATCTCGGAGGGATTATGGGGGTTAATAAAATTCCATGCAATGAGGTTTCTATTTTTAATATATTCTTCTCTGTATTTAAATAAATCTTCTGCCTTAATAGGAAGGTGAGGTTTTAAACCAATTTCACTTAATGCTAGTTCTACGGATTTCAGATTTTTAAGTGACCATTTAATAATAAGATCGACATCAACAGTTCCTCTTAGAATTCCATGGAGAGCCATTGCATGACCTCCAACAATAGCATAGGGGATGTTGTGTTTTGTAAATTGGGAGATGATCTTTTCGATAAACATAAGTATATACCAATATATATCAAAAATAAAAAATCTTCAAGTTTTAATGCGCTAGGTTTGAGTTGAGGGGTTTTTGCTTATGGAATAGATAAATTGCGGCTTGATTTCATTTTGCAAGGTGAAACATTTAGGTGTGGACTTTGGTCTTTTTTATTGTATAAATCTCCGACAAAAATCTAGAACCCATTTAGTCACTTAATTTGAATTTTGGTAAACTGGAAGTCTTATGAGATTGTTGGGGAGTTCATTTTCATTCGCGTTTTTAGTGGCTTTGATTTTTTCTCAACCTTTAAGTGCTGGTTTGAATCGACAAGCACTTACTGGTTTGAGTTATCAAGAGCAAGATTTATTTAGAGCTGTGTGGGATGGTGATATTCCAAAAATTGAGCAACTTTTAAAAGAGGGAGTTGATATAGATGCCCAAAATCGTTTTGGAAGGGCGGCTTTGCATGAGTCTACGTTGGATAAATGGAATGTAGATGTTTTGAAACTTCTTATTGAAAGAGGTGCTGATTTAAAGGTTCAAACTGTGTATGGGTTTACAGCTCTGCATTCAGCAGCTTTAGGGAATAATCTCAATGCTTCAAGGGTTCTTATTGATGCGGGTGTAGATCTTGAAGTTAGAGATGCACAAGGGAACATGGCTTTGGATTTAGCAAAGAGATGGGATTTTAAGAATGTTGTCAATTTCCTAAGCGATCCACCTGTGCAGAGTAAACAAACATCATCACTTCCTTGTTTTCCATAATATTACAATAAGCCTAGCCCCCCCGACAGTTACTAGCAAGTGTTTTCATGGGGAATAGTTAGATGCATCTTCAATGGTATAAAGTAAAGCCTCTGAAGCATTCGCTTCGTTGCGTGCTCCAAGTTTAATCGTTTCATCAGATGAGTTGACGTGCTCTTTACAATATCCATTGTCTGCATTGGAAAATTCAGAAGTGCAAATGTTTGATTTGGAAACAGTCTTTGCAGAACTAAAAACAGGGAGTTGTTCGTCATATTGTGAATAAGACATAACAGTACCGTATGTGTTATTACTTGCTGTATTCCCTCTATAACCTAATCCGTATGATCTAAAAGAATAAGTTTCGGTTGTTTGTGTGTTTAGCGTTTCTCTATCGTGATTTAGTCCTAAATTATGTCCAATTTCGTGAGCAAGAGTGGTGGCCCATGGAAAAATGTCATTGCTATAGCACCATCCGGAACCATTGCTGATAACACCAGAAGCAACCCTATTAGCCGCCTGTGCCTTAGTGAGTTGTCTTGATCTAATATAGGCTTCACCACAAACATTAAATTCTTTAAAATCAAAAATCCCATAAACAAGATCTGCTCCATGGTCTTCTCGTACATGAGGTAGTAATTCAGTAATAACTTCTAATCCATCTACAGAGCTTAACCCATCTAAAGTATTTAACGGACAGGCCAAATGGTGCTTATACTCTGTGTAAGGTTTGACTGCTACGACTCTAAATTCAGCGTTGACTCCAGAGTTTTCAAAGATGGCATTTGTTAATGGAACAACATCGTCCTCAATAAATGTCTGCATCTCCTGTAAACCTGTGTCGTCTATAGTGTCTTGTGAAATGAGAAAAGCAATATCAATGGTGTGAGTTTGATGGGGTGAGGCTTTGTTACTTGCGGAATAAGATTTTATAGATTGGGGACCTGAGGGGGTTATATCAGGGACAATACCTCCCCCACACCTTGGTACCTCTCTACTAGCACTTTGCGATATATGGTTCTCTCTTGATTTTTTATGATCGTTATTATTAGCGGAAGCGGCTTGATATGCTTTTTGAACTGAGCAAGAGGATGTCAGTGTTGTCGTTGTTGTTGTGCGTGAGCGAGTCGTAGTTGTAGTAGTAGGAGGAACCAGAGTTGTTGTCGTTGTTATAGGTAAAAGAGTCGTACTTGTTGTTATGGGCGAGAGAGTCGTTGTCGTTGTTGACGATGTGGTAGATAGGAGCGTTGTCGAGGTACTCGTCGTTGTCGGTAGAGTGGATGGTTGCTTTGTTGAACCGGATTTGTCTTCTTTGCTACAACTCAATAAAAGAAAAATTATTGAAAAAGTCAGTATGTAGGTGTGATTGTGTCTAATAGGCATATATATTTTATCGAGACTTTTGTCCTGAATCTTAAAGTAAATTTGAGGGATTGTTATTTTCTAGGGTCAAAGGCGTCTCGTACGCCTTCACCCACAATGGCAAAAAGAATCAGTGTTAAAAAGAGAGCTAAGGAAGGGTAAAGAGCTAACCACCATGCAATTTCAAAATTCTGCTTGGCCTGTGCTAAAAGCTCACCCCAACTGGGCGTTGGAGGAACTAGTCCAAAGCCCAGATAATCTAGACTAGCTAAAGCCGCTATATTTCCAGCAATCACAAAGGGAGAAAAAGTAATAATAGGCCCAAGAGCATTGGGAAGAATATGTTTGAATATCAAACGCCGATGAGGTGCCCCCAATGCTCGACCTGCCTCTACAAATTCTTTCTTTCGCAGCTTTAAAAATTCTGCTCGAATATAATAACTAATTCCTATCCAACCAAAAACAGTTGAAATTAATATCAACCACCAAATGTTCGGCTGAATAATAGAAATCATAATTAATAAAATATAAAACTGCGGAAGAGCACTAAAAACTTCAACTGTACGCTGACCCACAAGATCTAACTTGCCGCCAATATAACCCATCACCCCCCCCAAAATAATTCCCACAATAAAAGACAACAACCAGACAAGAAGGGCGTAACCCATACTGTAGCGGTAACCATACAGTAGCCTTGCAAAAATATCTCTCCCCCGATCATCTGTGCCCATAACATTCTCTTTTGTCGGTGGACTGGGGTATTCATCTACACTTTTGTTTGATTCAAAAGCGTCCCACTGATTCAAGGGCCATATAATCCAATCCAAATCATTTTCTAAACGCCTGTAGTCCATAACCAGTATGTCATCGTATCCAAACTCAGAGGGGTGATAATCCTTAATTAAAGGAAAATAAATTTTTGAATCATGACTAAAGACAATAGGCTTTGAATGTGACCACATTTCTGCCGTGACGCTAATGGTAGTTATAAAAATTAAAAGCAAGGAGGCATAAACGGCAAACTTGTTTTTTTTAAATCGTCTCCAGCGTTTAATTGTTAATTCAGAAGACATCCATTTTTCAATCATTTGAAATCTATCCTTGGATCTATAAGAATGTAAGCCACATCACTGATCATATTTCCCAACATCATAAGAAGGCTTGTTATAAACAAAAGACCCATTGAAACATTATAGTCTCTTTCCAAAATAGAATTAAAACTCAACAGCCCCATGCCATCTAATTCAAAAATAGATTCAATGATAATAGAGCCTGTAAAAAATAAGGAAATAAAACTTCCAATACCTGTTGCAATAGGAATAAGAGCATTTCTTAAAGCGTGTTTTAAATATATAGCCTTTTCGCTTAAGCCCTTAGCCCTTGCTGTACGGATGTAATCTTTTTTAATTTCTTCTATGAGTGAGTTTTTCATTAACAAAGTTAATGTCGTAAAAGATCCAATCATGAAACAACTCAAGGGTAGAATAAAATGAAACACACGGTCCCAAACTTTTCCCATAAAGCTCAGATTTTCATAGTTGTCAGAGTACAATCCCCCAATGGGAAAAAGACCCAGTCCACTTTCTCCAGCCAGGTATGTGATTTCCAGTATTCCCAACATAAGCCCTGGGATAGAGTACATGATAAACAGTAAAAAACTGGAACTCAGGTCAAAAGTTGACCCCTGTTTGAGAGCTTTCAATATTCCAAGGGGGATACAGACTAAATAAGATAAAATAAAACTCACAATGCCAAACTGTAGAGAGACGGGAAATTTACTGACTATCACATCAATAACAGGTTCTTCGTAAGTAAAAGATTCTCCAAAGTCTAAGACAGAAAGGTTTTTTAACCAGAGCCAGTATTGTTCATGAAGGGGTTTATCAAAACCATATTGTTTTTTTAATTCTTGTAGCATTTCTTCGGAGATCTCTTGTTGTTCGATTCCTCCACTGATAGATGTTTGGCCAAACCGCATTTGTCGGAGCTTTTGCTCAATGGGCCCTCCGGGACACATATTCATTATAAAAAAACTAATGAGTGTCACTCCAAAGAGGGTTGGAATGATTAAAAGAAGCCGCCTTAAGAAGTACTGTATATGATTCATTACAAGTTATTTTTGTAGCCACCAATAGTCAGAACCAATTCCAAACTTATAGGTGTCTTTCTCCTTTTTTATCCTGCTTCTGTGAGCATAAAAACTGTATTCATCGTTAAATAAAAATAAATAAGGAGCATCTTTAGCTATAATGCGATAAACTTTTCGCAAAATTTTAATCCCTTTCTTTTTATCCAAAGTTTCTTGTGCTTTTATAATCAGTTTATCTACTTCAGGATTTTTATAGTGTATAAAGTTAGATCCTCCGGGGCGTGCTCCATCAGAGTGCCAAATTTGTTTTGGATCTAGATTAATAGAACCTCCACCCCAAGCCAACATAGCACCATCAAACTTTCCGTCGTCTATCAATTTTAAGAAGGTGTTCCACTCAACGCTTTTAACATTAATTTTTACACCCACTTTTTTAGCGTCTTCTTTAAACATTGTGAGGTATTTTAAAGATTCTTTGCTGGGGCATAAAATAGTGATATCAAAATTTTGTTTCTTGCCCTGTATGTTTTTTTCAAGAATACCGTCCTTATCTTTATCATCCCAACCTGTTTGTTTTAACAGTTTCAAGGCTTTTTCAGGGTTATAGGTAATAGCCTTTATACTGCTATCGGCATATTCACTTTTTTGATGCCATGGGCCTGTCGCTAAAAGAGATTCTCCAAATCGGAATTTTTTATTCATTAATTTGCGATTCATCAGGTGTGAAAGAGCAATTCGTACCTTTTTGTCCTGAAAAACCTTTCTTCTAAAATTCCATCCAATAAAACCATAGCCTTTTGGAGAGAGGTTTTTAACTCTATTTTTTATGACTTCAGTTTTCCAGATTTTTCCCTTAGTTTTTTTGTGATAATCTTCTGAAGATAGAGCTTGAAAGTCGATCCGTCCCTTTTTTAAATATTCTAAAGAGACATTATCATCTTTGACTATTCTCATAATGATTTTTTCAAAGTTATACTGCCCTTGAAGATGTTTTTCTTTAAAGCCCCACCAGTTTTTATTTCTGGTGAGTTCTATTTGTCGGCCTTTTTTATACTTTGCGAGTTTATAGGGGCCACTGCCTACTATGTCTTTATTCATTTTCTTTTTTGTATTGTAAATATGTTTAGGAATAATGGAGAGAAAGCCTCCGCTGCCTAAGATATCTAAGTTTTTGAAATACTTTTTTTTAGCTGTGAATTTAATTTTGTTTTTTCCTAAAACCTGTGCACTTTCAATGTTGTCAAAATAAGATCTTAAGTGGAGAGATTTTTGTTTAGGATCAAAGATGATATCAAAACTGAATTTGACATCCTCTGCTGTTACGGGTTTTCCGTCATGCCATTTGGCATCTTCTCTCAAAGTAAATGTGAACTCTTGGCCATCTTTAGAGACTGTCCATTCTTTAGCGAGTCCAGGTTCAAATTTATATGTGTCGATATTGACAGTTAAAAGACCATCAAATGTGTAAGAGTGAATTTGAGAGGCGTAAGCATCTGTGGAGCGTGTGGGGTGAAGCGTGCTAGGTGCATTCGGTAGTCTGTAATATATTGTGCCACCCACATGAGGTTGAGCAATAACATCTAAACAACCTACAAAAAGTAAAATCAGTATTTTCATAGGAGGTCTCCTTTTTGTCTTTCAATTCTCAGGATGCTGTCTAGTTAGTTCTATTGTCAATACACTTAGCCAGAGTGCTTTTGGAAGTTTATAGGGGTCGTTGTGTGTCATAATTTTTGATTGAAACCTCAAAAGGGGGTGATAGATTGGATGTCAGTTGGTTTATTGACATTAAACTGGCTACAAATCTTACAGAAAATAAACCAATCCTTTATTTTGGAAACTACTTTTATAAAGATTGTAGAGGATTTTATGGCATTAACAAAATATGTTTTGATCTTATTCGTATGGGGTTTTTCTTATCAACTTCATGCTGATGATTTTCATGAGAGATTGGTAGCTGAATATGAGTTGGGGGAGGAACGAATAAGAGAATTTCTTTCTCAGGAAGGCGTTGTTAATGTAAATGATTTTGAAAAGAGGCTAGAAGATTTACGTAGAGAAAATGGAGAGCGATTGATAGATTTTGTAAGTAAAGAAAGATCTCTTTTTAATGATAATGAGTTAAGTACTGTAGTGAAAGAAGGGGAAGGGCGAATAGCGGACTTTCTCTCTCAAGAGGGGGTTGTTGATGTGGTTGATTTTGGAGGAAGATTAGGGACTTTACGGAATGATGAAATGCAACGATTGATAGATTTTGTTCTTCAAGAAGAAAGGGCAGCGGGATTAAATGATTTTAAAGAGCAATTAGAAGATGTACGCAAAAGGATGCAAAAGAGAGTGGCACCTCTTTTTAATCGCTCTGCCCGTCGTAGAAAAGGTATTGTCAGAACAGTAGTGGAAAAGATGACAGGAAAAGAAGTAAAAAGGCTGACAAAAGAAGACGCAAGGCGGATGACAGAGTTGGTAGTGGACAGCTTCGTATTTAAAGCCGGACGCAGACGAATAAAAGAACTTCTTTTTGAAGCGGGAGTTGATATTGAATTAGAGCCAAAGACAGAAAGTTTGCGGTTTTCGTATGAGATTGAAGAGGAAACAAAGGGTTGTCTATATTAAATTACAGGTTGGTTTATCTTACAAAGAGTTATCCAGATAAAGATTTCTTTCATTTTTTGAAATTGATTAAATTAGGTAGGTTAGGGCTTTTAATATGTCAGGAGAAGTCTGTCTGAGACAACTTCATCTTCCAGAGTTTCGCCTTCTTTTTGAAATCTTCGAAGCATACTCCGTCCACAATTAACAGAGACTTCTCTTTCAAAAAGGTGATCAGGGTAATGAATATCACATAAGACTTTTCCATTTTTTTTAGATCCATCAATAGAGAGGAGGATATATACACCTTTGGATTTAGCTTTTTCAATACAGGTCATTAAACGCTCTAACAAAAAGGATTGAGCACCATAAACGATTTGTTGACTTGTAACATAGGGAGGGTCGCAATAGATAACATCACCTTCTCGAGCCATATTAAATAAAAATTCAAAATCTTTGTTAAAAAATTTGCAATTTTTGATTCTTCTTGCCCAAATCTCCACTCTATCATCAAAAGCTTGAGGTTGAATGGGGTTATGGACACCACAGGGTGTACTCATGTATCCATCTTTTTTTCTAAAGCGAATGACTCCTCCATAACATGTTCTAGAGAGATAAAGAAAATCTTGAGGGTTTGCTTTCTTATTGTATTTTTCTCGAATATAGTAATATGCTTTTTCTTTTCCTATTTCTTTCATTAATTCATAACGTTCACGATACCATTTTTTAACTTCATTTCGATTTTTTATAATGTTGGTCCATATTTCTATAAGGGGTGTTATAATATCAGAGGCGTAACCTTCTTTTGGGGCTAGGGAGCCAAGTACGGCACCACTTCCTAAGAAGGGTTCAAAATATCTATTAAATTTCAATGGAAAGTGATTAATGATTTCATGAGCAAACCTTTGTTTATTGCCAATCCATTTAAATAATTGCTTTTTAAAGGGTTTGCATTGAGGAGGGTGAAGCCCCTCGAAGGTAAATTGGTTAGTTTCGCTAAGCATCTTATATCCCCCTATGGCAATTTGTGATCAAAATTCGATTTTAGAATATCTTTGAAATGCCGCTATGACAACATGAATTTATTCTGTAGGCTATTCTTTATGCGACCGTATCTAAAAATTGATGCCGTGCTCATTAAGGTTTTAAAACAATTAAGACTTGAATCTAATTTGAAACAAATAGATTTGGCGTCTTTGCTGGGTTCTGCTCAATCTTTTGTGAGTAAGTATGAGAGTGGGGAAAGGGTACTTTCTTTTTCTGAAACATGGACTATTGTCCATACTTTAGGTTCGTCACCTGAAGAGGTTATTAAATTAATTAAAATAGAATTATCAGGGAAGGACAGTGGGGCCAAACCATAAATTCTTAGATAAAAAACTATCCTTCTGGGCCAATATACGTACCATTTCTGAAGCAGTTGGGTATACAAAACGGCAATCTGGTAATAGCCGGGTCTGTGCTTATAGGGTTAGTGATATTTTACAGGTTATTGAAGAGCTTCGGTTAAATAAAAATATTTATTTTAAAAAAGGAAATAAACCAACCCAATTAACAAAAAATATCTGTGATTATTCGAAATATAGAGCTGATATATTAAATAACACTGTTGCTAAGAGTTTAATGGACAAGGATACAGCAAAGAAGCTTTTTCAAACCTTGATGAAGAAATATAATTCTCAACTTCCAATCCCTATGAATAAGCAGAGGGGTAAAAAGAAAGAGCCTTCTTACTTTACAGCAATGATTAATATCATTCTTGAACATACATTGCGAGGAAAAGAAATTGATTATAATCCAAAGAAACTTATTAAGGTATTTAATGGAAATAAACTTGAATATACTTTTTCTCGAAGAGTTGATGGAGCTTTCCCTTCAATTTATTCACCTAAGGCTATTTGGGAAATTAAAGAATATTATCACACTACAACATTTGGTAGTCGTGTTGCTGATGCGATTTATGAAACCCAACTTGATGGTTTTGAGCTTGACGAAGTTTGGAATAATACAGGAATCAAAATTTATCATTATCTATTTGTTGATGACTATCGAACGTGGTGGGAACAGGGCCGATCTTATCTTTGTAGAATAGTCGACATGTTGCATATGGGAAAGGTTGATGAGGTCATTTTTGGTAAAGAAATACTTAAGGCAATACCTAGAATTGTTAAAAAATGGAGCTAAAAATTATTTCTTTTTTTAAGACATAGGAGAGTTTTCATATATAGAGAAGCCAAAACTTTTTGAATATCGTGTGCTGATTGAGGAGGTTCTTCTTAATTTTGATAAGTTTATTCAATCTTTAAATATAAAGACATTGTATTTAAAACGTAATTAGAGAAATTATTGATTAACATATCTAAATGTTTATTGAAAAATTCAAAAATATACATAAAGAGTTTATATTAGATAGTTTCATTTTTCTGCGCTCGTTTGGAATAGGTTTCCACAAATATATTAGCAAGTGTTTGATAAAAGGGTTGGTGGCAGAATATACGAGAGGCTCCAAGAGCAACAAAAGCCGCCACCATTAAGGGCATTGTCATGTTATGGTCGTCTACAAGCTCCATGACAACCACAAAAGCGGTAATCGGTGACTGCACAACTCCTGTTAAAAAGGCGCACATACCAATGACAGCAAAAACAGGTCCGAGTTCTCCCATGATTTGAGACAGAACTTGTCCCATACTAGCTCCTATGGCAATGGCGGGGGTAAAAATACCACCGGGTATGCCGCTGACGTAGGACAACAGAGTAGCTAGCATTTTTAAAATGGGATAGTAAAACGGCATTTCATCCATTTGTGCCATTAGGATTTGGTAGGTTGAGCTGTAACCGGCACCGAAGGTCATTCCCTTTGTTATAAAACCTATGATGGCAATTAATAATCCGGCAATGCCTGTGACAATCATGGCCTGTTTAAAAGAAAATCCCATGAGTTTTTGACGAAAATATAAAATAGCAGAAGAAAAAATTCCTCCTAAAGCACCACCAATAAAACCAATAACAACGGCGTAGAAAATGGTGTGGCTTAATCGAAAAGTCACAGACATAAATCCAAAGTGTGCATAGTCACCAATCATTGCAATAGCTGTTATCCCTGAGAGCACAACAGCAGAAAGAATGAGTCCACTGGATCGTTCTTCAAAAGATTTACTCAATTCTTCAATAGAAAAAACAATTCCAGCCAGAGGTGTATTAAAAGCGGCTGAAATACCGGCGGCTCCCCCAGCGACAATGACGCCTTTATTAATGTCTTTTTGATTTAAAGTTGTGAATTTTCCAATGTTGTACAGGATTGAAGAGCCAATATAGACTGTGGGGCCCTCACGACCAATTGAAGCTCCGAAAAGTAAACCACAAAAAGTCAGAAGTAATTTTGCAACTGCATTTAGTGGAGAAAGAATCCTGTGCTTTTGCTTGGCGTCATCAAGTTTCATCGCTGCAATGGTGTGGGGAATTCCGCTTCCTGTTGTGACTTCAAAATATTTCAGAGTGATATAGCGAATGGTTAAAAGTCCTATAGGGAGAATGAGCAGGGCGGACCAAGGACGGTTGTGGTAGAGATTATCATTGTAGTCAGAGGCCCATTCGCTGAGTTCGGCAAAAATCACAGAGATGATACCAATAAGAATGGCACCGGACCAAATTAAAGCTCGGTTTCTCCACAGGTCGCGGTCGCTCCAATCCCGATATGCTTTTTGCAATTGCAATATAAGAATATTCAGCATTTAAACAATAAAATAACATGTGTTAAAACAGATGAGAAACATATCTTTTACTTATAGGGTCATACTCATGAAACATCTTAATCCGACTCAATGGCTGCGCTCAATGTATGTTTGGGTTTTATCGTTGGCAAAGCACAAGTGGGCTTATCCGTTATTGGCCTTTATTGCTTTTATTGAGTCTATATTTTTCCCCATACCAGCTGATGTGATGTTGATTGCCCTATTAACATCAGATTCGAAAAAAGCATTCAAAGCGGCGTTTATCACAACGGTTTTTAGTGTTTTGGGGGGAGTGGGGGGATATTGGATTGGGGCCTCCCTGTGGGGTGCTTTTGACAGTATTTTCTTTGAACATATTCTTTCTGAAGAAAAATTTCATTCCGTAGTTTCAAGATTGGAGGCGAGTGCCTTTATCGCTATCTTTATTGCCGGATTTACGCCCATACCTTATAAGGCTTTTACTATTGCGGCAGGGGTAATGGGAGTGAATTTCCCAGTATTTATTTTAGCTTCTTTCTGTAGCCGCGGGCTGCGTTTTTTCCTGATAGGAACACTTTTTTATTTTTTTGGTGAAGTGGGTAAAAAGTGGATTGATCAGCATTTTGAAAAAGTAACGTATATTGTAGGGGCCCTTCTCATTATAATTCTGTGTCTTTATTTTCTTTAAAAAACGTTTTGAAAATATATGAGTTATATAGAAGAGTGCAAGAATGGGAGAGATGATAGGTGAGTGACTTTAATCCTAATGCGCCCTCGGCACAAAATTGTTTGTTTGGATTAAATGAATCCAAAGAGGATGCAGCTATTCATATTCACTCAGTTCCCTGGGATGCGACCACATCATATCACTCCGGTACAAGTCGTGGACCGGAGGCTATTTTGAAAGCCAGTGAGCAATTGGATTTGTATGATCGAGAGCTGGGGAAAATATATGAGAGTGGAATTTATTTTTTTAAGCCAGACTCTGAGTTGATGGCTCTGAATACTGAGACGAAAAAACAAGTTGATGACTGTCGTAATACAAACAAAGGTCTAGGGCTCATAAATCAAAGCTGTGATCAAATGAATAGCTTTGTCTACGAAAATGTTAAAAAGAGTTTAAACGCCAAAAAGTGTGTGGGTGTCTTGGGGGGAGATCACTCTGTTCCATTGGGAGCCATTAGAGCCTTCGCAGAAAAACATGGTTCGGATTTTGGCATACTTCACATCGATGCCCATATGGATCTTCGTGATGCCTATGAAGGCTTTACTTGGTCTCATGCCAGTATCTTTAGGAACATCTTGAATGAGGAAAAACCACCTGCACAAGTGGTTCAGGTTGGCATTAGAGATTTTTGTGAAGAAGAGCTTCATTTTGCTCAAGAGCACAAGGACCGTGTGCGTATATTTTTCGATCATGATATTAAAGTTCAGTTGTCCAAGGGAACGCATTGGTTTGATATCGCTCAGGGGATGATTGAATCCTTACCTGAAAAAGTCTATGTCTCTTTTGATATTGATGGTTTAGATCCTGTTTTCTGTCCTAATACAGGAACACCTGTTCCGGGGGGATTGGATTATGATCAGGCAATAATTCTTCTTTCTGCATTGGGAAATAGTGGTCGGCAAATTATTGGATTTGATCTCTGTGAGGTAGCCCCTTCTGCTTATGATTCAAATAATGAATGGGATGGTAACGTGGGTATGCGTCTTCTTTATAAGTTGTGTGGTTGGTTGGCTAAGACCAATGGGCATCTTTAATTTATAGTGAGAGAGAACCTTATTTTATTCCATAATCGTCCGAGTGTATCCAGCATATATATCTGTAATCACTCTGCTGCGTTTTTATCTAGCGCGTGTATCGCCGATCTACAGCCTCTCTCATCTCTGCGCCTTCAATACTTAAGCGTGTCCAAGGGATAGCCATAAGGCGATCGTACTCTATGGGCTCTTCTGTCTCTTCACAGATTCCATATGTGCCTCTGTCGATGCGGCCCAAAGCGTTCTCTATTTCTAAAAGCTGCTTTCTCAGACGTTCTTGATTTCTGAGAAACTCACCCTCAGCTAGAATGCGCATTGTTTGATCGCCTTCATCGCCCCCTTTTTCATCAAAGATCAGCTCTTTGCGACTATCTTTGACACGATTAAGAATATCTTGCTTAGTGTCTAATAATTTTCTCTGACACGTTTTAATTACATGTTTTGGCAAAGCAACCATGATTACCCCCCTATGGTTAATCTCATGTTTTGCAAAGCATCACATATATGATTGGATTATTTACACACGAAAGAAATTGGTTTAGCAAGCAGAAACTTAACTTTTCTGTAAATTGCTAACTGCCCGAAGGTCGTGGAGAATTCAAAAACGTTTAAGAATTTTACAAATTATTATGAATGAATAATTCATTTTAAATGTAAGGCCTTTTCATTTTTTAACAATATAGAAGGCTTAAAAAGATATAAGTTATTGAATTATATTCATTTTTTGGCCGTATGAATTCTTCTTTCTTTTAAAGATAAGATGTCACTTTTTAGAAAAAGAATTTTTTTTAAACACAATCTATTTTTGTAAGATACGTTTTTTTAAACTAGACCTTTGTCTGTACCCTGGTGCATTAAAAAATGACGAATTATTAAAAAAATTATTGGGTTTTTAGAGCCATTTTCGAATAGAGAAGGGTGTGTTTTTGATTTTTCCGTTATGTTTTTGAATTCGAATGTTTGGAGCAAGAAAGAGTGCTCGCTTTTAAATGAAAAATCTTAATAACCACAATGTGTTTTTCTTCTTTTGAGTTCGTTAGCGAGAATTTCTAGGGCTTCCCAATTTTCCTTCAGTTCAGCAAACTGTAAAGAAGACATCCGGCCATAGTCTTTTTCTTTAATGTTGGCTCTCAATTCATTAACGAGAACTCTTAGAGTCTTCAGTTTGTTGTCTTTTATGGCTATAAATGTAGCTGTCTGATCCAAATTGTCTCTTGTTTCAATGTTAGCTCCCAATTCATTAACAAGGAATCTTAGAGCTTCTGTTTGGTCATTTGCTGTCGCATGATGTACAGCCGTCCAACCATTGTAGTCTCTTGCTTCAACATCAACCCGGAATCTAAGTTGGTTGAGTGTTTCAATATCACCTGCGGCCGCAGCGTTATGAAATTTCTTTTTCCAAGTTGATTTCTTTATTTCTTCTTCATAGGCTTTTAAGAAAGCAGCACTACCAATTACACGCTCACTTGATAAGGCTTGGTGACAAAAAGTAAGAGTAAAAACAAACCCTACAAAAGAAGTCTTTTTTATAAACGCACTCATTTTCACAGCCTTTTCTTTACGAGAAAAAAGTATCAAATCTATTACTACCTGTCAGTATTAAGTTCCAAAACTTCAAGCTCGTATATAACTGAGATCTTCAAGTCATTTTTGAGTTTCATTAATTTTTTGGTTCATGACACTTTAAGGGGTTTATTTCGTACAAGTTTTAACATCAACCTATACAAGTTATCTTTTCTATAATTAAACCTAAACTCACACTCTTTTAAATGCAAATAAAAAGTACTCTTACTCATGCCGCGGAATTTAGATAGCCTTACCTTAGCTAATCCCCAAAAGTTCTCTATCCCGTTAATATGGTTTCTCACATTTCCTTGCTTCTTTGAAAACTCATTGTTTCCATGATGAACTCTGTAATGTTTCTTATAACCCATGTCTACAAGTCCATCATACGTTTTAAAGCCATCTGTAAACAAAACCGAGTCCTTAGCTATCTTTGTGCTTATAAGAGAGAAAATCTCACTTCTAGAGCAATTTCTAATCACTTGGGTATAAACCTTGCCTTCTCCCAGACCGTTGACATCGAAAGCGATATGGACTAGTTTCGGCAGCGAGTTGAGTGCAAAATAATTCTTAAGTTTAAGTTAAGGAGGTATTCAGTGGGAAAAATCTTAAAGGTGGTTTTCATATGGGCTATTGCCAGTGCCATACCCACGGCAGTGGTTTGGGGGCACGGAAACCACTCGGCCATCCCCTGTGACAATGCCGGACAGCATGCCGCCGAGGGGGGGCACGAAGAACTTGAACAATGTACGGTGGAATGCCGAGTAAACCCCTCTTCCGGAGCTGAATTTTACGACTTTGAGACGAGGACATTTTCTCCCTTTTACGGGAGTGGGGTGAGACTCTGCCCCTGGGCCGGAGAGGATGGGGCCAGAAATTGGGGTCACGGCTGCTCCTACAGAAAAAAGGGCAGCACGTGGTATTTTTGGCCTTCCATCAGGCGATATACTGCGGAAAACCCAACTCCCATGGATTATTGGTGCGAGTCCGCCGGCTCGGGAACGGTACCTTATCCCGTCACCGTGGATGGAGACCAAAGATCCGACTACAGACAGTGTTCGCTGGGCAGAACCTGCGCCCCGGGTGGGTATTGTCCCGATCGCAGTTACTTGGGCCTCAACGACTACGGAGAGGAGGTTTGCAAATGCGACCCCGGCTACGAGCCCAACCCCAACAAAAGTGCTTGTGTCAGCCCCTTTACCTGCCGGATTGGCGAAAGCTGCGACTTCTCTAGGGGAGGCAGTTGCCCCGATAACTCGTCTCTCGTGGGCAGCTCCTGCCAATGCGATGATAACTACAAAGTGAATTCATCCAAGACCGCCTGCGATTACGTTGCCCCCGAAGACACCGCAGTCACTATCTACCTTTCCGCCTACAGCAGGGGTGAGGAATCCGGGGTCTTGACCGAAAACCCCGATGGGCAAGTCCTGGTTCTCAAGGCCAGGGCCCAGGAATCCGTATCGGAAGCGGTGGCAGTTCAAGTGGTCATCGGCGACTCGGGAGACAGTGCTCAAAGAGGGTCCGATTATTCCATTAGCGGCGGCCACAGTAGGACCATTACCATTGCCAAGGGTGCCACTGTGGGGACTGTGGAGGTCCTCATTCGAGTTAATGAGGACTACACATCCGAGGGCAGCGAATCCGTCAGCGTGTGGGGATGTCTCAAAAAGTACTGGGACAGGGGCCGTGAATCCAATTGCGAACGCAATACAGTGGATTACGAATACAACGTGCAAGGGAGTTATTTTGCCATAACGGACGCCAGCGCATTGAGAGAAATTCAACTCAGTACGACCTCAACCGTAAGCGAGGGCAGTCGCTCCGAGGTGACCATCACCGCAAATCTGGTGGGTCGAGACTACGCCGACAAAACCCTAACCATCCCCGTTTCTCTCGGCGGGGGAACCGCAACCCAGGGGAGCTTCGATGTGGGAAATACTGAAGAGTACAATTGCCAGGAAAACTTCTCTTCTCTCAGCACTTGCTTTACTCCCTCATCGGCCGATTACGTTCTCTACGCCCTGGGACCGAGGTCGTCTTTTGGGCATTTCCTCGGAGACACAAGTGTGTATCCCGACTCCGAGTTTCACGAGGTAAAAATCACCATCCAAAGAGGTCAAGGCTCCGGCACGGCCAGGGTGAACGGATTGCGGTTTGGCCTTCATGTTTTATCCGATCGACTCAACTTAAAGGACAGCAATGAGTACTTGCGCATTACCGGCTCCGTGGAAAACGAATCCGGCATCAGAGTCCTCCCCACGACCCTTTCCATTCTGGACCAGGGTTTCGATAACCCGACCAGTAGTGGCGACGGCGTCATCGTGGGTTCCGGGAGGAGCTGCCACTTGGTAACCCTGGGCCAGGGATATGCCAAGGCCCAGGTGGACTTGCAGGGCTTTCCCCTCTCACAAGGGGGAGGAGACGTGGACCTATGTGCGTGGACCACTAACTCTTCCAGTAGTGACCGTCAGCAATGTTTCTTCGCTTCAGGCAGCAACACAAACGGACTTCTCGGTCGATCGACCAGTGCAGACGGAAACGAGGGCGTCATCGTTTGGGCCTCTCAGCTATGCGGAAGTGCCAATAAGCTGGGATGTCCCAGAGATCAACATTTCTACGCCTGTGTCGTCTCTTACCCTAAACCCTCCATCGGGTACAACTGGAGGATGAGAAGTGGTTCGTGCCTATGGGGAGATACGAGTCAAGAATGTAATAACAGAATGCCTAACTGGTAATAAATAAAAAGGATGAATCCATGAAAAAGTTAATACCGTACACGCTATATTGTCTGATACTTTCCACCACGGCCTGGTCCCATGGGGATCACAACGCCATCTCCTGTTCCGATGCCCACGACCACGAATTGTCGGAAGTGGGTCACGCTCCCCTCGGCTATTGCCTCCACCAATGTGACGTTCCCAAAGGGGAAGAAGTTTACGACTACGACAGCAATCTATATGCGCCCCTCAACAGCAGCGGCCCCAAGCTGTGCAAGTGGAATGATGGCCTAAGGGATAGTTACGATCCCCAGTGTGGAACCTTTCAAGACGAAGACGGTATATGGTATTCCTGGCCCTATTGGCTGCATTGGAATTCAATCACCTGGACGGATGAATACGTGTGGTGTGAAATTCCCATGCACGAATCCCCCGGAACGCCGTCTCGTGAGACGAAAGTTTTTCCTGTAACTGATTGACGGCCTTAATGGCCAAGGTGCCCGAAATGTCTTGCAGGTTGTCCAAAACCTGTAGGCTCTCGATGGGCCAATTCCAGGGCATCTTATTTTCCCTGAAGCTTTTTGAGCGTCTCGTAGCAATACTCTGCAATTCGGCAGAGGTTCCCACGACGACTTCTTTGGGCCCATCTCGCCCCACTCCTTCGGGCGAAGGGGAGGCAAAGTGTTTATCCCGACTTCCGCAGTTTGAACTGCGTTATTCTTAATCCTTTGGGATTATCCCCTCTATTTTTAAGGTTCAAGATAACTTAAGTTGACTCCTCTCAAAGTCAACTTAAAGTGTCATGAACCCGGTGTTATGAAATTTCTTTTTCCAAGATGTTTTCTTTATTTCTTCTTCATAGGCTTTTAAGAAAGCACCACTACCAATTACGTGCTCACTTGATAAGGCTTGGTGACAAAAAGTAAAAGCAAAAATAAACCCGACGAAAGACGTCTTTTTTACAAATGCATTCATTTTCACAGCCTTTTCTTTACGAGAAAAAAGTATCAAATCTATCACTACTTGTCAGGTATTACTTTTTATATTACATCAGGTTTTTTGAAGTGATACAAGCCGGAGCGACATATTGTGACGAAGTAGATGACACCTTTTCAACCGTTCGGGGTTATTCTTTTGTTTCTACTTTTATAGATTCAGGTTCAATATCTATAACTGTAGAGGAGTTTTCCTCTGTTTTTGAGGGTTGAGAGATGGGTTGGTAGTAAAAATTGTTTCTTGAATTACTTTCGTTTTCTTTTGTTTTTGAGGAATGAAACGTAGAGTGATAGTAAAAGTGAGTTCGTTGGGACTTCATCATATGTCGTACGCTGTATTCAAAAGCTTTTATCAAAAAGATTCGTGTAAGAGGAAAAATCATAATAAACCCTAGAATGTCTGTTAGAAACCCAGGAATAAGTAAGAGAAATCCTCCGGTAAAGGTCAGAAAACTACGTGATAGGGAGTGTTGGGGCATTCGTCCCTCAACAAGTTCTTTTTGAAGTCTGACCAGTAAATTGAATCCTTCTAAGCGGATGAGAAGAAATCCAGTGATTCCTGTTAGAATAATAAATCCTATTGTATTCCAAAGGCCAACATCACTTGCCACCTTAACTATGAAGTAAAATTCAGTTATGGGAACGGCAATAAGAAAGAGTAAAAGAAAAAGCATGAGTTTATTCCTTTGTATTAATTGTGAGAGCTACGGGACAATGATCTGAACCATGGACGTTATCATAGATTTCAGAATTTACGAGATGTTTCTTCAACCCTTGAGTCACACAGATATGATCAATTCTCCATCCACGGTTGCCAGAGCGGGCTCCCTCTCTCATGCTCCACCAAGAATATCTATGTTTATCGTTGGGATAAAAGTGACGAAAGGTATCTATAAATCCTAGTTTTATAAAATCTTTAAACCATTTGCGTTCTTCTGGAAGAAATCCGCTTGTATCTTTAAAGCGTACAGGATCATAAATGTCTTTTTCTTCTGGGGCTAAATTGTAATCTCCTACAACAACAATTTCTCGCCCTTCTTCTATGCGCTGTTTTAGTTCTTTTAACAGTGTTTTGTGAAAACGCATTTTATACTCGCGACGGATGTCATCTCTTTGTCCATTTGGGAAGTAAATGTTGTACAATAAGAAAAGTTGGTGATCGGTGACCAATACTCGACCCTCACTATCGAATTCTTTTTTTCCTAACCCTCCAATGACATCTGTAATATCTGTTTGAAAATATGTTGCAACTCCAGAGTAACCTTTTTTTTCTGCTGTTACCCAATGACTATCGTAGGTGTGAGGATACCTTTGCTCTTCGGTGAGCTGTTCGGGGCGAGCTTTAACTTCTTGAAGACAAAGCACATCTGGCGATTCTTTTTTGATAAAATCATCAAGACCTTTTTTGTAGGCGGCTCTTATTCCGTTTACGTTCCAAGTTATTAATTTCATTTTTTTCAAAAGTTATTCCTCACATAGCTGTTTCTTTTTTTGCATATATTTTATGAGCGTAAAAGTAACTTCTTTATTATTTAACTTTTCCTCTACTCTATTAAATAACAAATCTTTCTTTGCATGTGTTTTACATTATTAAAAAATAGCTTTTTCCAATCTGGATGCAATTCGTATTATTGAGCGGCAGTCTCTTTCACCTTTAATGATATTTCATATATGCTCTTTACAGACGTACAAGGTTTTTAAAGAGCTTATCTGGTTTTTTGAAGATTTTTTATTGCTTATAGATTTTTGCCAGGCGTTAAGTATATTTAATTTATTGATATAGAGTTTTTAGAAAAAGTTCTGGCTATAGTTATTTTTTTCAGAGAGCATATATGACAAATTTATGAATCGCATATTTATAGGAAATGCACTTTTTATCTATTTATTAAGTTTTCCAGTTCTTGGAGATGAAGTGATTCGCTATGGACAGAAGGGCTCGCTTCATCCCAATGGGGGAGGGTTTGTTGCTCATACGGCAGAGGTGGATCCAACAGTTTATGTGGGAAAAAATGCTGCCGTTTTAGATCTTGCGTCAGTTTTAGAAAATGTTCGAATAACGGGTTTTAGCCAGGCAAGAGGTACTTCGAGATTGAGTGGTGATGTTGAACTTTCTGGTTTTAGTCGGGTGGGTGAATATGCACAATTGAGCGACAATGTAAAAGTATCTGATTTTGCTCGGATAGGTGGTCAGGCCTATTTGTCTGGTAACGTTGAGGCTTCTGGTTTTTCTAAAATATCTGGTTATATTACTGCTGTAAGCAATGTTCGGTTTTTTGGTTGGTCTAGAGTTTCGGGGAATGCCGTTTTTTATGACATGGTTTGGGTTTCTGGTGCAGCTTTTATTGCACCTATTGAGCGCACTAAATTTTCAGGTCGAGAGTGGATTACAGGGGTCTCTGCTGTAGAACGTTTTGAAGCCTTAAAAAGGAAAATTAAATGTTATTTCTAAATCCATACCTATTTCTAAGAAGTGAAATTTATTGTTTTTTTAAGTGTCTTAACTGATTGATGTTGTCTTTTTTTGTAAGGTAGATTTTTGTGGAGATAAGTAACCTTAAAATGAAAGGGATTCAAATTGGAAAGAGTTCTTTTTCATTTTCTAAGTGAAAACTTTCCTGAAGCGTCTTCTTATTTAATGTTAGAAAAAATGCAATCAGGTATGATTTCATCTTGGGATCTATTTCTTCCGAGTGAGATAAAACAATCCTGTGAGCGAGCGATTCAATCCTTATGGATGTTGAGAAGTCAGGATGACTATATACAAACTATAGAGGGCATATCAAAGGCTTATAAGCCTCCCAATTATTCTGCTTTTATGAGTTATGACTTTCATATCCTTAATGGAAGACCAAAACTTGTCGAAGTTAATACGAATGCTGCTTTCTCTACGATCTCTCTTATTCTTGGGCAACAGGAGTTGACTTTAAGTCATTATGATCCTCTTCGAAAAATGATAGAAGAAGAGTGGTCATATTTTTCTTCTAAACCACTAAAAAAGATTCTTATTATAGATGATAAACCGGAAACACAGGTTGCATATTTTGAATTTCTTATTTTAAAAGAACTATTTACTTTATGGGGATGGGAGACGGAAATCTGGGATGCCAATAAAAAATATGAAAAAGACGTCGATTTTATTTATAATCGTTGCACTGATTTTTATTTAAAGGAAGAGCGTCATCAATGGATTGAGCGGCTTTACATTTCTGGAGCCGTCTGTCTGTCTCCAAACCCTCATGAATATGTATTATTGGCCGATAAATCTCGTCTTATACAGTGGAGTGAAAATGATTTTTTATCTCAGTTTCCTTTATCTTCAAAGGAACGAGAGAATATTAAGGATGTTTCTTTAACATCTGAAGTGTTTAATCTTCAGAAGAAGGAAGAATATTGGGAAAATAAAAAGTCTTTATTTTTTAAACCTCTAAATTCTTTTGGAACAAAAGGTGTATATTGTGGAAGCTCTATAAATCGAGATATCTTTTCACAATTAGATGAAAACTATCTTGTACAAGAGTTTGCTCCTGCTCCGATCGCAAAAAGTTACAATTCTAAGATAACAGATAAAGATTGGAAATTTGATCTTAGGGCCTTTGTTTACAAAAATTATATTTTTTCATGGTGCGCACGTGTTTATAAAGGAGAAGTTACAAATAGGAAGGAGCCGGGAGGTGGCTTTGCTTCTGTTAAATTCATTGAATAGAGAGTTTCATTTATGATAGTTATCACAGGGGCAAATGGTTTTATTGGAAGTGCGCTGGTCTGGGAATTTAATCAATCCGGACGAGAGGATATTGTTGTTGTTGATATTGATAGATATCCTACGGTTAATTTAAAAAAGCGTCGCTATGAATTGTATGTCCATCACAAAGAGTTTATAGAAAATGCGGATTTTGAGAAAATTGAAGCCATTTATCATATGGGAGCCTGCACATTAACGGGAGAGACAGATTGGGATTATTTAAAGGAAGTGAATTTAGATTACACTCAAAATCTTTTTATAAAATGTGCTAAACACAATGTTCGCTTTTTTTATGCGAGCAGTTCTGCAGTTTATGGGGCTGGAGAACAGGGCTATAGTGACGAAATAGATAGTGAAAAATTAAAACCCTTAAGTTTATATGGCCTTTCCAAAGTTATGATGGATAGGTGGGTGGTTAAGCAATCAAAAGTACCACCTCAGTGGGTGGGTTTGCGACTTTTTAATGTCTATGGACCTAATGAGTATCATAATGGGGATAGTGCTAGTCTCATTTATAAAGCTCATTTGCAGATTAATAAGGGGCAACCTTTAAAATTGTTTAAATCTCATGATTCGAAATATAAAGATGGAGAGCAAAGTCGAGATTTTATTTACATTAAAGAAGTGACTCGCTGGATGCTGGAGCTATTTAACAAATCTGAAATCAATGGCATTTTTAACATGGGCTTTGGTCAATCTAGAACATGGAATGAGCTAGCTCAGATTGTTTTTGATGTGGAAGGGGTAGATCTTAACATTGAATGGATCGATATGCCTTCTGATATTAAAAAACATTATCAATCATACACTAAGGCTGAAATGACAAAGTTTTCTTCTCAGAGTTCGCCACAGTGGCCTTTGGAAAAAGGGATTAAGGACTATATTTTAAATCATTTAAAAAAAGAAGATATGTATCTGTGATATAATTTTATAAAGACTATCTACTTATAAGAGAGGAGTGGGGGTAGACAGGTAATGAAAGCATTGGATTTACCAAGTCATTTAAAAAAGTATATTGTCGATGACAAGGATATTAAATACACCTCTATTGAACATGCTACATGGAGGTTTATTCTTAGACTTTTGAAAAGCTATCTTTCTAAAAATGCACATGAGAGTTATCTAGAGGGGCTAGAGAACACGGGTATTACAACAGATGAGATTCCCCAAATTAAGGATATCAGTCAGAAACTTTCAAGATTTGGATGGAGAGCGGTTCCTGTTAGTGGATTTATTCCCCCTGCAGTGTTTATGGAATTACAATCTTTAAGTTTACTACCCATTGCTTCAGATATGCGCACGTTAGAACACTTAGCGTATACTCCAGCTCCAGATATTATTCACGAAGCGGCTGGACATGCACCGCTATTGATTAATTCCAGTTTTTCAAATTATTTAAAACAGTACGCTGAGATTGCTAGTAAGGCTATCATGTATAAAACGGATCTTGATATTTACAAAGCTATACGTGAACTCTCAGATATTAAGGAATATCCTGAATCAACTCCGGAGGATAATAAAAGGGCCGAACAGAATTTAGATAGGGCCATCAAAAATTCTCAGGGAGTGTCTGAAGCGGCTATTCTGGCTCGTATGAATTGGTGGACGGCTGAATATGGTCTTATTGGTGATATAAACAGTCCTAAGATTTACGGGGCGGGTCTTCTATCATCAGTTGGAGAAAGTCGTACGGCTTTAGAGGATACAACTCAAAAAATACCTTTCTCTAAGAGTTGTGTTGATTTCAGTTATGATATTACTGAACCACAGCCTCAGCTTTTTGTGACTTCGTCTTTTGATGAATTGACAAAAGTACTTCATGAAGTGGCAGAAACTATGGCTTTTAAGCGTGGGGGTGAAGAGTCTCTGGAAAAAGTAGTCATTGCAAAAACAATTAATACGGTTGAACTCAATTCCAATCTGCAAATCAGTGGACTCCTTTCTCGTGTAAGGAAAAGCAATGAGGGAAAGGCGATTTACCTTCACTTTGAAGGTCCCTGCCAATTATCTTATAAAGGTGTACAACTCACAAACCATGGAACAAATAGACATTTTGAAGGTTTTGGTGCTCCACTTGGTTATTTAGAAGGAAAAAAAGTTTGTCTTTCAGAAATGACACTTAGTGAATTAGAATCTTTAAATTTTATAGAAAATCACCGCATTGATCTGAAGTATGCATCTGGCGTTTGTATTTGTGGTACTGTTAAAAGTCTTGATTTTATAGATAATAAACCTCTTTTAGCAACTTTAAAAGATTGCCAAGTGACTCTTGACGATGAAGTGCTTTTTGCTCCTGAGTGGGGGGAGTATGATTTTGTTTTTGGCTCTTCAGTTCCCGGTGTTTTTCGTGGACCAGCAGATCGCAACGCCTACGGGATAATTGAAGAAGATTTTGAAGCAAAGAGAGTTCCTCAAAAACATTATACAGAAGCAGAGAAACATTTAATGAGTCTTTATCAAGATATAAGAGAACAGAGAAAAACCCATCAGTATGATATTAAGAAAATGGAAAGTATATTAAATGAACTTAAAAAAAATCATACGAATGACTGGTTATTAAAATTGGAAATTTATGAACTCTGTTTGCAATGTGATCCACAGCCTCAGTGGACATCAAGTCTTAAAGGTGAACTTCTTGATTACAATGTGGATGATCCTGAAGTGAAGTACTTAATTCAAAGAGGACTTCAACTTGTGGGAGAAATATGAATAAAGAAGTTACATTTGTTCTTGTGGAGCCTCAGTATGGCTATAATATTGGAGCTAGCTATAGAGCTATTAAAAACATGGGGTATGATCGCTTAATTCTTGTAAATCATCATGGTTTTTATGATCGGAGGACAAGAGAGGGAGCGGCGGGGTTAGCTGAAGAACTTTGTAAATTAAAGCATTACAGTAGCCTTGAAAGTTTTTTTAAAGAAGAGGGAGCGGGTATACGTATTGGTTTTACAAGACGAGAAGGTCGTCGAAGGAAGGTTTTTAGTTTTGAAAGTGTACTGAATGAGTATACAGAAGACTGGAAGGGTAAGCCTATTTACTTATTTTTTGGTAATGAAAGGAGCGGTTTAAGTGCTGATGACCTGGAAATGATGAACTACCGTTGTTCTCTTCCAACTTATGGAGAGTTTAAAAGCTTAAATTTATCACAGGCTGTTCTTCTTGCAGCCTATCTTCTTCAGAGAGATTTTTTTCAAAAGAATATAAAAGATATAGAATGTCATGATGAACCAGACATAAAGGCTCTTAACTTTCCTAAAGAAGCATTAAAAGGTGTTTTAAGAGAAATGGGTTATGAGATTACAAAAGATCGAAAAACAATTTATTCAGTTTTAGCAGAAATGATACTAAGAGGTACACCCACGGATTATGAATTAGAGATATTTCATTCCGTTCTTCAGAAGTCCAAAAGGCTTTTGTCTCAAAGCAAAGATAACCTTATTGAAAAATAATAGCCTATATATAATTGTAACGAAGTAGACGACACTTTTTCGACAGTCCTAAGGATATCTTTATTCCTTTTAAATAATGATTCACTAAAAGTCTTTAGATGATATAAAAACGTGGCACTCCTGTTGCTTATATATATTTGTAAGTTGGAGATATTGGCCTCAGAACAAAATAAACGGGGTTTAAAGGTCTCCAGAGTAAGAGAAACCAAAATAGGAGTGACGTATTATGGCACAAGCAACAAAAATTGTTATCGGTGTATTAATAAGTATTTTCTCTATAAATATTGTTTCGCAAAATGCTTATAGTGCACAGCTTAGATATACATTTAAAGCTGTGGATCTAAAAGAGTATGAAGAGATGGAGGCTTTGATACAAAGAGAGCTTCGCAGGAAAAGTCGTTCAGCCAGTGATCTTGCTGCATATCGAGCTCAGAATGCTCTTCGTATCCTCTTTGCTAAGAGAGATAATAACGGTAAGCGTATGACATTGTTCAACGATATCCAAAGTCAAACGAATGAGGCTTCATTCCTTCTGGCTCTGCGATCTTTAGTTGAAGAGTCTATGCTTATGTTAAGCGTAAGAAATCTTCCACAAGTGAAGAAAACAACTTACTTGCTTATTTTAGAAAATCTTATTGCTGAAGTAGAAGGTTATTCTGGAAAGTTTAAAGAAATATTAGAGATTATTGCCAAGGCAAAGATTAAGTTGGATAGAAGGACAAGAACTTATACACGCTTGGCAATGAATAAGGTGATTTCGCCTTCAAAATTGGCTCGTAAGGCTTTGAAGAGGTTAAATAAAGCAGAGAAAAAATCTCGTACAAATATTGCTGATACATCAGCTGATGTGAATCCAGTTCTCTAAGGTTGCATTTACCACTTCTATTTATTTTTAAATTCCTCACAACTACGATCAGATTTCTGGTCGTAGTTGTTTTTTTATTTCCATAATTAAATTAAGATTTTCATATATAAAAGTAAGCTAAACAGCTTAAGTTTGTTTTCTTGAGAGAAACAACGAAATGTCTTTACACTTTCAATTGTAAATTTTCCCTATTTATTTTGTGATATTTATCTATATCGACTCATTTTGAAATTTAGAGATTATAACACGTGACAGTTAGGGGGGTGATTGTTGTATCCCTTCTGTGAACAAAGAGAGCGGTTAGAAGGAAACAGTAAAGTAGGGAGCTTTAAAAGTGAGAGCATTTTATAAAAAAATATCTTTTGTGGGATTTATTTTTGCAGTTACTTTTTGCCATCAAGTTTTAGCTGAATCGACTTTAGAAATGGAAGAAGCTTTTTTTAACGCTGCAGAGAGAGGTGATGTTAAAACGCTCAGAGAACTTTATGAGGCAGGGGTTGATGTGGAGGCAATAGATAAAAAAAGAGGGTGGAGAGCGATACATTATGCTGCAGCAAATGGTCGAATAGAAGCTTTAAGAGTTCTAGTTAATGAATGGGGAGCTAATGTAGAAGCCAGAAGTTCTTGGGGATGGGCGGCTATACATCTGGCTACAGTCAATAGCCAGATAGAGGCTCTAGGAGTTTTAGTTAATGAATTAGGAGCTAATGTAGAGGCTAGAACCATCAAGGTTTTCGTACCTGCGGAGGATATGGCGGACACTTTAAAAATACCGGCTGATAAACTAAAAGCTAATGTAGGAGTCATCGAAACAGAAGGGGGGTTGGCATCGGTACATCTGGCTGCAACTTGGGATCCAAACGGTCGCTTTAAAATATCTTGTTGATGAATTAAAGGCTGAAGTGGATGCCAGAGACAATGAGGGTCGGACAGCCTTATTTGATGCCGCACGTAATTTTCCATACACGCAGACTAGCGGAGTTTTTATTTCTGATACTGGTCCAGATTCGGTAGCAATGAGATTCAGAGGAACAATATATCCTCTTAGGCGGCCTACAGACAGAGACCTAACAAAGGGTGTAAGAGTTCTCGTTAGTGAGTTAGGAGCTGATATAGAAGCCAGAGATAATAAGGGCAGGACAGCTATATTTGCAGCCACAGCGGACAAGAGACCGACAATTCTAAAAGCTCTTGTTGATGAATTAGGAGCTAATATAGAAGCCGTAAACAATGAGGGTCAGACAATTTTAGATGTGGCAAGAAAGTTAAAGAGCGACCTTGAAGTTGATGAAATTTTAAGTTTTTTAGAAAATAGAAGGTCAACCGAAGAGAGAGAGTTAATCGCAAAGAGAAGACCGGTCCTTGAAAAATTAAAAGCAGCCTGTGGTTTTTAAGATTTTCAATTTGAAAATCTTATTTCGAACATTGAAGATCTTATAAATTGAGAACTTTTCCAACTTTAGAGCTTTGCTCTTGAAGTGCAAAGGGTACTTTAGGAAGAAAAATCAATGGTTTTCTTGTAGAAATCGTTTATGTTTGTTGTCTTCATTTAAGTGTAGATTTTTTTATATGTTTTCATTTTGAGAAACAGATGAACTCTTAAGATAAAGTTATAAAAATCCGAAAAATAAGAAATAGGGGTTTGAGGTAAATGGCACAAAAAGCAGATAAAAGAATTCAAAAAGAAACATCGGCAGTCAAAATCGATGAATCAGTTCTTTCCTCTATCATACAAAGGGCAAAGTACTTGATTGTCAGAATGATCTATGAAGCTAACACTCGAGATGATAAACAAAAAGGTGATCCTAAAGTGGGTGGACATCCGGCAGCTTCCACAAGTGCGCTATCTATTCTTAGTGCCTTACATTTAGTTGTAAAATCAGGTTTTGATCATATCGCTGTTAAACCACATGCTTCCCCAGCCGATCACTCTTTGAATTACCTCTTAAACCTTTTATTAGATAAAGATCTAAAACCTCTTTCTCAAAAAGACCAAGAGACAGCCATGTATGGTCTGAGAAAGTTTTCACAAAATGGAGAGCCTGTATTTCAATCATACCATTCCAGTTATGATCCCGATCACCATAACTTTTTTCCATCGGGAACAGTAGGTATTCCCCCCGTTAATGCAGGCTATATGGCACTGGCTTATCGTTTTGCACAGGAGCATGGATATGAAGTTCCAGAAGGAGCACATTTCTGGGCTCTGATTGGAGATTCAGAGTTTAGAGAGGGGTCGCTTTATGAAGCTCTTCCTGATTTTGCTGAAAGACAATTGGGAAGCTTAACTTGGATTGTTGATTATAACCGTCAGAGCTTAGATGGCCATCGCATTACAAATAAAAAAATCATGAGAGGTACAGATGCTCTGAGGTTAGAGAGAACAGCTAGGGCTAATGGTTGGGATGTTATTCAAGTTCAGCATGGCCGGAAAAGAGAAACTCTTTTTCAAAAACCAAATGGCTCTTTATTTAAGACATTTTTAGAAGATGAATTAGAAGATTTTGAATTTCAATCCTATCTTTTAATCTCTGACTCTGAGAGTTTAAAAGAAGAAGTGTTAAAAAACTATTCCCATTTAAAACCATTCCTAGAAAATGTGAAGTCTGATGAATTTAAAGAGGCTCTTCATGATTTGGGAGGACATGATATTCATGTCCTTGTAAATGCCCTTGAGAAAAGCAAAGCAGAAAAGGAGCGTCCATGTTTGGTGATCGCACACACAATTAAAGGTTGGGGCATTAGCAATGCAGCAGCTGCGGGTAACCACTCAGGTCTGATTTCAAAAAAAGAAGTTGATGCTTTGATGAAAGTCGAAGGGCTTAATCAGCCCTTTGGAAAGTTTGATGAAAGCTCTAAAGAAGGAAAGTTTTTAGCCGTCCGTCATAAACAATTACTGACTCAAATACAGGGACAAAAGAATTTAAAAGAAAAAAATATTCAAAAGTTTCAGCTTTCCTCTTTTCCAGATTCTCTAGGTATTAATCTTAAAATGGTGAGTTATCCCCACACTCAGTGGATGTTGGGGCAGTTAACAGCAAAATTAACTCGTATTTCCAATACACCTGAAAAAGAACTGAAAGAAAAGCAAAGACCCTTAACGGATGATGAAAAAGCAATAAAGTTGCCAGCAGAGCTGTTAGTCTCTATGGCTCCTGATGTGGGAACATCAACCAATCTGAATCCAGCAATGGATGGGAAAGTTTTTGGAGCTTTAGAAACTGATGATTATGAATCTGAGTTTGATGTCAAAGATGTAAAAGTGCCAGATCTTGTTCCCGGGGAAGAGATATCAGATCGATTTTTGCGCTTTGAAATTGCAGAAGGTAATGTCATGTCGTGTATGGGATCTTTTGGTCGTATGCGAGATGTGTTGGGGATACCTCTTATTCCCCTTATGACGGTTTACGATTTTTTTGTGAAGAGAGCACATGATCAGTATTTTTATAATTTGTATTGGAACTCTAGCTTTATTTTAGGTGGAACACCGTCTGGAGTGTCTTTGTCACCCGAGGGGGCGCAACATGGTTGGAAGTCTGATTTTCAAATTCCCAATCAAATTGTATGGGAACCGTATTTTTGCCAAGAGCTGGATTGGATTTTCTGTGATGCTCTGAAAAAGCATATGACATGTGATAATGAAGAACGTACAGGTGTTTATATTCGAGGGTCTACACGCGGGGTGGATGAAAAAGAGTTTTTAAAACGATTGAAAACACAAAAGTGTTTTGAGTCTTGGACAGATAAAGATATTTTAAAAGAAATTAGAAATGATGTTTTAAATGGAGCTTACTACCTTTTAGATTATCGTGGATTTGAGGGTTATGAGCCTGGAGATAATGTTATTACTATATTTGCAATGGGTACCCTGGGTACAGAAGCTCTTAAAGCCTCTGACATGTTATTGAAGCAAGGTATTTATGCTAATGTTATCATTGTAACGAGTCCGGATTTATTGCTTGGGAATTTAGCTCATAAAAATAATTATCATCACTTAAGGGAAAATCTAAGTATTAATGGAACTCTTCATTTAAAGACTAAGAGTGATCTTCATGTTGCTGAAGTGCGTACGCTTTCAGGGTGTCGTGTTCCTATTGTCAGTGTACATGATGGAGAGCCAGGGCTTCTAGATAATATTGGTTCCATCATTGGAGTGAAACAAGAGGCATTAGCTGTGAGACGACACTCTAAATGTGGTCGCCCCAATGATATCTTTAAGTTCCACGGGATTGATGCAGAAAGTATTGTAGAGGCTTCCGGTAAAGTTCTATCAGAAACAGCGTTGGAAAATGTGAGTGTTAGCTCTTCTATTATTCAAGATGTGGATAAAAATGAAAATATAAATTCTTGGAGAGAGCTTTGGCCTCATCAAAAGAAAAGTTAATTCGACCCTTGCCAGGCCAAGGGAAATATCATTCCTCTGAAGAAAGGAAATTTGAACCGGTTATTGTGTTTGTACACTTTTTTGGTGGGTCTCAAAAGTATATGTACAGGCATGTTCAGTGGGTCAATGAATTGGGATTTGATGCTGTTACTTTTGACCTTAGCTTTAGTAAAAAAACCTGGATTACTAAATTTCCCATCGCTTTAAATCGTAAATTTGGATTGAGATATATTTGGTCCGATGAAATAGAAAATGTTTTAAATTGTATAAAAGGGCCTTTGATTATTTACGCCTTTTCAGGCCCAGCAGCTTGTGCTGTTGAAGTCATTGCACGTACGGGTAATAAGGTTCAGGGATTGATTTGTGATAGTGGTCCTTTTTTGGAAACCCTAAAGTGCAATAGGAACTTATTAACTCATGAATATGTCATTAAAAATCCTTTTATCAGAATACCGGCTTCTTTAGGATTGGTTTTTCTATGGGGAATGGGACATCGACGAGATATGTATAAAGCTTTTCAAAGCTTTCCTAAAAGTTTCCCCATCCTTTCTATAAGAGGTTGTAAGGATATGTTGGTCCCTATTTCTGCTATTGAAGCTGCCTTTCAAGGGCATGAACATCTTAATATTGAGGTTTTTTCTTTAAAAGAGGCCGGGCATCTGAACGGATTAAAATCTTTTCCTCAGGAATATAAGGGGAGAGTCAAAAAATTTCTTTTGTCATATTTTTCATCTCATCAGGAAAATTAATTTTAAAAGATTTCATTTGAAAACCCGAGAGAGAGAAAAATTCTCTTCTTATCCTGCAAAATGGGCTTTTTTTTGAAAAAGAAAGCTTATGAAAATATCTTACACTATAGGGCCCTATTTAAGGGTATTTTTTTCATGGTCTTTTACCCTTGAAGAGACGTTTTAGGGCAACAAGTGCTTATTTAAAATGCATTTAATATAGCTCTTTAATTTCAAATACTTATAGGTTTTTTATAGGCGTTATTTCGCTTTAAAGTGAGAATTTTTTTCAGGTTGCTCCTCTAAAACCTTTGAAAGATATCTGAGATAGAATATAACCCTAGTTCGGTTGGAAGAGCTTGGCACTGTCCTTGCTTTATTATTTAAATATTCCATCCCCCCAAGCGGCTTGCTCCCCCCCTTTGCAAGCCGCTTTTTTTTATCTTCTCTTAATCACTAAGAGCATCATCACTAAAGGTATTTTCATTGCTGTCATATGAGGCAGAAAGAGTTTTTCGAACCTTACTTGAACAAACGGCTGAATAACTCACGGCTGTTGTTCCACCACTATCTGTAGTGTAAGCACTGGCCCCAGCTTGGAGAAGGGTCTTTATAGCTTTAAGATTGTTTTGTCTTAGAGTTCGAATCTTAGGTGGCTTCTTGTAATCATCGTTTATAAGAGTTGCCTTGATTCGATCTTTTGGCCTCGCTTGATCCTTGGGCCAAGTGCGTGGCTTTGATGTTATAGTATCTACTTGAACGGTATTCTTTTTTGTCCTCTCAATGTTTGCTTTTTTTCGGTTAGCAAACTCATTTAAGGCTTTATCAGAACATCCCAGAGCGAGATAGTGCAAAGCTGATTTCCCTTCACTATCCGTAGCGTGAACATTAGCTCCGCTGTTAATAAGAGCTGCTATAATTTTATCGTTATAACTCTCTGCTGCTATATGCAGAGCCGTTTTTCCTTCGCTATCTCTAGCATTAATGTCTGCCCCTGCTTCAAGAAGGGTTTTTATAGTGGCTTTATTGGAGTTATTGTATGTACCCGCATAGTGTAGAGCTGTTTTTCCTTCGTTGTCTCTAGCATTAATATCAGCACCAGCTTCGAGAAGAGCCTTTATGGCTTTAACGTTACCTACACGTGCGGCCCAATGCAAAGCGGTCCTACCTCCAAGATCCTTAGCATGCACATTGGCCTTCTTAAGAGTAAGAGTTCTTATAGCTTTAACATGATTGTTATGTGCGGCTTCATGCAAAGCTGTACGCCCATCTGCAGCTCCAGCATTTAGGTCGGCCCCTTTGTTAGCGAGGGCTATGATAGCTTTGACTTTGTTATTTGCAGCAGCATAATGTATGGCTCTTCTTCCATATTCTCCTTCAAACTCTATATTGGATCCGGCATCTAGGAGAGCCTCTATGGCTTTATCGGAGTTATTCCATGCGGCCCACTGTAAAGCTGTTTTTCCATGCTCGTCTGTAACGTCTATATTCTCAAGTGGCTGTTCTGCATTTTTGTCAAAGCGTTTGAGGTATTCTTCGTAGGTTTCCCCTTTTCTTCTTAGTCTTCTATACTCTGGGTCCTGACTATTTTCTATTTCTACTCTTCTTTGTTCTAATCTATCTGGGAGAAAGGCACTGAGATATTTTATATGTTCAGGACTATTTCTCTTTGCAGCTTTGAATAAGGCCTCTTGTTTTTTTTGTGAAGTGCTGATGTTGGTATTGAGTTCCTTTAGAGTCAGTCCTATATCTGCTGATAGGTTGGAAATGAAAAAAATAAGTACAATCAATAATGTAGAAGAAAGGTACTTTATCATGTTATGAGCCCCCCAATTTTAAAGACAAGTTCTATTATCTATTATAAGATGTTGTCCCTATCGAAAGTCAATTTAAGTTGTTTTAAACTAGAACAATGACTAAAGAGCCTATCCTAAAACCAACGACAAACAGCTGTGACGGCGTCTAGTCCAAAAATGCCTTGAATGCGCCTTAGGCGACGCCGTTTTTGCTTTCATCCTTGCTGAGTAGAATCTCGCTCGTTTTCACTACGAATTTTGGATAGGCTAATCTTTCTCAAAACTTCTTAATAAATTTTAGTATTATCTCTGAACCTTGATATTTTTCTATTAGAGTGTTTTAAAGAACAGTGGAGGTGTATGATGAAATATGGAGCCCCACTTTTTCTTTCTATTTTATTGCTGTTCTCAAATTGCACTAAAAAGAATAATGGACAAAATGATAACACCATCTATGCCAGTGTAAGGGGAAATATTAAAGGTCTAGATCCTATTATTATGAGCGATCATTATTCGAACTTTGTTGGATCTCAGATTTATGAAGGCTTAATGGATTACCACTATCTGAAACGCCCATTAACCGTTGTGCCCTCTTTGGCAGAAAGTTTACCTACAGTTTCAAGAGATGGTTTAGTTCACATATATACAATTAAAAAGGGAGTTTATTTTCATGATAATGAGTGCTTCAAAGATGGAATTGGACGTGAATTGGTTGCAAATGATTTTATATATGCTTTTAAACGGCTGGCTGATCCAAAATTAAAAGGGGAGGGGTTTTGGATTTTAGATGGAAAAATAAAAGGCCTTAATGAATGGAGAGAGGGAAGAGAAAAGGGGACAACGGATTACAATACACCCATTGGGGGATTGAGAGCCTCCGATGACCACACTTTAGTTTTTCAATTAACAGAACCCTATTTTCAACTTCAGTATGTTTTAACAATGACCTTCACATGGCCGGTAGCAAAGGAATGTGTTGAATATTATAAAGATGAGTATTTAAACAATCCTGTTGGTACAGGTCCCTATATGTTGGACTCTTGGGTGCGTAATTCTAAAGTTACTCTGAAGAAAAATCCCAAATGGCGAGGAGAAAAATACCCTTCTGAAGGAGCCCCTGGAGATAAAGAAAAAGGTCTTCTTAATGATGCAGGAAAAGATATGCCTTTTGTTGATAGAGTTGTCATCGAAGAGATTGTAGAGGATCAGCCACGTTGGCTAAATTTTATGAAGGGGAACTTTGATTTTTCTGGTATTCCTAAAGATAATTTCGATGCGGCTGTTAAGGATGGAAAACTCTCTCCTGAGCTTGCAAAGAGAGGGATGGCCCTTGAGGTCACTGAAGAGCCCGATGTGACATACACGGCTTTTAACATGGAAGATCCTTTGATAGGAAAAAATAAAAAATTACGTCAAGCCATTGCTCGCGCCATGGATACGGAAACATTGATAGAACGCTTTTATAATGGGCGAGCTATTAATGCTCATAGTCCGATTCCTCCAGGTATTGATGGTTACGATGCTAAATTTGAAAACAAATATTTAAGTTTTAATGTTGAGGAAGCCAAAAAATTATTAGCCGAAGCTGGTTATCCAAATGGTGAAGGTTTACCGGAATTAACTTTTGATACAACCAGTTCATCAACAGCCCGACAAATGTCAGAATTTTTTAAACAAGAGATGGGCCGTATAGGGATAAAAATAAAAATAAGAACGAGTACGTGGCCAGAGTTCACTAAACGTCAACGAGAAAAGAAATTGCAAATTTGGGGAATTGCATGGCTTGCGGATTATCCTGATGCGCAGAATTTTTTGCAACTTCTCTATGGGCCAAACAAGTCACCAGGGCCTAATGCTTCTAACTATGACAACCCCGTATATAATGAACTTTATGAAAAGGCTATGCGACTTCCTCCTGGCGCAGAGAGAACACAGTTGTATTATGAAATGAAAGCTATTGTAGCTGAAGATCTACCTTGGGTTACGAATGTTCACCGTTTAGGATATCGCATTTA
Source organism: Bdellovibrionales bacterium (assembly GCA_965206675.1). Classification (GTDB taxonomy): domain Bacteria; phylum Bdellovibrionota; class Bdellovibrionia; order Bdellovibrionales; family JAKFYE01; genus CBDBKL01. The sequence goes on along the minus strand of CBDBKL010000008.1, from coordinate 76,498 downwards.
TTACCCTTGGTTAAAAAATTTCAAAAGACATATCACAATTTCAGGTTTTTTTAAATATCTTCGGATTGATTCACAGAAGAGAAGCACATTTAAGGCTAATCTCTAATGCTAGTTTATATTGTTCGTCGAATGTTTTATATGATCCCTATACTTGTTGGGATTACCTTGGTGACGTTCTTACTTTTCAATGTTTTAGGAAACCCAGCCTATATTGTGGCTGGGCCAAAGGCTTCTGCTGAAGAAATCAAAGTTGTGGAACGTCAGTTGGGATTAGATCAACCTCTTCCGATACAATATTTTAATTTTTTAAAAGAACTATTCACTTTGGATTTTGGTAGAAGTTGGGCCACAAAACAAAAAATTTCTACCATGTTGAAAGATGGAATTGGAGCTTCGTTATCCCTTTCTATTCCTCCATTTGTTTTAGGGACGTTGTTGAGTATTTCGATAGCTTTACTTTTAGCTTATTTTCGTGAAGGGATTTTAGATAAAATTGTTATGACAATATGTCTTGCTTTTATGAGCGTGAGTTTTTTGGTTTATATTTTATTTTTTCAATATGTTCTTGCGTATAAGTGGGGGTGGTTTCCTATTTCTGGATGGAACCCTGGTTTTATGGAGAGGTGGGAGTATCTTGTTCTTCCTGGGTTAATATGGATTATTGTTTCTCAAGGCTCTGGTGTTCTTTTTTATCGAACAGTGATGATGGATGAAGTTAATCAGGACTATGTAAGAACAGCCAATGCTAAAGGTTTAAGTCAGCTCTGTATATATTTTAAACATGTATTAAAAAACGCAATGATTCCTATATTAACCATTGTTATTCTTCGAATGCCTTTTCTGCTAACAGGGTCCATATTACTTGAAAATTTTTTTGGTATTCCCGGAGTTGGGAACATGATGGTTGTTGCACTTAACAACACGGATTTTCCAGTTATAAAAGTGATGACTGTTATTGGCTCTATTTTGTATATGCTTTTTAACTTATTTTCAGATGTCTGTTACGCCCTTGTTGACCCAAGGGTAGAGTTGGGGAAGGGGTCATGACTGTAGAAGATAAAAAATCAACAAATTCACTATTTGGAGATGTTGTACGGAGAATGCTGAAGAGTAAAATAGCTGTCACATCTTTTGTGGTTATCATTTTATATTTTGTAATAGCTGCATTGGCTAAATTGGGAATAGTGGCAACAAGTTTTGATAGTGTATATAATGATTTAGCCTATGAGGCTCCCTCATGGTTTCATTGGTTTGGTCGTGATCTTTTTGGGCGTGATGTTTTGGCGCGAGCTATTCATGGTTCTTATACGGCTCTTTCTATTGGATTTATTGCTGCCAGTATTGCTGTTCCCATTGGTGTAACTCTTGGAAGTTTATCCGGATATTTTGGAGGGATTGTAGATGACTTGATTGTTTGGTTTTACACGACAGTTGATTCAATACCTTATATTTTACTTCTTATTGCCTTATCATTTGTGTTGGGTCAGGGTATTGAAAATATGTATGTTGCAATAGGGATGACAAGTTGGGTGACGCTTTGTCGTCTTATTCGTGGTGAGTTTATGAAGCATAAGAATCGAGAATATGTTGTTGCGGCAGAAGCACTAGGGGCTTCACATAGACGACGCATGTTTGTTCATATCTTACCTAATGTTTTTCATATTATTCTCATTCAATACAGTTTACAGTTTGTATATGCTATTAAAATGGAAGTGATTTTGAGTTATCTGGGATTAGGAGTCGAGCCGGGAACACCTTCATGGGGGTTAATGATTGACGATGCTAAACAAGATTTGGCTCGCGGTATTTGGTGGGGTATGGCTGCGGCCACACTCTTAATGTTGGGATTGGTCCTATCCTTTAACTTATTTAATGACGCACTGAGAGGGGCCATTGATCCTAGGCTTAAAGGGAGAACTTAAATGATAAAGTCGTGTAGAATATATTGGAAGTTTTTAATGGCTTGATGGAAGTTTGGCTTAAGAGGAAAACTTAAGTGTAATTTGATTTTAGGATGGGCTCTAAATATAATGAGTGGAATATGAATATTATTGAAATTAAAAATCTATCGGTTGATTTTAAGACAGAGGACGGCATTGTTCATGCCGTAAAGAATGCTTCTTTTTCTATCCCTAAAGGAAAAACTGTAGGTTTGGTGGGAGAATCAGGCTCTGGAAAGAGTGTTTCTAGCTTAGCGGTGATGCGTTTGGTTGCATCACCTCCTGGAAAAATCACTCAAGGTGAGATTTTATTTAATGGCGTCGACTTATTAAAGCTTTCAGAATCTGAAATGCGAAAAATCAGAGGTAATGGGATATCTATGATTTTTCAAGAGCCTATGACGAGTTTAAATCCTGTATTTAATGTAGGGGATCAAATCATGGAGACAATTGTTCTCCATCAAAAATTAAATAAAAAAGAGGCCAGAGAAAAAGCAATTCATTTATTGCATAAAGTGGGGATAGTGAACCCGGAAGCTCGTATAGATTCTTTTCCACATGAAATGAGTGGAGGCCAAAGACAGAGGGTTATGATTGCAATGGCTATTGCTTGTGAGCCAGATGTTCTTATTGCTGATGAGCCCACAACAGCTCTGGATGTAACAATTCAAAAACAAATCTTAGAACTTCTTGCTAGTCTTCAAGAGCAGTATCAAATGAGTGTTTTGTTTATCACTCATGACTTGGGTGTGATTGGTGATATTGCCGATGATGTTGTTGTTATGTATGGAGGAAATATTGTTGAAAAGGCTACGGCAAAAGATATTTTTATAAATTCAAAACATCCATACACACGGGGGTTATTGGCGTGCCGACCATCACTCGATAAAACTCCAAAACGTCTTCCTACGGTTAGTGATTTTTTAAGTGAAAGTGGGAAGGCTTTGGATTTTGATGTGAAATCTATAGGGGAGACTCAAAAAACTCCCTTAAGTTCAGATGAAGAAATCCTTTTGGAAGTTGAAAGTTTAAAAAAGTATTTTCCTATTAAAGGTGGTTTTTTAGGGCGAGTACAGAGTTGGGTTAAGGCTGTTGATGATGTTTCATTAAAAATTTATAAAGGGCGTACATTAGGCTTGGTTGGTGAATCGGGTTGTGGAAAAACAACCCTGGGTAGAACTCTTTTAAAACTTCTTGAACCTCAATCTGGGAAAATTGAGTTTAAAGGTAAGGATATAACTCGAGCGAATAAAGAAGAGATGCGAGGTTTGCGGCGAAATATGCAAATTATCTTTCAAGACCCTTACGCCTCTTTAAATCCCAGAATGACAGTGGCCTCTGCTATTATGGAACCCCTTGAGATTCATAATATTAAATCTAAAAGAAAAGAGCGGTTAGAGCTGGCTTCTTATTTGATGGAACAAGTCGATCTGGAACCAAATTTTCTCAACCGCTATCCTCATGAGTTTTCTGGGGGGCAGAGGCAGAGGATTTGTATCGCCAGAGCTTTAGCTGTTAATCCAGAGTTTATTGTTTGTGATGAGTCGGTTTCTGCCTTGGATGTGTCAATTCAAGCTCAAATTTTAAACCTTTTATTAGATCTTCAAGAGAAACTGAATTTAACATATATTTTTATTAGTCATGACCTCAGCGTTGTGAAGTTTATTTCAGATGAATTGGCTGTTATGAATAAGGGAAAGATTATTGAGAAAGCATCAGCAGAAGCTATCTATGCTGACCCTAAAAAAGAGTATACGAAAACCTTGTTGAGTGCCATACCCAAAGGGATTCCCAAAGGCTTGGAGAGCGTCGCTCATCGATCGGACTGTTGAAAACGTATCATTTAAATCGCTTCGGTTGTATCCGCTTTTTTTGCACCTTTCTTTTTAAGCTGAACGGGGAATTTTTTCTCAAGGCTTCCAAAAGCTCAAACAATTCTGAGGGCCGTAGGCTCGTCTCTCCCTTTGGGAGATACGCCCTGCGCCTCAGAAAACTCGTTTTGAAATCCTTGAGAAAAAATTCCCTCACAAAACCTAAAATAGTAAATATGCCTCTGTCCACGATATGCCTTGCGCTCGGAAAAGAAAAATAAACCTTTTCTTCAAAGCAATTACAAAGGTCTTAATAAAATCTTATATATTTTTGATAGGAAATCGTTCATGTTTTCAGCTTACATATTAGGACTTGTTCGATAGATCGGACTATACCTATAATTACATCATGAGTATAAAAGGGCCGGATAAAAATATAAATACACAAGAGCTAATTGATAAAATTGCACGTGTTACAAAAGACCGGATTAAAAAAGAGAGAGTTGTTTCTCTTAAAGATTATCGCAATCTTGTTCAAAAGGAAGAGCGGAAAACTGTGCTCATTATTGATGATGATGAATCCGTTCGGAAAAGCCTACATCGTTTGTTAGAGACGGAAGGCTACAAAGTTATCACGGTTGTTGATGGAACACAGCTTTCTCTTGTTTTAGATGATTCTCCTATTGATCTTATCTTATTGGATATTGGATTGCCTTGGGTTGATGGATATGAATTGGCTAAACTTTTAAGACAACATAAAGATTTGAAAAAAATCCCACTTATATTTATTTCAGGAAAAAAAGATAAATCGGATATTAAAAAGGGATTTGCAGTCGGAGCAAGTGACTATATTAAAAAACCTTTTGATATTGAAAAGGTTAAAAAGACAATTAAAACACTCCTTACATTGAACGACTAGGTTAGCATAAGATGTTTGTTAAACAATGATCTCAAATTTATTTACTAAAAGAATTAAGATAATAATGAAGATACTTTTTGCATTTGAAAATTCGGTTCACGAAAGATAGTTGTTATCAGATTCTCTTAGGATTTTAAATGAAGTGCACTCTTCTATTCAGAGTATGATTAAAATATAAAATTAATTACAATATAATGTTTTTATCAGTTGATATAAACTTTAAAAACCCCCTTGGATTTCTGTAAGGTTTATTAATAGCACCTGCTAGATACGAGAAGTAGTTAACTCATTCATGTCTCAATGTGAATCATTATATAAACCTTCAGGATAAAGGTTCCAATGTATTCTTTGTATGGGATATATAAAATATCGTGGTGAGATATGAAACTATCCCTAAAGCAGTGTAAACGATTTTGACACTAAAGATCCCCCCCCGATCAAGGTCGATACATTTTACATGAGAGTATTTAGGATAATAACTTTATTATTAATAATTCAGGGATGCTCTGAAGAAAAGGGACAAAAAACTCAATCAAGTAATGAGTCTATTGTCACAGTAGATACCTGTGGATTTAATGACCATGAGGGTTGTGAAAATACCCCAGTATGCACAGAATCTTCAGAAGACGAGGTTTCAAAGTGTCATAGAGAGATTAATCATCCTGATTTTTTGGAAGAGCATGAAGAATGGATGCTTTCACTTGGAAATGGGCAATATTATCACAGATGCAATTTTGATTCCAATTTTCAGATAGTTCATATTTATAGTTATTATTTTATGGATAGTGCTGTATGCGCCATGCCTCTAAATTGACAAACTAGTTTTAATGCGTAATGTTTACAACATCTTTGATTTGAAGTTATAATAAATAGGAGATGCAATGAGCAAACAAGATTTGATTGATAAAATAAATCAAGTACACTATGAAAATATAAATAGAGGATATGAATATTTAAATAGAATGTGGGAGAATGACATGTTTTTTGTGAGCATTATTGTTACTTTAGCAGCTGCTATATCATTAGCTGTCCCTCTTTATCTTCATTCAGATTCTAATGCCAAATCTAACGAACGTTTTAACAAACTAGAATCTAAGCTAGACAGTCTTATTAAACAAACTTCTGATTCCAATTCTCCATAAGCATAGCAAGATTAAGCTCTAGTCTCTTAAGGTGTCTAGTAGAACACCAAGACTTCAGATTTGCTCTTTCCAGCCTATTTCTATAAAGCACAAATAAAATCTACTTGATTTAAAGGGCCATCTCTATTCATTGTTTCAGCCTTATTAATGTCATAATAGTCGTTACCAGAAAAGACCCTTTTAAATTCTGGTTTATACATTTTATCTTGGTCAAAGAAGAATAAAGTGTAAAATTATTTTTTTATTTCTTCATATGGTTGTTTTAGAATGATTATAGGATAAGTTATGTCATCATACCTATTTCCCCTATAAAGAGACCTCATTTTTTCAAAATCTTTGATTTCAAGAAGATTTTTTTCTTTTTTAGAAGTCCTATCAAGATGTTCTCTTAGCACAATACTATAAACAAACTTTTGTAATTTAAGAAAATTAATGTTCTCCCATTTTATAGCATCCATTAAGGCCCCCTCAGGTCCAGGGATATTCATAGCCTTAAATTTTATGTTCTTTGGTCGTAAATGTTTCGATTCTGGATCAAAAAGTGTAGCACCGAAATGGTCATGCTTTGAAGTCTCCTTTTCGCATTGTTCGCAGAAAAACTCCCCCTTCCAACCACCTTGAGTTTTTTTAAGAGAAACTCCTTTGTCAGATTTTGTATATGAAATTGCCTTATGTTTGTCGTCATATATAAACTTGCTCATCCATTTTGGCATTATGTGGGAGTTGCTCTTAAAATTTTCAACTTTTTTCTCACATATGGGGCATATCATTTTTAATTTTAAAAGTGTATGTTTTAGACTTGACTTTCTAACCAGCGTTCAGCGTCTATAGCGGCCATGCACCCTGTCCCAGCGGCTGTAACAGCTTGACGATAAACATGATCCTGTACGTCGCCTGATGCAAAAACGCCTTCAACAGAAGTATAAGTCGTTCCCTTTTCAGTTTCAATATAGCCTGTGCTAGATAATTTTAATTGGTCCTTAAAAATGTCCGTGTTTGGTTTGTGTCCAATGGCAACGAAAACCCCCTCTAGTTTTTTTTCTGTAATTTCACCGTCTAGAGTATTTTTTAGCCGAATACCTGTGACTGCCGTATCTCCTAATATATCATCGACAACAGAGTTCCATATAAATTCCACTTTTGGATTTTTTTTGACTTTTTCTGCCATAATCTTGGAAGCTCGTAGAGTATCTCTTCTATGAATAACATAGACCTTACTAGCAAAACGTGTAAGAAATTGTGCCTCTTCCATAGCCGTATCGCCCCCACCAATAACGGCAACTTCAACATCTTTGAAAAATGCCCCATCACAGGTTGCACATGCTGAAACCCCTCTGCCCATGAGAGCCTTTTCACTGTCGAGCCCCAACCATTTTGCAGAAGCTCCCGTAGATATGATGATACTCTCTGCCTGATACTCTTTATCGTTCGTCCAAATTGTAAAAGGGCGTTTGGAGAAATCGACCTTTTTTATATTTTGAGTAATAAAACGTGTTCCAAACCTTTCTGCTTGCTTTCTCGTAATGTCCATCAATTTAGGACCAGTAATCCCTTCGGGAAAGCCAGGGTAGTTTTCTACATCTGTTGTGAGCATCAATTGTCCCCCAGGTTCTTCCCCCTCAAACATCAAAGGCTTTAGCATTGCTCGTGAAGCATAAATGGCGGCTGTTAAACCAGCTGGGCCGCTACCAATTATAATGACTTTTTCAAGAGACATATGTATTTCCCTTTCACTTCTTCATTGATACATTTGTTATGGTAAATCTTATTCAGAGGCTTTTCAATTTTTTGATTGCTTTGTGGTTATTTCTCTTAATGGACATAGAGAAAATTCTCGCCAAGAAATAAAAACTCATATAGTTTTTTCTATATGCCAACGATTTCTTTTTTAAAAGATTATCCCTCAATTGAAGTTTCCATGGGAGCTAATCTTATGGAGTCCCTTTTAGATGCAGATTTGCCAGTAGCTAGCAGTTGTGGCGGTGAAGCTGTGTGTTCAAAATGTCGCATTCAAATTATTAAGGGGGAAGAGAATCTCTCAGAAGAGGCAGATCTTGAATTAGATCTTAAAGAAGCAAATGATATTGACTCTGATTATAGAATCAGTTGTCAGACGAGGGTGATGGGTGATGTTACGGTTGATGCTCCTTACTGGTAGGTTGTTGAAAATATGTCATCTACTTTGTTGCAATCACTCAAACACTCACTCCGACGTAGGAAAAACTACGCCTATGTCGCTTCGGTTGTATCTGGCTTTTATACGATTTTTCTTTTTTATTTTAAAAGGGAGTTTTTTTCAGTAGAGTTCAAAAGCTCAGACAGTTCTGAGGGCCGCAGTTCGTCTCTCCTTTCAGGAGAGACGAACTGCGCCTCAGAAAACTCGTTTTGAACCCTACTGAAAAAAACTCCCTTCTAATATTCTAAAATTATAAACTCGTCTCTACTCACGATACGCCTTGCGCTCGGAGAAGAAAAAACAAAATTAAAAAAGCTTAAAAATGACTTAAGGATCTTGGTTAGATATGAGGTGTATATCTACTGACTACAATAAGTCAGTGGTCCATACACCTCCTACTTGCTTATTAATATTCAGCTCCTAATTCTTGGAGTGCGCTTGTAAAGCTATGGGGGTCGTTTTCCATGGCAGACCAATGCAAAGGCTTGAGTCCATTGTTGTCTTCAACATTAAGATCAGCTTTGTTTTCACTTAGTATTCTTATAACCTCAAAATTTTTGCTCATAATACCCCAATGAGCTACAGTGACTTTCTTTTTTGTTTTGGCATTAATATTGGCTCCCGCTTCAATAAGTGCTTCTAAAATGGGAACATTTCCATGGTATGCAGCAACCATTAAAGCCGTTATTCCCTCTTTATCTTTGGCCCCTACATTTGTTCCGTTGTTTATTAAATCATTTACGGTAGCCAGATCGTTCTCCTTAGCTGCCCAAAGCAAGGGGTATTGACTTTGTGTTCCGTCCGCTAAAACAAGTTTTTGGGGGCCAATCTGTGCATGGAGTTCGCCGCAGAAAGAAAATAATGCTATGGCCATTAATACAATTGAAGGAATACGCTTTGTTAATACTGTCATGATAAAATCTCCTTATTTATAGGGTACCATTTGATAGTGGCTATGAGTTGCCTAGTTTTCTAAAGAATTTCTCTCTAGATGGGCCTTTTAACTGACTACTTTATCATAAAACTTTCAAAAATCAAAATAAAAATTGATAATTAGTAAAATTTTTTCTTATGTCTATTTTGTAAACAGTCGTCTTTTTTGTCATTTATTCTTGGTTGTTTTATCAGAGCATAAGAAAAAACTTAGCGAAATTGTAAGGTTTTTTTGAAAAATATTGGGGTTCTGAAGATTTTAAATTTCATTCAAAAGAGGTATTTTTTTGTCCTAAAAAAGAAGGGGAGTAGCTCAAATTTTTCTAGAGGCCAGTTAAAAATAGTTCATCGAATTATTTGAGATTTTTTGTATATCACATAACTTTAACTTTATTTCTTGTTTTCAGGGAAAAAAATAAAATTCTCTCTTCAAAAAATCTTGAGAAACTTCTCTATTTTAGTTCGAAAGGGACCTGTCTTTAGATGAATTCCAAGAGTCATTTGTAGCGTTATATCTTTTGAAAATCTGGACTAAAGAGGGGGGGATATTAGTTTAGTTTAGTTTAGTTTAGTTTAGTTTAGTTTAGTTTAGTTTAGTTTAGTTTAGTTTAGTTTAGTTTAGTTTAGTTTAGTTTAGTATAGTATTTGATTAAGAATCATTGATCTAAGGCCCGATAGGTTTTTGTTATTGAGGAATTGCTGTATGAGATTTTTACGATATTTTTTATCTTTAGGATCATGGATCATGGTTTTATTTTTGATTTCTTGTGTGGCAGATGCTCCATTTAATATGGAGGACCCTGGTGAAAGCCATGGGAGATTAGATCTAGAGGCTCAAAAACGACTTGGTAACCCTAATAAAACTTATAAGGAACTTCAAGAAGAAATTGAGCAAAATCGTTTGCGTATTGAAGAACTTGAATCACAGATTAATTTAGATCAGTTAGGGATCGATAATAAAAAAGATTCGCCCGTTGGAGAGACAAAAACTGAAGATAAAGAATCTAAAAATAAAAGTGTCAGGGTTGAAAAGAAGGGTTCAAAATCTCAGAATAAAGAATCTAAAAATAAAAAAAATAAAAAATCAAAATCTCCCAATAAAAATACAAAACCTAAAAATAAAGTTTCAAGCCTAAATGCTTCTGATTTCAGAATGCCGGCTTCATCAGAAGAAGAAGAAAAACCTTTTTTTTCAGAGTTAACGTCAAGATTAAGAGCTCTTGGTTCTGCATTGCAAGATCGTATTTCTGGTAAAACACCATTGGTGTTAGCAATTGAGGATGGGGATGTTGAACGTGTTAAGTATCTCCTTTTTGAGGATAAAGTTGATCCTAATGCAGAAAATAGAGAGGGGCAAACAGCATTGATGTATGCTGTGGCAAAGAAACGTCCCAGTTTGGAAATTATTCGGTTTTTATTAGAAGCAGGTGCTGATCCTCTTTTAAAAGATAACCATAATAATTCCGTATCATCTTTTATTGATGAAGGTGATCAAGGATCAGAAGAGGTCAGACAGTTGTTAGATACAGCGATTATAGCGGCAGAAGACAAGATAACACGACTAAATTCTTTATCAAATAGAGAAAAGTGTAGAAGATTATTTGATTATATATATGAAAAACGCAACGATCGTGTTCAAAATTTATTAGAGACGGATATTGAAATTAATAGCTGTTATATTGGTAGAGCACAAGTCCCTGTAATATTCTATCTTGCACAGAAGAATCCAGATCCGGATTTGATGAGAATGCTATTGGAAGCGGGAGCTGATCCCAATGGAGCACCCTCCTCTCATGGTCAGACAGCTTTAGTATATCTTTTGGCCAGATACGAATATAATGAGAGAACTATGGAGCTTATAAGAATATTATTGGATGCGGGAGCTGACCCTCTTGCAAAAGATAACGAAGGTAGAAGAGTGTTAAATTTTCTTCATGAGAGACGTTCCGGAGCAAACCAAGTTAGGCGGTTATTAGATGCTGCAAGAGGAGAGACGACAAGAGGAGAGACAACAAGAGGAGAGACAACAAGAGGAGAGACAACAAGAGGAGAGACAACAAGGAGAGAGACAACAAGAGGAGAGGTAGCAGGATTGAATTCTTTATCAAGTAGAGAAAAGTGTAGAAGGTTATTTGAATATATAGATGAGAAACGCAATGATTTGGTTAAGGATTTATTAGAGACGGATATTGAAATTAATAGCTGTTATAGTACACGAAATGATCCTGTAATGCCGTATGTTACATGGGTCAATCCAGATCCAGATTTGATGAGAATGCTATTGGAAGCAGGAGCTGATCCCAATGGAAAAGCTCCTCAGAGTCATACAGCTTTGATGGGCCTTTTGTATGAGAACAGATACAATGAGAGAATTGTAGAACTTGTAAAAATGTTATTGGAAGCGGGAGCTGACCCTAATCAAACATCTGAGTCTAATGAGTATACGCTTTTAATGGTTCTTTTGAGCGAGCACAGTCGTTACGATGAGACAGGTATAGAGCTTATGAGAATATTATTGGAAGCCGGAGCTGATCGAACTGCAAAAGATAAAAACGGTTATGGGTTGTTGAATTATCTTCGAGAGGGGCGTTCCGGAGCGAATCAGGTTAGACGGTTATTAGATACCGCAAGAAGAGAGACAACAAGAGGAGAGACAACAAGGGGAGGGGTAGCAGGACTGAATTCTTTATCAAGTAGAGAAAAGTGTAGAAGGTTATTTGAATATATAGATGAGAAACGCAATGATTTGGTTAAGGATTTATTAGAGACGGATATTGAAATTAATAGCTGTTATAGTAGAGGCAGACGTCCCGTAATGTCACGTATGATATGGGCCAATCCAGATCCGGATTTGATGAGAATGTTATTGGAAGCAGGAGCTGACCCTAATGGAAAATCTCCTCAGGGTCAGACGGCCTTGACGGTTCTTTTGTATACGTACGATTACGATGAGAGAACTATGGAGCTTATAAGAATATTATTAGAAGCAGGGGCTGACCCTCTTGCAAAAGATAATAAGAATAATCCCGTATCATATTTTATTGATGAAAGAGATCCAGAGTCGGAAAAGGTCAGACGTTTGTTAAATACAGCAATGGGAGATATGACAAGACTGAATTCTTTATCAAGTAGAGAAAAGTGTAGAAGATTATTTGATTATATAGATGAAAAACGTAATGATCTTGTTCAAAATTTATTAGAGACGGATATTGAAATTAATAGCTGTTATATTGGTAGAGCACAAATCCCTGTAATATTCTATCTTGCACAGAAGAATGCAGATCCGGATTTGATGAGAATGCTATTGGAAGCGGGAGCTGATCCCAATGGAGCACCCTCCTCTCATGGTCAGACAGCTTTAGTATATCTTTTGGCCAGATACGAATATAATGAGAGAACTATGGAGCTTATAAGAATATTATTGGATGCGGGAGCTGACCCTCTTGCAAAAGATAACGAAGGTAGAAGAGTGTTAAATTTTCTTCGTACAAGACGTTCGGGGGCAAACCAAGTCAGACAGTTATTGAGTGTGAGTAGAAGAAAAGAACAAATTGAAAACTGGTTAGCTCTTTCTTTTTCAGAAAGAGAGGCTCTTAGGATAGAGGGTAAGGGAATAACGAAAGAGCTTGCAGGTCTTAATTTTATCTTCCCTGAAAGAGATATTCAGGCAGAAATACAGGCTATAGAGGCTCAAGATAAAAACAGAAGGGAAAGGATAGCAAAAAGAAAACTTAATTCTATAGAGCGATTGGGATCAAGAGAAAGGCTTCGGCAGGATAGTATGAAAAAAGAGATAGAGTCAGTTATATATATTTCCGGATTGAGCGAAGAGCTGCAAAATAGAATAGAGCTTATTAATAAAAGAGATGAAGAATTTTTGAATCAACGGGCTAGGTCAGAGTTAGATAAAAGGCTTGCCATGACTTATGAGGAAAGATCATCTCAGAAGGAGAGTTTATCTAGTTTATTTGACTTATCTCGTCTATCTCTAGACCTTCAGAGAGAGATTAAGGCCTTAGAGGTTAGCGATGCTGAGATTGCAGAAAATAGAAAAAAAGCAAGTTTATGGGCAGCACAGAAAGCCCGTGAGCAGCGTCTTCGTTCTGCCCTGGAAACTATACGTGATCCCACGGTGGTATCGTATCGTCAAAGTCGGGTAAAGTTATGGCCTATTCGGTGCAGGAATAGCAATAATCCTGTTTATCCCTATACGCGAGATGATCGTCCTATGTCGATTGAATTAAAAGGCAGAGGGTTAAGGTTAGAAATTCGTAGTCAACAAAGCGATGAGTTTACTTTACTAGCAGAAGGTGTTCGCCGTTTAGATCTTCAGATTGAAGCCCCAAGAGATCTTTATGATTCAGAAAATTATTTGAGTTATAAAACTTTGGGGGAAAGGCAAGAGGAGACGTTTCGTTTAAATAATTTGATTGATATAGCAGAAACAAAGAGTGTGTCTTATTTGAGGATTTCATCATCTGATTCAGAGGACGCTGTTCAAGTGTCTTGGCGGGGTGTAAAAAATCGCTTTTTTAAGGGAGGATTTCGTATAGAGATTACGGATCGCAGAAGTAGTGATCGCAGTGAATGGAGTGTTATTAATGAGTTACCTGTAGAATGGTATATACAGTCAGTAACGTCTAGTGAGATGCCTTCAAGTTATACATTGGATGCTTTAAAGGCACAGGCTGTCGCAGCTAGGTCTTATTTTTTAAATAAAGCGTTGGCAGATAGAAATGTACAAGCTAGAGGATGGGACATAGATCCCACACAGTGTAATCAGGTTTATAAGGGTTCAGGTGATAGATCATTTTCGTCTCGTAGAGGCGAGCAGATTAACATAGCGGTGGCAGAGACAACGGGGCTTGTTTTAACTCATAATGGGAAATTAGCTCAGACGCAGTATTATGCTTGTGGTACCGGGCAGACAAAAAAAGGTTCAAATTTTATAGAAAGATCGAGAAATATTCCAAGAAATATTACGTGTTCACGTTATCCTAAGAACATTATAAATCACCATGGTTATGGAATGCCTCAGTTTGCAGCTAATTATCTCACTAAAAACGGTTGGCCTAGATCAAATGATAATTCTCCTACAGAGGGGGCTAAAGTTCCAGATAATATCCGTGAGCCGTGGGATTGGATGGATGTACTGAATTACTTCTATAGAGGTGAAAGTTCCAGAGTGAAAGTTCAAGATTTTCGTCAGTTATAAATTCCCCCTCTTTTTCAGAAAAGTCTAAAGTTGAGACACTTTCTGGCCGATGGGCCTGTAGGGGGGAAGTATGCCTAAAAATAATGTCATTGATATAACAATTCGACGTCAAAAAGAGACGAAAGAGAAAAAACCCAACCCTGTAGTCAATCGTGGTATCACTGATATGACAGAGCGGAGAATGGAAGCTCTGCGGGAAGAGCGAAGACAGGTTCGAAGAACAATCCTTACAGAATTTGTGGGAGCCTATGTGGTTGTTCCTGGGAAAGGACTCAAAAAAGTTGCGCTTTTTGATATTTCAGAGAACGGATTGGCTTTTGATATTGAATTTGAATATGGAGGCTTGGCACCAGGTGAAGAATTAGCTATGAGGGTGTACTTGTCTCAATATACTTATTTTCCTTTTGTGGTGAAGATTAATAATAGAAGACATATTCCCGAAGAGGGGATTTATCGTCAAGGTGTCAGTTTTGTAAAAGATTCTGTAAATGAAGAAGCCCTGTTTTATTTTGTTAAATTTATCGAATCGATCAGTGTAAATCTTTGCAGAGACAATGGTGATAAGCTCGTTTCAAAATACAGCAAGTGAAAACTTTAAATAATCTAAGCTTATTATCAAACCTGTGTTCTTTCTGAAACTTTTGATCCAATAAAACATCTATTTCTCAACACTATAATAAGAGTGTTTGTTTTCTATATTAGAAACTCTAAGAATTTTAATCCAAGAGGAGCAAATTTTAGATTCATATATGAATCTTAGTGCAATGTCGTTGCTCGAGAGTAGTAGTCGACAAATTCCTTTCCCACTTCCATTGCAACATAGGCTAACGCCTCTGGAGGACAACCTTTAAGATGGTGGATTAAATTGTCTACTGTATTTTGAGTGTTATTAATAATGTTAAGAGCCTCTTCATAATCTTTGCGGTGTCGTGGGAGTTCATTCATAGCATGAGACCAGTTTGTTTGTAATACAGGATCAATCACTCCTAATTCATAAAGTGCATCAAACACAATCTGCAGCTGACCCTGTAAATAAAGTCCCATGCTTTTTCTCATCCTCTCTTAAAATTCATCGGTAGGATTGTGGCTTTTTTTTAGGACCTCCCAATAGGTTATTAGGAAAAAATGAGAGCCTATTTAAAGTTCAGGGCAAGTGGGATAAGTTAGCCAATAGTCAAGGGTTGTTAGGGGTATTTTTTAGAGGAGATTAGAAGCCAGTTCTGCAAGCTCTGAACGTTCGCCTTTTGATAAGGTTACATGTCCAGAAATTTCCTGCTCTTTAAATTTTTCAACAGAGTAGGTTAAACCGCTATTTGCTGAGTCGACATAAGGATTATCAATTTGATAGCAATCTCCTGTTAAAACGACTTTTGTCCCGTCACCTGCGCGAGTAACGATAGTTTTAATTTCATGTGGAGTTAAGTTTTGAGCTTCATCTACAATAAGATATTGATGTGGAATACTCCGGCCCCTTATATAGGTTAGGGGTTCTATGTTCAACATACCTTGGTTGATAAGCTCTTGTGTACGTCCAGCAGCTTTTTTATGTGAAGCCTCTGAGCCCATCAAGAATTCCACGTTATCAAATATGGGTTGCATCCATGGGTTGAGTTTTTGTTCCACATCGCCAGGAAGATAGCCAATATCCCTTCCCATAGGGAAAATAGGTCGACTGACTAAAAGTTTTTGAAAAGTTCCTTCATCTAATGTCTTTAATAATCCTGCTGCTAGAGCGAGAAGTGTTTTTCCTGTTCCAGCTTTTCCAACTAGAGAAATAAACAAAATTTCATCATTTAAAAGACAATCTAGCGCAAAACTCTGTTCTACATTTCTAGGATGTATTCCCCATATGCTATCATTGGGGCGGATAAGGGGGACAATACCTTTTTGTGCCTTACTAAATCGCCCAATCGCACTGTGGTTGGAATTGGCTTTGTCTTTCATAATAACGTATTGATTGGCATGCATGTGAGAAAAATCCAAATCGACTAGAATTTTTGATTGATAAAATTCATTGATAAGATCATGTTCTACATCAATTTCAATGTATCCGGAGTAGAGTTCTTCAATCTGAACGGCATCTGGTTCATAATCTTTTGCTCGGATTCCATAAACATCAGCTTTGATTCTTAAGTTTGTATCTTTTGTAACGAGTTCAACAACACAGTCTTTGTTAGCTGTTTGCAGGGCCATAGCGCAGGTTAATATACGATTGTCAGCTTTTTTGAGGTCTAAATCTCCTGAGGGAATGTTATTATCAAGATCTATATCCATATCGACAAAAACTTTTGATCCTGTTTGTTCAAGCTCTACACCATGTCGTAGACTCCCTCCGGCTCTTAAAATGTCCATTAATCGGCTAAATTGTCTGGCATTTCTTCCGTTTTCACCCAGTTCACGTTTAAATCTATCAATTTCTTCAATGACGGAAATAGGAACGTGGATGTCAGAGTTATGAAATTTGTAAATGGCTTGTGCATCAAAGAGGATAACATTTGTGTCAACGACAACTATACGACGGTTTTCGGAACGCAATCCAGCCCTCCCGACTGTTTATATTCGACAACAATTTTAAGGCATTGTCCAAAGAAAATCATTTTGCCATTCGTCATTTATTATTTTTATTTATCTGGAGAAAATAATCTCTCATACCATCTAGGAGGGCGTAAATGTTTTATCGTATCTCTACTATTGTGTTCTCTTGCTATTTCTAGAGCAGTTTTCCCATAATTATTGACTGCGTTTAAATTGGCACCTATCTCTTTAAGAGCTTTTGCAGCTTGGGGTTTATTCCTTTTTGCTGCCCAATGGAGAGCCGTCATTCCGTAATTATCTCTTGTTTCATAGTCGGCATGCCCTACCTTCAATAGGAGGTTTATTATTTCTGGGTTATCTTCGTCTACGGCACAATATAAAGCGGTCCATCCGTCTGCTTCTCTCGCTTCTATATCAACCCTCGCTTCCACTATAAGGAACTGTACAATATCAAAGTTGTTTGATTCTACAGCAACATGTAAAGGCGTTCTATTGATAAAATCTGTAATTTCAAAATTAGCTTCTTCTTCTTTAAGCCTTTTTAGAGTTTCAAGGTCATTATCTCTTACGGCTTGAAACATAGTCTTTTCTACATCTGTTAGTTGTTTTGGTAGATCTAGAACACTTTCTGAAGATTCCTCTTCAATGAGGACAGCAGAATGTAAATAAAGTGGTTGAGAAAAAGTAAAGACGGTGAAAAGTAGGGATAGTAACAGAGTTGTTTTGATTGATTTCATGGAAATATCTCCTTATGTGACTATTTGAAAAACACCTATAGCAAAAAAATAATTTATCAGCAAGATTATAAGGGAGAGAGTATGATAAAATGGAAGTGAATGAGTAAAATTTATAAGTCTATTGTTATTGGCTCTGGGTATTCTTTTATACTGGTTTCTAAGTTAACCCCTTCTTTGTTGAGGGTTCTTATGGTTTGAACATCATTTGTTCTGGCAGCTTCAAAAAAAGCCTGTTCTTTTTCGTTGAGAGCGTAAACTTGTTCTGAAAATATAACTGTGCTCCATAATATCGTATAAAGTATATTTCTTATTTTATAATTTTGTTGTCTAAAAGAGAGATGAATATCAAGTGAGCAAAGTTTGTCTATGAACATTACTAATCCAATAATAGAAGTGGTCTGAATGTTCATGTAAAATAAGCTACTCTAATTTATTCGATGTAACAAGGAATCCATGGCTTTTTTAAATTTCAGTTGAGGAATTATTTGAGATTTGGGTTTTTAAAATGTTGTTCTATTTCGCATTTGAATAAAAAGGAAGCTTTCCGTTTTCAAATGGAGTAAAAATTACTCTTTTTTCAAAAGATAGAATGTGAAGTTTCTGTCAGGAGATAAGAGTAAAAAGCCTAAGAGTCTATCCCAAACAGCGATGCATTAAGAGGGGATTAAAAACGTGTCAATTTTGGATTTTCAGGGTAAAAGTGCTCGTTATGCATACAAGTAGTAAAGTTTCAAATTCTGTTCTTGTTTATCTTGAGAGTCAAAACTTCAAAAATCTTGAGTTTAAGGCTCTTTCTAATGTTTCTGAGGAATTTCTTAGAGATTCCTCTTTTTGGGTGGATTCTCATCAGATGGAAGACTTTCTAGAAGAGTTTGAAAGCAAAACAGGTTTTAAAGTTGCAGAGGTGGGCAGAGCCAGTTCGGAATTGCGTGCATGGGGCGTGCTGAATGGGGTTTTACAAATGATGGATAATCCAGCTGATTTACTTGTTCAACCAGAAAGGTTTTTTTCTTATTTCTTCCAACCACATCCTAAAATTTCTGAATTGGTTAAGAAAGAGATGATGTTTTCTAAAAATCTTCCCGGGTTAAATATAGAATTTCATATTTCCTCTGAACTTGAAGCTCTGCCCAAAACAAAGTCATTTATTCAGTCAGCAATAGAAGCTCTTCCACTTTTCATGGGGCAAAGTTTGGCAACTGTTAAATGGGAAGGTGAGAGGATTAGAATCTTTTGGAACAAAGAAAATGAGAGTTTTTTAGGAAAAGAAGAAAAGTATGTGAAGCCAGAGTTTTTGAAAAATCTTATGAACACTTTAGAAATAGGGCAAAAAGAGTTAGAGTCTAAGAACAAAATGTTCATAGATAAAAATACAGAGCTAGAGGCCATTAAGAGAGAATTAGAGACTTCGCTTAAAAATCAAGTTTCTAGAACAACGGAAATGTCTTTTGAGAAGATGGATGCTCAGCTTCGGGAATTGCAACAACAGACAGAAAAATTAAAAGATTATTTATTAAGAGCCTATCAACTTGTGACCCTTTTGGTAGGGCAGGATAGGCAGGATCCGCAGGTTAAAGAAGCTATGAGGCGTGTGGATTGGAATCAGATACAAGAAAAATCTCCTGAACTGATTCAATCTATGTCTCAATTGCTCCTTGATATGCGCAATCAATTACAAGCTAGGGAGAGCCAGCAAAAAAAAGAAATAGACTCTTCACAAATTTCTCTTATGTCATTTGTTGAAAATAAAAAATATCCTATCAGATTATCTTGATGATGGGGGACGTTCGTTCTATTTTTTGGCTTCAAAGTGTGTCATAAACCATTTAAAATTATTGAAAAAACAAAGGGAACAAGAGATTTATATTAGAGGTGTGAATTTATCAAAGATTAAAGAACAGATAAGGGTTGAATTATGAGGGCAGAAAGTTATGTCGAAAATCACTAATGTTTTTGCAAGAGAAATATTAGATAGCCGTGGATATCCGACTATTGAAGTGGATGTTTTAACTGAGAATGGACATCTTGGACGAGCAAGTGTTCCTTCCGGAGCGTCTACGGGGCTTCATGAAGCTCTTGAACTCAGGGATGGAGGAAAAAGATATGGGGGTAAGGGAGTTCATAAATCGGTTCTTTTTGTCAATAAAGAGATAAGTTCATCCATTAAAGGGCAAGATGTGTGTCAGCAAAAAGATATTGATGAGATTCTTTTGGCACTGGATGGGACAGAGAACAAGTCAAAGTTAGGAGCCAATACATTATTGGGAGTGTCTTGGGCTATTTCAAAGGCCGCAGCTCTTGAAAAAAACATGCCGCTTTTTCAATCTTTAGGTGGGTTAGAGGCAAGAACTTTACCTGTTCCGTTAATGAATATCCTTAATGGTGGTGCACATGCAAATAATGGTGTGGATGTTCAAGAGTTTATGATTTGTCCTATTGTGGGGGATTGTTTTTCGGAATCGTTACGTGCAGGAGCTGAGGTTTTTCAGACTTTAAAAAAGCTTTTAGATCAGAGAGGTTATTCTATCGCCGTTGGGGATGAAGGAGGATTTGCGCCTCGTTTGACTAAAAATGAAGATGCGTTAGAAATTATTGCTGAAGCAGTGGATAGGGCAGGTTACGTGTTAGGTGAGAATATATATTTTGCTCTGGATGTGGCTTCGACAGAGTTTTTTAAAAAAGAATATTATTCTTTTGAGGGTAAGAAATTATGTGCGGGGGAATTGGGTAATATTTATAAAAAATGGTGTGATAAATTCCCTATTCTGAGTATTGAGGATGGTTTTGCCGAAGACGATTGGTCGGCATGGATAGATTTTACTAAGGTTATAGGGGATCGTGTTCAATTAGTGGGGGATGATCTTTTTGTAACAAATCCAAAAAGGATTCAACAGGGAATTGAGAAAAATGCTGCAAATGCATTGCTTGTAAAATGCAATCAGATTGGAACGTTAACTGAGACACAGAGGGCTGTTGAAATGGCTCATGGGGCAGGTTTTAAGACAGTGATGTCCCATCGAAGCGGTGAAACGGAAGACGCCATAATAGCTGATCTCTCTGTAGGTTTAGGGTGTGCTCAGATTAAAACAGGAAGTTTGTGTCGAGGGGAGAGGATGGCAAAATATAATCAACTTCTTCGTATTGAGGAAATATTAGGCAACCAAGCTCAATACTTGGGGAAAAAAGCCTTTCAAGTGGCTTTAAATTGAGATGGGCTTAAGTTGAGATTGCGTAAAAAAGAGAGAAATTCTTTAAGATTTGACTTAACCCGCAATTACTGACATACAAAGCGAAAAGGAAAGGGAAGAACCCTTATAAGGTTAAAGGAGAGAAAGTCATGAGACTTATTATATTTGGTATATCTTTGGTATTTACAGTAGGTGCTTTTGCTGATTCATCTGTGTGGGCATTGGAAGGTTTACAGGTAGCTCAGGCTCAAGCGACAACCACGTCTACAATGATGAAAGCGACAACTTCTACGATGATGAAAAAGGGTGCTGATAAAAAGGCAGAGGCTAAAAAAGCAGAGCCTGAAAAGGCAGATGCTAAAGCGGTTAAACAGGAAGAGGCACCAAAGGAAGAATCTTCTGAACCTATGATGGCTATGTCTACAAAGGCTTCTCCATGGAGTGTAATGCTCTATGGTTGGACAGAGGCTGGTTTGAAAGGTTCTACACCTTATACAGATTGGGCTTTACGATTAAAATATAAGTTAAACGATAAATGGACACTGGCATTGACTGCGGATCTTCAGACGCAATGGGAAGAGAGTCTTAACTTTGATTTTTTTGATCCTCATGTGATGATGTCATCAGGTGATCTTGGAATGCTATGGGGTTTAAACACGAGTGGATATGCGAGAGCTTATCTTCCTCTTAGTACGGCATCTCGTGAGTCTGAGCACATTACCATGATACGGATAGGGTATACTGTAACAAAACCCTTAGGAAAACTTTCTTTAAGTTATTATGCTGAACCACGTTTTTACTTTCACGGCAAGGGTTACACTGTGGAAAAGGATGAAACAACAGGTCTTCAAAAGCCGGATGTCTTAGAGAATAGAAACGGATCCAGAGCTATTAGATATAGGCATTACTTGAAAGGAGAGTATAAGCTTTCCGATACGGTCTCTGTCTATTCACTGTTAGGTCTGTGGCACAACTGGAACAACAATCCTTCTGATGTAGGGGACAAGTATGACTCTGTGGTTAATGCAATAACCGAAACGGCTGTGACGTATACAGGAATTAAAGGTCTTTACATTGCTGGAGGTATTACGCAATTAGGTCCTAGTTTAGAAGATAATGGTTTTGGGTATTTACGAGAGAATGAAGGTGGAACACATCCTGCGGCTTTCGTAGAAACGGTTTACAACTTCTCCTTTTAAAAACTAATAAGCCTATTTTTTGTTTATCAAATGTAAAAAACCCCTTTCAAGAAGGGGTTTTTTATTGAAGGCAGCAAAAGGTATAGTCTAGGTCAGTACTGTTTTTTCTATCTGATTTTTACAATAAGCTATAAAATAAAAACATATGATACATATTTTTAGAGGAATTCTTCATAAGCCATACCGTATTTTCCTTCTTTGTGGGGCTATGTCTCTTGTAACTTTAGTGCTCGATGGAACTCTTTATCGTTATTGGAGTTTAAATAGTGAATTGGGAGAGATTAATGAGCGGATTCGTCAAGTAAAGTTTGAGGTTGTAAAATTAGAGGGGCAAATTTTGCAATCTAAAGATCCTAAATTTATAGAAAAACAAGCCCTCGAGAGATTTGATTTTGTTGAAAAAGATGATCTTGTTTTTATTTTTTCTAATGAGTAATCAGATCACATAAAAAATAAAATGTTTTTTAGAAATAATACCTCTAGAAGAAACTCGAGACACGCCATGTTACTGTCTGATAGTAATTCTATCTTGACCAGTAAAGAACAGGTCGTTTAGGACAGGGGAAGCTATAGAGGTTTTATCTCTGGTGGTCTTCAAGACATAGATAGAAAATGACTAATACAAGGAGGATAATCATTTTGACCAAATCGCCTATTTCTTTAGTGTTTTTCTATTTTCGAAAAAGTTTATGAAAAAGTTGTATGTTGTTGATGTCAGTTCAATGTATTTTCGTGCCTATTATGCTATTCGGCCCTTAAGCACACAATCAGGTTTACCAACAAATGCTCTGTATGGCTTTATGTCTATGACTGTAAAGTTATTAAAAGAAATCAAGCCTGATTACATTGCTTACTGTAATGATGTAAAAGAACCTAGTTTCAGAAAAGAAATGTACGAGGATTACAAAAGTAATCGAACAGAAATGCCTGAGGATCTTGTGCCTCAAATTCCGTATATTAAAAAGCTGACTGAGTGTATGGGAATTCCTCAATATGAAAAAATAGGATTCGAAGCCGATGATGTGATTGGAACACTTGTAAACTTTGGACGTAAGAATAATCTTGAAGTTGTCATTGTCAGTGGTGATAAGGACTTTGCACAGCTTGTTGGTCCCCATGTGTCTATGTTGGATACAATGAAAAATGTCGAATATGACTCTGCAGGTGTTATAGAAAAATGGGGTGTGCGGCCAGAGCAAATGTTGGATTATTTGGCTTTGGTGGGAGACAGTTCGGATAATGTTCCTGGTGTTTATGGTATTGGCCCTAAAGGGGCACAAAAACTTTTAGGAGAATATAAAGATCTCGATGGGATTTACAAAAACATTAAGAAAGTAAAAGGCAGTACACAAGAAAAACTTCTTACAGATAAGGAAATGGCTTACCTTTCTAAAGATCTTGTCACTATTAGAACCAATGTTGATTTAAAATTAAAATTGAAAGACCTGAAAATTCGTCCTAGAGAAAATGAAAAACTTAAAGACTTACTAGGTGAATTAGAATTTCAGAGTTTTGAACGGAAGTTGTTTGAAGATAAGGTTACTAGTAAAAGTGATAAACCTAAAGAAAAGATAAAAAAAACATCTCAGAAAATATATATCAGAGAAGATGTTATTGGAATTAATGAGCTTAAGAAATCTATACCAAAGTTTGCAGAGGTTTGGGTTTTGTCTATTGATGATGGATTAAGTCTAGGAGTTAATGGTAAGGCCTTAACTGTGAAAGGAGAGTTTGTTGATATAGGTCAAGCTCTCAATGAGAGAGAGCTATTTTGGAAGGGGTATAAGTTAAAAGAATTTTATAGGCAGTTTCATATTAAAAAATCTAAAACACTTTGGGATCAGTTTTTAGCAGCTTATGTTTTAAGATCAGGTGAAGTTGGCTCTTTTTTAAAAGTTTACGAAACCTTTCTAGGGAAAAAACTGTCTGAAGATTTTAGTGCGAGTGAATATTATATAGCTCATTTAGATTTAGAGGTGTATTTAAAAAGTGGTTTGGAAAAAGACCAAACCTTATCTATTGCTCAAGAGATTGAATTCCCATTAATTAGAACTTTAACTAGAATGGAAGACCGAGGATTTCTTATTGATAAATCTATTCTTGATTCACAAAATAAATCTATTTCTGCTGACATTTTAAGAATAGAAAAGAAAGTTTATAAAGAAACAGGGGAGACTTTTAACCTGACGAGTCCAAAGCAACTTTCTGAAGTTCTTTTTAACAAGTTAAAGATGCCTGCTATTAAGAAAACAAAAACGGGATATAGTACAAGCTCTGATGTTTTGGAGAAGTTAAATCATCCTATTTGTAAAAAGATAATAGAATTTCGGGAGCTTAGTAAACTAAAGAGTACATATATTGAAGCTTTGCCGAAGTTAATTAATTCTCATACGGGCCGTATACACACACATTTTAATCAAGCGGTGACAACAACGGGTCGTTTATCCAGTACAGATCCAAATCTTCAAAACATTCCTATTCGTACTGACCGAGGTCGTGCTATTCGTAGAGCTTTTATAGCTGATAAAGGGAAAATGTTAATCTCAGCAGATTATAATCAAATAGAACTTAGAGTGTTAGCACATATTTCTAAAGATAAAGGAATGATTGAAGCTTTTAATAAAGGTTTGGATATTCACTCTGCTACGGCATCTAAAATTTTTAATGTGTCTTTTAAAAATGTAACTATGGAACAGAGGAGAGTTGCAAAGGTTGTTAATTTTGGTATTGCTTATGGAATGAGTTCTTTTGGACTATCAGAACGTTTACATATGCCTATTGGTGAGGCTTCTTTAGTGATTAAAGATTATTTTACAAAATTTCCGGGTATACAAAAGTATATGCATTCTATGGTGGAAAAGGCGAAATCCGAAGGTTATGTGGCTTCATTGTTTGGAAGGCGTCGTTATATTGAAGAATTAAAATCTAAGAATGCAAATATACGTAAATTTGGCGAGCGTGCAGCTATAAATGCTCCGATACAGGGAACGGCAAGCGATATTGTAAAGAAGGCTATGATTGAGTTAGATAAAATAAAAGGATTAGATATGCTTGTTCAAGTTCACGATGAATTGGTTTTTGAATCTTCAGTTGATAAGATAAAAAATAAGACGGATCAGATTATAGATATTATGGAAAATATTGTAGAGTTAAGTGTTCCATTAAAGGTTAATGTTGTTGAGGGTAAGGACTGGGAAGCCGCCCACTACTAACTGATTCAGTTAAAAAAGCGTCATTAAAAGGAGGAGATGTCTATATTATAGGTTTTTATGCGATCATGAAGAGTGCTTTTTGCAATACCCAAATCTTTAGCTACTTTTCTTTGATTTCCTTCCATTTCAATAAGTTTTTCTTTTATCATTTCGCATTCTATTTCTCTTAATGAATTCCTCTCTTTTATTATCTGACTTATAGGAGTTTTTTCAGCTCCGGGGATTTCATCAATTAAAGATCTTATATGTTTGGGAAGGATTTCTATTTTTGGATAAAAAGCAGAAGCTCTGGCTACAACATTTTTTAATTCTCTGACATTTCCTGGCCATGAATGTTTCTTCAGTTTTTGTATAGCATTGTACGAGAAAAGAACTCGCATTTCTCGAGCAAATTGTGAAAGAAAAAAATCAAAATCTTCCATTCTTTCTTTAAGTGATGGAATTTGAATTTTAATAACATGAAGTCTATAAAATAAATCAGAACGAAATCGACCCATAGAGACTTGTGTTTGTAAGTTTTTATGTGTTGCTGCAATAATTCTTACATCTGTTTTAAAATTTCGATCACTTCCGACAGGTCTAATTTCACAATTTTCTAAAGCTCGTAGGAGTTTGGGTTGTAATGTAATGGGAAGATCTCCAATTTCATCAAGAAACAATGTCCCTTTCCGAGCGGCTTGAAAAGCTCCTTCTCGATCGCCGGTAGCTCCTGTAAAACTACCCTTTTTATGACCAAAAAGCTCACTTTCAATAAGCGTGTCACTCAGGGCTGAACAGTTCACACTGACAAACGGGCCTCGGGTTCGTGTTGAATTTTCATGGATGGCTTGAGCGACGATTTCTTTTCCTGTTCCAGAATTACCGAGAAGAAGTACTGGCAGGTCTGTTTGAGCAAATTCTGGAAGTGTTTTAAGAATATTATTCCATTGTGTGTTTTTACTTTTTAAGATTCTATTTTCTGTATTTTTAGGAACGTTGTTTTGAAATATATATTCACATTTGCCTATGGAAAGGCGATCCCCTGGTTTTAATAGGGCTTCGATAATACGTGCTCCATTAAGAAATGTTCCGTTACGGCTTTGAAGGTCACGTAATATAAATCCTTTCTTACTTTTTTCAATACGAGCATGTCTTGCAGAGACAAAGGGGTCTGAGAGAGGGATTGTGTTTAAGGTATCTCTACCAAAAGTCGTAAACTCTGAGACCTTAATGGTTTGGGCTCCCGAGTGTCCCGTGGATATCAGTACAGCGTTGTCAGGCGTGAGATGTTCTTTGTTTTCTAGGTTTTGAGTGGGCATGGAAAAACCTCCTTATTTAGTAAGAGCACTATACAAATAGAGTGCCGTTTCCAGAGAAGTTTTAAGATAAATGATTTCAATAGGTTATATCGTTGAGTTTCAATGAATGGAAGGGTGTCCGAGAAAATAATCCAGAAATCCGGACATTTTGTCCGATATCCGGACATTTTACAATTTTTTGAAGATAAAACAGGGAGTTTTTTTCAGGGACAAAGCCAAAAGCCAGTTACGGGGTTTATTTTCTTTCCCAAGTGAAGAGCGTATCGTGATAGCCAGTTCAACGTAAAAAGAAAATTAGATAAAAAAACTAGATACCACCGAAGCGACTTAGATGGATTCAAAGTGGTTTAGAAAGAACCAATAGAGAGATGAAATCGTCCGAATTTTTCGGTTTCATGTTTATCTAATTTAATTCCAAATTCTGCATTTACAGGGCCAACTGGTGTAATAAAGCGTATTCCTAATCCTGCAGCGTCACGGTATTTATCATTTATTTGTAGTCCTGTAATATCTAAATAACCGCCATCATAAAACAAAACGCCACCTATAGTTTCTGAAAAAGGGAAACGAAACTCTGACTTTAATAAAACAAAATGTGTTGAGGTTTTTAATGTGAAAAGGTCTCCTCCGATTCCCAAGTCCGTACGGCTATGGACAGATCTGGAATTAAAACCGCGTAGGGTAGATCTTCCTCCCAAAAAGAAGATTTGATTTTCCGGAACTCCACCTGTGCTCTTTAGGTTTTTTAAATATCCTGTTCTAAATGAATTAGCCCAAACAATTCCTGAGTTTCCTAACTTAGTGTACTTGTTATAGGCAGCATTGAGTTTAATAAATCGAATGTGGTTTGAGCCACCAAATTGTGGATCAGCATAAGAAGCCATAAAACGAATATAAGAGCCTTTTGTAGGGTCAAAAACATTATCTCTATAATCAAACTCTACGATGGGACCTATGGATGCAATTGTCTGTTCTGCTTCTGAAACTTTGTTATCGATTTCAAAGATTTTTGTACTTTCAAAATTCCAGAGTGTCCAAGTGACTTTAATATGCCGTCCAATTTCTCGCTCTAGATCAATTTGTATTTCATTTTTATTTTGTGCAAAAACTTGATCAACATCTTCCAACGTGTTTGTAATTTCTTGAGATCTAATTAAATGAAGTCTTGCCCTCATTTTAGAACCAAAGATGTAGGGCTCTAAATATCCAGCAGAAATTTTATTGTCTAGAAAATCAATACTTTTAGTTCTTTTAATGTCAATTCGCCCTATAATTTGTCTTGCAGTTCCCCCTAAGTTTCTATAGGAAGCACCAAGATAACCCCGAAGTGTCAATCCAAATTCCGTGTTGAGCCCAATACCTGAAGTTAATGTTCCGGGCTCTCTTTCTGAAACATTTATAATGATAGAACGTTCAGAAATCTGTGTCCCTTTTTCTAACATTCTAATCTCAATATTAGAAAATAATCCGAGACGTTGAAGGCGGTACTCAGAGTCATTAACTTTTTGGATTGTTAAAACATCACCCTTTTTAAATTCTAATTCATTTAAAATAACATTTTCTTTGGTTGTAGTGTTACCCTCTGTTTTTATAGAGTTTACTACAATACGTGGCCCTTCATGAATATTAAAATTAAGTTCAGCTTGAGTTCCATCAGCATGATATTTTACAATTTCTGAAATATTATTTTTTAAGTACATATCTAAATACCCATTACTAAAATAAAATCTTTCCAGTTCCACTAAAGTTCTTTCTAAATCTGTAATGGATAAAGGTTGATTTTCTTTTAGTGGAATTTGTTTTAATAATTCATCCTTTGAAAAGTCAGTGTTTTCTTCGAAATTTATTTTATTTATAACTGTTAGAGGTCCCTCTTCTATGAGGAAAAACAGATCCACTTTATTTCTTTTCTCATTGTACTCTGTCCTCAGAGATCTAAATTTTGCTCTTAAGTATCCCATATCTTGAAGTTTTTCTATAAGTTCATCCACTCCATTTTCAATACTAGAGCGATTAAAAAAACCTTTTGAAACAGTTTTTCCACTGTTATTTAATATGTAGTCTAAGTAAAAATCCTTTTCTTGTGTATACCTACCAAGGAGTTCAACTTTATTTATTTGGACACGATTACCTTCATTAATATTAAATGTTATTTTCTTTATGAATTTTTCATTTGAAATATTTTGATTTGTTCTGACAGAAATATGGGGAAAGCCATCTTCTAAATATTTTTCTCTTATACGAGAAGTAAATGTTAATATGGGATTTATTCCTAGATTTAAACCTTCATTAATTTTTAAAGACTTATTTAATGTTAAATTATCATAATGCTGATTTCCTTTATAATATATTTCAAATTTATAAGGATTTTCAATGGCAATAGATATGGGGATTTGTTTTTGTTCCTTCTTTATTTTGTATTCAGATTCTATAAATGAAGTTCCAAGATATTGATTATCTATAAGATAATCTGTTAATTCTGAATACAATTTTTTTTTGTTTTCGGTTGAGTAGGGCTTATTTATTAAATCTCTAGTTAATCTTTTTAATTGTTTGGAAAGGTTTGAGTTGATCGAATCAAATGAAATAGATTCTATAGTATAAACTTCTCCTTCTTCAATGTTTATATCTAAAATGACAGATTCTTTTTTAGATGATGGAGTAATTTTGATTTTTGCATTTAAATATCCAGATTGTTCGTATTGATTTTTTAGTTCATCAACGCCATTGATAACTTCAAGCCTATTGTAGAGTTCATCCTCTTTGATTTTTAAGACATCTTTGATATTTGATTTGCTAAAGAGATTTAAACCTTGAATAGTGATATCAGAAATTGTTCTTAAAGGAATTGCTTCGATAGAATAAATATTCTTTTCTGTATGATGAAAAATTTGAACTTCTTCATATAGATTTAAATTGAATAAATATGTAGCGACTTCATCTATTTTTTCTTTAGATAAGGTTCTTGTTTTTAATCCTTTTATTTTTGTGTGAAGTTCATTTTGGATTTTAGATGAAACACCTTTAAATTGAATTTGAGCTGCTATGGCGTTGTTTGCAGAAAAAAGAATAATCAATAGAAGAAAAGCTATATTTTTCATTTGAATTTGACCCTATATTCCAAATCTAAACCTAGAATATCTGTATTTTCTGATTCTGTATCTAAAAATTCAGCCTCTTCTGTGAATTCTTTTCCCTCCCAGCTTCCAATAACTGATAAGTTGTTATTCAATTGGTACTGAACCTTTAAATCTTGTTTGACTTCAGTTCCAAACGTTCTACTTGTGCTTGTGCTTAGGCGAGGAGACCATTTTTTACTGACAATGATTTTAGGATTCAGAGTATTACTGTCGTCAATTGCAGATGAAAATTTTACTTCAACACCATATTTCTTTTTTATCTCATTCCCCAAAGGATTGTTAGAAATAAGGGCAGATCCAATTTCATAAGATTGTTGTGTAATTTGTTCTTCAGAATCGTAAGTTTCTAAATTGTCAGTCGTAATTCCTAATGCTAAAAGAGAAACAATATCTTGTTCTGCTAGTGGAGGTTGGCTGTTTAGGTTGATTTTATAGTTATCAGCATATCCTTGTAAAATAAGTGAAATATCATGATTTTTGACACGAACATTAGCTTCAGAATAAATATAGGGATTGTTTTTATTAGGATTATCAAATTTTAGTTGAGAATTGACAATATCAAAAGGGATATCTTTAAAGAAAATTTTACCCCCAGGTTTTGTATTAACTGTTCCTAACAATATTGGATTAACAGATGTTCCTTGGATTTTAACGGTTCCTTTAATGGGGGTGTCCACTAAACTGTTTCGTACATAGAAGTTATTGTCAAATATAGATGTAATGTTTAAATTAAACATTGAAAATTTAGTTTCTATTAAAAAATCAGGTAAAAAATCTCTTCGTCGGAGCTGAAAATCTTCACTTTGAGCTTCTTCTAATGTTTTAGTGATAAGTCCCCTGTTAATTTTATAATGAGATGTAAGAGTGAAGGGGAACCATTGACCAGAAATTTTAAAAGAACCACTGCCAGAGGTTTCTACTTTTTCTGGAAAGTTTAAATTAACATTATTAAATTCCCCTTGGACATTTGTTGGGAATTTTTTAAAACCTTTAATCCCAATAGATCCATTTCCATGAACAACTCCAGATGCAAAGTTAGAGAGAAATGTATTAACAGTTATTTTTTTCTGATTAAATAAGATATCAGATTGAATGTTTTCAAAAGGATGAACAAGGTCGGGCACCTGTATAAAACCGTTTTGTATCATAGCTAATCCTCTAACTTGGGGTTCAGATGTGGTACCGCTCAGTTGAAAATTTAATGAAAGTGTACCCTTGAGATCGCTAAGAAATGGAGTCATAAATGCTAAGAGTCCCATTTCAATTTTTCCTATGATATTGAAGTTGAGATTATTTTGCCTGCTATTTTTTGCTGTTACTTCTAATGAGGTATTATCCCCTTTGATATTTAAAGAACCTATATCCATTTTTCCATTATTAAAGGTTATTTTGGTTGGTTTTGTTATATAACCTTCAACATCTCCTCTTTTTATATGAAGTAATGATAAATCAATGATTCCTGAAGATTTCCAAAAGCCACCTGATTGACTTTGTAGATCAATAATCCCAGTAAATTCAGTTTGATATTCATTGGCGTTAAAGGTTGGAGAAACAATTGAAAATAATGGTGCAAAATTCCATTTATTGGCATTGAGATAAAACTTAAAGGGATCTTTCTTTGCAAAAGGAAAAATAAAAGAGAGTTTAAAAGTATTATCTAGAAAGGTCCCTGTTCCGCTAATATTTTCTTTAGTGATATTTCCTTTTATTTCTAAGTCGGGCAGAGGTTCTAAACCAATATAAGTATTTGTTATTTTAGTAAGTAGCTCTGTTTTGGGAGATAGAATGTGATCTGTTAGATTGAGTTCCAAATGGATGTTTCCATTTAAATTAGGAATTAATTTGGAAATGATTTCAGAATCTTGAAGATTAAAATTTTGACTCGCTATTTTTATATCAATGTTTCCGTCGGGATTTCCTATACCTTGAAGTGTCGCCTGACTACGCCCCTTTCTGAGAAGAATGTTGTTGGGTTTAACAATTCCTTTTCTAGCTGTAATATTAAAAATAAATTCATCAAATGTTTCTATGCCAATAGCACCATGAGAAACTTTTGAATTTATATCATAGTTTAGTTTTGTAAATTCAAAAGATCCCCAAACATGGGCTTTGGTGACCTGTAAGTTGCCGTATATGTCATATGGAAAGTCATATTTGCGAGATAAGAGTCTTTGTAAATCATGTACTGCGCCATTTATAACGTCAAAATTGGTATCAATAGTTTCATTATTTAAATCAACAAGTGTTTTACCTGTAAAATTTATATTCCCATAATTTCCTTTAACTTTTGAGAATAACAATTCTCCTTTTTTATAAGATAAATGTGACTGAAAGTTTCCTAAACCATAATCTTCTAGCCATATATTTTTTGTGGATAGATCCATGTTAAATGTAGCCCCATAACTATTACCCTTTGTCGAGCCCTTTACTTGTGTTTCTCCTTCTATTTTTAAGTTTGATAAACTTTTAACATCTTTAAAGTTTAATGATTCTGTTTGGTATTTTATATCAAAGCCATCTTTAAAATGAACTAAACCTTCAGCTTTTCCTTTAGTTGATTCTCCAATATTTATATCAGATTTAATAACCACTTTATCTGAAGTTATATTTACATTGCCGTTTAATAAAAATGTGTCTAACGCAACGATATCTGTTTCTTCTTTTATTGATATTACAGAAAAATCGTTTCCATTTAAGGTTCCATTGCATTTTATCAAAAGAGAGGGTTTTATGACGCCGTCACAGGGAATATCAGTGTCTATCATCATACTTAAAGTGGAAACATCTAGACCAAGATTATTAAGAAAGGCTCCCAGTTTTACTTTTTTTGCATTTAATGTGTATTTAACATTTTTTTCTTCATTCAGTTGTATGTTTATATCTTTTAAATCTATTACCCCACTGTTATTATAAACTCTTAATAGAGGAGAATAGATGTTTTCATTGTTAACAGTTATTTGGGTATTAATATTTCCTACAAAAAATCTATTAATTCTTAGATTTTTTATTTCAAAATTCCCAGTTACTTCTTTTAAGTTTTTTTGATCCAGGCCATAATTAAATTCTGATTTTAATATACCATTTATTTTAGGAACAGAGTGTTCAGGAAAAAATGTAAGTATGCTCTGTCTCAATGAGGCTAGTTCAAAGTGGGTTCGTGCTTTAACATTTAATTTTTCAACAGCACTCTTTTTTAAATTAAAAGATATATCGCCCTTGCTGATGATAAAAGATTTTTTATGCTGAAATTTCACATCACTCAGGGAAAGGATGTCGTCTTTTAGATCTAATTTAAAATCCAATTCTATATTTTTTAAAAATGTATTCACACTTTTTCTTTTAAACAATGTGTCTCTGATATAAGTTTCTAGAGAAATCCCTTTTGGATGATTTTTGATATTAAGATTTAATCGATTAATTTTAGAGAGAAAATCAAAAGAAGTATCTTCCATAGTTATTTTTGCATCAATAATATTAAGATTTGCAATAGGGATATCAGAGATAAATTTAGTAACTTTTGGATTAATGACAGTATTTATTTTATTTATAAAATCTTTTGTTGTTGGTAAACCTTTTGATCCAACTTCTGTAGTATCATCACTGTGAATAATGACTGCAAAATTTGGCTGATTTATATTAATCTCTATAAATTGATAATAGTTTCCTGTTAGTAGACTGTATGTTTTTAAACGAATAGATAGGTTTTCAATTCTTATAGGTGTTAAAAAGTGTACAAGTTCTCCTTTCATGTGAATTTTGCCAGATTTAAATTTTATCTCTGGGGGCCATAAACCAAACTCAATATCATTTGGAAGAAAAGATACGGAAGGAATATATTTATCAGTTAATTTTTTAACTTGTAATATAGCTAATGTTTTTAATTTGGGGACATGATATTCTTTTATAAACCCAAATGTCCCAAAAAGAAGGGCTATCAAAATATATTTGTAGATAGCGTGGAATTTTATCATAAACTGCTGTCCTTCCACTGCATTAAAAGAGAGTGAGAAGAGCGGTATTGAGGTCTTACTTTCAATATAGATTCTAATAATTTTATAGCTTCTGTTTTATGAGAAAGTCCCCAAAGAGCTTTTGCTTTTGCGTACATGGCTGAAAAAACAGATTCTGAGTTTTCTTTTTCTTGAGTTTCAAGTTTTTGAGCTAACTCCATTGCAGAGATATATTGACGTGTGAGTAAAAGAAGATCAAGCTTTAGCCACTGAGTACGAGAATTGTTTTTAGAATAAGACAAGGCTTTTAAGGCAAAATCAAATAATTCAATTTGAATAAGGGCAATAGATATATAATAAGAGAGTTCAGGTTGTTTTTTACTAAGCTGAACTAGTTTTTTTCCCACATCATTTTCAACTTTTTTTAAAGCACCCGCTTCTTTAAATTTTTTTTTGTCTTGAAAATAAGATCGATGCTTTATGCGACTCTTTATTTTACTTATTATCTCTTTGGCGTGTTTTATAGATAATTTATCAAATTTTTTTAATATATCAGGATTTTCTTCATTGAATAATAACTGAATTTCTTTAAGAACTTCTCGTTCTTTTTCAAATAGTCCATCATTATGAAGAATTTCTGCCTGCGCCAGTAATTCCTTTCGCTTTTCTTGTAGGGAATTTAATTGTTTTTTGTAGAATTCTTTACGAATGGTCTTGAATCTTAAATCCAAATCATCAAATTGTGTGGAAATAAGAATTTCTTCTAATTGATTTTCTTCTTTGGCTCCAGTAAATAAGAAGTCTATAATTTTAGCATCTATATTTTCTTTTTTAAATTCTAATAGGAGTATCAGTGTGGCCCAAGGGATCTTAGTTTTCTTTCGTAATGAAAAAATAATATTTTCAATTAAAGAGGGATAAAAGCCAGAGTGAAGTAAAAAACAAGAAACACTTTTTTTGTCCAAATCAGAGAGTTCAGAACGTCGCCATTTTTTAATCAATTCATCTGCGACAATAGCTATGTCTCTTTTTTGCTTAAGCAGTTTATTAATTTCAGTTTCAATAGAACTAGGCAAAATGAACCTCGTTTCGTAAATGTCCTCCCTATAGGATAACTGTTTTTATTACCTAATAAAATTTAAAAAATTCAGAGTGTAGCTCGCTGTCAATAATTGAGAAAATTATACTGAAGACTTCTATACTTTAGCCTATATCTGAGGACTGTTGAAAAGGTTTCTATCACGATACGCCCTACGTTCCGGAAAGAAAAATAAACTGAAAATCTCATTATTTACGGGTTTGAACGTATCGCTCTGGACAAGGATGTTTAGAAAAGATACTCTTGTGCTTTTGAGGGCTATTCACATGTATGAAACATCTGATTTTCGTAAAAATTTAAAAATCCTCTTAGATGGGGTACCCTATGCTATTGTAGACTTTCAACACGTTAAGCCTGGAAAAGGTAACCAATTCACTCGAACGAAGCTCAAAAATTTATTAACGCGTACAAATCTAGAGAGAACATTTAAATCTGGGGAAAAGTTTGAAGTTCCCGATATACGTACAGTTAGTGTGAATTTTCTCTACAAGGATGATTCAGGATTTCATTTTATGGACCAAACCCATTATGATCAATTTCTTCTTACGGCAGACAAGGTGGGAGAGGCATCTAAATATTTAACAGAAAACCTTGAGATTGTGATTTTAATGTTTAATGAAAAACCTGTTGGTATAGATTTACCTAAAGCTGTCAATTTAAAGATCACTCAAACAGATCCTGGATTTAAGGGCAATACTGTTGCCAACACGAATAAGCCTGCGACTTTAGAAACAGGAGCTGTTGTTCAAGTCCCTTTACATATCAATGAGGGCGACACTATTCGCATTGATACCCGAACGGGCGAGTACGTTGAACGTGTTAAGGGATAATCCAAGAGGACAGTTGAAAAGGTGTCATTTACTTCGTTGCAATCACTCAAACACTCACTTCGACGTAGGAAAAACTACGCCTCCGTTCGGTTTGAGCTTGAACGTCTTGTATCTAACACCTTTTCAACTGTCTGTGGGATTCATGTGTCTTTCTTTTATCCTACGCAGCATAGTTTGAAGGCGTTCAATTTTTTTCTTCTTTTTTTGTGCTAAATCAATTTTAAGGGGGACGATGTCCTCTTCGGTCTCTATGGGAGGGGGGGATAGATCTGTTGAATTTAAAAACTCTTTTCTTTTTTCAATCTCGGGATGGGACCCAATCATTGATTCTAGTTTATGAATAGTTTCTAGAGCTTTTTCAAAATCTGATCTTACAATAAGAGCGTCCGTAAGTGATATGAAACGTTCTACAGTTTTTTGAGTGTCTTTTGGTTTTTTAGATGGGGGTTCTTTAATGATAAAAAGTTCGTCATCATATTCATCCGCTGTTAGGCTTTCTAATTTCTGAATACTATGCGCTATTGTTTTATCATGAGGGGTTAAAAGCAGGATCATTTTATAGGAATGTAACGCTTTTTTGGGTTGTCGTAATTTCATATAGGTTTCAGCGAGTAGTTTATGAGCTAGAATGTTTTCTGGCGATAAATCTGTGGTACGTAGGAGAGATTCAATGGCTTTTTCAAGCTGATTTTTTTCAATGAAGATTTTAGAGAGGATGAGATGGCCACCTGCAAATTCAGGGTGTGAAAGAATGCCTTTTGTACAGATTTTAAGAGCTTCATCTAAAAGGCCCATTTTTCTGTAGGCTTCTGCTAAAGGGGCAAAGACCTTAGATTCAGGGTTTTTATCATAAATACTTTGATAACGAGTTAGAAACTCAGGGCTTATTGACATGCCTATTACTTTAACACAAATGGAGCAATATGAAACCCTTGTCTATTCTCTTAGAGGTCTGTATTTATGAGAGCACATGGCGGGTCACAGTAAATGGGCAAATATTAAGCATACTAAGCAGGCTGCAGATGCCAAGCGGGGGCAGCTTTTTACAAAATTAACAAAGGAAATCATTGTTGCTGCGAAGTTGGGAGGCGGTGATCCTTCTGCAAATTCTAGATTGCGTCGAGCTATTCAAGAGGCTCGGGCGATGTCTATGCCCAAGAGTAATATCGAAAGATCTATTAAAAAAGGAACTGGGGATTTAAAGGGTGTTGTGTATGAAGAGATCACTTTTGAAGGCTATGGTTCTGGCGGTGTGGCTGTTCTTGTGGAATGTCTGACAGATAACCGTAATCGGACAGTTTCTGAAGTTCGATTTATTTTTCAAAAAGGAAATGGAAATTTAGGAGAGCAGGGGTGTGTGAACTGGATGTTTCGTGCACAGTTTGAATTTGTCTTTGATTCAGAAAATAATGATTTTGATCAATTACAAGAAGTTGCCATTGAAGCGGGAGCTGATGATCTCAGTGTTAATGGGGATATATTGTCTGTTTATTCCTCTGTTGAACAATACGAATCCCTTAAAAATGCCTTTAAACATTTTGTAATAAAAAAAGAAGGTTTTGTAAAGATGCCATCAAATACTATTCGTGTGAGTGGGGAAGAGGCCAAGAAGGTTATAAAGTTAATTGAGTTATTAGAGGCCAATGATGATGTTCAAAAAGTATTTACAAATTTTGAAGTAGACGATGAAGAATTAGAAAACCTTTTTAAGGATTAAGAGATGGTAGTTATATTAGGTATTGATCCCGGTTCTATCTGTTTAGGGTATGGCCTTATTACGTTAAATGATGAGGGAATATCTCACTTAAAAAGTGGAGTTATAAAGATTTCTTCTAAGAAACCTTTCCTTGATCGTCTTTTTTATATGACTTGTGGTATAAAAGATTTGTTATCTAAGCATAGTGATATTCATGAAGCTGTTGTTGAAAAAATTTTTTTAGGGAAGAACCCAGATGTGGCATTTAAATTGGGGCATCTACGAGGAGTGTGTCTTTCAGAGCTTTTGCAGGCTAAAATACCTGTTTTTGAATATACAGCTCGTTCTGTAAAGCAAGGTGTTGTGGGATCTGGAGGGGCTTCAAAAGAAGCCGTTCGCTCCATTATAGTTCAGAGATTGAATTTGAAGAAGGATCTTGAAAAAGATGCCTCAGATGCTTTGGCTATTGCCTATTATCATGCTAGATGTCTTCAGTTAGAGACTCGTTTTAAAAAATGATGTATTTTTTATTGGGATATTGGAAGTGAGTTCTTAGAAATTCAATATCGTGGTTTTGAATTGTAAAGAGGGTAAGTAAGGTGATTTCTTTTTTAAGAGGACAGCCGATAGCCTTTGACGAAGGTCGAGTGACTTTACTTGTTGATGGCGTGGGCTATGAGGTTTTGGTTTCAAATGCAACATGGGAAAATATAAGTGACACGTTGGAGGCAGAGCTTTACGTGATGACTCATGTTAGAGAGGATGCCATACAACTTTTTGGATTTCATTCCTTAGAGGAAAAGAATTTATTTTTATCTCTTATAAAAGTAAATGGTATTGGTCCTAAGTTAGGGTTAGGAATTCTTTCGGCCTGCTCGCTGGATAAATTTAAGGAATTGATTGTAAATGAAGATATTAAGGGTTTATCTCAGTTGCCTAAGATTGGTAAAAAAATGGCCGAACAGATGGTGCTTTCTTTGAAAGGAAAATTGCCTGAAACTCAGGTCACTCATAAAAGTCAAACAAAAGAACAGATTGTTTCAGCACTGTCTCATCTGGGCTTTAAGGTTTCTGAAATTGAAAAGGTTTTGGAAGATATTCCTGATTCTGTTACTGTTCAAGAGGGCATCAGGCAGGGGTTGGCTGCACTCACTAGACCTTAAAGTTAGTAAGAGCTTATCCCAAAACCACCTTCTATTACAAACGGCTGCAATTGTACTCGGCTTTGTCTTCAAGCAAAAAACGCCTTCAACGTGCTTCAAGCACGCCTTCAGGCGTTTTTTACTTTCATCCTCGCCCAGCACAATCTCGCTCGTTTTCATCACGAAGCTGGTTTTGGGATAGGCTCTAAGTCTTTTTATTTTAGAAATTAATAATTACGGGATCTTCAGTGGATAATTCCATAATGGAGCAGTGTTGAGGGCTATTTAATATTTTTTTCATCAACTTATTCATTATACTATGCCCCGCTTTATGAAGTGTCAGATGTCCTAACAATGGTAATCCTAATGTTGTCAAATCTCCTAAGGCATCTAAAACTTTATGTCGTACAAATTCATCTGGAAATCTTAAGTTTTCTTTATTTACTATTCCGTTATTATCTAAAACTATTGTATTATCTAATGATGCTCCAAGGGCTAAGCCACGGTCCCAAAGTTTTTTAGCATCTTCTAAAAACCCAAATGTTCTTGCCGGAGCGATATCTTTAGAAAAACTGTATTGATTTATATCAAAATCTATCTTCTGAGTCCCAATACATTTATGGGGAAATTCAATAGCGCATGAAATTCTCAAGCCATTGTAAGGTTGAACTTTAGCAAATTTTTCTCCCTCTTCATATTCAATTGGCTTTAAGATACGTGCGTATTTTCTTATGGCATTTTGCTCTACAAGGCCTGCTTTTAGTAGAGCATTTAAATAATGAATAGCACTTCCATCAATGATTGGGATTTCTGGTCCGGCGAGTTCAATATTTAAATTGTCAATACGAAGAACAGAAAGGGCAGATAAGCAATGTTCTACAGTAGAGACTTGAAAATGTTTATTTCCCAATGTTGTAGCATTTTCTGTGGAAACAACATGATCGACAGAAACCTCTAAGGTCGGTTTACCGTGAAGGTCATTTCTAATAAAATGAATACCTGTATTTTGGGGGGCTGGGCAAAATGTTAGACTGGCGGGTTGACCTGCATGAAGACCAATACCTTCTACATTTACCCGTTGACGAATTGTTCTCTGAAGTATCATCTACTGTTCCTCAAAAATAAATTGATTTTTGTCAAAGAAGATCTACTTGTTGATCTTTTGGTATGGGAAGATTGCAGAGTTCATAGGCTCGTCTTCCTGCAATGCGTCCTCTCGGTGTTTTTTTAATAAAGCCCTCTTGAAGTAAATAGGGTTCATAAACATCTTCTATGCTACCCTTTTCTTCATTGAGAGCAGAGGCTAAAGGTTCAATGCCAACAGGCCCTCCGTTGAACATTTCTATAATGAGTTTTAATATTTTTCGATCCATTTCTTCTAATCCATACTCATCGACTTCAAGTTTTTCTAGGGCGTGTTTTGCAATATCCGAATCAATTTTTCCTTGATTTTGTACTTCTGCATAATCTCTAACTCTTTTTAAAAGGCGATTTGCAACTCTTGGAGTTCCTCTGGATCGCCTGGATATTTCAGAGGCTCCTTCGATTGTAAGAGGGCAGTTTAGCTTTTTTGCACTTCTTAAAAGAATTTGTGTGAGATCTTCCGGGCCATAAAAAGAAAGACGCTCCACAATTCCAAATCTGTTTCTAAAGGGTGAGTTTAATAATCCTACGCGGGTTGTGGCTCCAATTAAAGTAAAAGGGGCAAGTTGAAATTTCATTGACTGAGCCCCTAGGCCGTCACCTGTGATAATGTCAATGTAATAATCTTCCATAGCACTATAAAGATATTCTTCAATATGCATATTTAATCTATGAATTTCATCAATAAATAAAATAGCATTTGGCTGGAGGGCTGTCAGTAAGGCTGCAATATCACCTTTTTTATCCAAGGCGGGGCCGGATGTGGTTTTAATAGGTACTTCCAATTCATTTGCAATAATATAGGCTAGGGTTGTTTTACCTAAGCCAGGGGGGCCGTAAAAAAGCATGTGATCTAAGGGTTCTTTTCTGAGTTGAGCAGCTTTTAAAAAAACTTGAAGTTTTTCTTTAACATTCATTTGCCCTGGAAATTCTTTAAAAGAAGAAGGACGAAGCCCCTTTTCCCATGAGGTTTCCTCAGGCGTTAATTTTTTGATATCTTCACTCATAACAGCTCTTTTTTATTAAAAAATAATATCGTGAATTATCCACATAGTGATATATCCTTGGGTTAAAGTCTATTATAATCTCTCATGTTTTAACTAATATCCTCTTTTGCAAATCTCTTTAGCAGTGGATAACTAATGCATTGTGTTTTCGCATTGTCGTTGAATTATTGACCGCGGATCTTTTATTGGGGTAGATCCCTATTTTGTTTCTAATATTTGAGATGAGGTGAGGGGATATGATTATTGGTGTCCCAAAGGAAATTAAAGATAGCGAAACGCGAGTCGGGATGACGGAAGCTGGAGTAAAGCAGCTGGTATCCGAAGGACATGTGATTCTTATTGAAAAAGATGCTGGAGTAGGAAGCGGTATTTCCAATGCTGTTTTTAAAAAAAATGGGGCAAAGATTATTGATACAAAGGAGGATGTTTATAAATCTTCGGAAATGATTGTTAAGGTGAAAGAACCTTTGCCTGAGGAGTATGATCTTTTATGTGAGGGACAGATTCTCTATGCTTTTCTTCATTTAGTGGCAGAGCCAGAATTAACCCGTGTTTTGATTGAGAAAAAAGTAAAGGCTGTAGCCTATGAGACAATTGAATTACCAGACGGTAGTCTTCCGCTGTTAAAGCCTATGAGTGAGGTGGCGGGTAGAATGTCGACCCAAATTGGTGCTTTTTATTGTCAGAATAATAATGGAGGGAAGGGGATACTTCTTGGTGGTGTAACGGGAACACGACGTGCAAAGGTAACGATTGTGGGAGCTGGCATTGTAGGGACTAATGCCGCCCAAATGGCTCTGGGTTTGGGGGCTAGTGTAACATTGTTAGATGTTAATACAGATCGTTTAGAGTATCTGAATAATATTTTTGATGGACGAATAACAACTCTTTATTCCAACATTAAGAACATTGAAGAAATAATTCCTAACTCTGATGTATTGGTAGGAGCTGTTTTAGTAACAGGGGCAAAGGCTCCCTGTTTAGTAACTCGTGAGATGGTAGAGTCAATGAGTCCTGGAAGTGTTGTTGTAGATGTCGCTGTTGATCAAGGGGGGTGTATTGAAACGTGTCGTCCGACATCGCATGTTTCACCAACGTTTGATGTCAACGGAGTGATTCATTATTGTGTTCCTAATATTCCGGGCATTGTTGCGCAGACGTCTACATATGCATTAACGAATGTGACATTAAATTACTGTAGTATTATTGCTCGAGAGGGAATTGAAGAGTCTATCCGTCAGTATCCTGAAGTGCTCAAAGGGTTAAATGTCTATAATGGTGGTGTTTGTTATGAGCCAGTGGCCAGAGATCTGGGTTTGGAATATGTGCCTTTGAATTTTTAAAAAAATGGGACGGTTAATAACGACAGCTTTTCAATATCTCATCAACAGCGGCGTCAGTCTCTTGAGATTTGAATACCTCTTCAATAACGGAGGCAAATGGCTGAGGAGGTTGGGCTGATCTAGCGGGAGCTGACTTTCCAATTAATATTTCGTAGGCAAGAGTTATCTCTTGAAATTTTCTAGTCGCTTCCTCACTCCCTTGATGTCTATCTGGATGCCATTTTTTAGCCAGTTCAAGGTAGGCCTTTTTTATTGTTTTAAGATCTGCATGTTTTTCGACACCTAAAACTTCATGAGGAGCTAAGTTTGGATCGGCTTGTCCATAGAGCAGATTTGAAAAGAATATGACAAATAGAAAAGCTAAGATATTTTTTTCTAATTTCATTTAAAGTATTCCTTTTTTAATGGGATCTGCTACTTTTTGTTCCTAATAAGGATTAAGTTATATCCGTTCTTATTTCACACCTCTATTATCGGATTTTCATTCAAAAATATGTAGGCTTTTTAAATGTCTAAATTTTATGCGTTTATTCAGATAGGGTTTGCTAGGTCAGTTTGAAATAGAATGAGTCTGAGGGCTGTTTAGTAGCGACATTCGATTCGTTTTTTAATGGAGCGTCCTTGTTTTTTAATAGAGCGTCCGACTTCAGTGAAGTACAGTCTTAGAAGTTGCAAAGTGGAGAGTTCTTCAAGATTTTCCGGTGTTGTACGTGGAGTTCTGTTGGCTTCAGTATTCATTTCTTCTGCAAAACTTTCGGATCTATGTGGTGTTTGATTGGGTTTTTCATTTATATTCATAAAGGATGGATCTGCAAATGTTTTTCTATTACCTCCAGTTAATATATCAATAAATGTTTCTCCGTTAGAATTTTGTATGACAGGAGCTTCCATTTTCAACAAAAAGGCTATCGCTTCTAAATTTCTGTTTGTTGCAGCATAATGTAGAGGTGTATTTCCAAAAATATCCATTCTGCCAATATCTAATCCCTGTGCTGCAAGATTTCTTAGAGTTTCCGTATCATTATGGGCTGCTGCTGCAAATATTTCGTCAAGGGGGTCAAAGTGTTCGGTAGATTCGGCCGAACCTGATCTTTCTTGTGAGCTATGGGAACGAGTATTAAAGTCATTTATTACCTCGTGGTAGGCACTAGTTAACTCTTGAAACTTTCTAGTCGATTCCTCACTACCTTGATTTCTATCTGGATGGACTATTTTAGCCTTTTCAAGATAGGCTTTTTTTATTGTTTTAGGGTCTGCAGTTCTATTGACACCTAAAACTTCATAAGGATCACGATCCAAGTCGATTTGTCCATAGAGCAGATGAGAAGAAAATATGATGAATAAAAAAACTAAAATATTCTTTTTTGATTTCACTTAAGATGTTCCTTTTATGGGTATCCGTTTTAATTTTTATGCTTATACATATTAAGTCATAATTGGTTTAGTTGGCTTGTAAGATATTGAATTGTGAAAAAAATTCTAAAAGTTTAGAAAAATTCCCAACTCAAGATAAAAAAGAAATAGTCAAAAGAATTAAAAGGACTGTTGAAAAAGCGTTAGATACGAGGCGTTCAAGCTCAAACCGAACGGAGGCGTAGTTTTTCCTACGTCGGAGTGAGTGTTTGAGTGATTGCAACGAAGTAGATGACGCTTTTTCAACAGTGCGCAGGCATAACCGAAGCGATTTAGTTTGTCGTTCTCCTTATAATACGCTATAAGTTTTTACCTATGATTGATGAAATACGATTAGAATCAGCACAGGGGGGAGTTTTTATACCCAGGCAGTCAGTCGATTGTGTGGGTATAGATGAACGGGCCAGTTTTTTTCGTAAACGGAGTATTAAAAAAGAGTCTAAGCTGCGTGCTCTGTATGAAATCATTAAAATGATTGATCTGACAACACTTGAGGGTGCTGATACCGTTGGGCGTGTTCGTCAAATGTGTTACAAGGCCAAACACCCCCTTCCTCCATCTCTGTATAGAGCCTCTTTTAAAACACAAACATTACCTCATGTTGCTGCTGTCTGTGTTTATCCTGTGTTTATTCCAATTGCTATTGAGGAACTCAAGGGCACAGATATTCAAATTGCAAGTGTGGCGGCAGGCTTTCCAAGTGGGCAGCTTTCTTTTGCAGAGAAAATGGAAGACGTGCGTGAGGCTGTAAAAGCTGGAGCTACAGAAATTGATATGGTTATGAATAGAAATGCTTTTCTTTCGGGAAAATATCAAATGGCGTTTGATGAAATTGTAGCTATAAAAGAAGTTTGTGAGGATGTTCATTTAAAAGTTATTTTAGAAACGGGAGAATTGGGCTCCTATGACAAAATCAGATTGGCATCGCATTTGGCTATACAGGCAGGTGCTGATTTTATTAAGACATCAACAGGTAAGATATCTTCTGCAGCAACACTGCCTGTTACCTTAGTCATGTTACAAACAGTAAAAGATTTTTTTGATAGAACAGGGGTGCATGTTGGTGTGAAGCCTGCTGGTGGAATTAAAGATGCCAAGACAGCTATACAGTATTTGTGTATGGTAAAAGAAGTATTGGGAAGTGATTGGTTAACACCAAAACTTTTTCGTTTTGGGGCCAGTTCTTTATTGAGTGATGTGATTCGACAGATTTATAAACAGACAACGGGAAATTATCACTATACGAAGGGATTTTTGCATGACTCGTAGAGAAAGTATGGCATCTCTGACTGATGAATCCATAGAAAATGTTTTTGAATATGCCCCAGCACCTGAGTCGACTGAAAGTGTAAATATAAAGTCTCAATATGGATTGTTTATTGATGGGGAGTTTCAAGAGCCTTCTAAAGGTAAATATTTTGCAACCTTAAATCCTTCTACAGGGGAATCTTTAGCCCAAATAGCGGATGCTTCTGAAGAGGATGTAGGA
This sequence comes from Bdellovibrionales bacterium, assembly GCA_965206675.1. Classification (GTDB taxonomy): domain Bacteria; phylum Bdellovibrionota; class Bdellovibrionia; order Bdellovibrionales; family JAKFYE01; genus CBDBKL01. The sequence goes on along the minus strand of CBDBKL010000008.1, from coordinate 31,941 downwards.
AAGGCAGTGAAAGCTGCACGTGGAGCTTATATAAAGACATGGTCTAAGTTATCTGGAAAAGAAAGAGGGAGATATCTTTTTCAAATTGCGAAATGTTTAGAAGAGCGTTCTCGTGAGTTTGCTGTCTTAGAAACTATAGACAATGGAAAACCTATTAAAGAATCTAGAGATGTTGATATTCCTTTAGCGGCGGCACATTTTTTCTATCATGCGGGTTGGGCTGATAAGTTAGAGTATATTATACCTGGGTATAATGTTTCTCCTTTGGGAGTTGTGGGTCAAATTATTCCATGGAATTTTCCTTTATTAATGGCAGCGTGGAAGATAGCTCCAGCTTTGGCCATGGGTAATACAGTTGTTTTAAAACCTGCAGAGACGACGCCTTTAACAGCTTTACTCCTGTGTGAGATTTTTCAAGATATCGATTTACCTCCTGGAGTTGTTAATATTGTAACGGGTGGAGGAGAGACAGGGCGCAGGCTTGTGATGAGTGATGATTTTGATAAGTTGGCTTTTACGGGATCTACAGAGGTGGGAAAACAAATCATGCAGTCTGCGGGTGATAAAAAATTGACTATGGAGCTAGGGGGAAAATCAGCTCATATCATTTTTGAAGATGCGGCTATAGATCAGGCGGTAGAAGGGGTTATCAATGGTATTTTCTTTAATCAAGGGCATGTGTGTTGTGCAGGTTCTAGATTACTTCTTCAGGAATCTATAGCTGAAATGTTTGTAGAAAAAATCAAACATCGGATGGGGCAAATTCGTATTGGGAATCCGTTAGATAAGAACACGGATATTGGTGCGATTAATTCTAAAGAACAGTTGTTGAAGATAAGAAGGTATGTGGAGATAGGTAAAGAAGAGGGGTGTGAGTTCTATGAACCGGACAATGTAAAGTTACCAGGTGTTGGTTATTTTCATAAGCCGTGTTTCTTTAATAATGTGACAGGAGCTTCTACTATTTCAAGAACAGAAGTTTTTGGTCCTCTTTTGGCAATTTCAACATTTAGAACGCCACAGGAGGCTATTCTAAAGGCGAATGATACTCCTTATGGTTTAGCGGCTGGTGTTTGGAGCGAAAAGGGATCTCAAATACACATGGTAGCAAATCAGTTAAAGGCGGGAGTGATTTGGGCCAACACTTATAATAAATTTGATCCATCAAGTCCTTTTGGTGGTTATTATGAGAGTGGATTTGGTCGTGAAGGGGGACGTCATGGTTTGTTCCCCTATGTAAAGCCCATAAGGATTGATAAATGAATCAGTTTCAAAAAACAATTAAACTTTATATGAATGGTCAGTTTTTAAGAACGGAATCGGGTCGTAGTTACAAAGCGAAAACATCTGAAGGGTTTTATGCTCATATTTGTAGAGCTTCACGCAAAGATTTTCGAAATTCTGTGAGTTATGCGCAAAAGGCTTTTGGTTCTTGGGAATCCAAAACAAGTTTTGATAAAGGACAAATTCTTTATCGGATGGCTGAGCTGCTTGAGGGGCGAAAGAGTGAAATACATTCGACTTTGATGCAAGTGAGTGACGTGAGTTCTGAACACGCACAGAAACAGGTGCAAGATGCTATTGATGCTCTTGTGTACTTCTCTGGGTTTGCTGATAAGTTTCAGCAAGTGTTGGGGGCTGTTAATCCTGTTGCGGGGCCACATCATAATTTTACAACAATAGAATCTGTTGGAGTGAGTGTATTGGTGCCACCAGAAGAGCTAGATCTTGAGGTGCTTTTTGGTCATATGGCGAGTTTGTTGGTGGCGGGTAATACAGTGATTGTTTTGCTCCCTAAAAACTGGGGAGCTTTTATGGGTATAATAGGTGAAGTGGCATCGGCGTCTCATATTCCTTCGGGTGTTTTAAATCTTTTGGGTTGTGATTTTGAGGAGATCTTTCCTTTTGTAATCAGTCATATGGAAGTTCAGCTTGTTGATTTTCAGAGGGAGAACAGTGAAGCTTTAGAGCAACTTCGTGTAGGTGGATCTGAGAACATGAAGCGCATTATTGAGCCACTTGTAGGGGTTCAGTCTTTGGAACCGATTATGCGTTCGGTGGAGTTTAAGACTGTATGGCATCCCGTCGGCGTATAATTGCTTCGGTTATATCTTATTCTTTTTGACTATTTTTTTTATGCTGATCTTCAGAACTTTTTCTCATGGATTTTAAAAGCTCAGACAGTTCTGAGGTTCGCAGCTCGTCTCTCCGCCAAAGGCTAAAAGCGATTAGCTGGATAAAGCTCGATAACTTCGAGCTTAGAACAAACGGTCTTTAACGAAGATACGCCCTGTGCCTCAGAAAACTCGTTTTAAAACCCATGAGAAAAAGTTTCTCCTAAATAACTGTCAAAAATAGCAAATTTGTCCTCCATTACAATATGCCCTGCGCTTGGAAAAGAAAAACAAGACTCTTTCTTCAAAAAAAATCAAAGATAAATTGAAAATCTCAGATGCTTAGAAATCCTTGAGAAAAGTTTTCCACTTAACAAAAAAAATTGTAATAAGTTAGATGTAACGAAGCAAATGACGCTTCTTCAACAGTCCGAAGTTTAGTTGTAACAGGCTCTTTTTTTCTCAAGCTGTTCAATTAAATTTTCTGTTTTAGGATCAATAGCAAAGATTCTGGGGGTATCGCCATCAATGTTTTTAAAATCTGGATCTGCTCCTCTAAGCATAAGTATTTCAATCGATATTGTTTTTTTCTCGCGTACGGCTTCAAGTAAAGATGTGTCTTTATCTGGAGTTGTAATATCAGGGTGAACTCCTCTGTCTAGAAGTAAATTCATAGCTTCTGGTATTTCCAAGTAGGAAGCCCAGTGAAGAGCTGACCATCTACTTCCCACTATTATTTGAGGTTCATGTGCTCCTTTTCTTTCTGCCAGTCGACTGGGGTTAGCACCAATTTCTATAAGTCTTTCCATTGTAGCTATGCGTTTACTTGGAGGAGCATCTTTTACAGCAAGAATTAAAGCTGTTTCCCCTTGAGTATTATAAGCATTCTTATTAGCTCCACGTCTATCCAGTACATTGATGACGTTTATATGTCCTCTTTTTGTAGCTATAAGGAAAGCTGTTTCTCTTATATTGCTCTTTTTTTCGATATCTGCCCCATTATCTAAGAGAAATTCTACCATATCTGCTTGTCCTGCAGCGGCTGCCCAATGTATGGGGGCCCATTTTCTTCCAGGATGTGCTTCGTTGACATCATAACCTCTTTCAAGAAGATCTTGAGCCTCTTCAATATTTCCGTCCCAAGCGGCTTTATGGAGCTCTTCGGTTGAACTCATATGTATATCTATATCAGCCCATTTTGCAGTTTGAAGGACTCCAGCTGTGAGTTTTGATGTTGGGTTCGCTTCTAGTTGTCCAAAAGATTTCTCATTAAATCCTATAAATACAATTAAGCATAAGATGATTTTGAACTTCATAGGAACCTCTTTCTATAAATGTTGAATTACTAATAAAAAATCTTTTAAATAAATATTCGTAATAAAATGGTATTTGGGCTTTATATCATGAAATAGGATCAAATATGTGAGCGTTATGAGAGACTTATAATATTTACTGATTTGATGTGAAGAAATTTTAAAAATGTTAATTTAGGAAAGAAAAATTAGTTTTTTATTTTCATTAAGAGGTGATTTAAAAATATAGAAACTCTAGGAAAGATAAATTTTGTATAAAAAATTAGGTTCAAGATAACTTAAGGTGATCTTCAAGTTTTAAGTTGTGGGGGAAAGAACCGAAGTTTTTTACGAAGGAGTATTTGGTTGGAGTGTGTGGCTTGTAATATAAGTTAGTTGATGTGTGTTTTTGCGTTTAATACCAGTAGCATATACGTATATTTCTGTGGATGGATATTGAGTCGAACCTATTGCTGATGTTTCAATTCTCATGTTTATTATTTTATATGCTCCCCAGTTATAGGCTTGGTTTTTCATTCTTAAAATGGCTTCCCGACGTGCTCGTTCAATAACACGTTCGTGAGTTCTCAATGGACCACCTCGAATTTTTCTTAAAAAACCTATAACACGTTTATAGTAATCGATTCCTATAACTATGTTCCCGTAGACCATTTTCATTTCTTCTGTAGGGTCAATAGTATGTGATTTTTCAGTTGTGAAAGCGGATAAACTTTTAAAGCGTTTTTCCCTTTTTTGGATATTATGAAAATGCAAGCGTTCGATAAACTTTCCTATAATGTAACAAACAATAATTGTAGAGAGAAAAAGTGTGAATGTATTCATTGGACTACTCGTATTTTATTAGTTTTGTATTAAATTTTCTTCTATTGTTTCTGCATGACATATTCTCTGAATGAATAAATTCTGTAGCTTCATTCACGTTCAATTTGTAATGCAGTTCCGTAGCATAAAATTTCTGCAGCTCCCATTTCTACAGAGGAAGTGGCAAAGCGGATGTTAACTATGGCATTGGCTCCTTGGCGTTCTGCCTGCTGTACCATTCGATCTAGGGCTTCGGTACGACTTTCTTGCAGTAGTTCTGTGTATCCTGTGAGTTCACCGCCCACCATATTTTTCAGTGAGGCCATAATGTCTCGCCCGATATGTTTAGCTCGAATGGAAGAGCCTTGTACAAGACCGTAGTGGGCTATAATGGTGTGATGGGGAATGGTTTCTGTATTTGTGAGGATCATATGGGCCTTTGTTTATAATAAAGGTTAGCATAGAATGTTTATTTTCGTATTTACGAAGTATTAGAGATGAATAAATAACTAGACTTCTATATAGTATGGGGAGGGGGAGACAAGTTCACAATTTTAGAACATTCTTAACGAAAAAAAGAAAAATGGTTCCTTTGATTTTCTAATTTTGCTAAAGATATATCACTAAATGCCTCTGTGGCGGAATTGGTAGACGCGCTGGATTCAAAATCCAGTTCTGGCAACGGAGTGGGAGTTCGATTCTCCCCGGAGGCACCAAGTTGCTTCGGTTTGTATCTGGCTCTTATGTCCAAGTTTTAGAGGATTAAGACGAATCTATCTGCATCAAAGGCGATAAATTGAAAGAGATGAAAAATCTAGATTAGACTTCTAAGGAGGGCAAAAAAAACCCCTACCGCAGGGGGAGGGGTTCGCTCATAAATATAAGACCGAGACTTTAAGGGGGGGAGGTTGCCTCGTGGCCTTTGCTCATGAGCATGCCAATAAACACAGCAAAAGGGGGGCCACCTTAAAACATACTGGGTAGAGAATGGTGAGAGAGCTTTGAAAGAAGTCTATTACTTTTGGTAAGAATTTCATATATGTTATCTTTTTCTGGAAAGTTAGGGTAACCTTTTAGAATAAAAGATGAATTTTGAAATAAGAGTGGCTAGATGGGAGCTTTGACTATCCATAAATTAGACAAAAAGACTTTTAAATCTGGGCTTTGTCTATTTTATGAATTTTTATTAAGAGGAAAGAGTTCTTTTATTTCAAAGGCTTATGAGTTTTTGTCGTTTTTCTATTTCTGGCATAGGGCTTGCGATAGGAAGGGCATGTTATGCTGTTTACAGATTTCGAAAAGGTAGCATAATAAAATGTTGTATGATTGGCATGAAAGGATGTGTGTTTTATGGCTTCTTTGAAACTTATAGTACTTAGTTTGTTGGTGTTTCCTTTGATTGGAACAGCACAAACACAACAAGAAGAACAGTTGGTAAAAGCGTCACCTATTGAAAGTCCTGTTGATAAAAAGAGAGATGCTCGTCTTTTAGAAGAAAAAAAGACTGAGGAAATGGTGCGTGAAAAAATTGAAGATGATCGAGATCGATCTGAGAGAAAGCGAAGGAAAAAAATAATAGATCAACTTAATGGAAGAAATGACGATTCTTCTACAGGGCAAGGGGTTCATGCGCCCACAGTTGTGCCAACTCCTATTATTGTACCGCCTCCAGTAGTAGAAGCCAATAACAGAAAAGAGCAAGAAATTGCTCAGGTGCAATCCATAGTAGGGATAGGTGTGAGTAATTATATTGATACAGCAAATATTAAAGGGACTTACTCTGTGTCTCTTGATCTTGGTATTTCCTTTCCTTCAGAGGATACAGTTTATTTGGGACAGTTATCAGGGTCTCAGTTTGTTTTTAGTATTGGTGGTATGTTTTCTTCTTATGATATGGAAAAGATTCCTGGCATCACAGGTGCGCCTGTTGGAACGCTTTATACTGTTGCCTATCCTCATGTGTTTGAATTGCGAGAAACATCTGGTTCTGTCGGGTTAAAGTATTATCTTCTAAATGGTAGGGTTCGTCCTTCTGTTGGAGCTTTGGGAATATACACTCACCGAACTTATAAAGATGACAGTATCTTTTTAGATCAATTTGATGGAGATACATCTCATGCTTTTGATATGGGTTTGACGACGGGTGTAGATATTGCTTTGGCTAAAGCTATCACAGTAGGTGCAGAGCTTCGATATATCTTTAACTTAAGCTATAGAACAAATGATGATTTTCGTAGTGTAGTATATAGTGATTATAGTCCATTTGGAGCTCGTCCTATTGAATCTATAGATCGCTATTCCTTCCTTATTCGCATGGCATTTATGTTTTAATTATTTTTCTAGAACAGTTTCTTAAGGTCATCATAGTACTCCTTTCTTTACCCCTTGAATTAAATCAAGGGGTTTTTTTAATTTATCAATTATGATAGGGTAATAAGAGTGAAGTTCATTGTTGTTTTGGTATTAATGTCGAAACTTGTTTTTGCAAAGGAACTCATAACTGAGGTTGTGGGGAGGACGAGTTTTTCTGTTCTTACAAGCCGGCAGGTACAGATAAACACAGCTATTGAGTATCTTTTGTTTGAAGAGCCTAAGTCTTTAAGGAAAAACCTTAAGCTAAATGTGAAATCAAAAGATTTTAAATCGCAGGTGCACAGAGCATTTATGGAAATGGTTATCTACCAAGAGGCTAAAACTTCTGGTATTGTGTCTATTCCCCAGAGGGATGTGGTTCAGGCCTATAATCAAGTTAAGGTGAAATTGAATGTTGGTCAGAGGTTAAGACAATGGACACAAATGCAGCCTAGTTCTCAGGAGATGAGAAGAATTATTGAACAGAAGTTACTTTCAAAAAGGTTTATTAAGTTTAAACAACGTGCTTCAGAAATGCCTATTACAGATGCTGAGGCTTTGAGATATTTTCAAGAAAATAGGTCTCGGTTTAAGAGCAGTTCCTTTATAAGTGTTAAAGATAAAATAAAATCAGATCTTGGCAAAGAACAAATAGAGAAGAGATTGAATGACTGGTTTGCTTTTCTCTTTAAAAAATACAAAGTACAGAGAATTTAAAGAGAGAGAATTTTTCTCAAATATCCTTGCATTTTTTGACTGAGCCTGTTACAAGTGTCTTCCCTTCGTTAAGGTGTTGTTTTTGTTGAGTGAATTCTGATTTTCGTGGATTTGGCAAGGGAAAATAGGTGTGTTGTTGAAGGCCCCTAGAGTGGGTCTTTTTTTATGTAAAAAACTTATTATTAAGATGAGAGAAAAATGATTCAAAGTGGAAATATTTACTGGGAACGTTTAGAGGACATGGCCAAACAGGTTTGTAAGAGAGAAAAATGTTTCCTCTATGATATTCAGTTTATTCATGGATCTCATGGGAAGGGAAAAGTCTTAAGAGTGTTTATAGATCGTGAAGATGAAAATATTGGAATTGATGATTGTGTGAATGTATCTAGAGGATTGAGTCTTCTTTTGGATGTTGAAGATATTGTTCCAGGTGAGGGTTATAAGTTAGAGGTTTCAAGCCCTGGTGTTGACCGCCCTTTAAGACAGTTGTGGCACTTTAAAAAAGTGTTGGGGTCTGAAATTGTTCTTCGTACAAAAACCTCTATCTTAAAAAAAGCACAAAAGTGTTTTAATGCAAAAGGGTTATTAATTGATGTTAAGGACGATAAAAACATAATCACTATTAATGTCAATGGTAGGAAGTGTGATGTTTCTATAGATGATATTATAAAAGCCAAAGTGATTTTTAATTTTGAATCACAAAAAAAGTATAATATTAAAGCAAGGTGAGGGAGTTATGGCTGAGGGTATACTTTCAGATTTTAGCAGAATGATTGAAGTTATAGGAAAAGATAAGGGTATAGATAAACAGTTAATTATTGATGCTGTTTCTCAGGGGATGCTGCAAGCTGCACGAAAAAAATATGGAACATATAGGGAGATTGAGGCTTCATTTAATGAAGAACTTGGGGAAATCGAACTCTTTGAATTTAAGGAAGTTGTTAAACCAGAAGATTATATTGATGATCAAATTGAAATTCCCACGGAAGAGGCGCGGAAGTTGGATCCCGATGCTCAAATTGGAGATTTTATTGGGATAAAATTGGAAATAAAAGATTTGGGAAGAATTGCTATACAGACAGCTCGTCAGATTATCACACAAAAGGTAAGAGATGCTGAACGTGATATTATCTTTGCGGAGTTTGAATCACGAAAGGGTGAGATTGCTTCGGGTATTGTCAGGCGTGTTGAGAGAGGGGCTATAGTTGTTGATTTAGGGCGTACAGAGTCTTATGTCCCGATGAGGGAGCAAATTCATGGAGAATCTTTTAAACCTGGCGACCGTGTTCAAGGTTATATATCTGAAGTCAGGCAGACTACGCGTGGGCCACAGATTATTATGTCTAGAGCTGATAGTCGGTATTTAATAAAACTGTTTGAAATTGAGGTTCCAGAGATTCATGACGGTATAGTGGAAGTTATGGCGGCTGCTCGTGAGCCGGGTTCTCGTGCAAAAATTGCTGTGCGAACAAAGGAGGAAAATGTAGACCCTGTAGGAGCTTGTGTGGGGATGAAAGGCAGTCGTGTTCAAAATATTGTTCAAGAGTTAAAGGGTGAGAAAATTGATATTGTAAATTGGGATGAGGATATCACTTCTTTTGCATGTAATGCTTTAGCTCCGGCAGAGGTTTCTAAAGTTTTTATGGATGAAACAGCAAAGGAAATGGAAGTGGTTGTCCCTGATTCACAGTTAAGTTTGGCTATTGGCAAAAAAGGTCAGAATGTTAGATTAGCTGCTAAATTAACGGGTTGGAAAATTGATATTCTGTCAGATGTGGATGCTGCCAATAAAACAGCTGAGGCTATATTTAACCTTATGTTGATTCCTTCTATGACAGACACTATGGCTCAGAATATTTATCAATCAGGTTTTGGATCTTTCCAAAATTTAGCGGCAGCAGATCCTTCTGAAGTTCAAAGTATTCCGGGATATGAGGATCGTGAAAAGGCAGAAAAATTAATAAAGGATTGCCAAGATCTAGTTGCGAAATATGAAAGAGAGGGTATTGAGGTGCCTTCTGCTCCAAAAGATTCTAGTGAGAAGGGAGCTACAACTTCTGGAACAATGAAAACATTGGCAGATTTGAGGTTACAGCAGGAGCTAGCTCAATTGAATGAATCAGGAAGTAAGGAAGAAGAAAATGCTTCTTCCTCAGTGGATGAAGAAGCTGATAAAATGGATTCAGAAAAAGAGGCAGCAGTTTCTGAAGAAGAGAAATCTGAAGCAAAAGCTTCTGATAATCCAAATCAGGAAGAGGAAGAAGTTAAAGCCGCTAACTCTGATCAAGAGACATCTGAGGTAGTTTCTGATGAGGGGCAGGACAAACAAGAAGATGATTCTCAAGAAGGTCAGGAAGAGACTAAGGAGTGAAGAAATTGAAATGGGGAATAGATAGAGCAGGAGAAAGAGTCGTTTAAAGGAGAACGTATTGTCAGGACCAAAGGTATTTGAGTTAGCCAAAGAATTGGGAATGTCTACCATTGCTTTAATGGATAAGCTTAAGAAGTGGGATATTTCTGTTAAGAATCACATGGTGGAGCTGGATGAGGCTGCTGTCTTAAAGATTCAAACTATGATAGAGGGAGAAAAACAGACTCCAAAGAAAAAAGTTACCAAGAAAACTAAGACTAAAAAGAAAGTTTCTAAGAAAAAAGCTAGCGTAAAAAAGAAGGCCGTTTCTAAGCCTTCATCAGTATCTTCAAAATCAATTTCAAAAAAGAAAGTTCGAAGTAAGACCGTTATACGAAGAAAAGCTTCAGTTATGGCCGAAGTGAAAGAAGCTGAACAAAAGGCGAAGGAAAAAAAGGCTGAAGAGTTGGAAGAGCTTTCAGCCCAGACAGATCCCTCTGGGAAGAAGCGTCCTAATATTATAGGAAAAATTGATTTAGAGAAGGGGAAGCCGCCAGTAAGAAAAGAATCTTCTTTTCAGAGTCGTGGGCGGAACGTTAGACCCGGGTTTTATTCTGTTGAGCAAGATCAATTTTCAATGATGGATCCTTCTGCACCTCGACATGAGGGGAGAGAAGATAAGAAGCGTCAGACACCATCTCGTGCGACAGAGTTTGAATCTGGAGGTGGGAAAACTTCAGAAGAAGAAAAATCTAGTTTTTCAGCGACAGAATATCGTAAGCGTGAAGTTATTTTTCAGCCGCGAAAAAAGAAAATGATGATAAGTCGTGAATTTAAAAAAACACAGATTACGATGCCAAAAGCTAATAAGAGAGTGGTTAAAATTCATGGCAATATTGAAGTGTCTGAGTTTGCACAGGCAATGGGTACAAAGGCTTCAAAAGTTATTGGCTTGTTAATGAAAAATGGGGTGACGGTAAAGAAGAATGAATTTATTGATAGTGATACAGCTTCTTTAATTGCTCCTGAATTTAATTTTGAAGTGAAAAATATTGGAAAATCTGTGGAGGATTTTGTTCAAGCCACGGCCTTTGGTGACTTGGAGGCTTCTCCTGTTCCTCGTCCTCCTATTGTTACTGTTATGGGACACGTGGATCACGGAAAAACAACCTTGCTTGATTCTATTCGTAAGACAAATGTTGTAAAGGGAGAGGCGGGGGGAATTACTCAGCATATAGGGGCTTATCAAGTTATTCTTGAAGATCAGTCAAAGATAACTTTTTTAGATACACCAGGGCATGAAGCCTTTACAGCTATGAGGGCACGAGGTGCTAATGTTACAGATATTGCTATTATTGTTGTAGCCGCTGATGATGGTGTTATGCCACAAACTCAAGAAGCAATAAATCACGCAAAATCTGCTGGTGTTCCTATTATTATTGCTATTAATAAAATAGATCGGCCAGGGGCCAATGTGGATAAAATTAAACAGCAGGTTGCAGAGTTTGATTTAGTCCCTGAGGAATGGGGTGGATCGACAATTTTCTGTGAAGTTTCAGCTCTTAATGGCCAGGGTGTCAGTGAATTGTTAGAGCATATTAAACTGGTGGCAGAGATTTCAGAGTTAAAGGCAAATCCAAAGCGTTCTGCAACGGGTGTTGTTATTGAAACGTTAGTAGAGCAAGGAAAAGGTGTTGTGACGACCTTATTGGTTCAAGAGGGCGTGTTGAAAAAATCTGACATTGTAGTTGCTGGACAATCCATGGGACGTGTAAGAGTTTTGCATGATGATAGGGGAAAAATGACCAAAGACGCATCTCCTGGACAACCAGTAAAAGTTTTAGGCTTTCAGACACCTCCTGCTGCAGGTGATCTTTTTGATGTGTGTAAGACAGAAAAAGACGCTTTAAGTATTATTGAGTTAAGAAAAGAAGAGGTCGATAAATCTATTGTAACTCCTCACGCTGGAGTTTCATTGGATCAATTATTTTCTAAGGTGCAACAAGGAGATATGAAGGAGCTTCCTGTTGTATTAAAAACAGATGTTGCAGGTTCAGAAGAAGCTGTTAAAGAAATGTTTGATAAAATGGGAACAGATGCTGTGAAAATTAAAGTTGTACATAGTGCAGTTGGTGGTATCAGTAAATCAGATGTCCTTTTAGCATCTACCTGTGCTGGAATTGTTATTGGTTTTAATGTCAGACCAGATGGTTCAGCTCAAAGCATTGCTAAGAACGAGGGAATTGAGATTAAAACTTATAGTATTATTTACGAGCTTATGGATGATATACAAAAAGCGATGAAGGGTCTTTTGGCTCCTAAAACTATTGAAGTTAATGTTGGACGAGCAGAAGTTAGAGATACGTTCAGCGTACCTAAGGCAGGAGTTATAGCCGGTTGTATGGTACAAGATGGAAAACTGATTCGTTCTGGATTGGTGAGGTTAGTCAGAGAGGGTCGTTCGGTTTATGAGGGACAGATTTCAAGTTTAAAAAGATTTAAGGATGATGTGAAAGAAATCGCATCAGGACATGAATGTGGTGTAGGGATTGAAAATTTCAATGATATAAAAGTAGGGGATATTATTGAAATGTATAAAATAGATGAGGTAGCGCAAGAGCTGTAGGCTCGTTAATATGGAAAATACTGTTAGTTGGCGAACGCAAAGAGTTGAAAGAGATATTAAAGATATTTTATCTCAGTTTTTAATTACAAAATTAAAAAATCATTTCAAAAATATTGTAACCATTAATCATGTACGAGTGACAAAAGACTTAAGGCAAGCTCGGGTTTATGTAAGTACTTTTGGTTCTGATAAAGATGTTGCTGAAAACTTGCAAAAGATAGAAGAATATAAGGGAAGATTTCAAAGGGAGTTGAGTTCAAAGCTGAAATCTAAATTTTGCCCAAAGCTTATGTTTTTTGAGGATCAATCTATTGCAGAAAGCTATCGTATCCAATCTGTTTTATCAGAGTTGCGTGGACATAAGAGAGATGAACCCAATGTGGAATAGGCAATCTTTAAATAGGATGGAACTCAATGCCTGATGGCGCATTGTTAGTGAATAAGCCTAAGGGCTTAACAAGTCACACGGTTGTCAATAAAGTGCGTTTTTTATTAAAAGAAAAGCGAGTTGGGCACTCTGGCACACTAGATCCCTTGGCAGAGGGTTTGTTAGTTCTTTTATTAGGAAATGCAACATCGTTAAGTCAGTATTTAATGGATGGAAACAAGAGATATAGGGTGGGTATTCATCTAGGTATTGTTACCGATACAGGGGATATAACTGGCAAGATAGTTTCCCATTCTGAGAGCACTGAGTTGAGTGAATCTCTTATTTTAGAAGAAATGAAAAAATTAGAGGGCGTATTAGAGATAAAGGTTCCCTCTTATTCGGCTATAAAGGTAAAGGGGCGTAAATTGTATGAGTATGCAAGGGCTGGTTTAGATGTACCCAAAATCTATCGTAAGATGACATTTTGGGATGTTAAATATGAAGATCAGGAGTGGGTTGAATATGAGGGCGAGCGAAGGTTGCAGTATAATATAAGTTTGCGTTGTAAAAAGGGAGGATATGTTCGTTCTTGGGTACACGAGTTGGGTGATCGTTTGGGGGTGGGTGCAACAATGAGTTCTTTGGTCAGAGTGGAATCTGAACCCTATCAGTTGCAAGATGCTCTTTCTTTGGAAAATGTAACTGAATATTTGCAATCGAAGGCCTGGTTTCCCATGGATCAATTATTAAATCATATGATGAGTGTTTCTGTGGATGGGAAGTGGGCTCGCCTTATGGAGAATGGGCAAATTCCACATAGGTTGAGAGAGAGATTAAATGTGGCGCAGAGCAATATTCGGTTAGTGAAAGTTTTAAGAAAATCAGATAATCAATGGATTTCGCTTTTGGAGCGGCCTGAGGGTACAAATTATTGGAAAGTAGCACGTCAATTAGAATCATCTTGAGAATAGGGGTTCATTATGGTTAAAAAGAGAAACCCCTATAGTACGTCTAGGGATTGAGTTTTTAAAGGAGATAGAGTGGGATTAGAAAAAGAAGTGAAGTCAGATATTATTAAGAAACATCGTACATCGGAGTTAGATACGGGAAGCTCGGAAGTTCAGATTGCCCTTCTTACAAAGAGAATAAACGATTTAACAGAGCATTTTAAGGTTCATAAACAGGATAATCATTCCCGTCATGGGTTAATAAAACTTGTAAATCAAAGGAGAAAGCTACTGGATTATCTCAAGCAAAAAAATGTGCAGAAATATACCAGTCTCATTAATGACTTAGGTCTTCGTAAATAATTATTTAGCGTCTGTTTTATTTATGCCACGAATTAGCTATGTTATTCATGAATGATATAGCTAATTCGTGGAAGGGCAAGAATCGAGCAGGCGTTAATGAAACAATAGAGAAGAGGTGTTTCATGGAAACGACTGTAATGGCTCGTGTGGGTGAGAATGAGATCACTTTAGAAACGGGTAAGCTCGCAAAACAGGCCGATGGCTCTGTCCTTGCTAAGTGTGGAAACAATATGGTTTTAGTGACTGTAGTGTCTTCCACAAATGAATCAAAAATGGATTTTTTCCCTCTATCGGTAGAGTATCAGGAAAAATTCTATTCATCAGGAAAGATTCCAGGAGGATATTTCAAACGGGAAGGCCGTCCTTCTGAAAATGCTATCTTAAACTGTCGACTTATTGACCGGCCTCTTCGTCCCATGTTTCCAGAGGGTTATAGGCAGGATACACAAATTGTGGCAACAGTGTTGAGCACGGATGGAATGTTTCCCGTGGATATGCTAGCGAGCCTTGGCGCATCGGCGGCTTTAACTGTGAGTGATATTCCCTTTAATGGACCAATAGCTGCCGTTCGCGTTGTTAGAAAAGATGAAAAATTTATAGCTAATCCCACTCTAGCACAATTGGAGGATACGGATTTAGATCTTGTTATTGCAGGCTCTCGAAATGGAATATTGATGGTGGAGGGTGAATCTAGTTTTGTTAAGGAAGATGTCTTATTGGAGGCTTTGAAATTTGGACATCAATCTATTTTGCCCCTTATAGATGCCCAGGTGGAGTTAAGAGAGAAATCCGGAAATGTATCTAAACGTGAATTTACAGTTCGGGAGTTGGATGCAGAATTCGTAAAGTCTGTAGAGACTTTTTTAACTCCTAAAATGCAGTCTGCCCTATCTATCAAAGAGAAAAAAGAGCGATACAAGGCATTTGATAAATTGAAAAGTGAAGCTAAAGAAAAATTTATTCAAGACCCTGAAAATCAAGAAGAGTTAAGCAAAGATCTTTCAGAAGCTTTTGCTAATTTAAAATATCAAATGGCTAGAGCCATGATTTTAAAAGATAAGGTGAGAATAGATGGGCGTGATACAACCACAGTTCGCCCTATTTCTTGCGAAGTTGGGATATTGCCCCGCTCACATGGCTCAGCACTTTTCACTCGCGGTGAGACGCAAGTTTTGGGAACTGTGACTTTGGGCACAGGAGATGATGAACAGTTTATTGAGACGCTTCATGGTACAAAAAAGAAGCAGTTTTTATTGCATTATAACTTTCCACCCTTCAGTGTTGGTGAAACAGGACGTTTTGGTCAAAGCCGTCGTGAAATTGGTCATGGCTTTCTTGCGGAAAAGTCACTAACAGCAATTCTTCCTGACTATGAAGGTTTTCCTTATACGATTCGGGTTGTGAGTGAGGTTCTGGAATCTAATGGTTCAAGTTCTATGGGTACAGTGTGCTCTGGGCTTCTGGCCCTATTGGATGCAGGTATACCTGTAAAGCATAATGTAGCAGGTATTGCTATGGGCCTTATTAAGGAAGATAGTAATGTTGCTATTTTGTCAGATATTTTAGGGGATGAGGATCATCTAGGAGATATGGATTTTAAAGTAGCGGGAACGCGTGAAGGTATAACAGCTTTTCAAATGGATATAAAAATTGATAGCGTAAATTTTGAAATTATGGAGCAAGCTTTAAACCAAGCTAAAGAAGGCCGTATACATATTTTGGATGAAATGGAAAAGGTATTGTTAAAACCAAGAGAGGAGATTTCCGAATATGCACCTCGGATTGAGAGTATTCAGATTAAGCCAGATAAAGTGAGAGAGGTTATTGGTGCAGGAGGAAAGACAATTAAAGAAATTATTGCAGAAACAGGAGTGAAAATTGATATTGAAGATAGCGGAAGGATTAATATTGCATCCAGTGATCCGGAGGCCAGTCAAAAAGCTATTGATATGATTGAAGAGATTTGTGCAGAACCTGAAGCGGGAAAGACGTATACGGGCACGGTGAAGAAAATTTTAGATTTTGGAGCCATTGTTGAAATTCTACCAAATTCTGAAGGCCTGTTACATATATCAGAGATTGCTCATCAGCGCATAAGGAGTGTTGAAGAGTTTGTTAAAGAAGGTGATCGCGTTGATGTGAAAGTGCTTGATATTGATAGAATGGGAAAAATCAAATTATCGCGTAAAGCTCTACTAGAGAATTAAAAGGATAACACATTGGTCGAATTTCAAAGGACCAAACTCTCCAATGGAATGCAGGTGGTAACAGAACATCACCCCCACTCTCATGCTTTATGTATTGGAATATGGGTCAAAGCTGGAACACGTAATGAAAAATCAAGTCATGTGGGAATAAGCCACTTTCTTGAACATATGGTCTTTAAGGGCACAACATCTCGTTCGGGCTATCAATTGGTTAAAACTTTGGAAGAGACAGGCGGAGAGATCAATGCTTATACAACTCGAGAGCATACATGTTATCACGCCACTGCTCTTTCTGAGTATAGAGATCTAATGTTGGATGTCTTATCTGATTTAGTTTTAAACGCCACTTTTCCTGAGAATGAGTTTAAACGTGAGAGGGGAGTCATTTTGCAAGAAATTGCAATGACGGCTGAAACTCCAGAGGATTTTATTTACGATTCTTTCTTTGAAAATATATTTCCTAAAAGCTCATTGGGCTGGCCAATTCTTGGAACAGAAGGGTCACTAAATCAGATTTCTTTAAAAGATATAAAGTCCTATTATAAAGAAAAATATATTCCAAATCGTATGGTTATCAGTGCGGTGGGGAATGTGGATCATGATGAGTTTGTTAAAAAAGTACAGAAAAAATTCCGGTTACGAAAATCTATGTTGAAGGCAGCTCCCAGAAGAAAAGCAAAGTATGTTTCAGGTCAACATTTTATAAAGAAAAATTTAGAGCAGATTCATATAACCATGGGGTTTCCCGTAGCCACATTTAAAGATCAGTACAGGATGGAGGCTTTGATTTTTAATGCTTATTTAGGTGGTGGTATGACATCAAAGCTTTATCAGAGTATAAGGGAAAAGCGTGGGTTGGTCTATTCTATCTATAGTTCGCTTGCAATGTTTTTGGATATAGGGATTTGTTCTATCTATGCCGCTTGTGAAAAAGCAAAGGCCAAGCAAGTGGCCGGCTTAATGTGTAGAGAAATAAAAAAGGTGATAAAAAGAGGTCATATCTTACCATCTGATATACGTTTGTTTAAAAAACAAGTAAAGGGTAGTTTTCTTCTAGGATCTGATGATATTGAAAATCGAATGTACTCTTTGGGAGTTAATGAAATGGTTTTTAATAAATACAGATCTGTGGAAGAGGTTTTGGATAAAATTGACTCTGTGACAGAAAGATCAATGAAACGATTTGTGCAGGAATATTTAAGTTTAGATCATGTTTCTTTTCTTATGTTAGGTGATATTAAAGAGGCAGAGTGGAAAAACTTTATTCAAAAGCAACTGGAAAGAAGAGAATAGGAAAAGTGATACCTTGAGGAGCTTTATGGGTATATTAAAGGGAAGAATATAATTCAGTAATTTGGAAAGCAAAAAAGCTGAGATCGGTATTTGTAATAGTTGATTGATATTTTTTAATAGGTTAGTCAAAAAGTGGGTGGAGATCTTTTATGGAAAAGAAAAAATTAAAAGTGATGTGTAGGGAAAATTTTAAAGGGGATTTACCAAAGTATGAGAGTGCTTTGAGTAGTGGGTTTGATATACGAGCACAAATAGATGAACCGGTTATATTGGCTGTCGGTGAGCGATGTTTAATCTCTACGGGTTTGAGCTTTGAAATTCCAGAGGGTTTTGAAATTCAAGTGCGTCCGAGGAGTGGGTTAGCTATTAAGAAGGGGATTACATTATTAAACACCCCTGGAACTATTGATGCTGATTATAGGGGTGAGGTTAAGATTATTGTTGCCAATATGGGAAACGAGCCGTTTGAAATCAAAGATCAAGATCGTATCGCTCAGTGTGTGTTATGTCCTGTTTACCAAGCGGAATTTGAAGTTGTGGAGGGGTTGGGGAAAACTCATCGTGGGGAAGGCGGATTTGGCTCCACCGGTTGTTGAAAAAGAAAAATAAACTCTATGTTCAAAAAAACCTCAAATTACTAGAAGTGTTGTCCGGATCAAATGTCCGAATATCGGACCACTTACTCCCTAAGAGTTTATTATTTTGGTTTTCGGTAGGGCACTGACTTTGCTCTTATCTTCTCCTTTATTAACATAAGGAGATAATGAAGATGAAAAAAACACTGAACAAACCCTACATCAAACTCAGTCAAGACTTGATGTTTAAGACCTATTTTACAAGAGACAAAAACCTTCTTCGCTCTTTGCTGAAAACCTTTCTTCCCCTTCCCTCGGATAAAGACATCAAAGACATTCAGATCTTAAACCCAGAGATCCCTCCTGAATTTGAAAAACAAAAACAAATCATTTTGGATTTGAAGTTGGAATTAAACACGGGTGAGAAAATCAACGTTGAAATGCAATCTGCTTATAAGAAAGGCTTTCTGTCAAGAATACTGTTCTACTGGGCCAAACTCTATACAGAAGGTTTTAGCAAATCAGAAAAGTATGAAAAACTTCACCCCACATACTCATTAATCTTTACTGAATTTCCAGTGTTTAAAGAAAGTAAAGATGTCATTAATTGCTTCTCTTTACTCTCAAATAAAGAACCATATTTTTGCTTCAATGAAGATTTAAAGATAGTGTTTGTAGAGCTTTCTAAGTTTAAAACGAGTATAGGGGGTTTAATTGATTTAAAAGACTACTGGTGCTATACTTTAAGGCACTCAAGTCGGATGAGTCACAAAGAGTTAGAGCAACTGGCTCAGAAAAACCAAGAGATGAGGGAAGCTATGGGACTTTTAAAGAATATGTCATTAGAAGAGAAGCTCAGGATGCAAGAAGAGGATCGTCTTAAGTTTATCAGAGATCAGAGGGCTGAAAGAGATTGGGCTCGTGAAGAGGGTTTAAAAGAGGGTAGAGAATTAGGACTAAAACTAGGAAGAGAAGAGGGAAGAGAAGAGGGAAGAGAAGAGGGAAGAGAAGAGGGAAGAGAAGAGGGATTAGAAGCAGGTAAAGCAGAGGGATTAGAAGCAGGTAAAGCAGAACAACTTCGGCAAATTGTTTGCAGAATGTTAGAAAACAAAGTTGATCTTTATATAATTGAAGAAGCTACTGGCTTATCTGAAATTGAAATTCAAAAAATACGAAAAGAACAATTAAAATAAAGAACACATGAATTACTGTAGCTTACCAAAGTATTGGTATGGCTTGTTTAATACTAAGGTTCAAGATAACTTAAGGGGTTTTTGACGCAACATAGAAAGTAATAATCTATAGAGGTCTTTATTTTTCACAATAATCACAGTAAGTTAACTCCACTCAAAGTCAACTTAACTAGTTATGAACCAATAAAAATGATGGGATAGATTAGAGAAAAAGCTGATGGGAGAGAAAAAGCTATAGATTTAGGGACCGTGATCCCGATATTACTAGGGAGTATTTAATTTTCTATTTTGTTTAAAATAAACGAGGGGGGGGTCTGTGAAATTATTGTCTTCTAAAGTTGTTCTGTTTGTATTTGTAGTACTCAGTGTACTTGTCATTCCATTTCTCTATCAGAACTGTGAAATGGCGAGTTTAAAAGAGCTTCATCAAAAGAGTGCTGACAGTGGATCTGTTACAACCACAAATCTTCAATACGTTAACTTTGATATAAATTTATATAATGGGATTGGTACAAGGATTAACGAAGTCATGCCTGATGATGGAATTGCTCGTTTGTGTGCCGGACAGACCCCTACTGAGGAGGAAGCAAAAACTTTATATATTGCACTTTTAACTGCAGAAAATCCTACTGGAAGGAACCCTGATAACTATTTATGTCGTCAAGTGCTTCCGACTGCCAATGATGAATTTTGGAATTGTGATGAATTGCTAGTAGATGGCAAGAGTGGGGGTGGTTTTTCTTGGGCTTCTGGAGCGGAGTCTGAAGTTGGTCCTCTTTATGCCCACAGATCTCTTATGCGTCTTAACGGTTTGTCTGAAGGGACATATGAATTGGAAATTGTTGCAAAGGGTGGTGCAGGAAATCTACGTGATTTTCGTAAAGAGGATGGGTACAGTTATCTTACTCCTGAGGAGATAGAGGAACTAGAAGAGATAGAGAGAGAACCTGGGCCGACTTGGCAGACACAAGTTAAGACAGTAAAATTTATTGTCGAAGACTGTTCATCAATACCTGAATCTGGAAAAACGTGTGTGGATATCTATCATTCATCTTATGCAGGTAAAGCTGAAAATTATTGTGCCTGTCCACCATTTGAGTACGAAGCTACACATGCTTGTGGTTGTTATCGAAATTTAGTAAGGAATGCTGATGGTCAATGTGTTTGTCCAGGAGGTGAGTCTCCTACTCCTGATGGTTATTGTCTATCGACTAATATGACACCTGTGAGCTATGAAGGTGTTTTGGGGGAAGTTTGTCATTCAACATGTGCAGATTTTAATGCAGATTGTACAACAGGAGATTGGTACGATTGTGGTCAACTTCATGATGGCCGTTCAAATAATTTTGCCAATGGTCATTTGTCATCACTTCCACAAAATTGTTGTTTACCGGAGGATGACACAGCAACACCTGAAGATGAGGGTGAGGAGTGCAGTCCAATATGTTCGGATTACAATGGAGATTGCACAAGAGGAGATTGGTACGACTGTGGTCGACTTCATGATAACATCCCCGGTATCACCAATAATTTTGGTAACGGACATTTATCAGCAAATCAACAAAACTGCTGTTTAAGGCCACAAGTTAAACTCACTTGTGCACAGGCTAACTATGATTGTGCTCAACATGGTAAAGTGCGAAGGGGTACAAAACAGTGGAATGATAATAGCCCTGCGAACGAAGAAAACTGTTGTCGAGTAGCTCCTGAGTGAGCCGATATATCTGACATCATAAGAGGATGGGGCAACATTAATTTATTGTCCCTCATCAGGGTAGATAATAATGAAGTGCCAAATAGGATCTAGTAAATAAAGATGCTGTATAAAAATAATATATCGATATGTAAGATCGATTCATTTGAATTAAGGAAGTCTCAACTTTGACGGATTCAAATTTATTCCTAGGGGCTGTTGAGGTTTTGTTTTAAGTTATTGAAATTAAATAAAAATCATATAATTTATGCTTATACTCAGTTTTATTTCAAAGAAGAAATTAAAGCAGAGGGATTAACTCGGAATTTACCCAACTATAAAGGGTTAATCGTCATTTCTTGTTTAAAGCAGGTCAAGAGGCGTATTGTTATCTACTTAGGGGAACATCAGCGAAGAACTGAGGATGGAATTGAAATATGGCCTTTTTCCTATTTTTGTCGAATGTTGCAACAGGGAAAACTCTAAGTGTAAAACTCAGTCAATACCAAATAATCTTTAGTGTGCCCCATTCGGAAGTGGCTAAAAGAGGAACAGAAATCTTATTTAAACGCTCTTTCACCGCAGGATGAGGATGTCCGTAGCGAGACCGTCTGGAGCTGGCAAGGCCTAATTGTAAATGTTTTAGTTGGTTTAACAGATGTTTCGAAGTGCTGGTTTGGCTTCCATGATGACCAAGAATAAGAATTTTTATTTTCTTGGGTGTATGAGTGGCCCATGTTTTTTCCATTTTAGAGGGGGAATCCCCTGGGATAAGTATATCTTCAATAGCATAAACTTTGCTTTTGTAATTACTTTTTGTGGCATAACGACGAGGTGTGGATCCGTCGTGTATGATATGAACATTAGAAGATTTATTCGGGCAACGAGGAAGTCGGTGTACAATTCTTTTTTTCTTCTCTGTAGAGGTTCCTGCGGGACCCTCTACGAGACAGAGGTTTTTAAGTGCATATTTTAGTTTTAAAGATAAACCAATATGATCGTAATCCCAATGGGATAAAAAAAGATGATTGGCCTTGTGAAAGCATTCTTTCTTGATGGACTTTGTGGGTAAAAACTCCCCTCCTGCATCAAAGTGATAACAGGTTTTTGATGTACTGAAAGTCACAAGCTGTCCTTGTCCGACATCCCAAACAATCAGTTTAGTTCTTTGGTCAAAAGAAAAATGATTGGGCAAAAAAAAGAGCGTTATGAAGAAAAAGATGTAAATAAATGACGACATTGGCTCCTCTTATTTTTGACAGCAATAATATGGAAAATACATTGGATGCTTAGGCAATAGATCATGGGATAAGTCATATGGTAATTTTCTAATTGAATGGAAGAGAGGGGGATGGCGTTAAGGGTTGTAAATAAAAGTTCCAGTGTTTTGTCATAGAGAGGGATAAGGGGATGGATAAAGTAAGAGAATATAGTGAAGGGAAAAATAAAAAGACCAAAGATAGGGATGAAAAGAAATTGTATGGGGAGTGAAAAAGGAGAAGGGGCTCCGAAGTGAATCAGAAGCGGAGTGAGTAAAAGCATAATTAATGAAAATCTAAAAACTTCAGACTTGATATGAAAGGGGTGATAGATACAGAGGGTCGCTGTCCAACTTAAATAAAGGGATAGGGAATGCATATAATCGGGATGTGACAATGCAAGAATAAGAATGGAAACAAAGACTGTTTGATCAGACCTCCAACCTAAAAAGGGTCGAATGATTTTTAAACACCGATGGATGAATGCGCGGAGAATAGGCAAACCTGCACCAGCGATTAAAGTGTAAGCAAAGAGAAGAGTGAGAACTGTTATGTTCTGAAACTTTCCTTTAATGGGAATTTGTCTGAGTATATTTTCTAAAAAGAGCAGGTGTGCTCCGGAAACAACAAACAGGTGAATGAGACCTAGGGGGGCTAAATCTAGTACCCAGTGGTGAGGTAGACGCTGTCCACAGAGTAGGGCGGCCATCATTTCGGGGAACTGAGTGGCGGACGGAATCGAGTTCAAACATAAAAGATGAGGTTGATAAAGCATTTCAATATTGTGAAAGCAATCAGCGGGCCATCTCTTAGTGCCTAAAAGAAGAGCTGACTCATGAGGTACATGTCCAGACAGATTTTTTCATGAACTGAGAGATAGAAGTTATAGGTCAATTATTTCAATAGGTTATCTTTGCAAAGGGGTTCAGCAATTGGCTCAAGCTCTTGCCAATAGGCTCGCCCAAGGTCTAATAAGCTTTGTACTCCACAATTTATGTGGATAAGTGATCTTATGCATTGCATTTATATGCCTTGTTACTTATTTGCCGTCTTCCTGTTAATCTAAGCTATATCTAAGGGGGTATGACACAATGAGACCAGCACTATTTTTCTTTAGTTTTCTTTTTTTGATAAGTTGCGCAAATGTGCAAGAAAAATCCTCTTCAGAACTCTTATTGGGTAAGAGGGTCAATCATCAAATTTTAAAAATTAAAAATCTTAAGAAAGAGATACGCGTGCTTCGTGATGAAAATTCTCTTTTAAAGTCTCGATTAAAACCGTCTGTGTCGCCCTCTCCGTCATCCAAGACTATTTCTGCTGAGCACTCATTGTATAGAAAAGTTATCGAAGCCTACGAACATGCAGAGACGAAATCTTTGGAGAAAAGTATAAGAATGTTTTTAAAGGCGTATCCTAAAAGTGTACATGCTGATAATGCCCTGTATTTACTTTCGGTGCATTATTATAAAAATGGTCAATTTTCCGATGCTTTAAAAATCAGTGATAAGATTATTCGCGATTTTCCAAGTAGTAATAAGTTAGAGTCGGCTTATTTTATAAAGGGTGTGATTTATAAGAATCTGAACTTAAATACTCAAGCTATAAATATTTTTGAGAGGATTATAAAAGTTTTTCCTGGAAGTTCAGAGGCTTTAAAGTCAAGGGCGCACTTGGAAAGCTTGTCTCATATTAAAAGAGGGGTCGCTCATAAATGAGAGCTTTAGTTGTACTATTAGGTTGTTTTTTTCTTCCCTCTTCTGAGGTTTTTTCCTTTGATTCTGAAGAACTAGTAGAGGGAAGAACAAATCCATTTTTTTCTCAACAACAGGGTGAAGTGAAAGGATCATCTGGTTTGCGTTTGGCGCAGTTAGAGGGTGATCTTGACGAGGAAGATTGGGAAAAGGAGTTGGAGAGTTTTGAACAAACGGATGCTCTTACAGATCAAGGTGAAGGGTTAGTTGATGGAGAAAGTGAAGATTTGGTACCGGCAGAGGTGGAGGGTTTAGATGAGTTGATACCTCCTGGTCCGGACGAAGTTGAGCCTTTAGAAGATGTTGATGCACAGGATGTAGAAGCTGTTCTTGGTCAAGAGCAAGAAGACGCTGGTGTTCCAGAAGATTCAGGTTTAGAGGATAATGTTTCAGGAAATGCTTTAGAAGATGAGAGCGTTACTTTTTCTGAAGAAGAAAAGGTCCCGCCGGTTGAACAGAATAATAATGATGAGGCGTCTTTTGTGTCTGAGACTGCGCCGGAAATGTCTCCTACTTTTCAAGATGTACCTAATACGAATGTAGAGAAAAGACTTTCAAGAATATTTTATCAATTTAATAACCAGCCCACAACGGATAAGGAATGGATGGAGATTGTGGGGGCTAATATCTCTGAGTCCTATGTTGTTCAAGTTGGTGATACGTTATGGGATATCAGTATCACATTTTTTGGAAATGGATTTTTTTGGCCTAAGATTTGGCAGTTAAACGATAGTATTACAAACCCGCATATTATTCAGCCGGGAAGACGATTAGTTTTTACTCCCGGAGGATTAAATACGCCACCAGAGATAGAATTAAAAAGTGATACTCCTACGACTTTTAAACCGGAAGGAGAACAGGAAGCGGGTACAAGTGTACAGAGTGAGGACGCAGATCAGTTAACTTTTGTAGATCCTGCTACAGGGGATATTGTATATATTGATAGGGAGCCTGAGATTCCTGCCCCTTCTAAACCTATAGTTCCAACTTTAAAAGTTTTACCACCAAGTTTACCTCCTATGGTGAGTTCATCTTCAAAGGATGAGTATGATGAAGATGGGTTTGCAACGGCCGGTTATAAAAGCAACATGGGTGCGGCAAAGGTGGCTATTACAACATATCTTTCTGAAGTTGAGCCGGAAGTTATAGGTGAGGTGGTCGGAGTAGAAGCTGGAGGAGAAAAGGTAGCGGGAACGTATCAATATGTCTTTTTGCAAGGTGAGGGTTTAAGGGTTGGAAATAGTGTAACATCTTATTCTAAAAGAAGTTGGCTAGATGGACCGGACGGTGAAGAGGGAGGATATCCTGTACAAGTGAGTGGTCATATTAAATTAACGGATTCAGTAAATACAGGAGAGAATATTTATAAAGGACTAGTCGTAGAAGCTGTGAATAAAGTGGTCGTTGGACAGAAGCTTTTGAGAGGTTCAATATCTAGGGTGGATACAAGTTCAAATGGAGAAGTAAAAAATATAACGGCAACTATTTTAGGTGGGCATTTAGATAATGAGAGACGGGTTTTAGGTGCGAATGCTTTTGTCTTTTTAGATCGTGGAAGTAACCACGGGTTAAATGTTGGAGATATACTTGAGGTGATGAAAGTGCAAACCATTCGTAACAAAGATAATAAAAAAGTAAAAGTGGTTCCAACGACAAGAATGGCTTTGTTAAAGATTGCAAAAACAACTGATAATAGATCAACAGCTTTTGTGTTGCGTTCATCTGCAGCTATCAAGCCTGGATATAGAACAGGTCAACAGGCAAGTTCTGATGGTGCAAGAGAGTACAGAGATGAAGTTTTTGAAAATAATGATTTAAATGAAGAGGAAACGCACGGAAGTTTTTTTGGGGATGATGAGGATATGATTCAGTAGATTGGTTCTTTATTTTTTTGCAATATCGAATAAATATAAGCAGGTTAAATAAAATTTAAGAGTTCGATGACATCGTCAGCGTGCCTGACAAGGTGGGCTCCTTCTTTTATAAGTTTTAAAGTTCCACATCCTCTTGTTTCATTGGGACTGGATGGTAGACAGGCGACTTCTCGTCCATTTTCTATAGCTAGGCGAGCGGTTAGGGTTGAACCACTGCGTGTTGTAGCCTGTATGACGAGAGTGAGAGGGGATAGGCAGGCTAGAATACGGTTTCTCTGGTAAAAGTGCCAATTGCGTATACTTTGAAAGGCTGTGTATTCACTAAGAACAGCTCCCCCGGAGTTGATTATTTTATCTATAAGTGCTGGTGCATTTTTAGGATAGGGATTTAGAAGTCCAGAGGGAAGTATGGCGATAGTGGGTTTTTGACAAAATAGAGCAGCATGATGAGCGGCCTGATCACAGCCTACGGCAGCACCACTGATAATAATGTATCCTGCGTTGGCCAATCGATAGAGGTGAGAGCGTGTCCATTCAATGGCATCAAAATTGGGGTTACGTGTTCCTACAACTGTAATAAGATTTTGATTTTTCCAACATTCTTTTCCAAAGTAACTTAAGAATAAAGGTGGAGACTGAGACTTTAAAAGTGTATTGGGGTAATTCAAATCTCCAGGGTGGGTGAACTGTGCTCCTTGTTGCTTTAGTGTTCGAAGTTCATGTTCTAGTTTTTTGGTGTTAATATTGTAGGTTTTTTCAAGTTCAGAGTAGAGTTTCTCATAGTTTGTATTGTCGGGTGTTATTTTTTCTATCCACTGTTGAGGATGTTTTAACTGAGATAGAAAATAGAAAAAAAGCAGCTTGGCGTTCATGCTCTGGGTGTATTGCAAACCATGGTTTCGTGCGGAGCTTTGATAAAACGGCCATACTTATCCGAAGGGTGTCCGATATACGGATATATGGAGATAAAAATGGGTGGCTTTATTGTCAGTAAAGCTAAAGACCGGGGACTCAAGTATACGCCCTGCGCTTTATGTTTTGTAGGCTCTGAGGGAAATTTTACTTTTATGATAAAGAGGAGATTATTTATTGATCTTTTGAAAAGAGCGAATACTGAAGGCAAAAAATGCAAGGGCGACAGACCAGATGATAAATGCGGTAGGAAGTACGGTATTTTTAGCCAGGCTTTCTGCTATCATATAGAAAACCCAATAGATGGCAGTTATACCAACTGAAATGATAAAGCCGTTAGACTTACTACCACGCCTGTTGCCAGAGGTTCCAATACCTATTCCTAAAAAAGCAAATGTCAAACAGGCTAGGCTGAGGGTTAATCTTTTATGCCACTCTATCTCTAGGGAAAGTCTGCGTTTATTGTCTTTGGGTAATGTTTTTAATTGTGTGTTGATGTCTTTAAGGGTCAGTGAGGGTAAGCTTTTATGTCGATAGATATTTTTCGGAGTATTTGAGAAATAAATGTCATAGTTATCAAACCCAATGCGAATATTTTTTTCTTTAAAATAAATTTCACCATCTTTTAGTTTTAGAGCTGTGGGTTTATCTTTGGCTTCAATGATTTCTCCCTGTTGAGCGATAATGGAGAGTGGTAAAATGCGTTCATCATGAATAAATAGATTTTCTAGAAAATTAGATTGGACTTTTTTGGCAAAAATAACCAGGTCGTAAAAGTTTTCAGAAAAGTTACCGGATTTTAAGTTTTGAGCAATTTTTGTGTGTTTTAATTTATAGACAAGAAGTTCAGATTGTCTATTTCCCCAGGGGCCAGTGTAAAAACTGACTTGAAAACTCAGTACAGCAATGATGAGGGCCAGGGTAAGAGCGGGTAGGGAGAGTTTTTTAAGGCTCATGCCGAGTGAACGAAAGGCTATGAATTCGGAGTCTGCAGTGAGCCGGCTGTAGGTGAACAGTATGGCGAAAAGAACACTCATGGGTAAGATAGCGGGAAGAAGGCTGAGTGTGAGGTAAAAAATAAGTTCTAAAAGCGTTAAAAAGTCTATGCCTCTGACAAGGATAAGTTCTGTTAAGCGAAGGGCTTGGAACACGAGTAATAGAGTGATAAAGGCTATAAACCCTGTCATATAGCTGGGTATGAGTTGTGATAGGATGTATTTATAAGCCGTTTTGTTTTTCATCAGATTTTTTCCGTTGTTTTAGGATTTTAAAATAATTAAGTGATAGAAGCTATATTTTCCTATTCTGTTTTGTGTTAGGTCGACGTTAAGTGACGTATATTATGGCATTATTTGTCCTTTTAAAGTCGTTTTTTGTCACTCAAAGTACTGTGTTTGTTCGTTGGTGAAAAGCAAATTCTTTTTGTTTTCCAGCGTGTTGTATTGGTCGGGTTTCTTCTATGAAATGGCATGTGATTTGCTCGTTATGGGGTGGATGGATTGGGTTTTACATGGAGGGGGGGTTAGAGGGAGCATAAGTGTTTGGTATGAGAAACAGTAATTGGATAAATCTGTTTATTTTTGTTTTATTTTTGGGACAAGTTGCGAATGCTGAGACTCCTATTTGTGGAGGGGCTGTTGTGCCAGAAGATTTACCCTCTAGTGTTGTAGAGGCTTCGGCTGTAGGAGAACCTGTAGTTTTAAAACAAGCATCTCAAGATAAAATTCATGTGATAGATAGCTATGGGTGCAATTTGGAATGGGGTTAACAATGAAGGATGTTTAGGTGACGATTTTGTTTTGGCTCATGAGGTGGGGCATAACTTGGGGCTTACACATGGTATAGAGGGTGAAATCTATGGTCCTTTTCTTAATTTTGGAAAGGGTTATAGAGGAAAGAACATTGATTATAAAACCTATAGTACAATTATGAGTGTGGGGGGGACAAAATTTTATCGTTTTAGTTCGGAGTCGGGTCATTATGATGGACTGAAAATGGGTTCGGATGGAGCTGATGCGGCAAAGGCTTTACTTTACACGATAGAGGATGCTTCAAATTATGCACCAACAAAGGTAAGAGATGTTCAACCTAATTATGAATGCACTGAGGGTGAGACAAATGTTTGTCTACAAGGCGGAAGGTTTAAAGTTGAGGGAAGAGTGTCGTATACGAATCAAACGACAGGGGAGTACGTAAATAATCAAAAAGCTAAGGTAAAAAACGCTATGGTGAATGGAATTCGTAAAACAAGTTCTTTATTTTATTTTTTCAATGAGGTTAATCCAGAGCTTATGGTAAAGGTGATAGATGGTTGTGGAGTGAACGGTAAGTATTGGGTGTTTGGTTCGGCAGCTACGGATTTAGATTATTCTGTTATAGTTACGGACAATGCAACGGGAGTGACTTTGCCATATTATCGAAACGTTGGTAATCCTTTAATTAATGATATAGGGGCGTTTCCCTGCCATCCTTAGAAAGATTTTTTCATTTAATAAACGAACAAGATCACCTTTCACAAGAGATTCCATTAACTTTCCCCACTGACCGTGAAAAGCTCATCTAAATACTTAATCCGGCGATCGGTTTCTTTTTTAAGTTCTTCTAGCCCTGCCCAAAATTCTTCTGCTGTGGCTTTCTTTTTTCTCCCTAATGTAAGCATAATTTGTATCCACCGTAATATCACATCTTCACAAATTTTAAATTAGATCAATCTTTCTCAGAGTTAATCTGCTTTTTTAAAAACTTCCCATAGGCGTGCAATATCTTCTCTAATAAGACGAGTTAGAAAGGATGTGTAGGGTATGCCTTGGGCTGCTGCAAGTTTTTTTACTTTTTCTAAAGTATCTATTTTTAAGCGCATATTAATCTGTTGAGATTTTATTAAAGGAACATCGTTTCGCTTTTCTGTTTTTAACGTGATTTGTTCTATTTGTTTTTCAGTTAAATCTTTAAGACGGTTTTTTTTCATCATTTTTATAACTCATATCCTATACAAGAATATACTTAACTACTTAAAATAGCAAGAAAATATATAGAAAATGTATAGTAAATGACCTAACTGGATAAAGAATCTAATATAGTAGAATAATTATCAGTTGTTACAGTTAAAGGCATCTGTCTCGTTAATGAGGGGGTTAGAGCTATTGCGAGTGTAGACTTTATTTTTACCTGTTTTCATATCAGTGATTGTCACAGAGTAGTTTAAATCCGTAGCGGCTGAGCCAAATATCCAGTACTTGCCGTTTAACCAACAACCGTTAACTACTTTTATTAAAAGCTCTGGATTATTAAAGGTAAAAAAGTAAAATAGTGAGGCTTCATCTCCTATGATAACATCTTTTATCTGAGCTGATTTAGTTTTAAACATACCATCTGCTACGTCTGTATAAGACACTAGGCCTTGAACTTTAAATCTTCCCTCTTGAAGACATGAGGTAAAAATGTTCTCTAAGCACCCATAGTCTTTGGCTTGAGCATCAAATGAGAGCAAACATGTCATTAATAAAATAGCCAGTAATGAAACTTTTGATTTAAACATTTCTTTTATCCTCTTCTTTTTTGCCTTTGTCTTTAAACTTTCTTTTTCGATTGTTATTTTTTCCTTCTTATCTAACAGTTAATTTTCAATCTCTAAATACTTATTACCTCTTACTCTTCTCCTTACGGATGACAGGGAAATGCTCCCGTATCGTTAATGAGTGGATCACGAGCGTTTCTGTAATATGGCAAAGTCACACCTGTTGCATTGTCTGTTACGATAACTGAGTAATCTAAGTCTGTTGCAGCTGATCCAAACACCCAGTACTTTCCATTGACCCCGCAAGCGTTTACAACTTTGATTAAAAGCTCAGGATTTGTTTCATTAAAAAAGTAAAACAGTGAGCTTGTTTTGTTTGTGCCGTTAAGCATTGCCTTTTTTACTTTAGCTTTTTGATTATCAACATAGTTTCCTGTTTTATGATCTCTATATGACACTCTTCCTTCAACTTTAAATCTTCCGCTTTGAAGACAAACATTTGTTGCACTTTCAGTGCAGTTATATTTCTGACGTGGGTCTCTGACCTTTGTTGGTGCATAGTTTGAAGCATCCTCGATTGTATATAACAATGCCTTTGCAGCATTTGCACTACTTGATCCCATTTTTAAACCATCATGCACGGCCTCTGTGCTGAAACGGTCGAATCCACTGCCTCTTGTACCCATAACTGTACTGTAGGATTTATTATTAATGTTCTTTCCACTATAACCCCTACCATGAGGGACAAAAGGAGCAATTCCAATAGCATTTTCTATGTTATGTGTAAGACCTAAATTATGACCCACTTCGTGAGCTAAAACAAAATTATCACCAAAACATCTATCATCGTTATTAATCCCAATCCAAATAGCACCAACAGCAGAATACTGAGCCGCTCTTACCTTATCTGTATTTTTACCTCTAAAGTTAGCTAAACCACAAGCTATTGGCCGTTCATTATTTGCTAACGCATAAACTAGGTCAGCTCCATAATTTGCCCTTACTTTTGAAAGAACGCTTTGCACTTTATCTATGGCTTTATTTAAGTCAACTCCATCAAGTGAGATATTATACTGATGATCTGGTCTTACAGCTACAGTTCTTAATCTGGCATTAACGCCTGATCTTTCAAAAATCACATTAGTTTTTAAAACTGCAGCTTCTACATTTTGTAAAAGTTTTCCTTTATTTGTAATAGAACCAGGGTAAATAAAGGCAATATCTATCACATGCACTTTATCTTGAGAGGCTTGTTTTAAAGCTACAGGCTCACCTGCAGTTGAAGCCTCTATTGCTCGATTAGGAAGATCATTTGGAACAATAGCTCCTCCGCAAAGGGGAATGTCATGTACTCCACTTGCAATAGAAAACCTCTGCATAAAAAATGCGAAAAGAAAAACAAGGGCAAAAACACCTACTTTATTTACTGTTTTTTCCTTCATACCAAATAACTCCGTTATAACCTTCAAACTTAAACTCCCTCTACTGATTTTCTTTATTTTGTAAGCATTAAACAGAAAAATATATTACCATTATCTCAGCAAAGCCTATGCCACTTTATTAATAAAACACTCTATTTTATCTGTTTGAAAAGTAGGCTCTAATATAACAGAAAATAAAGGAAAAACAAAACTATAGGGTATAAATAGACCTTCATAAAATTGACCAAACTTTTGACACTTGAGTAAATAAAATAGGAAAAATACAACTGAAA
>CBDBKL010000007.1:0-355538 GCA_965206675.1 Bdellovibrionales bacterium | reverse complement strand
CATAGAGTGGACTGAAACCATCCTGTAAACAAAGCCCAACACTGATAGAGAGATTAAGAATACAATGCAGCATATCCATTGCAATGTGTGCTAATGTAAAGTAACTCTGATAGAAGACTAGAGCACCAAAATGCAAAACCCTCAGCATAGTTTTGTTGAATAAACAGCTCTAAATTTCAAATAAACACGGTGTATTATTATTCCTGGATATGTTCCACAAAGAGAGGTACAGTAACCCTTATGGCCTTGTACTACATACACTGTGTTATACTCGTACTGCATACCTTTGTGTTACCTATCCCCTATGTCCATCTCACACATCACACAGTGTGCCTGATGTCTCTATCAATCCTCCAACATGCACTCACATGTTTGAAAACAATATACTTTACATGTAAACTACAATAAACTCCTTCAAAATACATTCCACAGTGTGCATGATGTCTCACTATCAACCCTCCAACTTGCACTCACATCTTTATAATGTTGAATGTAAATTCCTTCAAAACACATTACAATGTGGAGAAACCTTTGCACACACAATGCAAAAACATTTCTAAGTACGACAATCTAACTTTGACCAACCCCATCACCTTCATGTCAGCATTTCATTAATGTTGTCAGCAATACTGCAATAATGTCTAGTTCTAATGTAGCTTCACAGTGCACCAAGTGTTGGTACATTACTGCCTCTTTATTGTTACATCATAAATATTTATGTAGCTGTCTGGATTGGAACATTACATTTGGCTTGCTTTCAATAACAGAAATGAATGTACCAGATCATACCTCATCACAGAGAGTGATATCAGCTCCATTCTCTATCAGTAGTTGAACTACAGCTGAATGACCCTTCAGGGAGGCATAGTAGACTGGAGTCCCACCATTCTGTAAAGGACATACATTACAGTGAGTCAGTGACAACATCAGCTGCCACTGAGACAGTGGAAGGTCTTACTACTTGTTAGCTCAGACTAACTCTGTGGTATCACCTTGTTCTGGTGGTTGACAACTGCACCAGCTGCTAATAGTTTCTCAACTGTCTCAATATGTCCATTCTCAGCAGCTACTCCCAGAGGTACACAGCAGATCTAATTAAAGATAGTCATTTGACAACTGTGGACACTGCTAATCTTAATTGTTTGTAAAAGTATACTTTAAAGGGATTGTGGCAGCCTAATAAGAGCTAAAGTAGACACGTTACTAAATACGAGAAAAAAATTGCATTCCAATACTCTACCCCATTACTTTGATGTAAATGTTTCTAGTAAATAGCTACTTCTACATTCCCTACCCTCATGATAAACATGTGCAGTGAGGGTTAGAGTACATTGTGTCTCTGCAACTAATCAAACACCTCACACAATATGTCTGTTGCTATGTGCAAACACACTGACATGCCAAAATGCATGTTCATGTTTTACATTGAATCTGAGGAGTATTGAGTAATGCATATCTGGTGTCTATAGCTTCATATATCTCCTTTGTATAAATAATAATTTTTTTTCTGAAACAACTATGTAGCAACTTCTTATACACACCTAATTGAAAAGTCAATAATTACAGTGACGAATCAGTATTTTTTTCCTGTTTTAGGAAACATCACAAAGTTACTGAAGGCCTTTTATTGTGTATATCACTATATGCAAGTGTATATATGACATGTGCATGGCACACAAAATATAAAATCAGTCATTGTTAAACACCAGTATCAAAAGCAGAAGTAGTACCTCAGCAACGTTTTCATTGACATCAGCTCCAGCTTTCAGCAGAACATCCACTACATTAGTGTGTCCATACTGACTGGCCACATAGACCGGAGTGAGACCATTCTGTACAGTGAGATATCATATATTCTGTAATTAGTTGAGTAGTAGTAGCTAGTATTCAAGAACCACACCCAGCCTATGCATAGTGCAATATATAGAGTGGCAGGCTCTGGCTCTCTCATATCTCATTCTATCGTAAATTTGACAGCAATGGCTAAGCCATAATGTCACCATGATTGCTAGTTTCTGCCAGCTGTGAGCAAGTTTTCTCTACGAGCATATACATCTGTTTTAACAAAGACAGATGCTCACCATTTGCACTATTTTCTGCTTACACAATGCTGCTAAACTGTGCATACGTTTTAGATGGAAAGGCAGGGCCACATCCACACGTTTCTTGTCTCACATGAACTGTTGTGCTACTACATTACAGACATACCTTTCTCTTACTCCATATATCCCTTCCTTTTTTATTCAGAGAATTTCTATTTTTTAGTCACCTTAATTCTTTTGCTGCATGCATGCACACCAGATGCAGTCACCAGGTGTACAATAGTAATGGTGGGATAGGGCTAGTACTTGGGCAAAGTTGGAAGGTTATAAGCATCATCCGTTATTTCCATTTCCTCATTGTAATTATTATGTTGATTGAGTATGCTGTTGCTTACATATATTATGTAAAATTGTTTACAGTTATGTCCAGAAGTACGTATCTTCCTTGTAATTTAGTGTGAGGTTTGTTGTTGTTTACATGTAAATTACACTGTTTGCAACACTTGAGTGCATGTTAGACCATCAAAGCTTACATAGGTGTGTGTGTGTGCAAAGTTTCAGATCCATGCCTACTACAGTGTTTGAGATACTACACATTCTTAAATTAGCAGCGGGTGTTTTTTGTTGATTAAAAACATGTAATTGAATTGTTAACTTGGAATGTGGTGGGGTTAGTACTTGCAGAGAACATGCAAGTGGCTAAGAACAGTCTGATGAGCCAGGCTCTTTCCCTGAGAGAGTCAAGATTGCCGGACACTAGCAAAGAGTAAACACAGACACACAGACATAGCTTTACCCTACACTCTCACAAGTGCTGTAGTTTCAGGTCTCGGAAGAAAGCAAGCGCTGATTACGCAATCCGGCAGATCCGAGGAGGAAAAGACCGGAACTAAGCCTTTCAAAACTGGTTGTTTGATGTTATGTTACCATAGAAAAAGTACTTGCAGCAACACAATTCTGACTCAATTGGCAATAAAACCATTATAGCATGCCTAGGAAGTATGTTGCAGCTTATTCTGCCCTCAAAAGTTGGGTGGAATAAACCAGCAACATACCTTCTAGGAATGCTACAACTAATACTTACAATGTGGACAAACTTTTGCACACACAATGGGAAAACATTTCTAACTATATGACCATTCAACTCTGCCAAACTACTAACCTCATCACCTTCATGCTAACATTTCATTAATGCTGTCAGCAAAAATAATGTTTAGTTCTACAGTGTACCAAGTGTTGGCACATTACTGCCTCCTTCTTTGTTACATCATTAATTTTTAACATTACTTGCTTTCAATAACAGAATAACAGAAATGTATGTACCAGATCATACCTCATTACAGAGAGTGATATCAGCTCCATTCTCTATCAGTAGTTGAACTACAGCAGCTGAATGGCCCTTCCCGGAGGCACAGTAGACTGGAGTCACACCATACTGTAGAGGACATACATTACAGTGAGTCAGTGACAACATCAGCTGCCACTGAGACAGTGGAAGGTCTTACTACTTGTTAGCTCAGACTAACTCTGTGGTATCACCTTGTTCTGGTGGTTGACAACTGCACCAGCTGCTAATAGTTTCTCAACTGTCTCAATATGTCCATTCACAGCAGCTATTTCCAGAGGTACACTGCAGGTCTAATTAAAGATAGTCATTTGACAACTGTGGACATTGCTAATCTTAGTTGTTTGTAAAAGTATACTTTAAAGGGAATGTGGTAGCCTAATTAGAGCTAAAGTAGACACGTTACTAAATACGAGAAATAAATTATATTCCAATACTCTACCCTATTACTTTGATGTAAATGTTTCTAGTAAATAGCTACTTCTACATAGGATGGCCAGAAGCTTTAATAAAAATGTTAAAAATCTTCCATCAGTTATTAGCGTACCTAGAACTGATCCAATATATAATACTCACGCCTATCTCACTAAAATTCCATACGGAGCTATTATTCCATTTATTGAAGCCTTTTCGAAGCCTGGGGACACTATTGCCGATATTTTTGCGGGCTCTGGCATGACTGGAATTGCTGCAATTATGTCTGGGAGAAACGCAGTTATCAGCGATATTTCAGTTTTAGGTCAGCATGTAGGGACGGGTCTTTCAACCGTTGTCGATGAAGAAAAATTTCAAAAAATAGCTGATGAAGTTATCAAGAAGGCAAAAGAAAATGTAGGGTTTATTTATAAAACAAAGAGAGCTTCAGATAAAAAGGAGTTAGAGCTTATTCGGACTATTTGGTCGTTTATTTACCAATGTCCTGATTGTGAAAGAAAATTAGTATACTTTGAAGAAGTTGGGAAAAATGGAGAGATACCTAAATCATGTGCTTATTGTGATACTCCTTTTATCAAAAGATCATGGAAAAGAGTTGGTGAAAAGCCTGTCCGTGTTGTTGTTATTGGTGAAAACGGTAAACAAATTGAGCAAGAGGTATCAGATATAGATTTAAAAAGAATTAAACAGGCTTCTAAAGATAAGAGGCAAGAAAAAATACCTAGCTATATTATTGATTCCTACCGAGAAATGTATACTCGATCTGCACTGAAAAAAGCTAGTTTACTTGAGACAAAAAGCTTTTTTTCTTCCAGAAATGCTATTGCGCTTTATGAATTATGGAGTCAGATAAATAAAGTAAAAGATAAAAGAATACAAAAGAAACTTCTTTTCTCATTTACAGCGATTTTAACAAGATCTTCTAAAAGATACCAATGGAGTCATAAAAGGCCATTAAATGCTCAAAATCAAACATACTATATTTCTCCTGTCTTTTACGAATGGAATATATTTGAGCTTTTTGAGAGAAAAGTAACTGCGTCCATTAGATCAGCTAAAGTTATTTATGACGAAAACCTTATATCTAATAAATGTAAATTTGAATACAAGTTGGCATCAGCTAATCAATGTAAGCATTTAAACGATGAATCTATAGATTACATTTTTATTGATCCTCCATTTGGTAGTAATATTTTCTATGCTGATATGAACCTGTTTCATGAAGCTTGGTTGGGTAAAAAGACCGATGATAAGGTAGAAGCTGTTATTCATACTTTCAATAAGAAAAAAGAGGGTGCAGAAAAGCGATATTTTAACATATTGAAAGATTCTTTTAGGGAAGCATTTAGAGCTTTAAAGGCTGGCGGTTATATGTCTGTAGTCTTTGGTAACAGCAGTGGTTCAACATGGGCTATTGTTCAAAATTCTCTGAGGGAATCTGGTTTTCTTCCTAATCCATGCCATGTGGCAATACTTGATAAAGGACAAAGGTCAGTTAAGGGACTTAGTTCAGGTAAAGAAAAAATTGCTACAGTTGATCTTATTATTACGGTTCAAAAGCCTATTAATAACATTGATTTAAAAAACACAAAACCTCTTATAGAAGCTGATTTGAAGTATCTTATTAGATTTGCAATTAAAAATATTAGATCACAGGAAAAAATAAACCCAAGTTATTTATATGCCTCTATCCTTATCGAGGCTCTTAGAAATAATATGAAAGTAGATAACATTCATTTAGCTGATATTATAATTGCATTGAGAAATTCGGGTCATAAGATAAATTCAAAAACAGGACTGATAGATATGGGGGGCAAAAGGCTCAAGAGTGCTAGTCTTACTCATAGTGTAGGTGAGACTGCGGATTTAGCAAGCATATAAACCATAGGTTGTGTAAAGATGAAAGAAACAAGTAAAAAAAGAAGCAAAAATGAAGATTTTAAAGTCATATTCAAAAAGCTTGAATTAAAAAATAATAGAGAAATTTTTCAGCTTACAAAGGATATAAAAGTTGTCGTAAACCATATTGAAAACCAAGAAGAAGTTCTTGAAGAAATCTCGGTCGCATCTATAGATGCTAATGAAATGTACCTTTCTACAGGTGTATAATATCGGCTCTGTGTATAGTGATTCATTGAATAGCCGTAAAGCGTAGACATCTCTCTTAAGTTTATTCTCTATATATTCTGATAAACTGTCTTTTTTTGAAACAGTAGACGGAATTTTTTCAAAAGATACCCTTATCTTACCAAAAAGTTTTTTGAGATGAGAATCGTAAAAGTTCTTCTCATTTTACCTCTGTTTTTTTCATTACAGGCTTATGGTTCCATTTATAAGCAAGCTCTAAGAGCTAAAGCCAACCATGGAGATGGAACTGTTCAATATCTTTTTGGAGTGATGTATTATAAAGGTCAGGGAGTTGAGAGAAATTATGTTCATGCTTATAAATGGCTTTCTTTGGCACATGCTGAAGGAAACTTAAGGGGCACAGGAAAACTATTAAATATGTTAGAAAAATCAATGACATCTCCACAAATTGCACAAGCTCAAAAATTAGCAAATCAATTCACAGTGTAAGAAGAGGTTCATAGAGGCATTGCTTCTCAGAAATAAGAGTTTTGATATATTTTTTATTCTATTATTACCATTTCATAACATGTATCATGAACGCCCCCTCTTTGGGTAGATAAAAATCTAAAAAATAGACTGTGAAAGCCGTAATTCAGTCTTTTGGAGGGTTCCTGGCTCTTGAATTTGTTTCAAGCATATTATCGCTTATATAATTTGAAGCTGTTTCATTGCTATACCTGTACTGTTTTAAATTTCTTATAAAAAAGTGTTGGCCTTTTATTTCGACCATTCTATACTTTTATTGATTAGTACCTAAAAACCCAATTAGTACGAAGATAACTAAAAAGAGAGATAAATGGCAAATAGATCGCACAGAAACTCTGGATTGTATTCAATTAACAAAATGAATAGAGAAGGAGAGAAACATTCTTCTTTTAATCTTCTTAATTGGAATGAAAAATCAAAACAGACAAAACACCTTATTTTAAATAATGACTGTTTTAAATTTTTAAAAACAGTTCCAGACAATAGTATCCAGTTAATTATCTGTGATCCTCCGTATAATATTTTAATGGCTGATTGGGATGAGCATAAAAATTATATCGACTGGTGTGATACTTGGTTAAAGGAAGCTGAAAGAGTACTTTTGCCTACAGGGAATATTGTAATATTTGGAGGCTTACAATATCAAGATGAATCTGGCTCTGGTGATCTTCTCAGTATAATTCAGCATATGAGAACTTCTAGTAAAATGAGATTAGTCAATTTTATTGTTTGGAATTATCCAAATGGGATGAGTGCACACCGATTTTTTGCTAACAGGCATGAAGAGATTGCATGGTTTGGAAAAACAAAAAAGTATTACTTTGATCTTGATTCTGTTCGTGAGCCATACGATGAAAAAACAAAACAAACCTATCTTAAAGACAAAAGGTTAAGGGCAGAAAATGTAGAAAAAGGTCGAAATCCCACCAATGTTTGGAAAATTAATAGATTAAATGGCAACTCAAAAGAAAGAGTAGGGCACCCAACACAAAAACCTGTTGAGCTAATTAGAAGAATTATTAAATCAATGTCAGCTTCCAATTCAATCGTTTTAGATTTCTTTGCTGGAAGTGCGGTAACTTCAAGGGTGGCTATTGAAGAAGGGAGGCATAGTATTAGCGTGGATGCAAACAAAGAAATATTTAGATATTTTGAAAATCACCTTGAGCAAATAAAGAATAAAGTTCCTTTAAATTCTTTTAAAGTCCTTTGCGAGAGAGAACAATTTAAACATCCATTATTTCAAAGTAGTAAAAAAAATAAATCCGAGAAAAATAAACAAGCACAAACAACATGGACTAGAAAAAAATCTAAAAAAGCAATTAAAGAAGTAGTATCTAGAAGTTGTTCTGAAGATTCATTATTATAGACTAAGGATTTCTAAGGAGGTTTCTGCAATATCAAGCATGATTCTTTCCATAATCTTAGGCGACCAAGGGGTGCATTGGAAGTATAGGGATGCCGCCTGCAACTTGTAGTTGTTTACTTCTATGTTTTTACAATGATTAGTATTTATATCCATGCCATAGTTACTTGCAGTGACTCTATCAATTCTGTTTAGACTCCCAATATTATGTGCTATTTTGATTCTTCTACCTTCTGGGTTTTTCACATAATGTACTTTAGTGGCAAAATTTGTCCCCTGTAAAAAAACAACATATGGAAAGTGATTTTCATTTGTCATTATATTTCTAATTTCTAATATATTCTTATGAACTCTTTCAATTGCATTACCAGCAACCATTAAATCTTGATCTTTATTTTTGCCCTGTTTTATACCAGATTTAATCTTCTCTATATCATTGCCTTGATGTTTTGATTCACTCACTAAGATTATTCTCCATGAATCTTTTTTATCTTTTATTTCGATTATTCCACCATCTGGTTTAATATTTGAGTTTTTTACAAATAAAACTTTTCCAAGTTTTTTTATCTATTGACTTTAGTTTTTTGTTTATTTCTTTTTTATAGATTAATGTTCTTCGGCGAAACTCCAAGTATGGATATTTTTCTTGTAGTATTTTTAAAACCCTATTTGCAATGACTTCAATTGAAGCATCATGTTTCTTGGCTTCTTTTCCAAATATACCTTCAACACCACCTGCTTTTTTATGTTGCCTAATGAGACGATTCGTCTGTCCTTTTCCTGTATATTTTGTTTTCTTTTTATATGCCATAATACTTAAATTATCGGAATAAGATCCTTTTTCTTTAATTTAAAATTCAATAGAACTGCATAAATTAAGATGATTGATTTAGAGAGTGGCTTCATTAATTACATAACGCTGTTTATTTAGAGATCTTTTCCGTTGCATCATGTTTTAGGAGGTACAATCTGCTATAATTGAATTTAATATGAGTGATGTGAAGAGAAGGTATAGTGAGCCTGTGTTTTACTTTAATTTCAAAGGAAACTGCTTCCTGGATGCGGAGTTTATAACTAAAAATTCTATTATTCTTCATCATCAATCTCAGGTGCCTAATGACAAAGGTCAAATTGAATTTTCATTTCCAAATTCTGATCATATAGTTTCTTGTGATTTTAATCTTTCTTTATCTAATGGAAAATATCAATTAAAGTTTAGAAATTTAAAGAGTGAAGATGAGAAGTATTTAACTACATTTATTAAGAATAAAAATTTATCTACTACAAGAGAGCCGATACCTGAAGCGACGCTCTAACAACAGATCTAGCTTAACATTTTTTCTGCCTTTACAGTAAGGAATAGTGGTTTGATTGGAAATTTGCAGTTTTTATCACGATATAATATTAAAATTTGCTAGGGGATTATAAAGGAAATGTAAAAGCACAAAACAATCTTGGAGTGATGTATTATAAGGGTCAGGGCGTTGTGAGAAATTATGTTCATGCTTATAAATGGCTTTCTTTGGCACATGCTGAAGGAAACTTAAGGGGCACAGGAAAACTATTAAATATGTTAGAAAAATCAATGACATCTCCACAAATTGTACAAGCTCAAAAATTAGCAAGTCAATTCACGGCGCAAGAAGAGATTCCTAGAGGTATCGCCTCTCAGAAATGAGTTTTCAGGTACTCTAATTTGAAAATTCAATGCATACAGCCAAAATATACTTCTCCAAAAGCATTTTCACTTTTTTCCTTAAGTTCTTTTGAGCCATGAGGAGAAATATATAATCCCGTTGATTTAGCATCAGGATAGTTATCTAATGTCCATTCTTCACTTAATAAACTAGATCTCATATATCCTAAAACATCGACGGCTAGTGATCTCTTTTTTTCATTTATTTTTTGTTTTGAAAAAATTTAAACCTTTGAGATAAGTAATTAGCTACAAAATCAGCCATCTGAATGCCTTTTATTTTTTGGATTTTTGTTCTGGATAAATTTTAAAAGAGATAGACTCTTGTATATTTTTTTCCAGTTTCTTATATTTTGTTTGATTTATAAAAATACCTTCATCGATATAAAATTTTATAAAAAATTTTGGAAAGTTTCGTGATGCTATTTGTTTAAAGCCAAGGAGAATATCTTCACCTAAATGCTTTCTATCAATAGCTGGTGAAATAATAATCCCTATTTTTATATCTGATTCTCGATTAATTATATGTTTAAACTCCTCTCTTACATCGTTATATAGAGAGTTTTCACCACAAAGGAAACTTTTAAATTCTTTTTTATTTGGATCCATACCATGTTTAACTAACACTTCACTAATAATCTTTTCGAGATCTGTTTTAGAGAAGATGAGAGCTGTTAATGTGAAGTCAAAATCTATATGTATAGATTCATCTGCAAAACAATAAAGGTTTTTAGATTTTTTCAAATTCTGATATCCCTTTATTTTTTATAAATTAATTAATAAATGTAACCTATTATACTCGAGATTAGTAGAATCAAATATAATATAAGTTATTTTTTGCAATTGATATTTAGGAATTTCCTTTGATGCAAGATTCTGCTTTAAGATGGATAAAGGCAAAATCATTAAAAGTTCCTTTTTTAATACCACAGCAATAATGGCGTCGAGATTATAGAAATTGATCAGGGATTTTTTGGCGTTATTGGCAGTTATTCGAATTTTTCGAATAACTGAATTTTCCTCCAATTCCAAAGATTTTAATATCTCTTTCAAATGATAGTTGATCGTATTAACCTCTGCGTTTAAAGAACTCCGCCGTTATTTTCAGTTGTTTCCAAAATGGAAATAACTGCACTTTCCTCTCGCTTCGGTTAATGTTTCGTCCCCCTTCTTTTTGAACTGTTCGGAAATTCCGAACAGTTCAAACTCGCTCTAACTTATTAGAATTATATATGTTTTTAAGGTGCTTACTAATTGCAGGTATATTAACTACAAATAATTCAGCCATAAAAGGTCGCTGGAAGACTGTGTCCTTTTGGACCGAAAGTGTTACCCATGTCTTTGGAATAATTTGTAACCTATGTGTCCGGAAAGGATCCGATTGGAATTGGCGGGGTGGACGGGACTCGAACCCGCGGCCTCCGGCGTGACAGGCCGGCGTTATAACCAACTTAACTACCACCCCCACCTATATAAATAAACTACCCTTATACCTTATTACCTCTTCCAATGACTACAAAGAAAAAACCTCAAAACCCAAGAATAATAGTACAATAAATAAAATTGTTTAAAATAAATTTTCTAATGTGATTTCAATAAGTTATAAGTTTATAATGAAAAAATACTCTAAATAAAACATATAGCCATCTATTTCCTTGTTATCAATAAGGGATTTTTTATCTCAGACTGTTTGTAATGGAATCATTTGTTTCTGTTCCCCTTGTCTATAAGAATTTAAAGTAAATTCTGCTATAAGTGTAAAAATTATTTGAAATACAAAGGTAAAAACAAAAGGTCTTGTAATCACTTTGAAATCCTAACATAAGTAATACGTTGAAGATCCCATCATCTTCAATGAGGATTTATGAGATTTTTCTTTTTAACCTTTTCTGCAGTAACGATCTTTCTCTCCACAGCCTACGCAGATATATGCGATAGAACTCCACAAGTTCAATTGGCGATATTAGAGCATTTTTCATTCTCGGATTGCTCAGAGGTCACAGATGAGCATTTAAAGAGTATTAAAGTGTTAAATCTAAAAGGACAATCTATCTTGGAACCCCTTAAAGATGAGGATTTTTCCGGCCTATCTTCGTTAGAGTCGCTGGATCTTTCTTATAGCCAATTGAAAGAGCTGCCAGAATGGGTGTTTTTCGAGCTTTCTTCGTTGGAATCGCTTGATCTTTCTAGGAATAAATTGAGTGCGTTGCCAAATAGGATTTTTTCAAGGCTTTTTTCGTTAAAGAAACTTGATCTTCTAGGAAACCAATTTGAAACGTTACCAGAGAGTGTCTTTTCCGGACTTTCTTCATTGGAAACACTTGAACTTTCTAGTAATCAATTGAGAGAACTGCCAGAGTGGATATTTTCTGGACTTTCTTTATTAAAAGGACTTGATCTTTCTGAGAATAAATTAAGCACATTGCCAGAGCAGGTCTTTTCCGGTCTATCTGTGTTGGAAAAACTCTACCTTGTGGATAACAAATTGACCCTATTACCAGAGAATGTCTTTTCTGAACTTTATTCGTTAGAGATCCTTGAGATTTCTGGTAACAAATTAAGTGAGTTGCCA
Organism: Bdellovibrionales bacterium; assembly: GCA_965206675.1. GTDB lineage: Bacteria > Bdellovibrionota > Bdellovibrionia > Bdellovibrionales > JAKFYE01 > CBDBKL01. The sequence continues at coordinate 343,466 of CBDBKL010000007.1, read as the reverse complement.
GAGAGAGTGTTTTTTAGACTTTCTTCGTTGAATTGGCTTGATCTTTCTAATAATCAATTAACTGTGTTATCAGAGAGAGTCTTTTCCGGACTTTCTTCGCTGGCAACGCTTAAACTTTCTGAGAATAAATTGAGTGAGTTGCCAGAGAAAATCTTTTTCAGACTCTCTTCATTGATACAACTTTCCCTTTTTGATAACCAATTGGGTGTGTTGCCAAAAGGCATCTTTTCCGGACTCTCTTCATTGGAAAGACTTAATCTTTATCGAAACAAATTGATCTCGCTAGTAGAGGGTGTTTTTTCCGGACTTTCTTCATTACAGAACCTCATCCTTTCTAACAACCAATTGAGTACGTTGTCAGAATCGATCTTTTCTGAGCTTTCTTCATTGCAGAGCCTCAGCCTTTTTAACAACCAATTGAGCACTTTGCCAGAGGGGATTTTTTCCAACTTGCTTTCATTGAAATGGCTCTTTCTGTCTGGTAATCAATTGACTTTATTGCCAGAAAGGATTTTCTCTGGACTTTATTCGTTGGAGTCGATTGATCTTTCTAGGAATAAATTAAGTATGTTGTCAGAGAAAATCTTTTGGGGACTTTCTTCATTAAAGGGACTGAATCTTTCTCATAACCAATTAAGCATGTTACCGGAAACAATCTTTTCCAGCTTGTCTTCATTGGAAACACTTAATTTTTCTGACAACCAATTCAGCGTGTTACCGGATAGACTCTTTTTCGGACTTTCTTCGTTGAAGAACCTCGATCTTTCCGGTAACCCATTAACGACATTGCCTAATGTGTGTTTATCTATAGACTGTAGAGACAGAAGATATTGATTGAAGAGTGTTTAAAAATGGATTTTTAGCAATGGGGTTTACTTTATAAAACGATGAATAATCTGAGCCGCTAATCGAGCTGTATACGGCTCCTCTAACTTCGGAGCCACCTCATATATTCCCAAAACCTGAATGTTCAACCTTTGCTTTAACACCTCAAGCACCCTCATAAAACTCATCGGATCTAAACCCGTAGGTAAACTATGACTGCACCCCTTAGCATAGGCCGAAGAAAAAACATCAATATCAATGCTCAAAAATGTGGGAACTTGAGACACCGCCAGCCAAGGCTCTAAAAACTCCAAAATTGGAAGGTGAGGGGCCTTTCCTGAAAGGATAATATCCTCCCACCACAAGATATGCGCCCCCCGAGAAAGTGCCCACTCTGCGTGATCAGGGCTGTTACACTCCTCCTGTACACCAATCTCTAAAAAATCAAAATCTTTAAAATCTGAAAGCAAACGGTAAAAAGACGTACCGCTCGATAAACCCTTATCCAAAGGCCTAACATCTAAATGTGCATCAAAATTAATAATCAAAGGACGCTGACCCTTCACAGTTTTTAAAAAAGCAGAGCCGTCCGCATAACCGTAATCATGCCCCCCACCCAAACCAATCCACCTCGCCTCAGCCTGTAACACCTTTGGAAGAGCATTTTGGGTCAATTCATGACGTTCCTCCAGCGGGATCTCTGTATTGATGTTTCCTAAATCCTTAAGAACGGGAAAGTCTTTCGTTAACGTCATTCGGTAAAGCTCTTTGCGGATACTATCAGGGCCTTCACTAGCTCCTAAACGCCCACCATTAAGCCCCACACCCTCATCATCAGGATAACCCAATAGCACAACTTCGTTTTTCTCTAACTCCGAAAGCTTTCCCTCATCTATAAGTTTAACAACATCACCCAACCGTTTGTCTTTCGGATCTTTTTTGGAAAAAAGACATTTGGAATTTATAGGTTCGTAGCTTTTTCTGTTCTGCCTTTTCATATTTTCCACTTTTACGGTTTTCTCTTTAAGAATCAAGTTGAGATATATTAAAGGAGAGAGAGAATTTTTTCAAAGTATAGTCTTCTGAAGCGTAGGGCGTATCGTTAGAGGAGACAAAATTTTGGGACACATTACAGAGGGAGTTTTTCTCAGAAGGGTTCAAAACGAGTTTTCTGAGGCGCAGGGCGTATCTCCGTTAACGACCGTTTGTTCTAGGCTCGATTGAGTCGAGCGTTATCTAGCTAATCGCTTTTAGCCTTCGACGGAGAGACGAGCTGCGGCCCTCAGAATTGTTTGAGCTTTTGAATCCTTCTGAGAAAAACTCCCCACTGAAACAATAAAGTTAGTCTGGTTCAGATACAAACCGAAGCGATTTAGTTGTCCAAAGAGCCATATCTTTCAACTTTGGATGTTTCAAAAGCTCTACAACCTCTTCGTAAAGCTCCTTCAAATTTAAAGAAACAATCACACACAGAGCATTGCGTTTATGCTGAAGTGCTGAAAGACGATTCAACGGAGTGACCTTAAAATGTTTTAAAATCTGCCTATGAGAAGCCCCCAATATCCATCGCAAATCCTTAACCAATTCTTCTCTTGTGGGCTCCTGATCATCCATCCTGTCTCCAAAAACTTTCTTGTTCCAAGGACAAACCGTTTGGCAAAGATCACAACCAAAATACCAATCTCCAATAGACTCCTCATAACCACTGGGCTCTAAAGATTTTCTCTCAATCGTTAAATACGAAATGCATTTATCAGCCTCTAAGTACTTGGGAGCGGTGAGAGCCTGAGTCGGACAAATATCTATACACTTTGTACACGTCCCACAACGATCAGGATGAATATCCGTGTTGGGTGCTAAATCCAATGTGGTGTAAATTTCCCCAATAAAAAATAAAGAGCCATGCTTTTCAGAAAGCAAACACGTGTTTTTTCCAATCCAACCCAACCCCGCCCTATAAGCCAAATCCCTCTCTAACACAGGAGCGGAATCGGTAAACGCTGCAAAACCTTGATCGGGAAACTCTTCCTTCAAACACTCGATCACTTTTTGAAGATGGGCCTTTAACCAATGATGATAATCCTCACCCCGTGCATACAGTGCTGTTTTTAAAGCCGTGGTTTGTTGAGGCCGTGGATGAGGAACATAGTCGACAGCCACAACAATTCCTGATCTAGCCCTCTTTAAAAGGTGACTGGGTTCTTCCTTATATTCTATATGATCCTTAAGATATTCCATGTCCCCATAATGTTGGTTATGAATCCATTCCTTATAAAATGAAAAACTCATAGGTTTATCTAAAGTGGCAAATCCAAACTTTTTAAACCCATTTGTTTTTAAAATATCAGACACTTTGTTTTCTATCATTTTTGTTATCACTCGTACGGGTTGTTTTTGTTTTTCTTACCTTTTGTCGACATTTTTTATAAATCAGTCTATCTTACAATTATGGATATTCAACACCCTCATTGGAAAAAAGTTCTCAAAATTGTTAAAAGTCTCGCTGAAAAAGACTTTAAAGCCTGGTTGGCAGGGGGTTGTGTCAGAGATGCCCTTATCGGTCGAACACCTAAAGATTTTGATATCGTTACAGATGCGAAACCCGATGAGATTGAAAATCTATTTGAAAAAACCATAGCGGTTGGAAAAGCCTTCGGTATTATTAAAGTCCAAATAGAAGATGTAATCGTTGATGTGGCCACCTTTAGAAGTGATTTTTGCTATAAAGATGGACGACACCCCGAAAGTATAAAATTCTCCACCCCGAAAGAAGATGCCCTACGCAGAGACTTTACCATCAATGCCCTCTTCTATGATCCCTTAACATCTCAAATCTATGACTTTGTAAAGGGTAGGGAAGACATTGAACAAAAAATAATAAGAACCATTGGAAACCCAAAAGATCGATTTGATGAAGATAAATTGCGCCTATTAAGAGCCCTTCGCTTTGTCTCAGAACTGGGATTCCAACTGGAAGAAAAAACTTTCAGTGTTTTAAAAGCAAACATCGCAGATGTAAAATCCGTATCCTCAGAGAGAATTAGAGAGGAGCTTTTAAAACTCTTAAAAGGACAACACCTCTTTAAATCGTTAGACCTTTTGAGAAAAAGTGGTGCATTAGAAGTGCTTTTTCATGAGAATCAAATGGACGATCAAAACTGGAAGGTGTTTAAAGAGTGGGTCTCCCAACATCAACCCTTTACCGACCCTCTTTTGTGTTTAGCTGCCCTACTTCTAACTTTGAAAATCGAAGATTGTAAGCCACACTTTTTTTCTTTTCACTCCTTTTCTAAAAAAGAAGAAAGCCTCGTCTCTGAAGCCCTAGAGCATCAAAGGGAAATATCTCAGTGGAACACTCTTTCAAAGGCGAGGAGGTGTCGATTGCTGGCTAAAGACTCTATGCCCTTTTCACTGCGTTTATACTCGTTTTTTATTTTGTTAAACCCAATATATGTTTCACTACCCATTGAAGATTTAATAGCGTCCTGTAAACCTCTCCCTCAATCTTACTTAAGGGGAGAAGATCTCATAGAACGGGGAATTTCAGGAAAGTCGATTGGAGAATGGCTCGACAGGGGAATGGAGGCCCAACTGGAGGGCGTAGTTTCTTCTCGTAAAGAGGCCCTAGAATGGCTCGACCAAGGGTTGAAGTCTTCAAAGAAGATTAGGACCAAACGATAAAAATAAAAGTTACAAAGTATAGAAGCGAGAGGCATCCAGCGACAGATTAAGCTGTTTCTGATATTTTATAGTGTATGGGGATATCTTTTCAACGGGCTCTGAGAGCCATTTGTGTTTTATTTGTCTTTGGATGCTCAACAAATATTGAGCTTGATCCCTTCGCGCCAGAAGTGAATGGCAATGGAGGATATTTCTGTACACGGGCCCCAGAAGTTATTCAACATTATGTAAAATTTCTTTTTATCATTGATAAATCAGGCAGTAATAGTGAGACCGACCCGGGAGCTTTTCGAAGAACGTCCAATATAGAAGCCTTCTATAATCAACATCAACGGAATCAATTTATGGAGTGGGGCCTGATTGTTTTCAATGGAGGCAAGGCTAAAGCCCTTATTGGTAAAAATGAAAATACCCCTGAGTTTTCTAATGATCCTAATGAAATTAGAGCGGGGATTAATGAAATTCGAAATAAAAATGATTCTGGACAAACACCCTATGGCTCTGCACTCAGCTTGGCCGAAGATGCTATCCGTGATGATATGTCTGAAGCTTCGGAGCAACGTAGTACGTATATGGTTTTCTTTGTTTCAGATGGTCTACCCACAGATATCAATAGAGTGGTTGGACTGGAAGAAAGAGTGCGCAGTTTAAAACAAGTTGCTACCAGTAAAATTTATCTCAGCACAGCTTATTACGGTCGAAGAAATTTTGAAGCCGAAATGCGCTTAAGAAGAATGGCAGAAGTCGGAGAAGGAGAATATATTAATTTAGCTGGTCGTCAGCACCTCGACTATAACGATCTTATTGCCGATGGACAAAATCGGGAAAGATGGTTTTTGAAAAACTTTGTCGTCTATAACTTAAACGCCAGCTTTTGTGAAAATGGAAAAGTAGGTGTCGATTCCGATGGAGATGGGCTCTGCGATGAAGATGAAATCAGAAGTGGACTCAACCCTCGTCGCCGTTTCAGTAGAGAGGGAGGATTTTCAGATTGGTTTGTTCGCCGAGAACAACTGGGAGAAAAATTAACCCAATGTATGAGCCGAAGAGATCAAGACCTGGATCTTCTAACAGACTGTGAAGAAGCCTTTATAGTCAATAGAAGTGGAGTGAGCCGAAACCCCAATGAAAGAAATCGTATCAATGGAGATCCCCTAAACCCAGATACCGACTTAGATGGATTTATCGACGGTATTGAACTCTATGCGTTTAAAAATAAAGGCGCACCCATGAATGGAATTAACGTAACATCCAGTCATGACGGAGAACGTGAACCAGCCGGTCTGCAAATCAAGCAACATAGAAACCCATTAGTGTCAGACCCTCATCAGCCAGCTTATGATGTGCGTGTCGAACATGTCTTTGAAAATAGACAGACAGGTCAAAACTGTTACACATATAAACAAGATGTTCTACCCCTCTACCCAACTTTAGCGATAGATCAACAGGGAAACTTTCCAAGTCATGTTCATCGTGAAAATGAAAACTTAATCTATGTACATTTTATACAAACACCCGAGTCAGACTCACTAGGTCGCGGCGTCTTCTCGTACTCGCTACAGAAACTGAGAAAAGGATCTCCAAGAGGTATCCAGATTAACGATCAAATATTGAAACATTACGTAGTTCCGAAGTAGCAGCGGACTTTTCAAAAAATGTCATCTACTTCGTTGCAATCACTCAAACACTCACTCCGACGTAGGAAAAACCGTTCGGTTTGTACGCCTCGTATCTGACACCTTTTCGACAGTCCTCCTAATACGAATCAAAAAAGTTTCATTGGCTTTATTACAATCACCATATGTCACATTTGAGTTGTATTTTGCTCTTTGTGCAATTTTCTTAGGCTCATAACACTTTAAGTACTTGTAATATATAAGAAAATTATTGGTCTTGATTATTCAGGGGGGGGGTACACTTTAGAAAAAGGTTAGGTGAAAGATGAGTTTAAAGAAATATATATTAATAAGTTTTACTGGATGTCTCTTTTTTTCGTGTTCAAGTATGGATACAAAGAATATAAGCTCTCGTGAGGGAAACTCCAATGTCAGTTCTTTTTTTGGGGTTAAATTTTTAAAATCAAAATTAAAACGAAAACCTGCCCAAGTAGGTGACTCTCTTGGTGACGTTCTTGAAAATCAATCTAATGATATCGTAAAAACATCGAGAACGTGCTTAGCTCAAAGAGAAAGTGAAATAATTGTTTTTACCCTTATGTCTAATCACACGAACATAGTCAATCGAAATCCGCAGAAGATTTTTAATATGCTTAACACGCAGCTTGATAAGGATAAATTTAGAGATTATTTACGAACAGGAAATTATTCTGCTAGAGATACTTGCTCCGGAGCCAGCGAAGGACTCATGAGTGGAGTTTCTTTATATTTTGAACGGAGACAAAATAAGAGTACGTACTTTGATCCTATTGCTAATATTGCAGGAGCCTCATCATTTGATGTTGATACTTTTATCAATGGTATTAGAGAGAAAATTGCCTCTTGTTCTAGGCCTTATGAGAATCCTGAAAATGTTTTGAGAAATATAGATTGGCTTATAAGACAGCCAGGGCTTGCACTTTGGTCGAGGGATGCGGAGAATAGAGTAGTCGTAAAATTTTTGGATGGAACTTACGATGGCAGTGGAGATAGGGATCGTTATTGTAGGCATTATCTAGCTGCAATTATAAGAGGACTTTCGTTTCATAAGATACTGGAGGAAACTGAAACTAATTAATCCTCTCAGATATTTATCAAAATCAGAGGCAGAAAAAATAGGTGAAAATCAATTTATTATTGATGAAAAAGAATATCTTGAAAAACTCTCGGAGTTGGAGAAAGAGTAAGCTCATTTCAGGAAAGCCCTCCATATTTAGCGGAGCTGGAATATTTATATTTTACATCTAGAGAATTTGCTTTGTAGTTTGGAGAGAGAAGTTTTCTCAAGGATTTCAAAGCGCAGTTCTCTGAGGCGCAGGGCGTATCTCCCGAAGGGAGAGACGAGCTGCGTACCCTCAGAGCTGTTTGAGGATTTGGAAGCCTTGAGAAAACTTCTCTCTCAAGGTTTCAAAATACAGAGAGGAATCTTTTGAGTTATTTTAAAATATTTGATATCCTTAGTGTATGAAATGTGAAAAGGTTTTTTGTATTCTGTTCTTGTTTTTTTCGGTTTCTGTAAAAGCGGAAAATAAAATCAATTTAGAAGATATAGATATCAAAGGACAACTTCATAATTCAGAACGGCTTAACTTTCTGTCCCGACAACAAAACGACCTTAAAAACTATATTAAATTTCGAACGAACTTTTCTAAAGAAATTATCGAAGAACTTCCAGAACCCGCCCCGGGAGTTACAAAAAGAAATTAAGACGACGAAGGAATAACCGCAAAGTTAATCCCTGTCCAACCCTCATTAATCAAAACATTCATAACACGCTTTACGTAAATCAAAGGTATAGACTCGTCCGCCTGAATATTAACCTCACCCTTAAAAGGCCTATCAGGAAATATTGTCTCATGAAGAACCTTAATTTGTTGTAACTTTAACCTCAACTGAGGTAACTCTGCCTGCTTATCCTCAATAAACACAGGATTTTCACCCACATTCTTCGCCTCAAAAATAATGGAATTCTGTGTGATAGAAAGAAGTGGCAACCCTTCCAAGCTTCTGGCATGAGAAGCCTGCGGTAAACTCAAATCCTTAGAAATAAAAAATATCTCACCCGTCGATGAAAAATTAAGAAGTAAAAAAATAACCAACATGGAGAAAATATCAATCATAGGAGCTAAATTTAACCCCGGCTGCTTTCTCTTACTCTCCAAAGCTGTTAAACGCTCTCGAGTCTTGGCCAAATCATACTTTGAAGACAAATGATACCCAGGAACTTGAACAACTCGCTTGATACGTCCTTTTTGCTCCGTCATTGTGTATTAACCCCCACATCTGACCATCCTTGCCCCACAAGAACATCAAACACCTGTATCATATAACTATAAGGAATCTCGTTCTGTGTATTAAGAACAATATCCTTTCTCTCAGGATAACGCTGACGCCATTCATTTAATTCCTGAATTAAAGACTTAGAATCTAAAAGCCCCTTAGATGTCAGTTTCAAAGGTAACTGAGTCGCCCTATCGTCCTCTGACATTTCAATCTGATCCTTTAAAATCGTAACAGCAAGACTGACCTTTGAACTCCGAGATGCTGAGTTTGTATCCGTGTTCTCCACATTCGTAGATAAAGAATTGATTTGTAACCACACGGCTGTCAGTAATAAAAAAACCACAAGAGTGGAAAAAAGATCAATAAAAGGTGTCAGATTAAGTTCTTCATCTTCTGATCGCTTTTTTCTTCTGGCCATTTTTCTTATCCAGATATTTTTTCACGGTTTGTTAGAACAAAGTTTAATGTTGTTACACTTGCCTCATGTATGTCATCAACAACGTTTTGTCCCCAAGAATTTAACCAACCATAAACTGCCAATAAAGGTATGGCTACCATTAAACCAAAAGCCGTTGTACTCATCGCAATCGAAATAGAATTTGACAAAAGTGCCGCCTTTTCCGCTGGAGCAACATTTGCCACAGCAGCAAACGCTCCAATAAGACCCTTAACCGTTCCCAAAAGACCCAAAAGTGTGGCTAAATTCGATAGGGTAGAAAGATAATTAATTCTTTTTTCAATCTTAGGAATTTCATTCAACGCAACAGAGTCCATAGCCGTTTGAACCTCTTCCTCATTCTTTCCATTAGCCACCTGAACAAGCCCCGTTCGAATAATATTCGTTAAAGGTGTCTTAGTCTGTGAACAGATAGAAATCGCCTTTTCTAAATTTCCCTGAAGAATGTAAGAATTTATATGGTTCAATAAATTTTCTTTTGAAATCGCCGCAGCTCTTTTAATAACAGTGATGCGCTCCAAAGTAATCGCAACCCCTAACATAGAACATATGGCTATAAGCCACATCACTAATTCAGGTTCTCGTAACTGATCTAAAATCGCCTCAAGCATAGCACTTATTATTCTATAGGAGAGACATTCAGAGGGCTAATGAGGATCTGACATCTAGACGTCTGTCTATTGCATTCTGCCAAATGGAAATCCTACATTTGCAGGTGTAGATTGCCCATTTTTGGCCTCAGGAAATTGCATGTTGCGTATAATAGACGTCACACACGAGTAAAGAACATCACCGTTTGTCATCTCAGACTTAGAGACACGAGCCGTGGTAACTCGACCATTGGGCTGAATATTCCATTCAAATTGAACCCGCCCAGCAAGATCGGGATTTGTCAAAAGTGAACGCTCATAACAACGAGCAATGGCATTAATGTGTTTCTTAACCTCAGTCCGAACTTGAGCCTTAGTCAACCCCTCTTCCTTACCCACTTCAATAGGATCTTCCCCCGTAACAGAGGCCTCAATATCTCGAGAACCCGATATACCCCTTGAAGCCTTAATCCCGTAACTCTTTCCAGAACTTAAACCCTTTGTATTTATAGAACCAACATTCTCAACAGACGCAGAAGTGGTCTCTAAAGTGTTTAATATTCCAGACGTCTTCACTGACTTTAACTTTTTAGCACTCTTATCAATGTTTATCGATAAAGGTGGAACATTTTGAGGAAGAGAGTTGGGTAAAAGTGCAGCTACAAGTTTTTTAACGTCCACAGGCTTTTTCTTTTCAATCTTTAAAGGATATTTGTTTAGTCGTTTTAAACGCTTTGATTTCTTCAGCGCAACCTTTTTGGGTTTACTTTGTTTTTTAACAACAACTTCTTTTTTAATAGGGACGGGTGGTTTTTCCACTTTCTTTTGAGGTGGATTAACCAGTAGTCGGGCATAACGTTCAGGAACATTTTTAATTTTCGGAACATGCACTTTGGGCTTAGAAAAATAAGTAAAAAGAAGTAAAAAACAATGAATTAATCCTGAATAGAGAGTGGTTTTTCTTATCTCCTCATCAGGGACAGTTAGGTTTTTTTCAGCCAACTTTCGCGGCATAGGAACATATCTAAAATGTACAGATGAACTTTTATCAAACTCAATGCTCACAAAGTCAGATCTGTTCATAGTGAGTAAATACCCATCATCCCAAGCCTTTAAAACCTTTGATTTAAGAAGATCGGGAAGTGTCAGAGTAGACTTATTCCTTTTTACCGTGACCTCAGATCCCTTTGGAACAAAGCACTCTGTGGTTTCTCCATTATATAACGCCAAATCTAAGTTTTTCTTAAAAAGAGGAAGCTGTAACCCAGCCCGTGGCCCTGAACCCACACTCACTTTCTCATTGAGTTCAAAGTGTTGAACATCGTACATTTCTCCGTTCCATGTAATGATTCCCTCTAAAATACTCTCATTAGGACTGATCTTATCGACATATTCATGAGGAGTGGCCAGATTTAAATTCTTATCTAAAATTTTTGATTTACTATTGGGTTTATCATTGGAAACTATTTTTTCTTCAGCCTGGTCGGAGAGATTTATATTATTCATAATAACAGTTTTTTCTTCATACAGAGCTTCTTCGTTTTGTATGTTCTGTGTTTTTTCCGGCAGAGTGTAAAAGACAAACTTAAAGGGACCAATAGATATAGGAGCATCATTCACAGCAGGAGCGGTTTTTACTTTCTTATTATGAAAATAGATTTTTTTAGATAAGGCCGATATTTGTGGTTGAGATTTTTTTTCTACAATAACAGCATGTTGTTGAGCTATAGATGTGTGGTGGGGAAGTACGATCTCTGACTTCGGATTTTGTCCAATAACAATAGGGTATTCTTTAAACTCACGATCTAGGATAAGTTTGTCCTGATCATAAATCTGAATACGCAGTGGAGTTGTAAACTTCTTCTTATTTCTATACACGGGTTCCCTCTAAGGCTATATCGGTAAATTACCAGCATTTTTCAAGAAGAAGAATATGCTCCGGTTTGTATCTGGTTCTTTGTGCAGGTTCTTTTTATGTTGAGTTGGGAACCTTTTCTTGAGGGCTTCCAAAAGCTCAAACAGCTCTGAGGGTTCGCAGCTCGTCTCTCCGCCGAAGGCTAAAAGCGGTTAGCTGGATAAAGCTCGATTCAATCGAGCTTAGAACAAACGGTCTTTAACGGAGATACGCCCTGCGCCTCAGAGAACTGCGCTTTGAAATCCCTCAAGAAAAGTTCCCCCCCGCCCTAATGTCCTAAAAAAACCTATCTTCAAAAAAACTCAAAGATGAATTAGAAACCTTCAGGCACTTAGAAGTCCTTGAGAGAAGCCAAAAAAAGAAAATTAATCTAAAGAACTAAGCGGACTTTTGAAAAGGTGTTAGATACGAGGCGTTCAAGCTCAAACCGAACGCAGGCGTAGTTTTTCCTACGTCGGAGTGAAGGTTTGAGTGATTGCAACGAAGTAGATGACACCTTTTCAAAAGCCCGCAAGGGAGTGATTAATAGAATGTGTAGAGTACGAATAGTATAGCGGCGGAGAGGAAGAAAGCTCCGTGAATTTTGCCCATCTTCTTAGAAAATAGAATTATAGGTAATAATAAAAGCGTTACGCCGGCTAAGATATAAATGTTTTGAATCAAATTATTATCTGTAAAAGAAAAAGGAGAAATTAGAGCCGTTCCACCTAAAACCATAAGTATATTTTGAATATTGGAGCCCAAAATATTGCCCACTAATATATCTGAATTTCTTTTTGTTGCCGCATTAATAGTGGTTGCTATTTCCGGAACATTTGTAGAAAAACCCACCAAAGTTAATCCAATGGCCGCTTCTGATATATTTAAAGTTTCCATAAGACCGACAATACCACTCAAAAAGAATTCACCTCCCAAAAAGAGCAGTATCATTCCTGAAAGCAAAAAACCTATGTCTTTTAAAAGTTTCCAATAGCCTTCCGATTTTATCCCTTCATTTAAACGTTGTCTGGGTAGGGTACAAATAAAACCAATAAATAGGGCAGACAATATAAGACCCTCGATTCGTGAGAATTGGGGTCCCATAAAAAATAATAAACAAACAGCTCCAAAGGCCCAGTACCAATTGTTTAAAATAGCATTCTTTTGAAGTTTTAAGGGATAGATTAAAGCCCCTAAACCCAATATTAAAAGTATATTGATAATATTTGACCCTATAACCATTCCTACGGCGATATCGTTTCTTTCTTTGGATACCGAGATCAAACTGGTTACAAATTCGGGAAGAGAAGTACCAACAGCAACAATGGTTAATCCAATACTTAAATCCGATAAACCAATTTTTTTACCTAAAACCTTAGCCTCTCTAATAAGAAGTTCAGCTCCAGCGATGAGAAGAGCTAATCCTAAAATAAAATATGCAATATTGTCCATTATCTACTTTCTCTAAAAGATTATATTATTATAAACTATTGTAATGGTAAAATTATAATTTTTCACTTGGTGTTAGTCATAAAGGGTTAAATCATTAGAATTTATTTTTATCAAGAAAGAATTTATGTCACATCACACTTTTAACAAAGCTATGAACCGGCCCAAGAGGACGTGCTTTTTTGACTTGCTTTCGTAAAGAAGGGATTTTGGATTTATAACCAAACTCATTCAGTAATCCCACCATTCCCCAAAGAGCCGTAGGGTCTTTGGAATTCTTCTTAAGAGCTAGGTCAAACTTCAACTTTGCAGACTCAAAATCATTCAAATAAAGATAATACATACCCTGTAAAGCTATCGGTGTAGCCACTTTCGGATCAAGTTCCGAAGCCCGATTTAATATTAAAAGAGCTAATAAATAATTTTTACTTTTTGCATACGTCTGCCCCAATTTTATCAGTAAATTGATATCTTGAGGGCTCTCGAAAAGTTTTTGATGTAAACTCTCAATATTGGCAGGCTGCCTCTCATTGTTATTTGCTCCCGCCATTTTTATTTGTTCCTTCGAAACACAGGCCTTAGCAAATGCAGTAAAAATTTCTGCCTTTTCAGCATGAGCCGTGCATTGCTTGAAATAATCAGTGGCCGTTAAATCATATTTTTTAGCCTGCTCGGAAATGGCTTTCTTATATTCCTGACCCTGAGCTGGAGTTAAGTTTTTTGGCGCAGGAGTCTTTCGAAGAAACTCAGCAAACTCCTGGTAAATGTGCCCCAGCTCATACAGAGAAGCAATGGCCCATTCCCCATTTCCCGACTTCGTAATCGCATTCCACCGAGAGGTTAATTGTTCAAAAAGTTTTGTCTTCTTTTGAATGATCTGCTTCCCCCTAGATGGCCTCATCTGTATTTTTTTATACTTATCTTTAAGCTCCATGGAGAGAAGATATAAAGAATGTGCAGCCATCGCATTTTCTTCGTAATTGTCTGTCTTCCTATTCGAAAGGGATTTTAAAATAGAACGGGCAGCCTTAGAACCTCTTGTGTGATATATCGCCAAACCCTTCCAATACTTTCCTTGAACACCAGAGACATGAGCGGCTGATCTTCTAAGAGATTTCCAATCCTTTGCTAAGTAATCCACCCTGGCTATTGAATTCTTATCTTTTAAATAACGATAGTTTTGCTTCGCCAATTTGAATTCCCTCATAAATTCTCTTATCTCTGCCGCACTTTGCAGTAACTTCTTAGCTTTAGAATCTTTTGGATATTTTTTTGCAAACATCTCAAAGTACTTAGCAGCCCTTTTAAAATCGGCTGTCTTTAAAGCCATCTCACCCATTTCAAAGATAACACTCTTTGCGTATTTTTTGTCTTTTGAAGAAAGCTGCTCCCCATAGGAGTAGGCCGTTTTTAAATCTTTCTTTGAATTTAAAAAAGCTTCATACAGAGCTTTGGACTCTATATCTGGATTCTTATACTTAGAGGCTAATTTTAATAGGTTCTTTGTATAATTAGGAGAAGAGCGACCCGATGCGATTTGTATCTTCTTATATTGAGCTTGCTTTACAATTTCTAAAGCTGTTTTTCGGATAGATTTTTTTATGGATTTGTTTTTAGCAATCAGTGTTCCGGATTGAATTAAACCATCATAGTTTTCAGTTTGATTATGCGAATCTAAAATAAGATCAACAGCTATAGCAATATCCTTATGCCTTGGGTAATATTTAATGTACTGTGAAAGCCATTGTATAGATTTATCAAAATCACGCTCATCATAATATGTTCTTCCAATATGAAATAAAATTTCCGGAACAATGGGATTTTTTTTGTATTTTTTAATGTAAAGCCAACCCATAGAGCGTATGCCGTTTCTGGCCTGTATAACCTGTACCCGATCAAGGTTTTCTGGATTCTTTAAGGCTTGCGTGTAGGATTGAATCGCTGAGTTTAACACTTTCTTTGTATGGCTTGAAGAAAAATTAGAATCCCTACCAACATACTCATATTGTATGGCTGCATTGATAAAATCATTTATATTGTAATAACATTCCGCTAAGTTGAGCTTTATAGAGGAAGCCTGTTTTGATTTCGGAAAAGTTTCTAAATATGTTTTGTATGCTTTGATGGCCAATTGGTAATCTCGCTTTTCCTGTGTTTTTTGTGCCCTCTCTTGAAATCGTGTGGCCACATCTCTAGAAAAAACTTCAAACTTTTTAAGGTGAGATTCCTTTTTCCCTTTATCCAGTTGAGAGGCATATTTTATTTGACGGACAGTTTTGGAAATTTCAGGAATCAATCCGTTAACAGGCCAACGCTTTTTTGTTTTCTTCATTGCGACATATAGAGAATCTAATATGTCAATCCGAGTGTTTAAATCTTTTGAAAGTTTTAACGACTCCGTATAGAGACGGACAGAAAGGATATATCGTTTTTTGACAACCAATCTCTTTGCTAACTTTCTTAAAACCCTTTTGTAACTTCCTAAGTCAGGAGATAAGGATCGAAAATAAGTTATGGGATCTTTATATTGAGAGCCCATTCTTTTTAACCGTTTTATTTCGCTATAGGGTAAAACCATTGCTAAAAGAGCATCCCTCTCGACATTTGTCTTTTTGTAAATCTCAGGAAGTTTTGTGTCTTCTGTTTTCTTATTCTGTTGTATAGCTTTTTCAAAAGCTAAAAGTGCTTTTTTCCATTGCTCTTTCTGAACATGACATAAACCTGATTTGTAATAAGCAAATGAAGTAAAGGGACCCGTCGGTCGATCTATAATTTGCCTATAGAGAGTTAGAGCACGGTCAAAGTTTCTTCCCGTATCATAAATATGGTTGGCCAGAATAAGTTGGCTCTCTGACCAGTACTTACTCTTTGGATATTTATTGACAAGCTTTTGATAGGTTTCGGACATTTTTTTGTGTTGACCCAGCTCTCTATATTCATGCGCTATAAAAAACAGAGCCTTATCTTGCAGAGGAGATTTGGGAAATTTGGTAATAAATTTGTTGTAGATTTCTATAGCCTCTACTTTTAATAACTTTTCTTCAGGATACTCTATCTTTTCCTCAAGCCCAGGGTTTTGAATTTGCTTGATGGAATAGAGATATTTTGATTTTTTAATAAGAAGTTCTGCTAAAATAAAATATGTTTCGGGTAAAAAGTTTGTGTCCGTGAGAGTTTGCATTTTTTTACGAGTTTGATTAATGGATTTATTGATTTTTTGTAGATCACGATGTAGCTCCTTAAGACCCTTTGTCTTTGCGAACACCGGAGGAGAAAATAAAATGGATAACACTATAAACAAACGGATCATTTAAGCCTCTTTAATCGTACCTTCTTCTTTGTTATCACAACGACTGTTAATAAGAACTTTGTAATCTTGAAATTCGTCTTTCCAATATTCAGTGCTAATGGGCCAAAAGATAGAGTTAAATGTGATAGGAGAAATACGCTCTGATTTATAAGATCTATTTTCCCCCCTTTTTACAATACGCAATTGATCAAGATTGGTAGAGTAACTGAGAAACTCAATTTCTTCCTTGATTTCTAAAAAATGTTTGGCGGATTTTTTTGCGTTCCTTTCTATTTTTTCTTCAAGTTCTTGAATAACTTGTTTTTCTTTGTTGTTGTAATCTTGAATCAAATTGGCGTAGAAAGGATAATCTCGCCATTTTTGTAAAGCCTGTCGCTCTGTTCGCAGCAAATGAATAAAGTTGGCCTTTTCCTGCTCTTTGTAGGGGAGAAGAGCATGTGATGCAATCAGTGGGTTTTTCCTTAAAGGTTTTCGCATTTTAATATCTTTTAAGGCAGGGTTAAAAACTTCATGGAATTTCTTAACTTCACTCTGTACAGTCTTGTAATGACAGAGTTGTTTATACATTAACATTTTTAACACATGCATTTCAGGGTCAATCGATCGACGGTAGTAGGGAACCTCTAAAGCCGCCAGTAGTCCAAGAGCTTTGGAGAAGTTTTTAAGATAGTACAGTGTCCATGCCTTTTCTAACAATAGACGACCCTCTTCTCTGAGTGGAGGTTTTGCCTCGTTATAAAACTCAAAGGCCTTATGAAATTCTTTTTTCTCAAATAAAATGCGGGCCAATTGGATTATAACCTTTTGCTTTATTCTTTCATGAGTTGTGGGAGATTCATATTGAGCTTTTAAGATTTTATAAGCCGATTGTCTCCGGTTTCTAGCGACTTCACCTAATGCTGTCAGATATCGCTTTTGCTGTCCCCAATAGGAGTTGGCTTTTATTTTTCTAAACTCTTTGTTAGCCCAATTCTTAAATCCCTGAACTAAATTGTACATTCCTAAATGGTAACTGACAAAACTTTGTATATGGGGATGTAAAGTTCCAAATTCGTTTGTTGAGATCAACTCCATTTCATCACGAGCGTATAATCCGTTTTGTGCAATAAGATTTAATTGATAGAGAGAGGCGGAACCAATCGTTGTTCCAATGCGCCTATGTGCTAGAGATTTTAAAATGCGAGAGGCACCATACGTCAGTCCTATTCGGCTCAGAGTTAATCCCAATGCATAATGAGCTTCCTCTCGCTCATCTGTTCCTTCCTTTTCTTCTTCAATAACTTCAGTGGCCATTTCAATGGCCTGAGAAAAATCTTTGTCGCTTAAGGCATCTTCGATGGACTGAAAGAATTCAGGATTTATAGGTTCATACTTAAAGGGCTTTGGAACTTTTGATTTTATATTGGGAGGATTGTCGCTCTTTCCCGGAGTCAATGTGTACTGTGCATGTAAAGGGCTACAAATAACACTGAAAAAAAGAAAAGCATATACCTTCAATTTAGAAGTCCTCACTTAAGTTAGGGGTCGATTTTGGAGAGGTTCCCAATTGTATATCTAAGCCAATAGAGATAACCATAACGGCTTTTAAACCCAGGCTTGCGTTTCCGTCAGAGTTTTTAAATAACACTTCTCTGAAATCGATCTTTATAGCTGTCTTTGGGCTTGTAAAATATCTGAGATAAAACCCCAGATTGAAAATAGGTTTGGTTCCCGAATGACTAAATTTCCCAACACCAGCTCCAACAAGAAAGTTAATGTCACTCCAAACCAACGCCTTGTTAAAGAGAAGATTCTTACTATAAAAAGGCGTATACACTAAACTTGTCGTTACATAATATTTAAAAAAGTTAAAGTACAGGGGATGTCTTAGAGTTTTATCAAAATCTTTTTTTAAATTTTCTGATAAGCCAGTGTCCATCGAAAAGGTGTAATTAAAGTTGGCAACTTCCCAAGAGACGAAGTCGTTTATGTTGTGTGTGAAAGAAGCCCCGAGGTTAACACCTTGAGTGATAGAGTTCGAAGGTAAATAATCGGCATGAAAGGTCAGGCCGTTCTTTAAAAAATACTTTCGGTTTTGAACGGCAACAAGTTGAGGCAAGTCATAAATGTCTTCATCTCCATTGACATTCGCATGAACGACTGGAAAAAAGCATAGGAAAACCAAAAAGAAACTTAAAAAAAATTTCACTGTCTCCCTCCATGGAGTGTCCATTTATCGATACTTAAATCTTAACATGCAAATGGAGAAAGAAAATATAAAAGAACTGTGGTTTCTTATGAGACGATTTATCAGGTGATTATTTTTTGATCTTTTGATTTTTAAAGAAAAGAGTTACTCTTGTAAGTGTAGAGTGCGTGTCCTATACCTCTATTTTGATTCGTAGCATTATGATCTGTCTAGTTTTTTGATAAAAGGGTTTATTTTTCTTGATTGTATTATAGAGAAAGGGATTTGATATTTGTTCATTATTTTTGACTCGTATAGGAGTGGTTAAGCGATGATATTTGATTTGATTCAACAGTATGGAGAGCATGAAGAAGTTCTTTTCTGCCACAGTAAAGAGGCTGGCCTTAAAGCTATCATTGCTATTCATAACACAGCCCTTGGTCCTGCTTTGGGCGGTACACGAATGTGGAATTATGCCTCTGAGGAAGAAGCTCTTGTTGATGTTCTAAGGCTCTCTAAAGGTATGACCTATAAAGCCTCCGTGTCGGGTTTAAATTTAGGGGGTGGAAAAGCTGTTATTATCGGAGACCCTAAAAAAGATAAAACCGAGAAAATGTTTAGAGCCTTTGGTCAGTACGTTAATTCTTTAAATGGTCGATATATTACCGCAGAGGATGTAGGAACGACTGTTAAAGATATGGAATACGTCTATATGCAAACACCCTGGGTAACAGGTATTTCAGAAGACCTAGGAGGCTCTGGAGATCCTAGCCCATACACAGCACATGGTGTGTTGATGGGAATTAAAGCCTGTGTTCAGTGGTCCTTAAAAACAGATTCTTTAAAAGGAGTAAAAGTTGCCGTCCAAGGCTTAGGTAGTGTGGGTGAGCATCTCGTTCAATACCTGGAAAAAGAAGGGGCAGAGATTTTAGTGTCCGATATTGATAAAGAAAAAGTAAAACATGTGATAGAACGCCACGGTGTAAAAGCTGTAGACCCCGAGAAGATTTTATCTGCGGAATGTGATGTTCTAGCTCCATGTGCCCTAGGCTCAATAGTGAATGATGAAACTCTTAATAAGTTTAAAACCCGTATTATAGCAGGGGGAGCCAATAATGTTCTTGCAGAACAAAAACACGGACAACTCCTAAAAGAACAAGGTCTGCTCTATGCCCCTGACTATGTTATCAATGCCGGTGGGCTTATGAATGTTTTTGTCGAACTGGAAGGCTACACTGAGGCCAGAACTTTGAACCAAACAAAAAACATCTATGACAACCTTATAAACGTTTTTGAAATCAGTGAAAAAGAAAATATCTCTACGAATAAAGCCGCAGATCGTCTGGCTGAAAAACGCATTCATGAAATAGGTCGACTCAAACAGAAACACACTGGTATGGCTCAGAGGCTTTGGGGGACACTCAAAGTCGACGGCCGATAGCAGGACTGTCGAAAAGGTATCATCTACTTCGTTGCAATCACTCAAACCTTCACTCCGACGTAGGAAAAACTACGCCTCCGTTCGGTTTGAGCTTGAACGCCTCTTATCTGATACCTTTTCGACAGTCCTCCTAATTCATATAAGACAACAAGGACACAGAGAAATTAAAGATAAGACTAAAGTCTTGTTTAGTTTTTCCGAAAAGCATTCTAAGGGCATATTTTTTAATAAAAAGGGGGAGTTAATGCCTAAATATCAAGTAAAAGATAAACCCGAACAAAACTATTTTAAGGATGAAGTTCATAGGGTGGACAATGTTATACCTCTAGGAAAACCCTGCTTATCTGACAAGTGTCGAAAAAAAGCTGATCAATTAGGATTTTGTCCAACACATTATGAATGGTTTAAAGCAGGACTTTTGAAAAAGGACGGCAGTAAACCAAAAGATTTCGACAAAAAGTATTTTCATTACATGAAAAAATCAGCTTAGATCATCTAGATCTGTCTCATAAAGCGTCGTTCTATTTTAAGATAGGTTAAGAAATAGAAAGAATAAGGTTTGTAATAAAACTGAACACAAAAACTTTGAGACTAAAGTGAATAACTTTTACCATGACTCTTAATCGGTCAGATTAACGAAGTAGATGATACCTTTTCGGCAGTCCTAAACGAATTAGATAATGTTTTTTCAGAAACCCTTCGGGGCGGGATGATACGGTGTTTTGTCGTCCAAACTACTATGTCCTTGAAAATTAAGGAGATAGGGACTCAAAGCCCCATATTTTTCTTCTAGCCATAACAGAACTTCTTCCTCAGCCAGTGGACAAGTGGTCTCAAAGGGAATACCCTGTTCTTCTAAAGTTCTCCTTATGTTTTCTTGAACCTTAACCCTATTCTTTTTCTTAGAGAAACGGGAACAGTTAATGGATTCATCGAGGCCGTGATCAATGTAATTACCTAGGTCAATTGTCTTTACTTGTATCCAGCGAGAGTTTTGACAAGTCACATAGGGTCCCAGATTTTCTCCTAAAATGTCATCTTCCTTTTGTAGTACATGGTTATAAAACCTCATACCATTAAAATTTGCTAACATATCTGCGTAAGAAATAATTTTTGTGGTACTAGAACCTGTAAAACCATGCTCATTCTGCCAACCTAGCATGAGAGTTTGTTCTAAAGGTTTGTCTTTGAGGTGGTGGCGTTTAAAGTATTTGAATCCAGAACCAAGAAGGTGTCCAAGTTTATCAGTTCCCAAGTAGACATTTTCAATTCTGAGAATTTGAGCAAGGAAGGGTTGGAATAGATGAAGTGGAACTCCTATAATTTTTATGAATTTGAGTGGAATAAGGTTTTTATAAATGCTTTCTTTAAAAGTATAAGAGGTCATGTCCAGTTGATTATTAAAGATGACTTCTTTTCGAAGCCAAGTTCCAAGGTTGAATCCGTTTTTGAAATGTCTTCCTAGTTTTTTGTAGAGGTGTTTTTCATTACACCCACCATCTAATTGGTTTAAAATTTGAGTTATTCTATTATTGATTGAAAAGTTTAATTGTTGTCTGGAATTTGCTAGAGAAGCATTGGCCGTATATGTTGAAAAATGATCCACTTCTACGGCCTGAACCGATGAAGAAAACAGCATGGTAACAATTGTGACCTTTGCTATAATATAAAACATCTGACTCATAGTAAGCGTCCTCATTTTAACCGAGGAGCTGTAAAAAAGTTTTAGAAAAAATTAGCTTATCTTAAAGAGGGTCAATCAGGAATTTTCACAGCTCCTTTTCACCTCTGTTTATATAATTGTAATGGAGTTGCCTATTGGTTCTAGCTAGGAAAATGGCTGAGGCCGTACGAAAGCCTAAGAAATTTGATAAATTGTCTAGTTTTTTATAAGTCTTAGGTCTGCAAGCTCAAAGTGATTCATTATGTTGAAAGACCACCCCTTAAATTTGGGATTTATAATGCGAGTGAAGTGAATACGCCCTTGAGGAATTCCCGTATAACTGTTCATCCAGATTTCAATGGCCCTACGGCAAAGTTTCTTTTTCCCCCTTTTTTCTGTCCTGAGTTTTTTAACCAAGCGGTCGTATTCTGGGTTCATAAACTTTATATAATTTTCTATAGAGTTGGATTCAAATTGTTCAAGCGCAGCTATGCATGTAGGGCGATCTAAATTCATTCCCTTTCTAAAAATAGCAGGAGGTTGCTTTTTTAGCTTTTCTAAATAAAGCCCCTGTTCATAGGGAACCAGTTCTACGTTAAGTCCTAAGTTTTGCTTCCATTGCCCTTGGTAAAATTCACCCACCCTCTTTAAATCATCCCCCCCCAATTTGCTAAAGTAAAACTTCCATCTTTTTTTTAAAATGTTGGGCTTAACTCGAGAGAGAAATTTTTTGGCCTTCTTTAAGTTAAAATCATAACAGGGAACTTTATCCATAAAATAAAGGGGAATACTGGGGCACCCGGGACGATCTAAAGCGTGAAAGAGTTTTTTAAAAGCCTTATAGTCAACGCCAAAAGTAAGAGCCTTTCTCAGGTTGGGGTAGGGCTTAAGCTCTGGTCCAAAACCAATGTAATCAAAACGGGCTAACTCCACTTGAATAAAACCCTTGTGTTTTTTAAATCGAGGAATCTCAATTGTCGGAAGCCTTCTCATAAAATCCAAATAACCTGTTTCAAATAAATTTAAAGCCGTAGAATCATCCTCCACAATTAAGACATCAATGTCAGGCCGATGGGTATTCCCTCTGGGGTAGTGTGGGTTTTTCTTGAGTGAGATTTTTTTACCCTTTTTCCAATGACTTACATAATAGGGTCCGTTTGATAAAAATTGAGAGGGGAGAGATTTGTGAATTTGCCGAACGGGTGCAAAAATAGGGGAGAGTAATTTAAAAAGAAACTCCGGATCCTCCCTTTCAAACTCAAAGATCAGTGTTAAGTCGCCCGCATTTGAAACGCCTAGTTTTTTGGATTGTCCCTTATAAATTTTTTCTGCATTTTTAAGATTAAAAAGTTGATACACTTCTTTGGCTTTAGAGTTGGGATCAATAAGGTATCTGAGCGTGCGAATGTAATCCTTTGCCTTGACTTGCGTTCCATCATTCCATGACATTTTGGGATTTAATTCACAAATAAGTTTCTTTTTCGTTTTCCAAGTACAAGACTTTGCCCCCTCAGGAACTAACCCTTTTTTATTGTCATAACGGTAAAGACCTTTAAATAAAATACTATAGAAATAATTCACATCACTTCCTCGTATATTGGCTGGATCAATTGTTTCTGGCTCTTGAGAGAGATGAAATTTAAAAACTTCAGCGTGTGTGTAAAGAGAGGTAAATAATAATATTATTGTAATTGTATTTTTGAGAAAATTTAAAGCTGTTGTCTGTAAGTTGTGATTCATTTATTTTTTATAAGCCTAGGCCATGAGCCCGAGATTCATAAGTTCCAGAACTGCTGATTTCTATAAGCTCTGTCTGTTCTTTCATTTCTGGAATAGAAGACACATTGATATAACTCATGCCGCTGCGAATACCTCCGCAAATTTCAGATATAACATCAGAGACATGGCCTTTAACGGGAACTTTTGTAGATTCCCCCTCGGCAGCCATACCTGCTGGAACTTGCCCTCTCCATGTGACCTGGGCAGCCTTAGAGGCCATACCTCTGTATTCCTTATGACCTTTTTTAATTTCCCCTGGAGTTTCAATAGTTCCGGCAAGCATAGATCCTAACATCACTGTATCAGCACCGCAGACCAAAGCTTTTACAATATCTCCCGATGTCTTAATTCCACCATCTGCAATAACAGGCACGCCGGAATCAATGGCCACTTGTGAACACAAAGCAATGGCGGTTAACTGTGGTACACCGCAGCCTGTAATAACTCGAGTTGTGCACATAGAGCCAGGGCCAATACCAACTTTTATGGCGTCAGCTCCCGTTTCTATCAATATGTCTGCGGCCTCAGGGGTTGCAATATTTCCTGCAATAACTTCCACATCATCATAGGTATCCTTAATGTATTTTAAAGTTTCTACCATGGCTGTGGAGTGCCCATGGGCAATATCAATAGTGAGAATGTTGACCCCGGCATCGACTAGAGCTTTAGAGCGTTCTTTCCAATCTCCGCTGACACCAATACTAGCACTGATCGTTTTGTGAGCAGTGTTTTTTAGTTTTTGAACTTCTTTTATAAGTACATCAAGGGGTAAGAAGCGATGGATAATACCAAGCCCACCTTTTTTTGCCATAGCTATCGCCATATCACTTTCTGTTATCGTGTCCATATTGGCACTCACGATGGGAATATCAAGTGAGGTGTTCTTAGTTAATTTTGATTTCAAAGAGGGATCTTTTCGAGATTTAATATTGGATTTTTTGGGAACAATAAGAACATCATCAAAAGTCAGTCCGCGTTCACGATGAGGGATATCTTTCCATTGAAATCTTAGAGCCATTTTTATTTCCTTTTTGATTGATTGCCCAAAGTATAATAGATGCTAAAAATATAAGTTGTCACGAAAATATAAAGTAGTGCATTTACAAAAAGCGTAATGAAAGCTGTAAATAAAGTGGATGTCACTTGTGTCTGAACACCTATAAAGGGATAAATTTTAAAAAGCAAAAGTCTGGTGCCTAATATCATAGAATAAAGGGCCAAGTAAGATCCACAGATCATAAAAAACACAGGGACTTTATAGTTTTTAGTCAGCTCCTCTGAAGTTTTTAAGGCATCTCTATGTCCGGCAAGGTATTCAGGGTCAAATTGTGTGATAAGCGGTACAAAGGCTAATCGTGAATATTTGTAAAATCCCGGTAGCAATAAAAATAGAGACCAGAGCAGAACCCTTAAAGTGGCGCGAAAGTATTCAATAAAAACTTGCGCCCAGTGCCTCTTCCAATGCGCAAAAACATTTTTGGCTAGATTTTCTATACGAGCTTCTTTTGCGATAAAATAGGGGATGAATATGATGGAGACCAGCTCCCATGACAAATTGCAGAGAAAGGATCCTGCCCAAGCAAAGGGAGGGGCATCCTCTTTTAAAATAGCATTAGAATACTCTATGAACGCTCCTAGAATATGAAAGGGAGTGTAGAATAAAAGAATGGGCCACCACGCCTTTTTAAGTGCCCCGGGAAAAAGTTTTTTGAAAGTGGAAATACTTCCCATCAGTTTAACTATCCTATGCATAGGGAATTAGAGTGTCAGGATATTTTTTTAATGCTTAGCGCAAGAGTGGTTGTGTCTTTTAGGGTTTTAAGTGTAAAGGTCGTTAAATAGATCGTTCACTTATAGGGTTACTTTTGATTGGTTTAAAAAATGTCTAGTAGAAACACAATTGCCTTTTATCTCAACAATCAGTACCAGGAAGTGGGGCCTGACTTTGCTCGGCTTATGCTTTCGGATTATTTGCGTTATCAAAGTTGTCTGACAGGAACAAAGGTTGTTTGCGCAGAAGGTGACTGTGGAGCGTGCACAGTACTTATCAGTCGTTTTCCTTTAAAAGAAAATCCTGATTTTATGTCTCTGAATTCCTGCATTATACCAGTGGCTCTTTTGCATGGTCGTCATATTATTACTGTAGAAGCTATTTCTTATCAGGATCGTTTTCATGAAGTGCAACGAGCTATGGTCGAAGGTAATGGCAGTCAATGTGGCTTTTGCACACCGGGTTTTGTTGTGGCCTTAGCCGGTTTGTGTGAAAAAAAACAAAAAAACCATCCAATGAATGAAAAAGAAATTAAAAATCATCTTACAGGAAACTTGTGTCGCTGTACGGGTTATCAAGATATTATTGATGCCGCTCAAACAGTTAATCTTAAAAAAGAGCAAACTTTAAAAGAGCGTTACCATAGCAATGATGTAGCCGCAAAATTACAAAGTGTGGCGAGTGAAAGCGTTTTTCTAGAGGGCGAGGATTTTAGCTTCTTTGCACCTAAAATGTATTCTGAAGCTGTCAATTATCTTAATGAGAAAAAAGATGTTCAAATCATTGCGGGAGCAACGGACCTGGGTGTGGTTTGCAATAAACGAAAATCAAAGTTTTCTCACCTTATGAGCCTTTGCCTAATCGAAGACGCTTATGAAATGAATGTCTGTGATGAAAAAGTTGTGGTTGGTCCCTTAGTAACGATTACAGAATTTAGACGTTTTCTTAAAGGAAAGATGGAGGAATATGTTCGTTATCTGGATATTTTCGCTTCCCCTCAAATTAAAAATATAGCAACTGTTGTTGGTAATATAGTGAACGCCTCTCCCATTGGAGACAGTGCCCCTCCTCTGTTGGCTTTAGAAAGTCAAATTTCTCTAAACTCCTCTCAGGGGGAAAGAACTTTAGAACTCGATCAATTTTTTACAGGTTATCGTAAAACAGCTTTAGCCCCAGGGGAGCTGGTGACAAAGATTTGTTTTCCTTTACCAAAGAAAAACGTAATTTTTAAGTGTTATAAAAACAGTGTTCGTAAAGATCTGGATATCTCTACAGTCAATGTCGCAATAGCTTTGGAGCTTGAGCAAAATATGATTCAAAAAATTAAGATGTCCGTAGGAGGGGTTGCCGCTACGCCTTTGCGTTTGAAAGCCACTGAGGAATTTCTTTTAGAGCAGTCCGTTACAGAACAAGTTGTTACCGATGCTTGTCAGATAGCTCAGAAAGAATTTAATCCATTAAATGATCTCAGAGGGAGTGCTGCCTATAGACGTATTTTAGTTTCTAATTATATTCGGCGATTTTTTAATGAGCTAGGAGTTTACAATGAAAAACGCTCCTCATGATAATGCTCATACTCATGTAACAGGTAAGAGTGAATATATTGATGATCGTCCCTTTCAAAAGAATGAGCTTTTTTGTGATGTTATCTACTCATCAAAAGCTCATGCTAAAATCAAAGGGATTAATTTCGACCGAGCCCTTCAAGAAAAAAACATTGTAGGTGTTTTAACCGGTAAAGATTTTGAATGTAATGTTTGGGGAACTATTTTTAAGGATCAACCGCTTTTGGCAACAGAGATTGTTCAATACGTGGGAGAGCCCATTGCACTATTGGTGGGTACGGATTTAATCTCTGTTCAATATGCCAAAGCTTTAGTTGAAATTGAGTACGAAGAACTTCCATCCATTAAGAGCGTTGATGAAGCCAAAGCTCAAAATTCTTTTATTGGCGATTTGAAAGTTTTAAAAAAAGAAGATGCCCATGCAGCTATTGCATCCGCCCCTCACCAAATTTCAGGGCAAGTTACAATTCAAGGGGCTGATCATTTTTATCTAGAGGCACAGTGTGCAGTGGCCTACCCCCTAGAAGATGGACAGATAGAAGTTCATACCTCATGTCAGCATCCTACGGAGGCTCAGCATGTTGTAGCGGAATCTTTAGGTCTTAATCATAAAGATGTTGTCTGTATTGTGAAACGTATGGGAGGAGCTTTTGGCGGTAAGGAATCTCAAGCCACCCCTTTTGCAGCTTATGTAGCCCTATGTGCAAAAAAATTTGGTGGTCCAGCTCGTCTTGTTCTTATGAGAGATGACGATATGGTAATGACGGGAAAAAGAAATCCCTTCCAAAATGATTATAAAGTTGGTTTTGATGATAACGGGCAAATTCTAGGTTTAGAGATTAAACTTTTTTCTGATGGTGGAGCGTATGCTGATCTTTCAACAGCGATTATGGAGCGAGCTATGTTTCACTGTGATAATGCCTACTACTTACCTGCGGCACGTATTGAAGGACGAGTTTGTAGGACGAACTTTCATCCCCATACAGCCTTTCGTGGTTTTGGAGGACCTAAAGGAGTGGCAACTATTGAGAGAATTATTGAGGAGATTGCCCATAAATTAAAAAAAGATCCTTTAGAAATTAGAAAGTGCAATGTTTATCAAAAAGAGGGGAAGCGGAACTTAACTCACTATGGACAAGTTGTTGAAAACAATAAGCTCCCAGAACTTTTCGAAGAGCTGGCTGAAAAATCTAACTACACTCAAAAGAGAAAGTTAATAGATCAATTTAATCAAAAAGAGGGACGTTTTCTCAAGGGCATGTCGTTAACGGCTGTTAAGTTTGGAATTTCTTTTACAAAACGTTTTCTAAACCAAGCCAACGCTATGACCCTTATTCATCAAGACGGCACTGTTCAAGTTGCAACAGGGGCGACGGAAATGGGTCAAGGGGTTAATGCTAGAATAGCAGCCCTTGTCGCCAGTGAACTGGGAATAGAGACAAATATTGTACGTCTTATGCCAACCCGAACAGATAAAAATGCGAATACTTCACCCACAGCGGCTAGTACAGGAACAGACTTAAACGGCAGTGCAGCTCTTTTAGCTATTCGAAAAGTAAAGTATCGCTTGAGCGAATTGGCTTCAAAACTTTTTACTTTACCAAGGGAAGACTGGCCATCTAAGAGTGCAATTTTGGGTCATGCTCCAGACGTTGAAATTGATGGACCAAAACAGGAATGCGATGATCCCAATGCTCAAGCAGACTGGCATTCGGGGATAGCCAGTTATTTCAATATTATTTTTGAAGAAGGAAAGGTCTATCATCGTGATCGACCTAAGAATAAAATTTCTTTTCAAGAACTGGTTACCGAAGCCTACTTTAACCGTATCAGTTTAAGTGACTATGGCTATTATAAATTCCCAGGGTTGCAATTTAATCAGGTCACAGGGGAGGGGAGGGCTTTTTTGTATTTTACTCAAGGAACGGCTCTTTCAGAGGTGACTCTTGATAGAGATACAGGAGAAGTGAAGGTTGATTCTGCTGACATTCTTATGGATTTGGGTCGCCCTATCAATGAAGGTTTGGATAGGGGACAGGTGGCGGGAGGTTTTGTTCAAGGGATGGGTTGGCTGACAACAGAAAATCTCTATTACAATGATGAGGGTCGCTTACTTTCTTGTGCGCCTAGCACCTACAAAATTCCTAATATTCAAGATACTCCTCGGAATTTCCATATTTCTCTTATTTTTAATGAAGAAAATTATGCCAACGTAAGAGGAACCAAAGCCGTGGGTGAGCCGCCTTTGTTACTTGCTATTAGCGTTTGGACAGCTATTCAAAATGCCCTGACTTATCTTTCCCCCTATGAAAAAGAATTTCCCCGTCTTAAAATACCCGCCACCTCTGAAGAAGTTTTAAGAACAATAAGCCCTCTTGATTTTCAGCAATGAGGATGGTTTCTTAAAAATTATGAAAAAGACTTTATGAACTACAGAAAGTAGACTTCATTAAATTTAACTTGGAATTTAAAAAACTGGTGCCCGGAGCCAGACTTGAACTGGCACGACCGGATAAGGGTCCCAGGATTTTAAGTCCTGTGCGTCTACCAATTTCGCCACCCGGGCCTATAGCAAAAAACAAAACTAAGGATACTTTGATAAATTGTCCAATTTTTATTAAAAGAGATTTATTTGACGCAAGATAGAAAGGATAAGAACAGACTGAATATAAATGACACAATACCTACAAAAACCTCACTTCTCCAAGTTCACCCTTCAAGTTGAAAAATCAAAAACAATTGAATAGAGTCTTTTTAGCTGGAGTGGGAAATGAATGCGTTATCAAAAGAAGACACTCTTATTATTGAAAAAGCTGTAAGTCTTTCTCTTATAGAAATCCTTCTGGGCACCTTTCTTCATGCTTTTAGAACTCCATTTGCAGGACACTTTCTCTCTTTGAATCAGGGTGCTTTTCTCTGCCATTATGTACGTTCTTGCACTCAGCGTTTAAAAGCTGCCAAAAATACACTCACTCTCTCCACTATTGTCGCTATGATGAAAACCCTTTCTCTGGGTGGAAGAAAATTAGGTCCGATGCTCGGCATTTTCATGCAGGGGTTGCTTTATTCATTGGGAATTGTTTTAGGAGGAATTGGTGTAGGGGGGCAAATTCTGGCAATGACACTGCTCTCTTTATGGGCGATTGCATGGCCATTAATCACCTACTTTTTTATTTTCGGCACTGACTTGGCCTCAGCCTTTTTCTATTTTGGAGAAAAGATGCAAGAATACCTGGGGGTTGATCAAAACACTCTGATTATGGCTATTTCTTTATTTATTATTGTTAAACTCACTATTGGTATTGTTATTACTTTTTATTTACAAAAAGAACGACGCTTTGAATGTTACGAAAGCTTTTTACAAAAGATCACAATACCCGTCCAAAAAAAACCTTCATTTCTAAAAAATATCCCTATCGGTCTTTTACTTTCTTTTATTGTTATGGGGTTCTTTTTCTATTTGAATGAAACACAGACATTTTCTCAAAAAATGTTACAAGCTATTGTTATGGCGATACTTTTCTTTTCTTTGACTCAAAGTTCTTGGCCGATCAAATTTTTATCAAAGACATTTCCGTCTAATAAATCCATCCAAAAAATTTCTCTGCTCTCTAAAAAGGCTCTGCAAAGACTCCAGAAAAAGTTAGCGCATTAATCCTTCAAAATCAGGGGAAATTGAGATTTGTGTTCGTTGTATGATCCTTAACCTTAAATCGATACCTCTTTGTTTTTGTTATAGGAACACCGTTAAACCCACGTAAGGATATTTGATAATAATGTTCAGGTTTAAGTTGCATCGGTGATGTCCAATCCAAATAGGAATCCCTCTCCTCAGGCAAATAGATCTTTTCCTTTAAAATAACATCACTGTATCTATCAGATTGAAAACTGAATTCTGAAATTTCCATATCTATAGAATCTATTTCCTTAGAGAGCTTTCGGTTTTCAAATCGGAGCATGAATTCACCCGTTGGTTCAAGATGTAAAGTCACATTGGGATAGTAAAATGTGTGGTTCAGATAGTCCATAACATCTCTTGCTGGAATATAGGGTGGGAAGTCATCGTTAGTGCTTACAAGCACTCCATAGGACTCTTGAGCCAATAGTCCGCCATGAGTGCCAGCATTATTCCAGGACAGTTTTTGACTGAATTTAAAAAAGCTAGAAGCCGCATGCCCATAACCCTCTTTGAAAGTTACAAAAATGGAAGCGGGATGATGAACATCATTAAAACCTTCAACAATACGGTATAAACTATCAGGATATGACGTTTTTATACTGGCCTGAAAAATATCTTTCTGTGAAGTCCATGTTTGGGCTTTAATGCCTTCAGCCTCTAATCCCAGTAAATCACCCGAACTCTCTGTTATAAAGAAAGATTCTCTATCTTCTGTTGTACGGAACTCAAGACGATCAGATTCTTTTCCTATAAGATAACCACCATCTTTTGATTGTGTAATAACAAGATCGACATATTCCGTTTGTCTTGCAATAATCTCAAAGGCCTCCATTTTTCTATTTTCTTTCATAAAAAGAGGAGCGACAGAGAGTATACCATAACTTGTATCTACAATATCGTCTTCTGATTTTAATTTGTCTGTTATTTTGAAACCAGATTTTTTAAGTATTTTATGAAGTTGATTTTTTTTGGAATTAGAAACAACAGTGTTTCCATGATCTGAAATTAATGTCACGGCAAGTGGTGCTTCATGAATTTGATTGTATTCTCGCTGTATGTCTATAATTGTACGATTTAGATCATAGAGTAATTCCATTAATTTCTCTTCACCTCTTGTATGTAAAGTTTTATCAGTTGTACTAAAGAGAATAAAGTAACTGTGAGAGGGATGGGGATTTTCTAAGTAGTGTTTTTTAAAATTATTAAGTTGTTTTCTGAAAATAGCAGTAGTCCATCCTAAATAAGGTAGATGATGATGTATAATTGTTTTGTTCTTCAAAATTTCCTGTGGAACGTTTTCAAATGAAGCAGTTTTATTAGAGTTACTCAGTGTTCTGTTTAATAAATATTGGTAATGCTTTGGTTGGTAACCGTTGTGTTTACTGTTTCGAAGCATAATTGACCATGAGATACGAGTTAGAGAGGGAAATGAAGAAATCATTCGAGAGGGTTGTTTAAAATTTTGGAACAGTCCGTTTTCCTGTGCCTTTAAAAAACTTGTATAGGGAACACCATCTATTCCAATAATTAAATGGTGAGGAGAGAGAAGGGGAGAAGTGAGTGAGTTTTCCGGATTTATGGAAATCGTATTTTCCTGAAAAATTGGAGTGGATGCATTTGTATGCTTTATAGCAAAGAAGAAAAAGAGAATAAGTTGAAACGTACGGATGATTAAAGAATGATATTTCATTGAGTTTTATCCCCCAATAATAGAATATCATTAAGATATATTTTTATAAAAAATAAGAACTAAGGTGTGGTTAATTATTCGCCTTAAGTCTGTCGGACTGTTGAAAAGGCGTCATCTACTTCGTTGCAATCACTCAAACACTCACTCCGACGTAGACAGACTACGCCTCCGTTCGGTTTGAGCTTGAACGCCTTGTAGCTAACACCTTTTCAACAGTCCTCCTAATACGAAAGTCAGGAAAGTTCCATTGACTTGGTTCAGATACAATCGAAGCTAATATGGACATCTTTGAGGCCGCCTCTCCTCTACAGTCTCGCTCTCTATGTCGGTACTGATTACACTTTTTACCGTATGAAGCATTCGTGCAGTACGATTTGATTTTGTCTTTGCTGTAAGCATCTTGTATATCCTTTGATTTCTATGCTTACCAGCTATTGTTAAAACGGTTTGGCCACGATTGTTGCTTATTGTGAGATCAGGGTTGTAACGAAGAATTAACCGTATCATTCTAGGGTCTTCGTTTTGTACGGCTATCATAAGGGCTGTTTCTCCCCATGCATCTATGGCATCCACTTTAGCTCCTGCTTCAAGGAATAATTCTGCATTTTCTACATGGCCTGCTTCTGCAGCTCTATGCAGAGGTTTTACTTTTGATGAATTTCCTATGTTGGGGTCAGCTTTTGCCTTAAGGAGTATTTTTGTTATTGTTGGATCTTGTGAAACGGCCTTAATCAAAGGTGTATGTCCATCCCTGTTTGGTTTATTGACGTCTACTTCCTCGGTTTCAACCATGAATTGCGTTTTTGCAATGTTATTGTCATTAATAGCTTCAAAGAACTCTTCATCAGCATATAGAAGAGGAGTTATAAGTAAATTGGAGATAATAAATAGAACTTCATAATGAATTTTCCCTTTTCGTATGAAAAGGACCCCCTTTGCTATTATAGTACAGATATGCCCTAGACAGTAAAATTTTTGGTAAAGGGGGATCAATAAAATTGACTATGTGAGATTGTCTGGAAAAGGGAAATAACTCTTTGCATCTATATCCTAGCTGCATTTATGAAAAGCTATTTTTTAAAATATCCCCTATTGACTCCTTTAGAGGGTCTTTTTAAAGTAAAGCTTTTAGAAAATTTGAAAAACTATAGGTTTATGACCGGTTTAAAAAGGGAGACCACCAAAAGTGCAACTGTACAAAAAGCTAGCTCAATCTACCCTAATGACAATGGCCTTAATGTTACCTACCTATGCTGAAGGGAAATGTTACTCTCTAGACCCCTCCCAAGAAGAAACAGTTGGTATTAGAGAGGCTAAAAAATCTCTTATGGGTGAATTGGAAAATATGGATGGCCTTGTTGGGGCCGGGATTGGAGATGGGCATATCAAATTATATGTTAACCCAAATGCCCTTGTCGTTGAATATTTTAAAGAACAATTTGGCGATATCTATCAAGGTTGGCCCGTTGTCATTGTTTATAGCGGTGGTATTAGTGTTCAAGCTGGTCATGGACCAGTCTATAAGGAAAGGTTCATTATTTAGGGGAAATATGAAAAAGAAGAAGCTCAGTAAGGAAGATATTCGTGGTCCAGATACTTTAGTTAAAGGCGTTCGTGCATTACAACGTCGTTTATTACCCTACGTAAAACCTTTATTGATCTTTGTTGGAGTGCTCATAGCCGTAGGAGCAGGATATTCTCTTTATAAGAATCACTTAGACCGTGTTGAGTTGGAGGCTCAGGAGGTTTATTTTTTAGCTAAAAAATCTTTAGAAGAACTTCAAAAACCTTCAGAAGTAGAAAAAGAACTCAAAGCTGAGTCCTTAGATACGAAAAAAATAGAGGATTTTGGAAAACAAATAACAGAACTGAACCGTATCATTTCAAAATACCCAAAGACAACAGCTCGTATTCTTTCTAGCTTTACACTTTCTGATCTTTATATTGAATATGAAGAAAAGGGAAAAGCGGTTGAAGTTTTAGAAGATATGGATTCATTGATAGATAGAGATTCTGTCCTCTATGGTTTACTCAATTTACGATTATCCCGTTTAAAATCTGAAATGGGGAACTGTATAGAAGCTATACCAGCTCTTCAAAAAATAAACGCCAATAAAGCATTATCTTCTTTTTTTGCAGAATCTTTACTAAGGCAAGCTCTTTGTTATGAATCCTTGGGTCAATTTGCTGAAGCTGAACGTATCTATAACGACTTAAACCGGAACTATTCAGATACAGCTCAAGGGCGTTCAGCTAAGAAGTATATGAGACTTTTAAAACAAAAAGATTCTTTATAGGAAAACAATGGGATATATATTTAAATATTTTTTAAAGTTAGATATTCAAGCATTAACGAAAGTAATGCTTTTTCTGATTTTGTTACCGTTTTTTTCAAGTTGTAGTTTTCTTGAAAAAACGTCTTCTGTAAAACGCGTTTTGGTTATTGAAAAAAAATGGGCACGAGATCCAAAAATTGAAGATCGGTTAGGCCCTCGTCTTTTCCAACGTATGAAACCAACAATTGCTGGGGATAAGATTCTGCAGGGGAGTGCGCATAATAGTCTTGTTGCCTATAAGAGATCAAATGGTAGTCGATTATGGGATATTAAGCTCAAGTATGGGGTCACTTCAGGTGTCTTTGTCTATAACAATTCTGTTTATTTTGGGGCAAGTGATGGTCAGTTTTATAAATTAAATCTCGAGAATGGTACTATTCAATGGACGTTTCCAGTACGTGTAGAGACATTGTCTACGCCCTATATTTCAGAGGGGGTTGTTTATTTTCTATCGGGAAATAGTGTGTTTTATGCTTTGGATGCAGAAACAGGTCGTGTGAAATGGCAAAAAAGCTATCGTACAGCAAAAAATCTTTTAATTCGAGGGGGATCTTCACCTGTTGTGTTTGGGAATTCTGTCATTGTTGGTTTTTCTAACGGTGAGTTAGTGAGTTTTAATAAAGAGTCGGGAAAAGTGCGTTGGAAAAAACAATTAAGTCAATCAAAGCGTTTTCCGGATATTATTGTCGCTCCTGTTGTTGATGAAGAATATATTTATGTTGGGAGCTACGATGACAGTTTGTACAAAATAAAAGTTTCTAATGGTCAAACAGTATGGGAAATAAATTCTGGAATTTTAAACTCAGTGACCGTTGTTGAGGGTAAATTATTTGTGGCTACAACGGATGGACGTGTGTTGAGTTTAGATAAGAAGTCTGGAAAAACATTTTGGTCTAAAAATTTAAAAAATGGTATTGGAACACAGCCTGTTTTCTTTAATCAAATGTTGTTCTTGGGCCAATCGAAAGGGCCTCTTATTGCTATGGATGTGAGTACAGGAGAAGTGGTAGCTAGTTTTAACCCTGGGCGTGGAATCACTTCTCCGCCGGCAATAGATAAAAAAACAGGGGAGTTGTATATTCAATCCAATGAAGGTTACCTGTATGCTTTACGGGTTTACTGGAAAAGGCTTCTTTGAGCAGAAAAAAGAGATTGTGAAAGAAACATCTATGTTCTCTTGTAAGCGTTTGTATTTTTCTTATTTATTTTTGTTGTTTTTTCTCACGCAGTGTTCTTCTAAGCCCTGTGTTCCTGAGGGTAAACATAGAAATTCTCAAATGATAGAAATTTATAAACCAGATGGAACAAAACAGTGTGACATGGGAGAAGAAATAGGATTAGAGGGTATGGAAGAAGAGCTCAAGAATGTTGGGGTTGAAGTGTTAGGTCGTCGTAAGGGTCAAGATAGTCTCTTTCGTATCACAGTTTGTGGCACTCCTACTGGGAAAATCAATGTTTATAGAATTTATGCTTCTGATTTTAAAAAAGCAGAAGAGCTTTCTTTTGAATTATTAATAAAACAATAGACTTTTTAACAGTCCGCTTATTTCTTTTCAAAAAATCTATAAAACGCAGCAGCTTTTAAATAATTTCTGATTTCAGTATTAGATGTCATCTCTATAGGTGTTTGACCATTATTGTCCCTTGCCTCTAAATCAGCTCCTGCATCTATAAGAGTTTCTGCAATTTCAATATGATCTCTGTATGCAGCGAGATGTAAAGGTGTCCAACCAATCTGGCTTCTTCTTTATCATTGAGTTGTGCAGATGCGAAAGTAGAAAAAATGGTAACAAATAAAAATATAAAATGAGAAAATAAAGAAATTGTTTTTATAAAAACTCTCCCTGTAAACGGCTATACTTTATTTACTTTCAAAAAATCTATAAAATACAGCAGCTCGTAGATAATTTCTAATTTCAGTGTTAGGTGCAAAATCTATAGGAGTTTGACCTTTATTAGTTCTCGCCTTTAAATCCACCTCTGCATCTATAAGAGCTTTTGCAACTTCGAAAGAATCTTCTGCGGCAGTCCAATGTAGAGCTGTCCAACCATTGTTGTCTTTTACTTCCAAATCAGCTCCGGCATCTATAAGAGCCGTTGCAATTTCAATACGATTATCGTTTACAGCCTTAAGATAATCATTTGTTGCAGTCAAATGTAAAGACGTCCAACCATTGTTGTCTTTTGCGTCTAAATCCGCTCCAGCATTTATAAGAGCTTCTGCAATTTCAATAGAACCGCGTACTGTAGTTTTATGTAGAGGTGTCCAACCAGCATTAGTTCTTGCATTGACATCAACTCCAGCATTTATAAGAGCCGCTGCAATTTCAGTACGACCATAATCTGCAGCTTCATGTAAAGCTGTTCGACCACCCCAATTGTCTTTTGCGTCTAAATCCGCTCCTGCATTTATAAGAGCTTCTACAATTTCAATATGATCATATATTGCAGCTACATGTAAAGGTGTTCGACCATTAGAATCTTTTGCATCTAAATCCGCTCCTGCATTTATAAGAGCTTCTACAATTTCAATATGATCATATATTGCAGCTACATGTAAAGGTGTTCGACCATTAGAATCTTTTGCATCTAAATCCGCTCCTGCATTTATAAGAGTTTGTACAACTTCAATGCTATCCTTAGATGCAACCCGATGTAAAGGTGTCTCTCCATTATTAGTTCTTGTGTTTACATCAGCTCCTGCATTTATAAGAGCTTCTACAACTTCAATGCTATCGTTAGATACAGCCCAATATAAAGGTGTTGGAACAACAGAGTTACCGTGAATAGTTCTTGCTTCTAAATCAGCTCCTGCATTTATAAGAGCTTCTACAACTTCAATGCTATCGTTAGATACAGCCCAATATAAAGGTGTTGGAACAACAGAGTTACCGTGAATAGTTCTTGCTTCTAAATCAGCTCCTGCATTTATAAGAGCTTCTACAATTTCAATATGACTTTTTAATGTAGCCCAATGTAAAGGTGTCCAGCCAATATCATGTTTTGCCTCTAAGTTAACCCATTCATTAATTAACGTATCTACAGCTTGAATATCATTGTTTTCTATGGCTTGAAATAAAGCTTCTTCTTTATTACTGAGCTGCGCAGAGGCGGAAAGAGAAAAAGCGGTAACAAATAAAAATACAAAATGAGAAAAGAAAGAAATTGGTTTCATAAAAACTCTCCTTGTAAACGACTATATTGTTACTGCTCTTCGAAAAATCTATAAAATGCAGCAGCCTTTATATAATTTCTGATTTCAGTATTGGGTGCAAAATCTATAGCTGCTCGACCATTCTTGTCTTTTGCGTTTAAATCAGCTCCGGCATCTATAAGAGTTTTTGCAACTTCGAAAGAATCTTCTGCGGCAGTCCAATGTAGAGCTGTCCAACCATTGTTGTCTTTTACTTCCAAATCAGCTCCTGCATCTATAAGAGCCGCTGCAATTTCAATACGATTATCGTTTACAGCCTTAAGATAATCATTTGTTGCAGCCAAATGTAAAGACGTCCAACCATTGTTGTCTTTTGCGTCTAAATCCGCTCCAGCGTCTATAAGAGCTTTGGTTAATTCAATAGAACCGCGTACTGTAGTTTCATGTAGAGGTGTCCAACCAGCATTAGTTCTTGCATTGACATCGACTCCAGCATTTATAAGAGCCTCTGCAATTTCAATACGACCATAATCTACAGCTTCATGTAAAGCTGTTCCACCATCCCAATTGTCTTTTGCGTCCAAATCAGCCCCTGCATTTATAAGAGCCTCTGCAATTTCAATACGATTATAGTATGTCGTCAAATGCAAAGGAGTCTTATAAAGATAACGTTCTCTTGCTTTTACGTCTACATTAACCCCTTCTTTAATTAACATATCTACAGCTTGAATATTATTATTCAATATGGCTTGAAATAAAGCCTCTTCTTTATCACTGAGTTTCGCAGAGGCGAAAAGAGAAAAAACAGTAACAAATAAAAATATAAAATGAGAAAAGAAAGAAATTGGTTTCATAAAAACTCTCCCTGTAGACAACATACTGTTAGCTTTGTTTAATATTAAAAACAATGTTCTTTTTAGGGGGATGAATTTAATACACAGAGAGGGCAGGGGAGACGTAGTTTTCCTTATGTCAGAATGACACTTTCTTGATTCGTATTAGGAGGACTGCCGAAAAGGTATCAGATACGAGGCGTCCAAGCTCAAACCGAACGGAGGCGTAGTTTTTCCTACGTCGGAGTGAAGGTTTGGGTGATTGCAACGAAGTAGATGATATCTTTTCGGCAGTCCTCGAAGAAGGTTTATTCTGCTGACTTCATTGAAAGAGAAATCGCCATGTGTTTTTTTATACCTTTGAAAAATGGATTGAGGAGAGTATTTTTAAGATTTTTCATAGATTGTCCATTGGTGGGAATATGTCCTGTTCGAGAATTTGTTTTTAAATTCCACTGACCACTGCCCTTCAAAGACGTTTCTAAAATATCAGTGGTGAATTCTGTTATTTGTAGACTTTCACTGTTTAACAAATATTTTCCAGTGACAAGAATAGGAATAAACTTTGTTTGATATTTAGAAACTTTCAGATCAATTTTAAAATCACTTAAAGTATGGTTTCTTAATTGTATATTGGAATCTATGTCGTAGATTTTGTAAAAAACATCATTGATGTTGAGTTGGATGTTGGCCTTAACAATATCTAAATTAACATGAGCCTCTCTTTTTTCTAAAAAAGGTACATTGACTTCAAGGGCCGGCATACTGGCTAAGACACTAAATAATGTGGCACTATTAGTTTTTTTTGATTTTTTAAGAATATATCTTATGGCTAGACCTTTTAATTTTAGAGTAATTAAGGTTTTATCTTGAAAAAAACTCTTGAAAGAAGGTGCTAATATCAGTTTTTTTAAAATAAAACTTTGATCCTTTTGTATTCGCTGAAGATCCTTAGCCTGTAGTCCGACTGGCCAAAAGCTAATGCCAACAGACCCTATGGAAATAGGCGGATCTGCGACTTTTGACAATTCCGTTTCGAGTTTTTTTTTGAGATTTGGACCAAGTTGCTTTTCTACATATAAATGAAGCCCCCCAACAAGAAGACATAAAGTGCATATATAAGTTAAGAAAATTTTTTTCATAAATATAAGGATATTCTAATTTATATCTAACTAAAAGAGATGGTTCCATATTATGGGTGCGGCTCTAATAAATTAGAAATGTCCTTTAGCAATATATGCGATTTGATAGGAATTGAGTTTGATATTTCCTAGTGATATTAATTAGTTGTGTGTTTTTAGGGGTTTGTTTTTGATGGTTTTGTTCTGATAAGATACATTATGTTACATTAAATAATTGGTTAAATTTAGCCCTCATTACACGGATAACCACCCTCTTTATCCCAGCCTTTATCCGCAAAAATAAGGGGTTTTCTCTTTTTAAGCGAATTACCAAAACCTATCTTTATCTGGACATTTTATAAAAACTAAGAAAAACTAACCAAACTTATAGGAAAGGAAGAAAAAATGAAAAAACTATTATTGATTCTTTTATTTATTCCTAGTTTATCTTTTGCAGCTGATTTTAGTGCTTATGTAGAAGATCGACAGTTATACATAACAATTAATGGAGATGCCTGTAATTATTTTGAAGGGTCATTGAATGTATCTCCATCATGTAAAGCTGACCGACTCACAAAAAATCTTGCTGGATTTTGTAGAGCATCCATTAATATTCTTGCCACTGAAATGGCTTGTGATGAATTTAAACCTGTAACAGTTCAGATAGATTTAGACAAAAACAACGTAGCACCGGAAGCAGAATTACTTGAACTTACTTATAGAGGTGAAACTATTGAAGTCACCGTAGACCCTTAGTGGACTGCTGAGGACTGTCGAAAAGGTATCAGCTACGAGGCGTTCAAGCCTAAACCGAACGGTTTTTCCTACGTCGGAGTGAAGGTTTGAGTGATTGCAACGAAGTAGATGACACCTTTTCAACAGTCCTAAATATAAGGTCAATAGAGACAAGTAACTTCCGTCTTAAGAAATTCCCATCGTCCATCTTTTTTAACACGAGCTAACACTTCAGAAAGACGATAAGCATCGTCATATTCTAATGAAATAACTTTTTCTCCCCTTCTATTAATAAAACCCCATTTTCCATTTTTTGAAACAAGAGCTAATTCTCCAAAAAAACCATAGACCCAACTATATTCTAGAAGAACAACCTCTTCTCCTTGCATGTTAACAAATCCCCATTCACCATCTTTTTTTACGCGAGCTAACCCTTCACTGAAATTTCCAATATAATCATATATACCCGTTAAATCCTGTTGAGCTATAGATTTTTTATTGATCATCAAACATGACAAAAGAATCAGTATTAAACATGCAAAAAATTTCATATTATAATAACCTCATCTGACTTCAGATTGCTTAAATCTAACAAAAAAACTATAAAAAACAACAATAATAAACCTTAAAACAAGGAAATCTGGTATAGATTGTAACCCATACAAAACTTAAGATTAAATAGATATTTGGTTACTTTAAAAGAGCATTTCTTGAGAAATAAATTATACTTTACTATTAAGAGATTAATACTGACATGTGAAATTTTCTGCTAACTTTTTTCCTCCCTCTATCCTTAAATTTCGTAAAGCTTGTCTTTGCTGCTTTTTTACTTTAGCTTCTTTAAGAGCTTGATAACGAACCTCAGCTTCTGCAACAATCTCTCTTGTTAATTCCATTTTTTCAGCGTCAGAGAGATGAGAATTTCCTTCAAATAATGCCTCAATAATTGATTTACCCAACCACCGAGTATCCAATCTTACCTCTGGATGCCTAATAAATTTAAGTATATTTTCTGGGCTCGCAGAGAGAAACACTGCATTCATAACTGCCGTCAATGGACTACGACGTGATTTTAAATTTTTCTTAACCCTTTCATTATTTAAAAATTCATCTACAAAAACAGAATTTTCTGCTCCACTTGCAACTAAATCTAAAGATGTTCTCGTATACGCTTGATAAATATTATCAAATTTTCTAGCGTTTACTTCCACATCGGGATCGTTTAAAAACCGTCTTGCAACAAGCTCTCCCCCTTGATAATCACTATAATGAACTGCGACTGTAAACAATGGCGTCTCTCCTCTACTGTTTCTTACATTATGATCAACTCTTTTGCTAAAAAGAAAAGCATCTAAAAATTCTAAAAACAATTTCTGATCCTCCAGGAAAAAA
Organism: Bdellovibrionales bacterium; assembly: GCA_965206675.1. GTDB lineage: Bacteria > Bdellovibrionota > Bdellovibrionia > Bdellovibrionales > JAKFYE01 > CBDBKL01. The sequence continues at coordinate 301,996 of CBDBKL010000007.1, read as the reverse complement.
TTAGCATCAACCAAAAGATAATGAAGTCCTCGCCCTGCTATAAGTTTAAATTCTTTCTCACTTAATCCTGTATCTCTATTGTTAAGCAGCTTATGTAAATCTGCAATATTTCGTCCCTTTATAACAAGTTCAAAATCCAATTCTAAAGCACGATCTCGAAATTGAAATGCAACTTTTGAGCGGTCAGCTTTGGACATTTCTGATTTTTTATTTGAACTCTCCGCTTCTACAGGTGTTTCATCCGTAGCTAGATTTCTTTGTGAAACTTCATTTTTGGTCGTAGTGCATGAAATGAAAAAAACACTTAATAAAAATAAACTTTTCATCCCCTTCTCCTAAAAACAAACATATAAAAATTGTAAGAAAAATCCACTAAAACTCTTAATCGTCCTATTTATATTAATTCTAGAATAGAACTAATATTTTAGCTCTAGAATTTAATTTTTAGAAGTTTATTTTCTTATGAATAGATTTAAGTCTAGCTATAATATTCATTCCCGTAACATTTTAATCTAAGGTTGAATAGACACAGCTTCAGCCTTTAACTTTCCAACCTTTGCTTCGCTCTCTATTTTTACAATAAATTTCCTGTCATCATCAGTAAGCCAAATAAAAGCCTTCCTTGTTTGCTTTAAAACTCCCTCTATTTGTAATTCAGGACTTACAACAACAGTATTAAAAGTGCCCGCCTTAACCTTTATCTCTTCTTTTCGTAAGATTTTAACTTTTAATAACATATTCTTTTTTTTATTAGCAATAGGGTATTCTATCTCCTCTCCTGGAGATAGTTGTAAAGAACGTAAATAAAAAGGGGCAGAGAAAACGCTCTGTGCGTATTCTACAATATCCCAATTGTATTCTTCTTCTTTCTTTTCTTTTTTCTTATTTATTTTTTTCTCCCAAAAATAGGCTTTCTTTTCTTTCCAATTAAAATAAGATCGTGATTCTTTTATTTCATTTGTTTCGTTTACACTTAAAGAAAAACTATAAGGAATCATTAAATTATAATCTAAATAGACATCTACAGAATTATTAACATAATAAAATTTAGAAAATAATTTATTCGATTTCACTGTAACTGAAAAATGATAAGACTTTTTCCCGTTGATCTCTTTAAAGGGATTAACTTGAAAAACCATATTTCCAGCTTTAATTCCAAAATAAGAAAGGCTCATGTCTATAGACTCACCAACCCTATAAGGATCTATAGGCGGACGTCTCCCCTTAACTTCTTCTTTTTTCTGTTTCATCGCTTTCCTTATTTTTTTCTTTTGCTTTGGCTTTTCTTTTTTCTTTTCAATATTTTTCACCTTTATTTTCTGATCAAAGGACTCAATACGTTTAAAATCTTCTTCTACGTCCTTAATTAATTTACCTCCACAACTTATTTGTAGAAGAAAAATTCCAATACTTAAAACAACTTGAAAGAAGCGAATCATGTTTCAACAAACGGTTTCCAACGCCGGTGTGTCCACATCCACTGAGTAGGATTATTTCTTACAATTTCTTCTATTTTATCCGTATACACTTGTGTCATATGTCCAACACTTGTCTTCCTATCCCCTTTTAATTCAAATGGGATCTCTGGCTCAATAATATTTAATAGAACACCATTTTTTTGACGAATGTTATATCCAGGGAAAACGGCAGCACCTGTTTTTAATGCAAATGTAGCAAGCCCCATAGTTGTACCTGTGGGATGTCCAAAAAATTGAGTTTTTATCCCAGAAGGAGGATGACGAAATTGATCTAATATAAATATAATAACTCCATTCTTTTTTAATGCCCTTAATATATCAAAAGTGCTGTTTTTATCTTCAATGAAACGAATTCCCTGTTGAGATCGTATTTTAAACCATATTTCATTGAGCCACTTATTTTTAAATTTTTTGGAAATTAAGTATGTAGGAAATCTTTGAGCTAACCAATAACCTAAGTAATCACCAGCTCCCATATGAGATGCAAGAATAAATACCCCCTTCCCCTTTTTTAAACCTTCTCTTATATATTCTTCACCTCTTCCAGAAACAAAACTTTGAAACCACGTAGATCTAGGATGAAACAAATTAGCATATTCAATGACTGATTGACCTAAATTTCGCACACACTGTCTAGCTAGAGTTTTTCTCTCTGTATGAGACATATTGGGAAATACTAGAAGAAGATTTTGATCTAATACTTTTTTGCGAATTTTAAATATATCATAAAAAAAAGTTCCAAGAGTTTTACCAAGAAGCATTTGAAGTTTTCGAGGAAGATAGGCAATACTTTTAGCAAGTATATTAAATATGATATCCAAAAAGAATTTCATCTAATTTCCTCTGTTCTATTTCAATTTTTAAACTTATAGGTTGAACAAAAATATTTTTATTAATTTTAAAAAGACTTAGTTTAACAGCATCTTTTTCGGTGGTCATAACTGGCCCTTCCAATCTCTCAATATCTTTCATTATTTTTTTATCATACCTTATATGATCTTTAAATTTTAGATGTTGAGATACATTTACATTGTATTTTTCTTTAATCAGTTTTTCAAACTCCAGAGGCTTGGCAATCCCAGACACTAAAGAAATAATTTGAGGCTTTTCTTCCCAAGGGTTTTTTGTTTTCAAATGATAAGGTTGGCCTAATTCTTTCTGAGCATGAACAATCTCTTTTCCTTTAAAATCCCCTCTCCACTCTTCACATTCCTCTTTTTTTCCCAGTAAAACAATGAGATGCGCTCTTTGAACAGAATCAAAAGATTCCCTTAAAGAACCCTTGGGGAAAATATTTTTATTTTTTTGACTGCAATTCCACATAAGAATATCAAAATCACGAAAAAGCCATCGGTGTTGAAAAGCATCATCTGCTACAACAATATCTACATCTTCCTCTTTCTCCATTTTTTTAATACCTAGTGTACGATTTTCTGATAAATATATGGGAATATCACTGTGCTTTCGTTTAAGCATCAGAGGCTCATCCCCTACATCTAAAACCTGACTATCCGTATGGACTTGAAGAAATCCTTTAGATTTTCGCCCATAACCACGTGATATTACAGCTGGTTTAAGGCCTCGTTTTTTTGATTCCGCTATAAGAAAATCGACCATTGGGGTTTTTCCAGTACCCCCCATAGTTAAATTCCCTACACTGACAACTCTTATTTTAGAAACATAGGGGTTAAAAAAGCCTTGATCAAATAATCTATTGCGATATTTCATTACAGAACCATAAAGGGCACTCAAAGGATTAAACATTTTTTACCCTTCTATCTTTTTTCTTTAGCAAGACGTTCAATATGATAAGCTATGGTTTTTGTCACATCATTCCGTTTCAGTTTTTCTTGAATCTCAACAAAAGCACTTTGTTGTGCTCTCCTTGCCTCATCATTATTTATAATTTGAGATAGAGCATCAACTGTATTTCGGATATTAAATTCCTTTTGTAATAATTCTTTAACAATAGATTTATTTAAAATAATATTAGGAAGTCCAAAAAAACGGGGTTTTTTAATAAAAATACCCCCTAAAGAAGCCGTTAACATATTAAATTTATACACAATAACCATGGGTACTTTCATTAAGGCAACCCATAAAGTCCCCGTTCCACTTTTTGCTAAAATAGTGTCACACATTTGTATCATCTTAGCTGTTTCTAATTTAATACAAATAACTTGACGATCAGTTATCTTTTTTATCTGTTTTTTAATATCACTCTGATTTATATCCTTTGCAATAAGAACTGCAATTTTGTTTTTTTTAAAAAATAAAGCTGATCTGATTTGAGTCTCTAACATATTTTTAATCTCAGAATATCGACTCCCCGGCATAAGGCCAATTAAATGTTCGTTGTTGGAAATTCCATAGGATTGGCGTAAATCATAACGTTCTTCCTTAGATAGTTTTAAGCTATCAAGATTTTCAACCAGTGGATGTCCAACATATTCAACTTCTAAACTATTTTCTTTATAAAATTCAATTTCATGAGGAAATATCACACAAATTTTATCCGCTATTTTTTTTAAAGTTTTTATTCGATTTTTACGCCAAGCCCACATTTGTGGTGGAATATAGTACAGAATAGGTACCCTAGGATTAATTTTTTTTAATTTTTTAGCCAAGGCAAAATTAAAGTCAGGGTAATCTATAAGTAGAACAACTTGTGGAGGACTATTTTGAAATTTATCTATTAAGGCATTAAAAACTTGTTTGATTTTATGAAAACACCTTACGACTTCAAAAATACCAACAACAGCTAATTCCTCACTGCGACCTAAACATTGAAACCCTAAGGATTTCATTTCCTCATTTCCTACACCGAAAGCATCAATCTTTACTCCTGATGTCTTCCAGTGTTTAAGAAGACGAGTCGCATATTCCGTGCTTGATGATTCAGCCGCTACTATTAATATTCTCAAGAATACTCTCCACTATTTTTAAATTTTTTGTTGCACTTTCTCCACTACATATTGAAGGTTCGTTATTTAAAATTGAATTTATAAAAAAACTAAATTCCTCACAAAGCAAATCTTTTTTTTCAACCCTATGACAATCCTCTTCACCCTCAAGATATTTTATTCTGTAATGAGATTTCAATAAATCTGCAAATATAGAAAACTTATCCCCTTGTGCTGTCATCGTTCGGCAAGGTTGCGTGTGCACCCTACTCGCTTCTAGAATTGCTTTTTTTTCATTTTTAAAAAACAACTTTACTATGGCTTTATCATATTTTTCTGTACGGATTTTTTCTCCCACTGCCTCTATATCTATAGGAGATTCGTTTAAAAAATTTAATAATAAATCTATATCATGAATCATTAAATCTGTGACTATATCCACATCCAAAGCTCTTTCTTTGAATTCAGCAAGTCTTTTAAAATGAAAATTAGAACATGAGTCCAGCTTGTCTTTTATGGAACAAAAAACAGGGTTAAATCTCTCAATATGTCCGACCTGTAATAATTTACTCTGTTCTCTAGAGAGTGTAGATAATATCTCCCCTTCCCTACTTGTCATAGCGATAGGTTTTTCAACAAAGACATGGAGATTATTCTCTAAAGCAGATTGAACAAGTTCAAAATGGGAACTTGTTGGAGCTGCAATGGAAACCGCATCAATATCTTTATAAAGCGTTTCTATATCTCTATAAGGTTGGGTTTGAACCTCCTCTGCTATCAACTGCGTACGACTCCAATCTAAATCATAAACCCCTACAAGTTCAGCGTTTTTGATTTCTTTCAACTTCTGTGCATGAAATCGACCTAAATATCCAACGCCAACAACCCCTATTTTTATCACTTTGCTAAACCTCTATTGGTACTCTCAACAAATTGAATAAGATATTTTATGTGATCGTTAGAAATGCATTCCTCTTTTATTCTTTTTAACCCCTCAGAAATTGTACTCGAACCTTTCATTAAAATACGAATAGCTTTATGAATATTACTAATTTCTTCTGGAGACATTCCGTTTCTTTCCAAACCTATTTTATTTGTGGCTTTAATAAGTGCATGGTTTCCTTGAGCCATTGAAAAAGGTAAAATGTCCTTATTTACACAACTCAGACCACCTACAAATGAATAACTTCCCAAACGTATACTTTGATTAAAAGCACACATTCCACCTATCGTAATATAATTATCTAAAATGACATTGCCTGCAAATTGACAAGCGTTTGCAATAAAATTATGGCTCCCAATAGAACAATCATGTCCAAAATGAACGTAAGCCATAAATAAATTATGACTCCCGATTTGTGTTTTTCCACCACCTCTTTGAGTCCCTAAACTCACTGTAACACACTCACGAAACTGATTGTTATTGCCAATAGTTAAACATGTATCATCATCTTTATAATAACGATCTTGTGGCGGACACCCTATAACACATCCTGGAGAAAAACGATTTCCCTCTCCAATTTCAACTGACCCCGATTCAAATCCAATGGTGACATTAGCATCTAATTTTGTATTGCTTCCAATAGTGACTTTACCTCTAATATGACAGAAAGGACCAATTGAAACATTTTTTCCAATTTCAGCTTTCGGTGAAATAACAGATGAAGAATGTATCATAGGATTTTTGCCATAATCTCCGAAGAGGCCACAACATGCTCATCAACTCTAGCCTCGCAAGAAAAGACAAAAAATGTCTTTTTGTCTTTAATAGTAAGGGCACTTATTTCTAAAGTATCACCAGGAGTGACAGTTTTCCTAAATTTTGCATCATTAATACCACAGATATAAAATTCCCATTCCCTTCCCTCTGGAGGAGGTCGATAAATCATTAAACCCGCTGATTGAGCCATAGCTTCAATAATTAACACTCCAGGCATAATAGGACGGCCAGGAAAATGTCCTGGAAAAAATGGCTCATTATACGTTATATTTTTTTGAGTCTTAATTCTAGAGCCGACAAAAGATCCCTCATTTTCCTTAAGATCCAATTCTAAAACACGATCCACTAAAACAAATGGATATCTATGAGGAAGTCTTTTTAATATCTCAGAGATATCAATCATTTTTGCTTCTCAAAAGCCTTTACAACTTTTTTCGTTAAATTAAGATCTTTTTTCCCCCAAAGTACATTATTCTGTCCTCTTTCCAAAATAATACTGTACCCTTCTTTTTTGGCAACTTTCGCAATGACTTTCTTAAGTTTTTCCAAAATAGGTTTCGTTAACTCTATCTCTCTTTTTTGAATAGCCTGTTGAGATTCCACCATTAACTTCTGATATTCATAGGCATTCTTTTGAAATTCCATAGTTTTTTGTTCACGAACTTTTTCTGATAAAACCATTGCTTTCTTTTCTAAGTCGGTTTGCATTTTTTGAAGATCTTCTCTCTTTGATTTTAATTGTTTTTCTTTCTTTTTAAATTCACTTTCTAATTTTTTCTTAGCCTTTTTCCCAGATGATGTTGCTTGAATAGCTTCTTGCATATCAACATAACCAATCTTTTGTTCCGCTTCTACGTTAATTGCAAAACCTACCAATACTAAAAATATTAATTTTTTCATGACATATTCTCCTTTTGTTTAAAATGGGGAGCCAATGGCAAAGTTAAATACGCTTGTTTCTTCCCCAGCTTGTTTATTAATTGGAAATCCCCATTCAAATCGCAATGGACCAATAGGGGAAAACCAACGAACTCCTATTCCAAAATTACTCCTAAAATTATGAAAATTCAATTTATCATCTGCATAACCAATATCGTAAAAAACAACCCCCCTCATTTTCGTCTCAGAAACCAAAGGAAATTCTAACTCTAAGTTAAAATAGGTCTGTTGCTTACCTCCAGGGGGCTTATTATTTAATGACAGACCTACTGAACGGTAGTCATAACCCCTTAGTGTGTTCGGCCCTCCAAGACGATAAAGTTCCGTAAATGGCGGATCAGAGTCTAGGCCATTAATAATGCCGTAGGACATATTGCTACGAAAAACAATATCCCAAAATACGGGGTGATAAAACCGTATATTTCCTGTACCTCGTAGATAAGAAATATCACCTCCAAGTCCAGCATGTTCTAAAGATGTGCTGGCAAAAAAGCCATTAGTTGGAGTTAATCTATCGTTTCTTTTATCATATTCTAATGTTCCCGTAATAGAGCTTGTAATGCCATTGACCGTATCAACAGGATATAATGCAGGATTAGGATTATAAGGATCTAACTCAACATGTGTTACGTCATAACGGTAGCGCAAAAAACCGTAAAAATAAGGTAAAATAGGATGCCCTACACGTATAGCTCCACCGAAGACAGATTCATCATATTCTCCTGTTTGGACAATTTTTCTTCGATAAATATCCCCACCTAAAGACCATTTCGTATCGTAAAAATAAGGTTCAGTAAAACTGATGTTAAAAATGGAATCTGTCTTATTAAGATCTACAGTCAGTGCTAATCTCTGCCCTTTACCAAAAAGATTTGACTGTTGTAATTGCCCATTAAAAATCATACCCGTAGCAGAATTATAGCCCGCACCGACTTGAATACTACCTGTATTTCTTTCTTTAACTGCGATTTCAAGATCTACAACATCTTGTTTTTCTATAGAAGTTTTTAAATTAAACTTAACATCCTCAAAGTATCCCAAGCGTTGAACATTGGCTTCAGATTCTCTTTTTCGAGTTGTATTATATAATTCTCCCTCAAAAATTTTAAGCTCACGACGAACAACTTTATCACGTGTTTTTGTATTACCAGTAACATTAAACTCTCCAAAATATACTTTTTGCCCTTTATCAATTTCATAAATGATATCAACAGATCTATCTTTCTCTCTTATACTTGTTTGCGGAATAATATTAGAAAAAGCATAACCTAGGTCACCATATTTTGCTTGAAGAGTCGCCAAATCTTTGTGGAGTGACCCATACGAGAAAGTTTCTCCAGAGAGAGAAACCAAATCTTCCATAAGCTCATCCCTACTGAATAAAACGTCCCCTGCAAAATTGACTTCTCCAATATTGAATAGATCACCTTCTTCAATACGAATAGTGATATAAACATATTTTTTATCAGGTGTGATATAAATCTGTGGTTGATTAATTTTAGCTTGTACATAACCTCTATCAAAATAAAGGTAATTAATCATTTGAATATCACGATCAAAAATATCTTGCCGATAAGAGCCTGCCCCCGTCAAAAAACTAAAGAACCCTTTTTCCTTAGTTCCCATAGCACCTAAGATGTCACTATTGGGTACAGTTTCGTTACCTAGCAAAGTAATCTTTTTTACCTTAATCTTATCATTCTCTGAAATATGAAACTCAACACGTACCGTCTCCCTTTCTTTAACATCTATAACTTTCGATTTCACATGAACTAAAAAATATCCTTTTTCTTCGTACTGTTTTTTTATTTTCTCAACGGCTTTTATAACTTTGGTTTCATCTAAGATTTGATAAGGCTTTATTTCTGAGATTTCCTCTAATTCTTCTTTTGAAAACTCATCATGACCTATGTATTTGATCTCTATAATGGAAGGTTTTTCGTAAACAGTATAAGTGAGATTTAATCCTCTTTTTAAGGGATGACTCTCAACCTCAATATTATAAAAATGTCCCATTTCAAATAGAGAGGCAATATCATCTCGTACTGTCTTTTTATTTAAAGTTTTCCCAATCTGAGATTTAATACGTTCTCTAATAGCAGGTGTTCCAATTTTCTTATTTCCAACAATTTTTAAATCTCTAACTACATTAGAAGATCTTTTTTGAGACTGTGCAAAAACGGCATATGAAGAAAAAAAGACTGTTCCAAAGACAGCCAAATAAACGATTAATATTTGCGAAAAAAATCTTAACATTTTTAAAAATCCAAAGCATTCTCAATAAGTTAAAAACTAAACCTCGACCCTATCTTGAAACAATAATCTTGTCAAAAAACCTATTTCTATTACAAACGGCTACGATTGCACTCGGCTTTGTCTAAAAAATGCCTTCAATGTGCCCCAAGCACGCCGTTTTTACTTTCATCCTCGCCGAGAACAATCTCGCTCGTTTTCATTACGAGATTGGCTTGATAGGTTTGGAAATTTATATCAAATATCAGCAACGCATCTAGCCATTTTCTGTCGACCACATCCCATCAACAAGGTTTAAAGTTCTTAAAAATCTTGAAGAAAAGTTAAGGTCATGACTAACCACCAATAGAGTTAAGCCTCTAGATTCTTGAAGTTCAAAAAACAGATCTTGAATTTTATTTCCATTTTTGGTGTCCAAATTCCCTGTGGGCTCATCAGCAAATAAAATCTCCGGATCTTGCATCAATGCTCTAGCAATAGCCACTCTCTGTTGTTCTCCACCACTTAATTGTTTAGGATAATGAGATCTTCTATCTACAATTTTCAGTTCTTCTAATAACCTCAGTCCTCTTTCTTTTACCTTTTTTTTCGATTCACCAGCGATTCGTCCTGGCATCATGACGTTTTCAAGAGCCGAAAACTCATTTAATAAATAATGAAATTGAAAAACAAATCCTATTTTTAGATTTCTAAACTGAGCTAACTTCTCTTCATTATAAGAAAAAATATCTTCTCCATCATAAAGTAATCGTCCTTCATCAGGTCTATCTAATGTGCCAAGAATATGTAATAACGTACTCTTCCCTGCGCCTGAAGCTCCACGAATGCAAATGGCTTCCTTTCTTTTAATTGTTAAATCAATCCCTTTTAAAACATGAAGTTTATTTTCACCCGTACCATAGGCTTTCTCAATTCCTTGGGCATCAATTAAAAAATGATCATTCATATCTTAATCCTTTAACAGGTGAAAGAAGAGCCCCTTTGCGAGCGGGAAGTAAAGTTGATAAGAAACAAATCCCTAGTGAAACCATAAAAATGGATACGAGATCTACAATTCTAAAGTCAACGGGTAATTGATCAAATTTATAAATCTCAGCAGGAATCTCAATCCAAACAGATTGAGATATAACCCATGCGGATAACATTCCCATTGCAATCCCTATAAATGAACCCAGAAAAGCTATAAATAATCCTTGAAAAATAAATAACCTTTTCAATCTTTTAGGTCCCAACCCCATAGTTTTAAGAATTCCAATATCAGAAAATTTTGTAAATACACTTACAAATAAAGTACTGCTTAAATTAAAAGCCGCAATAAAGATCATGGATAATAAGACCACAAATATCACTCGTTTTTCAATTTGAATAGCCGAAAAAAAATTATAACTCACATCAAACCAATCTTTTGCCCAATACCTATCGCTCGCTGCTTCCATAATCTTAAGGCTTTCCCCTCTTGCAAAATCTGGATCTGCATATTTTAATCGCAATCCTGAATACATCTTTCCAACTTCTGCTAAAAATTGAGCTGAGGTGTCAGAAATAACAACATACCTTTCATTAAACTCATACTTTCCTAAATCAAGTATTCCGCTAACCTTAAACTTCTTATGTTTTGGCGAAAACGAACGAGAATTAATTTTTTGTGGTTTGGGTAAAATAATTTGAAATGTATCTCCAACTTTTAAATTAAAGTTTTTTGCAATAACTTTTCCTAAAACAGCACTATCGTCTGAAACATCAAATGTTCCCTGAATTAATCGCTCTTGAAAATTTAATACCTCGGGAAGGGTTTCCATATGAATCCCTTCAATGACAATCCCTGAAATTTTTCTTTTTTTAACTATAGTGGCGTCTAAATGAATAAAAGGCGTTGCACTTATAATGCCAGGGGATGCCTCTTTAAGCTCTGTTAAAGTCTTCCCCATTGGATCGCTTGTTCCAAAGCGATCTATGACCATCATATGTCCTGTTGTATCTATGACAGCTTTTTTTAAGTAGGTTTCAACGCCATTTAGGATAGATATGCTCAACACCAATATGGCAACACCAATAATTAATCCCGTAAGAGCAAACAATGCTGTTCGGTTCAAAAAACGAGAACTATTTGTTAAATATCTTAAAGATAACCAAAACTCCATAAAGTTTATTTCTCTTTCTTTTTTAATTTAAGAAAAGCAGCAATGAGATTTTCTAAATCTCCATCCATAATTTTTTGAACCTGACCCGATTCAAAACCCGTTCTGTGATCTTTTACCATCTGATAGGGATGCATAACATAGGATCTAATTTGACTCCCCCACTCATTGGATTTTTTATTTGCATTTTTCTCATCCTTCTCTTTTTGCCTTGCCTCTACTTCTCGTTCATAGAGAGCAGAACGGAGCATTTTCATAGCTTTGTCTCTATTGGCATGTTGACTCCGCTCGCTTTGGCACTGAACAACAATACCTGTTGGAGTATGAGTCATTCGAACGGCTGAATCTGTCTTATTAATATGCTGCCCCCCTGCACCACCAGCTCTATATGTATCCACTTTTATATCTTCAGTCCGTATTTCAATTTCAATATTTTCATCAATTTCAGGCCAAGTAAAAACAGCCGCAAAACTGGTATGTCTTCGTGCATTAGAATCAAAGGGGCTGATACGAACAAGCCGATGAACCCCTGTCTCAGATTTTAAATACCCATAAGCTAAGGGACCCTCCACATGAAAAGTAATTGATTTTATCCCCGCCTCCTCACCGTCTGTTCTTTCTAAAGTGCTTATTTTATAATTCTGACTTTCTGCATATCTTTGATACATACGAGATAGCATAGATACCCAATCACAGGCCTCTGTTCCCCCAGCTCCAGAATGAATGGAAAGATAGGCGTTCTTAGGGTCTATCTCTTCATCAAATAGGATTTTCAGTTCAAGGTTTTCTGCTACTTTTTCTAAATGTTTAATTTCTTTTAAACAATCTACGAGTGAGTCTTCATCACTTTCTTCTTGAGCCATGGATAAAAGCACATCAATATCTTCCACTCGATTATTAAAGCTCTCCCATTCCTCAATAGATTTCTCTAAAAAAACTCTTTTTTTATTAATATTTTGCGTTTCAGTCGTATTTTCCCAAATTTTAGGATCTTCTAATTTTACAAGAACCTCTTTAAGTTCCTGCTTTTTAGAATCAATTTCAAAGAAACCCCCTTAAGTCTTTAGAAACAGACTTTAATACGCCAATGGCATTTTTCATGTCAGAAAAATCTAAGGAAGAGGCCATCCCCTATCCTTACATAATTTAAAAAACACGTCATCTTGAATCTTGAACATTTTTTGACTCTCAGAAGAATTATCTTCATGAGAGTAGCCCAATAAATGAAGGATACCGTGTAAAATCATATACCCAATTCCGTATTGTATCGAGTAAGAATAGAACTTCTTTTTTAAAACATCCATACAGAGAACCAGTTCTCCAAGAGAATTCTTTTCAAGAGGATCAAAACTTAAAATATCAGTCGTCTTATTCTTATTTCTATATTTTCTATTTAATGTCTTAATCTCTTTTTCTGACACAAAAACAACAGTTAAATCTTTATTGACTTCAGATTCCCCTCTTAATACTAACTCTTTTTTTATACTTTTTATCCAAGAAAGAATAAAAGCACGTGGAATACGGTGTCTTACTTTTTTTACAATTTCTACCTTCATAAAAGACTCTACACTTGTTTTTTGCAAATTAAGTTCCATTTCTACATAGACTTCAAGTAGACTCTCTTATATATTCTTTTGAAAAAAAATGCACATTCTTTATACACTCTTTTTTAAGGAGAAATATCAATTTTATAAGCCTTTTTTTGAAGATTCCACCTTTTCAAGAATAGAGGGTTTTGTATGAAATATGAAAATCTAAGAAGTTTTGAAACACTTTTGCAAATAATGAAACACCTGAGAGGGCCTCAAGGTTGTCCTTGGGATAAAGAACAGACACCTAAAAGTCTTATCTCCCATACTATTGAAGAGGCGTATGAATTGATGGAGGCTATAGAAAGTAAAGAAAAAGAAGATATCATTAGTGAATTAGGAGATCTCTTACTTCAAGTTGTATTTTATTGTGAAATGGCAAGAGAATCTGGAGAATATGATATTAATGATGTTGTGGAATCTATATGTAAAAAAATGATAAATCGCCATCCCCATGTTTTTGGTGATGTAAAGGTTAACAATTCAGAAGACGTTCTAAAAAATTGGGAACAGATAAAAGCTACTGAAAAGAAATCCGATTTTCAAAATGGATTCGATATTCCTAAAAATCTTCCGGCCCTCATGTATTCTCAGAAAGTTGGAAAAATTTCTAAAATATTTAATTTTGACTGGAATTCCAATGAGCAAGTTTTTAGTGATTTAGAAGAAGAATTGGAAGAACTGAAAGAGGCTATGCACTCAAAAGATCCTAAATCTATTGAACATGAACTTGGAGATTGCCTATTTTCTCTTGTCCAAGTTGCTAGACATTGCCAGATTGATGCTGAATCCTCTTTGCGAAATATGAACCAACGTTTTGAAAAACGTTTTATACATATGCAAAAACTAGCTAAAGAAAAGGGTTGGGATTTTAAAAACCTTACCACTGAACAGCTTGAGGGGCTTTGGAAAGACGTTAAAAATAGTGTCGTTTAGAACTCCCTAATTGTGAAATATTTTTGAGAGAAAGAGAGAGAGAACTTTTTTAAGACTGTAAAAAACGAGTTTTCTGAGGCGCAGGGCGTATCTCCCGAAGGGAGAGACGAGCTGCGAACCCTCAGAACTGTCTGAGCTTTTTTTCAGTCTTAAAAAAAAAAGTTCTCTCTTTCGGGTTTTCAAAGCAAGAACGTATACCGAATGAAAGTGAGGTAGACGAACTTGTGACCTTTGAAACTGTCTGAATCCTTCCTTATCCCTTTTTATTTTAATTTTCCCTCCAATTTTTCCGAAAAAGCTTATGGTTATTTATTTCATCATTTTGAAAGGGTTATGATGTTCTTTCGAATGCAACACATTAGTAAAATAATGTTAATATTGCTGATTTTTACACTTTCAGGCTGCTCAACCTTTAAGAACACACAACCTGAAAAAGGTGTACAGCTCACAAACCCTATGCGACACCCTGCTCGGGTCAATATTTGTAGCATTTATAGCAGAAAACTCTATCAAAGAATCACAGACCCCAAAGGCCAAAAAGCCACTATAAAAAAACTTAGAAGCCAAAATGCAAAAAATTAAAGGAACTAATCTATGGTCTGCATCGTTACAAAAATTAGAAAAAGAGAAATTTAACAGCGATCATGTCCAAACTCTTTTAAAACTGGGGTTTAGGATAAAAGGTAGAAAAATAATCCCTCCAGAAAATCTTTTGGTTCCTTTGGAGATGTATAATCGTAGAGTCTCAAAAATGATTGAAGATGGACAATTGAAAAACTCAGAAGCCATCTATGCATCAATTGAATTTGAATCAGTTGAAAGAAATGGAGAGTTAAGAAACTTTCGCCCAGGAATAGATGAAATTCCTAATGCACATCATTGGAAACTTTCTGAACTAACTGGACTTTTCCATCACGAATGGGTTTCACTCGTTGCAGAAGGCAATATGCCAGTAGGTTTAGCAGCATTATATTATCTCCATGATTTAGCACACTTGACTGAGAACTTAAGAGTAGACCCTCAAACTCAACGTCCAGAGTTTATGATTGCTGTAAGAACTATTTATAAAGAACAAAAGAAAGATCTGAATAAAAATCATTGGGATTCTTCTGAGCATAACCATCCTATACCAAAACGTTCATTTCAAATTCTAGAATCTATGTCTCTTGGACGATTGAGTTCAGAGACAAGATTACGAGCTTTACGACCTGAACTGTTTGATAATCAAACATCTTTAAAAGAACTTAAAGATAGTTTACAAAGCTTATCATTTGAAGAACTAGACGCGAGATTAAATGACTGGATAGCCAATGAGAGTCAATTTGTATTAAGACAAGGTGCTGTTGAAAGAGATTTGGTACATCAAAAATTTAAACACTTTTTGGATATAGTTAATTATATTTCAAACGTACTACCCCATAGTTTATCTCAAAGTGCTATACCAGCAGTTTATAACACTTCAAGAGATGAACACCTTATCGGTTATTTGAGGAATGCACAATTAATATTAGCTTTTATCCTACGCACAGAAAAACTACTAGACCCAATTAATGAATCACCACCTTCTTATCACATAAACACTCTAACTGATTTGAGAAAATCACTTGATATGAATAAAACAGAACTAGAGAAAGTTAAAAGTTATATTGCCGATCTTTTAGCTCGATTTGAGATGGGCTTGGTTAAAAGTGTTGAATTACAGTTAACCCCAGATCAGTTGGTTTATGACCTGGCTGGGGCACATGTTAAACCCGATTCTCCTTCTATTGAATGGTTGAGGTCCTATTTAGATCCCTCTGGAAGAAGATATTCTCTATTCATAGGTGACAGATAAGTACCCTTTGCTTCCGCTTTATTTTATATTTTATTCATTTATTTTTTAAGAAAATCTCTTGTGAATACGGTTATATAAGAGAGAAACTTCATCTACATTGAGAAATTTTAAAACAATAAAATAAACAGATATACAAACTCCAATGATAAAAAATAAGGAGCCTGCCCTAGCTATAAATCCCGTTCCTAAAAACTGAAAAAGAGGAAAGTACAGCTGGATAATTCCAGACATAATAAAAGCTGCAAATATATACTTCATAAAATTCTTGCAAAGAGATAAAAGAGGAAAGGATCCAATAAAAATCAGATAACCCAAATAAAGCAATAATCCATTCAAAAAGGAAACTATTAGTGTTGAAAGAGGTAGGCCTTTTAATCCATGAATTTCCATAAAATGAGGGGCTAAAAAGACATGAATAATAAGACAGATTATTCCTATTAAAGCAGGATACCAGGTGTTTTTTATAGCATAAAAAGCAGGAGCTAAAACCCTAACCCATGAGTATGTTATCACTGTTCCTGCATAAACCTGTAAAACCAAAGCGGTCTGAACAGCGTCAAAAAATGTAAACTGAGCCCGTTGAAATATAACCTGCACAATAGGAAGGGATAGAAAATAAAATCCTACAGCACAGGGAATAGCCAGTAACATAATCATATTTAAAGATTGAGCTGTCGTTTTTCCCATTTCCTTCGTCTCCCCTTTAGACCAAAGTTCCGAAAGAGTGGGTAAAAGAGCTGTCCCTAAACTGACTGCAAATAAAGATAGGGGTAATTCTAAGAGACGATCTGCCCAAAAGATCCAGGAATTGGCCCCCTCTGGAAGTTCACTGGCAAACCGTGTGTTCACGATAACTGTTAATTGTAAAACAGCCATCCCTATAAAGCCAGGTAACATATTCTTTAAAACAAGAATTAAAGCAGGATTTTTCCATTGAAAAGACAGTCGAGGAAAAAATCCCTTACGCTTTAAAAGAGGTATTAAAATAACAACTTGAAGTGCTCCTCCAATGAGTACAGCCCAGGCTACACTATCGCCTAAATCTCCTACGAGATCTAAAGGCAACAGACAACTTACAATAATAGCTATATTGAGAAAAAGAGGAGCTAGTGCAGGTAAGATGAAAGATTTTAAGCTATTCAGTATAGCCATAAAATAGGCATATATAATAATAAAGAAAAGAAACCCCGCCATTATACGAGTCCATCTCACGGTCATATCCACTTTTCCTGAAACTTGTATATAGGCTTCCCCTGGCGCAAATAGAGAAACCACTTCCTCTGCAAAAATAAGAATTAATACAATCAAGGTTGAAATGACCGAAAGTAACAGGGTAAAGAGAGCTGCTACTAATTTTTCAGCCTCAGACATATCCGATTTCCCTTTAATAATGAGATCTGTGAAAACAGGAATAAAGCTGACATTTAAAGCCCCTTCCCCAAGAAGGCGTCTAAAAAGGTTAGGAATGCGGAAAGCTACAAGCCAGGCATCTGTCATCGTACGAGACAGGAAGGCCGACATGGCGACATCCCTTAAAAGACCCAAAATACGGCTGCTCAAAGTCCCCAAAGCCATTGCCGAGGCCGCTCGAAAAACTTCCCTACTCTTCTCTTTGATGATTCCATCTCCTTGCATCAAAAAAAGGACTATGTTAGCTTGCCCATCATTATAAAACTATTTTAGAGGAGTTTACATTGGCAAATCATAAATCAGCAGAAAAACGTGCTCGTCAGAACCTAAAGCGTCAAAAAATAAATCACAGGCTCATAGCTGAGGTACGAACTATTGAAAAAAAGCTTCAAAAAGCCCTTACTGACAAAGATAAAAAAACAGCAGATAACCTCTTTCACAGATTAACCTCTAAAATGGGAAAAGCAGCCCAAAAGAAATGTTTTCATTCCAATAAAGCTTCTCGCAAAATCAGCCGTCTAGCCACTGCTGTCCATAAACTGTCTTAAGAGCCTATTCCAAAACCAATGACAGCGATTGCACCTTTTTGGCTTTCATTCTTGCCCGTTTTTATCACAAAATTGGGATAACTTTTAACATGTTTTAACAATCAAATTTTCCAGCCATAAATGTTGACGAAGCGGAGATTTTTTTAAAATTTGATCCGTCTCTAATATCAATTTATGAAATGTTTCCAGTTGATTAGAGTTCCACTTTCGACTCTGATCAATATATTTTGGCAAAAAGAACATGGGCAATTTTGTTTGAGAACACAGTTGAGATTTAGAAAATCCAAAACGCAGACCTTCATGAATGGCTAACAATATTCTAAAATGTCTTGCCATCAAAGCTAATATTCCAAAAACACTTTCTCCATGCTTTAACAATTTATTGAGATGAATAAGAGCATTTGTTCGATCCCTCAACCCAACAGCATTCATAAGTTGAAAAATAGATTCAACACGTGTATTAGAAACAACATACTCAATATCTGACCGTTGAATATGTTTTCTGCTACCTATGAATTGAGCCACTTTTTTTATTTCATTGCGCATTTCTAATAAATGAGGACCTACAATATGCTGTAAAAGCTCAGAAGCCTCTCTTTCAATAGAAACCCCTTCTTTTTTAACTAAAGTTTCAATCCAAACAGGAAGATCTCTTTCAGAAACCCTGTCAAATTTAATAACAATACCTTTGGATTGAAAAAGTTTAAAAAATGATTTTCTCAAATCGATATTTTGAGCCAAGAGAATAAGTACAGATGTGTCTATTGATTTCTCTATAAGGGGTTTAAGAGCTTCCAATTCTTTTGTTTTCATAAAATCAATATTATTAACAATAACAACTCGCTTTGAAGCCATAAAAGGCAAAGTTTCAAGTGCACTTTGAATTTCTTGAGAAGATGTTTCTGGGCCAAAGAACACATCCCTATTAAACTCTGATAGATTTTCTCCTAGAATTAACTGAGTCAAAGCCTTTTTGGCTTCATCAATAAGAAAAGTTTCTTCTCCATAGAGACAATAAAGATTCTTAATTTCACCATTTTGAATGCTTTGTTCTAAATATCGCCATGTCTTCATTAAAAATTCTCCGTCAAAAGAGAATATGCTTTATTCATCATATCTTTTGCCAGCAAATTAATATGAATATGTCGCGCAGAATGATTATATGTGGCTGAGGCTGAGTTAATAATAAGTCTAGTAATAAGTGGTGCATCATAAAGTCTTTCACCATCTAAATTTCTAGCCCATAAAATTTGGCCATCTGAATTTCTTCGGACTTTGATTTCTACCTTAACATAAATTCGATACTCTTTAATCAATTCCGTATTTTCTAACAAATGAGATTCAGAGGGATTATTGGGATCAAACTTTGCCCCTTGAACAAAGCGAATATCCTTAATTTCTCCTTCAAAGGTAACTGCGGAGCCCTCATTTTCTATTTGAGCTAGCTGTGATCTTGAAACCTCATTAATAAGTGCCTTTGTAAAGTAAGGCTCTATTCCAGAAAAATGTGTTTGGTTTTTAAAAAGAGGAATTTTTACAGTTTTATGCCCTCCTGGAAGTTGTCTCTGATGAGTTCCAAAACGGTAACTACAACCTACAAAAAATATGAAAAAAAGAAGAAAAACTCCCTTGAATCTCATGGAATAGAAATTAGCATAAAATGTTTTAGAAATGAAGCTAGACCGATATACACATCTATTATACATTGAGAGGCTATATGGAAAAAGAATACCTTTTAATGACCCCCGGCCCCGTAAAAATGCCACAAAACGTCTATGAATCATTTTCTCAATCGATGATTCACCATCGAACATCTCAATTTAAATCAGAATTTAAAGAGGTCCTTGAGAAGCTAAAATTTGTTTTTCAAACAGAACAACCTGTACAAATCCTCACCGCAACAGGCTCTGGAGCTATGGAGGCTGCCATAACAAACACTTTAAGCCCTCAAGATACTGTGGTTGTTTTATCCGGCGGAAAGTTTGGAGAAAGATGGAGTAAAATTTCTAAGGCCTATGAATTAAATGTCCTTGAACAAAAGATTGAGTGGGGCCACGCTGCTTCTTCCAGTGATTTAAAAAATATATTGGCAAAAGAAAAAAATATAAAAGCTGTTATGTGTCAGGCCTGTGAAACAAGCACAGGGGTATTAAATCCCATTCAAGATTTAGCAAAAGTTACAAAAGAAAATTCAAACGCTCTATTTATCGTCGATGGCATTATGGGCGTTGGTGCCCTTCCCCTTCCCATGGATAAGTGGGAAATAGATATTCTCGTCAGCGGATCACAGAAAGCCTTTCGTATCCCCACTGGGGTTAGCTTTATTTCTCTTTCTAAAAAAGCCATTCAATCTAAAGGTAAAATACCTAATTTTTACTTTAACCTAGAGGCAGAAAGAGAGGCTAACAAAATTTATCAAACACATTTTAGTTCTGCTGTTTTGCATATAAGAGCGTTGGCTCAAGTTCTTAATGATTTTGAAAAAAAAGGTTTAGAATATCATTTTTCCTATTGTCAAAATCTATCAAATGTAACTTTAAAATTAGGACACTATCTAGGATTTGAATCCTTTCCACAGAGCCCATCGCCATCTGTAACCGCCTTAAAGGTTCCCGAACACTTAGATGGAAATTTAATAAAAACAAAACTCGAAAATGAACATAATTTATCAATAGGAGGAGGACAGGACCATCTTAAAGGAAAAATTCTTAGAATAGGTCATATCGGAGATATTAAAAAAAATAACCTTTGGGATGTTTTTGAAAGACTTTCTATAGTTTTAAATGAACTCGGTCATCATGTTGACGTCGATAAGCTAAAACATTTATTTAAAGAAACTTGGAGTTTTAAAGAATAGAAATGGACTCATTAACCATCGGATGGATAGGAAAATTTCCAGAAACCATTCCTCAACATAATTGTATTAAATCTATAAAAATTCGTGATCTTTCAAAACCTTATAAAGATATAGATGGTCTTGTTTTAAGAACCGAAACTTTTGTAGAAGAAAATTTTTTAAATTTATTTCCTCATCTTAAACTGATTATCACTGCAACAAGTGGCTTTGACCATATAAATTTAAATCTTGCACAAAGCAGAGGCATTCTCTTAGGTCACACGCCAGAATCTAATGTTATCAGTGTTGCCGAACACACATGGACTCTTATTCTCAATTGTATAAAAAAAATCCCTGAACGTAATTTAAAAAATACAGATTGGAAGGCGGCTCGCCATCCTTTAGGTGAAACGGTATCTGAAAAAACACTCGGTATTATTGGGTTTGGCCGTATTGGAAAAAAGGTTTCATCTATGGCTCAAGGTTTTGGAATGAAAGTTATAGCCTATGATCCCTACGTAGAAGAAGTTGATTTTTTAAAATCCAATGTCCAACGCTTCGGTTTAGAAGAGGTTTGTAAACAAAGTGATATACTTTCCCTTCATCTCCCTCTAACTCAAAAAACAAGAAAACTCATTAATAAAAAAACTCTAAATTGGATCCCAGACACGACCTACCTTATCAATACATCTCGCGGAGAATTATTAAATGAGGCAGACGTTCTTATGGCTTTAAAGGAAGGAGAGTTAATGGGATTAGGACTTGATGTCTTTGAAAACGAGCCGTTAGATTCCAATTCTAAACTTCTTAAATTAAAAAATGTTGTCTTAACCCCTCACTGTGCCGCTAAGACAAAAACAGCATTTCAACGATCCACTTCCGATGCCATAGAATCTATCACCCACTACTTAAAACACAAAAAACTAAAATGGCACTTACCACCCACAGAAAAATGGTACCAGGATTGTTGAAAAGGTGTCATCTACTTCGTTGCAATCACTCAAACCTTCACTCCGACGTAGGAAAACTACGCCTTCGTTCGGTTTGTACGCCTCGTATCTGACACCTTTTCGACAGTCCTCCTAATACGAATTAAGGAAGTTCCATTTTTCTTTTTTGCGTTAAGAAGGGAGTTTTTTTCAGAGGGGTTCAAAACGAGTTTTCTGAGGCGCAGGGCGTATCTCCGCTAGAAACCGTTTTTCTTAAGTTTAACTGAATCAAATTTTATCTAGTTACTGTTTTAACCTTTGGCGGAGAGACGAGCTGCGAACCCTCAGAACTGTCTGAGCTTTTGAACCCCTCTGAAAAAAACTCCCTTTGTAATGTTCTAAAATTATAAAATCTTAGGTATTGACACACTCATTAAAAACATAAAATATTCTTTAGAAATAGAGGAAAGTTCATGCCAGGAATAGTTGTTTTAGGCTCACAGTGGGGAGATGAAGGTAAAGGAAAAGTTGTCGACCTCTTTTCTATGAAATCAGACCTCGTTGTTCGCTATCAAGGAGGAGCTAATGCCGGACATACCCTTGTCGTTAACGGCGAAAAAACAGTTCTTCACCTTATACCCTCTGGAATTTTAAATCCCAGTACAAAATGCCTAATTGCCGCAGGAGTTGTTTTAGATATTGAAATCGTCATAAAAGAAATCAAAGCTCTTCAAAAAAGTGGTCATTTAAAAAATAACGCCCAATTACTTATTTCAGATGGGGTAACTCTATTAATGCCCTATCATCGTACTTTAGACACCTTAAGAGAAAAAGCTGCCGGTCGTGAAAAAATAGGCACAACAGGAAAAGGTATCGGACCAGCCTATGAAGACAGAGCCGCTCGAAAAGCTATCCTTTTAAGAGATCTCTATGATCCAGAAACTTTAAAAACAAAACTTAAAAATTCACTAAAGGAAAAAAACTTCCTTATTGAAAAGTATTATGGTGGGCAACCCTTTGACATTGATGAACTTATGGAATTACTGAAAAAATCGGCAAGCATTTTAAAACCTTTTCGGTGTAAAGACGCCTCTGCCTTTGTTTATAATGCATTAAAAAATAAGAAAAAAACTTTATTTGAAGGAGCCCAAGGCACTCTCCTTGACCTCCATCATGGAACATACCCTTATGTCACAAGCAGTTCCACAGTTGCAGGGTCCGCATGTGTTGGTATTGGAATAGGCCCTCAAAATATCAATAAAGTTTTAGGTATCACAAAAGCATACGCTACTCGTGTAGGATCAGGGCCTTTCCCTTCAGAATTAAATAATGAAAGTGGAGATCGTATTCGAAAACAGGGCAATGAATTTGGCGCAACAACGGGACGCCCTCGTCGTTGTGGTTGGCTAGATTTAGTAGCCCTTAAATATGCCCTTCGTATTAACGGAATAACAAATCTCGTTCTTACGAATTTAGACGTTCTTAGTGGATTTAAAGAAATAGCGACTGTTGTAGGGTATGAACTCGATAATGAAACCTTAAAGACCTACCCTACCTCAACAGAAGAATTAAGCCGTTGTAAGCCTATCCTAAAGGAATTTAAAGGTTGGCAAGAAGATATCACTCAAGTAAAGACAATAGAGAGTTTACCAGAAAATGCTAATAAATATATCAAGTCCATCTCAGAAGCTCTTAAAGTACCCATTGAGGTTATTTCAGTAGGACCAGACCGAGAACAGACTATTTGGACTAAAGATCTTTTTGAGGAATAATCTACGCTGCATTGAACCTATCCCAAAACCAACGATGATGATTACACCAGTTAAAAAATATCCCCAAAATATGTCCCCAGCACGGCTTTTTTACTTTCATCCTTGCTCTCGCTCTTTTTCATCACCAAGTTTGGATAGGCTCTTATTGACACTGAGGGAGTTTCTCAATACAAGGGGTTTTTACTAAATGGAAAGAGAGGGCCGCTAGCTCAGTTTGGTTAGAGCATCTCCCTTTTAAGGAGAGGGTCCTTGGTTCGAGTCCAAGGCGGCTCACCACTTTATTATAAGGAACTGTCCCCTTCGTCTAGTGGCCTAGGACATCACCCTTTCACGGTGAAGACACGGGTTCGACTCCCGTAGGGGATGCCACACTTCTCTATGACAAAGATCATACCTCGCCAATAGAGAATATGAGGTTGTTATGCCTGAATATGTTATTATTGTAGGAAAGGGTCAGCTTGCAAAATGCTTTTTTGATAAAATTGAGTCTACTTCTGACAAAGAATACAACACACGACTAATTCCAATCTCTTTTAATAACATAAATAAACAAGAAGACATTTTATCTCACAAAACTTCAAAGATACTTCTTCATATCGGATCTGGTAGACAATTACAGGAAGCCATTACATTTTGCCAAGAACATCAAACTCTTCTTATTCAAGGGTCAAGCGGTCAAGAACCTCGACTGCCAAGTGCTCTGAACTTTCCCTATATAGAAGCTCCAAATCTGTCTCTTCCCATAATTAAATTTATGACAATGCTTCGCAAATCAGGATATCTTTTTAAAAATTCCACAATTATAGAAAGCCACCAGAAGAGCAAAAATACCGTCCCTCAAACAGCCATAAATTTAGCAAATTTTCTCTCTATTGATAAAAAAAATATTAAAAGTATTAGAGATCCTCATTTGCAAAAGCACGAATATAAAATACCAGATGAATTTCTAGAAGGTCACGCCTACCACCAAATTGATATCAAAGAAAAGGGGGCTTCCCTGAAATTGAGTACTTGTGTGTTAGGACGAGAAACTTATCTTCATGGAGTTTTAGAGATTAATAGAATTAAACAGGAATTAAAAAACAAAGAATACCATATCTCTGATTTAGTAGATCAGGGTTTAATATAATTTATTCCCCAACCCACTTTTTCAAATTCATACTCTTTTCTGCCTGATTTAAAACATTTTGAAGTCTAGATGTAAAACGGTTAATTTCTTCAGATAAGCTTTGAATATGCTCCCTATGCTCCCAATAAACCTCAGCATCTTTAATGAGCGTTGATATAATATTTTTTATTGGATCAACAAAAGTCCTTAATAAAAGATTGGCATTCCCAGACATATAGGAATAGGTACCCCATACACTATCAGGAACATACTCCAACTCGCCTTCTAGATAAGATTTTATAAGAATATATTCAATGCTAACTTCTTCAAGCATACTGTCTCTTCCCTCCAATAAGTACTCTTCTAAAATAGACACGACAGATGTCATAGATTCTACAAGAATTTCAAAGTTTTCCGAATTTTTATTTTGTAAATAGGCTTGAAGATTGACGTTAAGATCTTCCCTTCTTAAAGAATAATTATGTTCTAGTTCCCATTGATTAATTTTTGCCATTGAAGTCTTGGTCCTGTGAAAATTATAATGCATTAATTCGTGGACTAATGTCTGACGGTTAGAATCAACCCTTAGAATAATTGTAGGTTCAACAGGTAGAAGTGATCTAGAGCTATTTATGGAAAAATATAAACCTGCTGGATTCCTCCCACCATCTACAATAGTCGTCCAAGTCTTTAAACTTTCTCCCCTGGCTTTTTCTAAAAAATAAAACAACTGACATTTTGAATCTGATTCCCCTACTTTTACAGTTTTAATGCCTAAAGCATGAGCAAAATTTAAAGTGGCTCGTGTAGAAGCTTTAGATATCTTTTCTAAAAAATCTGTATTGTACGGTCTTCCAAAAGGACCTTCCTCTATGGCTTCTTCAGAAAATGTAAAATCTGTAATATCTTCTCCTGCATCGAGTGGATATTCACATTCTCTATCTAATACTCTCAATTTGTCATAGGCCATACTTCCATTTTGGCCACCACAAGATGTTAAAAATATTGATAATAGTATTGAAAGACACAAAGATTTTAGGTTTGTTGTTTTAACATATTTAGTTTCACGATAAAAAATAGATTCTTCTATTTTCATAGATTCCATCCCCTTTAAAAATAGCTAAACAACAATGAGACACTAGAAGTAATATAAAGAAACCGAAAAGTCTATCAAAAATTCTTTAGTTTGACTTAATTTATAGAGGGCAATGGATTATTTAAAATTACTATTTCGATTTAAAGACTCATCAATAAGCTCAGTTATAAGATCCTTATAACTGAGTCCTGATATAACCCATAATTTTGGATACATGCTGATGGGTGTAAATCCTGGAAGAGTATTGATTTCATTAACAAGAACTTCACCATTTGATTTTAAAAAAAGATCCACACGAGCCATTCCTTTGATACAAAGACTTTTGTAGGCTTTAAGAGCTGCATTTTGAAGTTCAGTTTTTTCCTCTTCCGTTACCTTAGCGGGAATACTTAAATCTGTGTTTTTTAGATATTTTGACTCATAATCATAATAAGTTCCTGAAACAACAATCTCACCAGGCAGAGATATCCTTGGCTTTGCTGTTCCTAAAATGGAGATCTCCATCTCCCTACCCTTTACAAAAGATTCTAATATAACTTTGGAGTCATATCTAAAAGCCTCAGTGCAAGCTTTGGAAAATTCCTCTTCATTTGAAACACAATTTATACCAATAGAAGATCCTGAATTACAAGGTTTTATAAAAAGAGTTTCACCTAATTTCTGAGATATTTCCTTATAAGAAGTTTCCTCTCCCTTTTGAATGACATGAAAAGATGGAACTCTTATTCCATCAGTGGTAGACAATAATCTTTTCATAACGTCCTTATCCATAGCTATAGCAGAACTTAAAGTATCCGCTCCAACATAGGGTAATCCAAGGGTTTCTAAAAAACCCTGTAAATTTCCATCTTCTCCCTTATGCCCATGAACAATTGGAAAAGCTCCATCTAGTGCTGTAACAACCCCCTGTGTTTCTAACCTCATTACAAAAATCTGGCTACCTTTCCTTATAAGAGAGATAGGATCTCCATGTTTGGAAATATCAAAACCATCATAAGTGTCTAATGATTTAAAAAGGGAGATATTTGTAATAAGATACCATTCGCCAGTTTTTGAGATGCCAATAGGTATAATTTTAAAACGATCTTGATTTGCCCCTAGATAGATATTCTTAGCGGAAATTAAAGAAATATTATGTTCCGCTGATTCTCCACCCATAATTAAAGCTATTGTTTTTTTCATAATATTTTATTCTATGTGAAAATCATCCTATTTTACAAACAAACTTTCACCCCATCGTACGGTTCGATGCTCAAAACCCTCATAATTCTTTGCGACTTCAGTTTCTTTTGAGTAAAGAACAATAACTGTACTACCCATGTGGAATATACCTAACTCATCTCCCCGTTTAATAGGCTTTTTAGGCTCATAGGTTTTATTAATAGTTTTTTTCCGCTTTGCTTTCAACACAAAATCAGAATCATAACTGGATGTCATATAGCCAACATTCAAAGCTCCTACCATTACAACGGCAACATACTCTAAATTTGACCTGATTAAGGTTATAAAACGCTCATTTATACTAAATAGATTAGAAGTCATTTTAACACTATATTCGTTAACAGGCCAAAGGGTTCCAGAAATATACCGAGCCGCCATAACTTCCCCATTTATAGGGCAATGAACACGATGATAATCACTGGGGCAAAGATAATAAGTTAAAAATACACCCTCATTAAAAAGATCTCCCCATTCTGAGTTTCCCAGAAATTCAGATGTATTATAAAAATGAGACTTGGCTTGAATAAGGGTTTTGCCTCTAATAGGACCATTTTCAGTTAATAGAGAGTCAGAGGGATGAATGGCCCTATCTTCTATAGTTCTGACCCCCGGCTTTAATTTTCGTGTAAATAGAGCTCCAATGGTCTTATAGTCATCGAGATTTTTTTCTGCCTCTTCTAGGTTTATTTTATACTTTTTAGCAAACCATTTAACACTCAGAGGTCCTATAGGATTTGGAAAACGAAAATGTAC
Source organism: Bdellovibrionales bacterium (assembly GCA_965206675.1). GTDB lineage: Bacteria > Bdellovibrionota > Bdellovibrionia > Bdellovibrionales > JAKFYE01 > CBDBKL01. The sequence goes on along the minus strand of CBDBKL010000007.1, from coordinate 274,533 downwards.
AACTCGACCCACAAAATAGCTTATTAACTTTTTGGGTAAAAATCTTAAAAGCTTTAGTGTCATATTTTTTATTCTTATCAGAAAATATTGTTATTTTATATAAAAAAATAGATATATTTTTTTATATAAAATAATCTTCTTTTATTGACAATTTAAATATTTGATAGAATCTACAAATAGAAAGCAATTTTGAAAAAGGATGTCCATAATGCATTTTCTAATAACTGGTGGTACTGGTTTTATCGGCTCTCGACTAACCGAAAAATTCATTAAAAAAAATCATCAAGTTACAATTCTCACCCGCAATATAAAAAAATCTAATAATCCCTTAATACGTAAAGCTCAATCAATAGATTCCCTGAATCATGCTATAGAAGATTACGATGTTATTATTAATCTAGCTGGTGAATCTATTGCCAATGGACGCTGGACTCAGCAAAAGAAAAATAGCATTTTTGAAAGCCGAGTGAAAATAACAGAAAAACTTGTTAGTTACATCAATAATAAAAAGAAAAAACCGCAACTTTTTATTAGCAGTTCGGCCATAGGATACTATGGAAATGATGATGATAAAGAATTTATAGAAACTTCAGAGCCCAATGATAATAGCTTTACTCATACGTTATGTGATATATGGGAAAAAACAGCTTATAAAGCAGAAAATACCCGTATTTGCTGTATACGTACAGGGTTGGTGCTTGATTCAAATGGAGGCCTATTAACCCAAATACTCCCTTCTTTTAAATTCTATCTTGGAAGCTCTATAGGAAAAGGAAAACAATGGATGTCATGGATTCATATTGATGATCTTATTGGCCTCTTTGAACATATTATTTATAATGAAAGTGTTGAAGGCTCCATAAATGCCACAGCTCCACACCCTGTTAGAAATAAGGATTTTACAAAAAAATTGGGAAAAATCGTACAGCGTCCAAGTTTTCTCAGTATTCCATCTTGGATTTTAAAACTCTCTTTAGGAGAAATGGGAGAATCTCTTCTCTTAAAAGGACAAAAAGTTTTACCTCAAAAAGCAGTAGATACAGGATATCAATTCAAATACCCTCAACTCGATAAAGCACTCACTGATCTTATTAAAAAATCATGATATTTTATACCATTGTCTGAGATCTCGATCATAATCTAAGTAAATAAGATAACTCAATACCATTAAAATAGAAAAATATGGAATATTAATCATAAAACCAATTCCTAAATGAAAAACCACTCCAAGACCTAAAATCCAATATTTAATTCTAGGAATCCAAACTAATATAGGAAAATACAGTTCCCATAAAACTGTAAAGAAAGTAAGAAGAACTAAAACTAAAGGTACATGTGCTAAAAAACTAAAATTAATCTTAGCTAATTGCCCATTGGCAAGCGTATTCCAAATAGCATCTCCCTGCCACCAAGTAGCTCCTCTGAGTTTTTCCATACCACTATAGGCATAAACAGACATAATTTGAAGTTGTAGTAAACGACAACCTACGGAATGTAACAGATCACCTTTTAAATCTTTTCCTCCATGGGGAATTTGTTTTTTCTTTTTGAAAAAATTAAGCACAGTAAAATAATTATCTGTTTTCAAAAAGATACACATAAAAAGTGCTATACTAGATATAAAATCAACTCCATATAAAATCATATAATTACGGTGAAAAAACATCATATGAAGACAGAATGCCAACACGGCAATAACTCTACCTCCTAACCCAAGAATCATTAAAATAAGAAGAAAAAGAAATAATATATGGTAGGAAAAAAGAAGCCCTTCCGTAGATGGATAAATTGGAAAAATAGTTTGATAGAAACGGGGAACTATATCCTGTAATGCACTATATGGTAGCATTCCAGATTCACTAAAATACAATTCAAATTCTAAGATACGAGAAAAATAAAAAACAAAAATGAAAAATGTGACAAGACAACGAAATAAAGAGCCTGTAAATGTCCCTTTAGGTAAAAACCAAAATTGATTCCAAATTTTTAAGCCCGAGATCAATTTTTCTTTTAACACTTTAAAAAGACCTTTCATCTTCAAAAACATCTCCACTATCTTCATTTATAAAATCTTTAAAATTACTAACTTTGGTACAATCATCTGTTACAAAATATTTATCCATACCCTCATTCATTTGATTTAATTCCTCTCCCCCTCTAACATCTGCTAAAGACACAACTTTGACTATTCTCTGATGGACACTAATAGAAGTTGCCTCTGGATAGAGTGAACATAACCAAGGAATAAATATTCTTTCCGCTCTATCCTTAGATTTTATTAAGAATCGAGCGGCAGCTGTTTTTCGATTAAACATAGAACGAAAAAAATAAACATCTTTTTCATCTGGAAATAAGTGTTCAGCAATTTGTTTATCATCTTTAAATATATAGGATTTTAAATATAAAGCTGGCCCTGGATCTGGTGAGAAAAACTGCCAAGGAGTATTTAAACCCACTAGATTAGCGTAGGCTAAGGTGTAGGGTTGAATAAAAACATTAAGGTAGGATATGCGGTTAGGATACAAAAAAACAATCAAGCAATGGTAAATAATAAATAAAGATAAAGCTATTTTCCATAAATGCTGCAAGAATGACCTTCCTAAATTTCTGGTGTTTTTTCCAGCGTGTTAGGTTCAATATCCTCATCAGTTGAAAGTGTAACATCAGAATCCTTTGGAGCATTTTGCTTCTCTTCAAATTTTTCAAGCCATTTTATATCTCGCTCACTGACCTCTGAACCAATAGTGAGAGCTTCACGGATATCTTGCGCCTTTTCCATTGTTCTTTTTTCTTTTCTTTTTTGTTTTTCCTCTTCGAAAAATTCAGTTGATGTGTCAATCGTAGAAAGTTTATTGACGATCTTACTCAATTCTTCTTCACCTTCAGAATAACTTTTTTCCGTTTGAACAGAGAAATTATCAGTAATGTTATCCAATGAGTCTTCAGAATGAGTATCCATGCCATCCGGTAATAATTCTTCAATTTCAGACAAAGTAGGCAGATCCTTTAAAGATTTTAAACTAAACGTTTCTAAAAAATGGCGAGTTGTTTTGTATTGAATAGGTTTTCCAGGTAAATCGCTCTTTCCAGCAAATCCTATCAGCCCTTTATCCATAAGCACTCTCAGAAGATGACCAGACTCAACACCTCTAATTTCATCAACCTTTGATTTAATTAAAGGTTGTTTATAGGCAATAATGGAAAGGACTTCTAATGCAGGAGCTGAAATCCTAAAAGGTCTCTTTTTTGTCATTTTTTTAAGATAGTTTCTATTTTCTAGTTTAGTACGTAATTGATAACCTCCGCCAACTTCCTCTAAAGTTATACCTCTATCTTTTTTCATTAAAATATTTTTATAATCTTCTATAGCTTCTTGTATATCCTTCCTTTGAACGTCAGTATCAATAAAAATTTGCTGAAGAGATATCAGACTTAACGGTTTATTTGTTGCAAACAATGCGCTCTCAATAATAGATATCAATTGATCTTTATCCATAATAATTTTTACCTTTTCTTTATCCTATTTTACTTTCTATTTCTCGCCTGTTTCAGAAAAATCCAAATTTGAAAACTCAAAATCAACAGGTTTTTCTTTGTACTCATATTCCTCAACTTCATTGATAATATCTTTTTGAATAGCTTTTTGAGACTCTATATAGATTTCTTCATAAGTTCTATTTTGAAAAACTTTAACAAAACCCATTTTAGCCAATTCTAGTAATGATAAAAATGTAATTAACTTTTTATTCCCATCAGATGCGGGCACGAGTTCTGAAAACATTTTACGTTGCCCTGGACGAAGAACAAATTGCATTTCTAAAATTCTTGAAGCTATTGATTGTGTCTTTTTAAAAATTTTATGAACATTGGCTTTTAAATTTTTAGCCATACGTTTGTACATACCTATTAACGTAAAAAGAGAATCTTCTTGAAGAATAATTGTATTATCTTCTGTTTCTATGAAAGCCTCATTTTGTCCCCTAATCCAAACATCTCTTCCAATTAAAGACTGTTTATCTATATCTTTTGATATCTTTTGAAACTGTTCATATTCTAAGAGTTTTTGTACAAGGTCTGTCCTAGGGTCTTCCTCTTCGTCAGTGTCTTCACCATGTTGAGGAAGTAACATTTTAGATTTCATATGTATTAAAGTCGCTGCCATTGCAATAAAGTCCCCAACATCTTCCAAATTGAGTTCTTTCATGCGCTTTACATAATCCATGTACTGCGAAGTGATTTGATGAAGAGGAATATCATAGATATCCATCTCTTCTTTACGAATAAGATAAAGAAGCAATCCCAATGGCCCTTCAAACTGTTCTAACTCAACTTGAATCAACTTGTTCCTCCACTCAAATATAATCCCATAGTTTCTTTAACTTTCCTAAGCGTCTCCTGAGCCACTTTTCTAGCCTTATAACACCCCTCGGCAATTATTGAATCAAGACGTTGAGGATGATTCAAGAGTTCTTTTTTCTTTTCACGAGGTTCTTCACATAATCTATTGATATTATTAGATAATTTTAATTTGCAATCTCCACAGCCAATCCCTGCTGAACGACAGCCACTTTCTACCCACTTTAAGTCCTCAGATGAGCTAAAGAGCTTGTGTAGGGCGTATACAGAGCAAACTGTTGGTTCTCCAGGGTCTTCTCGGGTTACCCTCTGAGGGTCAGTTACCATTTTATTGACGGCCTTTTTCACCTTTTTAGGCTCATCTGTGAGGCCGATAAAGTTTTCATAGCTTGAAGACATTTTTCGCCCATCTTGACCCACTACATGCGGTGTATTTGTCAATAGGGCCTTGGGCTCGGGCAATTGTGCTTTATACAAGCGATTAAATCGTCTCACAATCTCTCTTGATATCTCCAAATGGGCGACCTGATCTTGCCCTACAGGAACCAACTCACCTTCCATTATAGAAATATCTGCAGTCTGTAAGACAGGATAGCCAAAGCGTCCTAAGTTATAAATATCTTTTTGCTTCATCTCCTCAATGGCACCCTTCCAAGTTGTAACTCTCTCTAGCCATCCCATAGGAGTTAAATTTGCAAAAATCATATACAACTCAAGTGTTTCAGGAACTCCACTTTGCACATAGATGTAATTTTTCTCAAAATCCAAGCCCCATGCAATCCATTCCGCAATATTATCTTTAATAAAAGGATCTACAGTTTTTGTAGTTTTATATAGAGATGTTTGTGCATGCCAATCCATAGCACCAAAAAAACACGTGTGTTTTTCCTGCAAATCAAGCCAATTTTTAAGAGCTCCAAAATAATGCCCAATATGCATTGGCCCTGTTGATCGCATACCACTCATTACGCGTTTTATTTTTTTTTCCACAATAAGGCTCCGCTTAAAAAATAGATTCTGCTGCGTAAATTAAAATATTTGCTGAATAAAAAACAGGATAAATAATATACCTTAAACCACCTGTAAAAAGAAGCACAAGTAAGACAATACCTGTAATATGTTGATTCCGTTCTAAAAGATAATTGATATTATGAGGTAAAAAACGTGCTAAAATTTTTCCTCCATCTAAAGGGTGAAGCGGAATCAAATTAAAAACTGCCAATAAAAGATTTATAAAGATAAACACTCCGAAAAAACCTTCTCCGACCTCTGCCCGTCCTAGATTTTCAATATGCCCATTTAATATCACGTAGACAAATGCTCCTATGATAGCTAAAAGAATATTGGAAAGTGGTCCTGCTGCCGCAATCCAAAACATATCGACTCTTTCATTCTTTAAATTTCTGGGATTGACTGGAACAGGTTTAGCCCAACCAAAAAAATATCCTCCGGGCATAATAATGGCAATTAAAGGAAAGAAAAAGGTCCCGATAGGGTCGGCATGAGCTAAGGGATTTAAAGACAACCTTCCCAACATTAAGGCTGTGTTATCACCACGTCTTAAAGCCATCCATCCATGAGCATACTCATGAAATGTCAGAGAGAAAAGAAAGGGAATAAAATACAATGGTATTTTTAACAATAAATCTTGATCCATACCCTATATGGTTACATAAACTCCGCTATACAATCAACTAATTGTATCTGCGGACTTTTCAAAAAGCGTCATCTACTTCGTTGTAATCACTCAAACCTTCACTCCAACGTAGGAAAAACCGTTCGGTTTGAGCTTGAACGCCTCGTATCTAACGCTTTTTGAAAAGTCCGTCTGGCTCTTTATGCGATTTTCTCTTTTATGTTTGATTATTAACTTGCTCTTTCTCACGATACGCTCTGCGCTCTGGAAAAAAAATTGAATATCTAGGAGAGAATTTTTTCCAATAGCTATCCAGACAAAAGATGGGGTAATATTTTTACAGAGCATTTCTAATATCCTTTTTCCAGTTTTTTTCCATGAGTACAACTAATAACTATTGATATATTTACCACCTCCTTTGTTCCTCAATAAGAATAAGAATAAAAAACAAAATAAATTTATGATTAAATATAATAATATAGAAATTCTAGTTCAAGCGACCTCGCTTGATTTTGGAACTTCTAAAATCAGTTTAACTTTTAACTTAAAGACTTCGTTAATGAGCTTCGAAAGTTTATCTGTACTCCATTTCTGCCTTTTTGCAACAAAGTCCGAAACTCCCTGGATAGAGAGATCAGATTTATCAGCAAAATTTTGTAACCCCATTGCCTTGATCGTTTCGCAAAGTGCTTCATCAATAGAAAGTCCTTCGTTTTTAACTATATTAAGCAAATAACCTTGAGCAAACTTAAGATTTTCAAATTTGCTTGCTAATACTTCATCATAGCTTTTATTTCTGTTTGCCATAATTACTCCAATATTCTTTAGCTCTTTTAATGTCCTTACTTTGAGTTCCTTTATCTCCACCAACTAAAAGAAGAATGTACTTGTTTCCAACTTCTCCAAAATATATTCTCAATCCAGATCCATGAGGAATTTTAATTTCAAAAACACCATTCTTTAAACTTCTAATCGACTTTTTAGCACCGCCTTGAGCAACTCTTTGGATAAAACGGTCAACCCTAATCTGACTAGCAATGTCCAAACTATTAACCCACTCAAGGAAGGGTTCCTTGCCATTTTCAGTAACATAGTAATCTATTTTTTTAACCGCCATCCCTGCCTCTCTCTAAACTACATAAAAACTAGTAGTTTGTCAAGACTTGAGGCTAAGTTATTAAAAATAGGTGTGAAATTTAATTTCTAAAATCTAAAACTTTTATGTTAAAGCTCATCGAAATTTCAGATTTTAGAGAATGATATCCTTTTGAAGCATTAGTGTCTCGTGTCTCAAACACAATTTTTCATTAGCCATATCTTCCTATATTAAAAAGAAGGGCTAGACTTTCCTTAGCAGATTAGCTTTTTCTACATTTTAATAATTAATGTCTATATAAGAAGGTTGCTGAAAAAATGTTAGATACAAGGCGTACAAAACGAATGGAGGCGTAGTTTTTCCTACGTCGGAGTAAAAACAATTGCAACACAGTCAATGACAGAAAGTTTTTTATGATTCTTTAACGATAGATTTCACTCTATCCACAATTTCACTCAATGATGTCCCTGGACCAAAGACAGATTTTACGCCGGATTGGCGCAGTCGCTCCGCATCATTCTCAGGTATAATACCACCTACAAAGATCGGTTTTTCAAACCCTTTTGCTTTCATCAGTTCTTGAATGGATTGAATCAAAGGAATATGGGCTCCGCTTAAGATTGAGAGGCCAATAATATCAACGTCCTCTTCTAAGGCTGCCGAAACAATCATCTCTGGGGTTTGATGAAGCCCTGTGTAGATAACTTCAAATCCCGCATCACGCAAACCACGGGCAACAACTTTGGCTCCCCGATCATGTCCATCTAACCCAGGTTTAGCAATTAAAACTCTTATGATATTCATTGACTCAAGACCTTAGCATATCCCATTCTTCACTTACTAGGAATTATTCAATAAATAGATAGAAGGAAGTGACAATGCAACCTTTAACAGTTCTTACTGAAGAAGAATCTGACTTTAAAGAAGCTGTTCGTCTATTCGCCGAAAATGAAATTAAACCAAAAGTTAAAGAAATGGATGAATCTGCTGAATTTCACTCTGATATTATAAAAAAGCTTTTTGAAATGGGCCTTATGAGCATTGAAACCCCAGAAAATCTTGGTGGAGTTGGCAGTACATTTACAATGGCCTGTTTAGCTGTTGAAGAATTAGGTCGCGTTGATGGTTCCGTAAGCGTCATGGTTGATGTGCAAAACACTTTAGTAACAAATGCACTTTTGAAATGGGCCAATCAAAAGCTTCAAAAAAAATATCTACCTAAAATGGCAACAGAGTGGGTTGCCGCCTATGCTCTTTCTGAGAGTGGCAGCGGGAGCGATGCTTTTGCTTTAAAATTACGAGCTGAAAAAGTCTCTGATGGCTGGAAACTCAATGGAAACAAACTATGGATAACAAACGGAAAAGAGGCTCATGTCTTTCTTGTTTTTGCCAATATCAATCCCGAATTAGGTTATAAAGGTATTACAGCGTTTTTAGTGGAAAAGGACTCCCCTGGGTTTTCCATTGGAAAAAAAGAAGATAAGTTGGGAATTCGTGCCAGTTCAACATGTGAACTTATCTTTGAAGATTGTATTATTCCTGAAGAAAATGTCGTGGGAGAAGAAGGCAAAGGTTATAAAGTTGCCATTGAAACATTAAATGAGGGACGTATAGGAATTGGAGCCCAAATGGTTGGCATCGCTCAGGGAGCTTATGAAGCTACAGTGGAATATGTAAAAAATCGTGAACAATTTGGAAAACCTATCAGTCAGTTTCAATTGGTCCAGGCACAAATTGCAGAAATGCGTATGGAACTCGAAGCAGCACGATTACTTGTATATAATGCAGCTCGCCTAAAAGATGCAAAAAAACAATTTCTCCGAGAAGCTGCCATTGCAAAGTTGTTTGCCTCTAGAGCTAGTGAAAAAATATGTTCACAGGCTATAGACCTTTTTGGAGGAAATGGTTTTGTTAAAGAATACCCTGTCGAAAAATTTTATAGAGATGCTAAAATTGGACAAATTTATGAAGGAACAAGTAATATGCAACTTCAAACTATTGCAAAAATAGAACTGCAATAACCAGGCAATATTTATGGCAGAATGGAAAACTTTTGATCTTTTTAATCCCACTGAAGAACACAAAATGCTTCGTGATACCCTTCAGTCGTTTGTTAAAAATGAAGTAGAACCTCAAGCTAATGAATACAATAAAAAAGAACAATTCAATATAGATTTATTTCGTAAGACAGGACAATTGGGAATTTTAGGCCTCACTGTATCCCCAGACTTTGGAGGAGCTGGTATGGATGCTGTTGCTGCTGTCATTGTACATGAAGAGCTCTCTAAGAGTGATCCCGGATTTGGCCTAGCCTACCTAGCTCATTCCATGTTGTGTGTTAACAATATTTTTATCAATGCCAACGATGAACAAAAACATCATTTTTTACCAAAGTTATGCAGTGGTGAATGGATTGGCTCAATGGCCATGTCAGAACCTTCTGTGGGAACAGATGTTTTAGGCATGTCCACAACAGCATCTAAAAAAGACAATGGTTACCTTCTCAATGGTCAAAAAATGTGGATTACCAATGGATCTATTGATGAAAACCGCACACCCTGTGATGTTTCCCTAGTCTATGCAAAAACAAAAGAAGAACAAATTTCTACATTTTTAATAGAAAAAAGTATGAAAGGTTTTTCTGTAGGACAAAAAATTTACGATAAATTGGGAATGCGTTCTTCAAATACAGCAGAACTTGTTTTTGAACAGTGTGAAGTTCCAAAGTCTCATCTGTTAGGCCAAGAAGGCGAATCCTTAATACATATGATGCGCAATTTAGAAATAGAACGCATCACTTTAGCAGCTCAAGCTTTAGGTATCGCCTTAAGAAGTTTAGATATTATGATTAAATATGCCAATGAAAGAAAAGCTTTTGGAAAATCTCTTTCTCACTTTGGACAAATCCAAAGTTATATCGCCAATAGTTTTGCAGAACTTCAATCTGTACGAACCTATGTCTATGAAGTAGCCCGCAAGATAGATCTTCAAAAAGGAGGCCAACGTCTTCACTCAGATGGCGTTAAACTTGTGGCAACAACTACGGCTAAAAATATTGCTGATAGAGCCATTCAAGTTTTAGGAGGTTATGGATATGTGGGAGAATATATAGTTGAAAGACTCTGGAGAGATGCAAAATTATTAGAAATTGGTGGTGGAACACTGGAGGCTCATCAAAAAAATATTACTCGTGACTTATGTAAAAATTTACGACATACATAATTTAAGGGACGTATATATGCTTAGATCTTCTCATAAAGATAAGGGGAACTTAAAATGACAAGATTATTTTTCTTGGTATTCACTATTTTCTTTTTAAACTCGGCTTCAGCAAATTCTATTCTTTTAGCACAGTCAGGACAAGATGAACCTGCTGATTATAATATCGATGCTTATGACCCCTTCACCGATTATTCAGATTTTGAAGGTGATGCTGAGGAAGAAGAAGATATACATTTTTTTAGACATGGAAGATTTTTCGAAATTGGTATTGCATCAGGGTATAAGTACTTTACTAAACGCTTAGGCCAAGCCTGGCGTCCAAATGTACCTATTGGGTTTTTCCTTTCCTACTTTTTTAATTTAAAATTAGCTTTACATATATCCTATGTTTATTCCAACCATGAATTTGACTTAAGAGGAAGTCCTATACCAGAAAATGGAAATATCTCTTCAAATGACTTTACATTGGGGATAAAATATTTCTTTAACACTCAAAACATGACTCGTGGATTAGCTCCATTAAATCCTTATGTTACGTTTAACTTTTTACAATTTTGGAGAACATTTTCACTACCCTCTTCCATTAGTACAAACACAGAAAGTGCAACAGGTGTATCCATGGGAGCAGGAGTTGAATTTCCCGTATCGCGATCTATATTTTTAGGGTTTGAAGGAACTTATAAATATTTTTCTATTGAAGACGAAATTGAACCCATTAGGCTTGAAACAGGCCCGACAGGACTCCTACTTCCCGGAGATGCTATAACTTTGCTCGGATTCATCGGCACATCCTTTTAGCTAGGACTGTTGAAAAGGTGTCATCTACTTCGTTGCAATCACTCAAACCTTCACTCCGACGTAGGAAAAACTACGCCTTCGTTCGGTTTGTACGCCTCGTAGCTAACACCTTTTCGACAGTCCCCCTAATACGAATCAAGAAAGTTTGATTGCTTACATCATGTTTTTTGAATTAAGAGTATTTTTCTTTCGATGCTCCATGGCAAATATCCTTATAGGAATTCCATCTAAATTCCACTTCTCCTTTATCTTCTTTGATAAAAAACGACGATAAGAAAGATTAACTCCATCAGGATAATTCGCAAAGGCAATAAAACTAGGAGGTCTCTGCTTTGTCTGTGTTAAATAGTAAAACTTTACATCCTTTACACCATAGACAGGAGCAGGAGCTAACCTTATCGTATTAGAGAAAAACTTATTAAGTTCCGATGTTTTTATCTTTACGTTTATTTTCTCCCAATGCGCTTGAATACCCTGGAACATCTTTTCAATACCAGAACCTGTTTTGGCACTGATAAAATAAATAGGAATATCAGGGAAGAAATGAAAAACCTGACTGATCTTTTCCCTTATGGTTTTACGAAATTCCGAAATCTGCTGTCTTCCTAAATCCTCCTTATTAACAACTAAAATAACTGTTTTATGACTTTCTAAAATTAATTGAACCAGATGAGCATCCTGATCTGAAGGCCCCTCCAATCCATCTATGATAAGCAATACAATATCCGATCTCTCCCAAGATTCTTTTGACTTTATTGTCATCAGTATCTCTAAATCAGATTTCACCTTTCTTCTGATTCCCGCCGTATCAAATAATCTGTATTTTTTATTCTTAAACTCAAATTCAGAAGCAATAGTGTCAACAGTTGTTCCTGCCACATCGGAAACAAGCATTCTCTCCTCAGCTAATAAAAAATTGCAAAGAGAACTCTTTCCTACATTTGGTTTCCCTATAATAGATAACGTTATTCTATCATCAGTTTTCAAAACTTCTTTCTCTTGACCGGGTAATGTTTTAACAACCCAATCTAATAAATTCTCAATGCCCCAACGCCTCTCACAAGAAAGACTTTCAATAGATTGACCAAATTCAAAATAATTATATTTTGCACTTTCAAATTCCTCAGCTCTATCAATCTTATTCAAAGCGATAATAAATGGCTTTCCCGTTTTTTTAATGATTTTAAAAATTTCTCTATCTTCCGCACAGATTCCAGATTTATAATCCAACATAAATATTATAGCTTCTATATCATCGCTTATAAAAGATTTAACTTTCTCTCTAATTAAGTCAGAAAATATATCTTTTGAAAAAGTTAATCCCCCACTATCAATCACGTTAAATGTTTTACCACACCACTCAGATTGACCATATTGCAAATCTCTAGTCACTCCTGGCTGATTTTTTACCAAAGCTTTACGAGATTTTGTCAATATGTTGAACAAAGAAGATTTTCCTACATTGGGTCGACCTATAATAATCACTTTATTTTCTAACTTCATAACCCAATTCCTGCATCAAAGGTCTATTTTTTATCCATTCTGTTTTAACCGTAACATGCAAATCCAAATACACCTTTTTATCCAGTATCTTTTCCAACTCTGTTCTAGCTTGAAAACCAATCCTTCTTAAAGAAATCCCGTCTCTACCAATCACTATTTTTTTATGAGACTCACGTCCCAATATAATATCCGCAGATATAGAAATAATATGAGGTTTTGTTTTAAATGAACGAATGCGAACAGCTAGTGTATAAGGCAATTCATGTTTTAAATAGAGAAAACACTTTTCTCGTATTGTTTCACTCGAAATATCTCTTAGAGTTTCAGTTGTATAAATATCTTCTGCAAACAAAGGTGATTTAGATGGGGGAAGGTCTTCTTTGATCATAGATAAGGTTGTATGAACCGCCTCTCTTGAGTTACGCTTTGTAGAAATAAAGTCATATTTAACATCTAATGATTTCAGTTTATTCTCTAATTTTAATATTCTCTCTGGGTAAGGTAGATCAATTTTATTAACCACAGCACACCACTTTTTTTTAGATTCTTCACAAAGAGAAATAATTCTTTCTAAATGAGAGAAATGTGGAGCATCTATATTTAATAGTGCGATTAATAAATCGCTCTTTTTTAAAGCAGATTTATACTCTTCTGCTAAGAATTTATTAAGCCCTTCTCGAGCTTCAATAACCCCAGGGGTATCCACAAATATACACTGTAACTTTACTTCTGTGTATATGCCTAAAACTCTTCGCCTTGTGGTCTGTGGTTTGTGTGTGACTATAGATACTTTTTGATTCAGAATACTATTGAGGAGAGTACTCTTTCCAGAGTTAGGCAGCCCAATCATACCAACAAAACCTGATTTATAACTCATTTTTACCCTCTAAATCTAAAATAGCTATTTTAGCAGCCGCTTGCTCAGCACGCTTCTTACTTGTTCCAGAACCCTTGGCTAAAACTTTGCTGTCTAAATATAACTCTACAGAAAATACTTTTTCATGCTCAGGACCACTCTCTTCTGAAACTTTATAAGTAGGCACTTTATCATATTTTTTTTGCGTCATTTCCTGTAAGTATGTCTTATAATCCTCTTTCTCTTCAAATTTGGGTATTTTCACTTTATCTTTAAAAATAAAATGAACAACATCCCTTGCTTTTTCAAATCCACCATCTAAATAAATAGCTCCAATTAACGCTTCAAAAGCAGAAGCCAACAACCGCGGTTTTAAATGACCACCTGAAAGTGTTTCCCCATGACCTAATTTTAAATAGCTCTGGAGATCAAGTTGATTTGCAATTTTTGCTAAGAAACGCTCATTGATTAAATGGGCACGCATCTTCGATAATTCTCCCTCGTTCATTTCAGGATAAATTTTCATAAGCAACTCACTTAATACTGTCGATAAAACAGAATCACCCAGAAACTCTAATCTCTCATTATCGTAGGCTATTTTCTTTTCATTTTTATAACTCTTATGTGTTAAAGCTGTAAGAGCTAACTCCTCACTTAAAAAGTGGTACTTTAAGTGCTTCTCAAGAGAATGAAAAAACATCATGCGACTCCAGTAAAATTAAAAAAACACACACACATGGAGTTATAAATTAATGCGGCACATTATATTTCGTCAAGCTCTAAGAATCTTTCCTAAAAGTAGGCCCTCTTTGGAAAATTCATTAATAATATCAAATATTTGAACTTTATATCTCTCTTTTTTCTTGAAGGAATTTTCTAATTTTACAGGCCAGTAATCATGAGAAAGACCGTCTCCACCCTTAACCTTCTTTGAAAACGTGAGGATATCTTTAACAGTACCTATCTGTTCTTTTGTTCTGAGTTGAAATCTCTCAAAGCTTAAATCCCTTAATTTTTTAGCGCGCTGTTTGATAATAGCTCTTTCTAACTGTTCAAATCGCATAGCACGTGTCCCTGGACGAACACTATAGGGAAACACATGTAATCGTGTCCACGGAGTTTCACTCAATACCCTATGTGTGTTTAAAAACTCTTCCTCTGTTTCCGTAGGAAAACCAGCAATAATATCCATCCCTACAAAAGCATTTTTAACTTTTTTTTCAATATTGTATAAGCACTTTCGTACATCAGATTCTGTATATTTCCTTTTCATATCTTTTAAAACTTTTGTGCTAGCACTTTGAATACTCAAATGAAAATGTGGACATAATCTTTCATCAGAATACATTTCCAAAAGGCGTTGAGAAATTTCAATAGGTTCAAGACTACTTAAGCGAATTCTTGGTATCTTTGTAAAAGATAAAAAAGCTTCCACAAGATCATCTAAATTTTGTCCATTCTCATCTCTATAATCTCCAATATGAACCCCTGTAAGAACAATTTCTCGATAACCTTGAGTATATAAAACATTAGCCCTTTCTATAAGATTGGATATTTCTAAACTACGACTTTTCCCTCTAGCAAATGGAATAATACAAAATGAACAAAAACTATTGCACCCATCTTGTATCTTCAAAAAGGTGCGAGAATGATTTTTTTCTATTCCTCCTCCATATTCCAAATCTTCTTTTTTAAAAATATTTTTTCTATAAAGTCTCTCAGCTTTTCCTTGATTAAAATCATTAATGATATCCACTATGTTCATTTTATGAGAATTAGCTACAAGAACATCTATGCCCAATTCTTTTTTATATTTTTCAGGGTCAACTTGAACTCCACAACCTGTCACCAATATTTTTCTATTTAAATAAGTTTTTCGATATTTTCTAATAGCCTTAAGAATTGACTTCGTCGCTTCTTCTGTCACCGCACATGTATTGAAAATAGAAAGTTCTGGTGATTTTGTATCATAGGTATATCCAGCCTCATCTAGCTGTTTCTGAATCAAACCCGTATCATATGTATTTACTTTACAACCAAAAGTTTCTATAGAGTATGTCTTCAAACGATCCATCCCCCGCCTAACAATTGAGAATCTCGATAGGCAACAGCAGCCTGCCCAGGAGTGAGAGCTCTTTGAGGCTCTTCAAATTCAAAAACAACATTATCATCTTTAATACTCTTTATCTCAGCCCAAGCACCCTCATGCTGATATCTTATTTTTACACGTACACGTTCTTTTCTATGAATAGGTGATAGAGAGTTAAATTTTACAACCTGAGCCAATTGACAAAAGAGATGTTCCTCCTCCCCTACCCAAACATCTTTTTTTGAAGCATCTATCTTAACCACATACAACGGTTTTTCACTAGCTATTCCTAAACCCTTTCTCTGCCCATAGGTAAAATTATGTATACCTGCATGAGTGCCTAAAATTTCCCCTGAAGGAAATTTCCTAATAGAACCTTTTTCTTCACTACCTATTTGGGATTTTATAAAATTTGAATACCCTTGTTTCCCTACAAAACAAATACCCGTTGAATCCTTTTTCTTAGAAACAGATAAATTGTATTTCTCAGCTAGCTGTCTAACTCTATCCTTCTTAAGATGCCCTATAGGAAATTTTAAATATTTTAATCTATCAGACTCTAAAGTAAATAAGAAATATGTTTGGTCCTTTTTGCCATCCTCACTGGTGATTAAAATCTCCCGCCCCTCTTCATCCTTTTCAATCGAAGCATAGTGTCCAGTTGCTAAGTAATCACAATTTAATTCTTTCATCTTCTCAAAAAGATGATCAAATTTTAAATATGTATTACAGTTCACACAGGGCAAAGGGGTCTTCCCTTTGAGATATTCTGATAAAAAATCATCTATCACATAGGTTTTAAATTTTTTCTCACAGTTTAATACGTAAAATGGAATATCTAATTGGTCGGCTACATTTCGTGCATCATCCACATCCAAACTTGAGCAACATGTTCCGTGCCCCTCAACCTGTTCAGAATAATCCCACACTTGCATTGTCATACCTATGACATCATACCCCTCCTCTTTAAGAAGGGCAGCAGCTACTGAAGAATCAACGCCTCCACTCATTGCGACAAGAATTCGCCCTTTTTTCATTTTAAACTCCTAAGACGCTCTACAATAGCACATAATTTTTCACAAAAAACCTCTACTTCTTCTTGTGTGTTTTGCCAACCTAAACTAACTCTTAAAGAAGATCTGGCCTCTTTTACACTTAACCCCATAGCTCTGAGAGCCGAACTTGGTTCTTGTGACCCAGAGCTACAAGCTGACCCTGTACTCACATGTATTTTTTCTAGATCCAAGTTCATTAATAACATCTCCCCGTCTATATCTGGTAAAACCATATTAGAGGTGTTACTGACTCGCCCTATACCTTTTCCATTAATAGAAACATTAGGAATCGAGCTTACAATATTTTCTTCCAATTTTTCTCTTAATGCTTCTATTTGTTTTATTTTTTCTGGAAATTTTAATCGTGCGGCCTCTCCAAAAGCACCAATCCCCATAACATTTTCAGTTCCTCCTCTTCGAGATCGTTCTTGACCACCACCATGGATCAGGGGCTCCAGATCAATTCCCTTTTTAACATAAAGAAGCCCCACTCCTTTGGGAGCATAAAACTTATGAGATGAAAAACTAGCCAAATCCACATCTAAGTCAGAAACAGAAAGCAATGTTTTTCCTAAACCTTGTACACAATCTGAATGAAAAAGAATATTTTTCTTATGGGCTATTTTTGCCATTTTTTTTATAGGAAATAAAGTTCCTGTTTCATTGCTTGCATACATCATTGATACAATGAATGTCTCTTCACGCAATTGGGATTCAAATTGTTCTAAATTCACAAAACCATCTCGATCAATAGGAATGAGTTCAACTTCTACACCAAGAGATTGAAAAAAAGGAACCATGCTCATGAGACTAGAATGTTCCATCGCTCCCAAAAGCATATGACGACAGGGGTGCCCCTTAGATTTTAATTTATAATAAATCCCCTTTATAGCTAAGTTATTAGCTTCACTACCTCCACTTGTAAAAATAATTTCTAAATCTGAGTTTGCACCAATAACATTAGCTAGTAGTGTTCTAGATTCCCTTAAAATGGCTTTTGCTTTACGTCCTTTTTCATGAATAGAACTTGGATTACCATAAGTAGATAAATGGGTATTTAACCACTCTGATACCTCAGGCAAAAAAGGAGTTGTCGCATTGTTATCAAAATAAATAGAATTCATAAGTCCATGACGTATAGCACAAACTTTTAAATATGACAAAATAAACTGCATTATAAAAAATGCTATACTATAAAATCTTATGTTTGATTTTGAAAGAAAACACAGTTTTGCAAGCGATAATGCCTCCGGAGTTCATCCTCAAATTTTAGAAGCCATCACAAAGGTCAACGGAGGTCATCTTATTTCGTATGGAATGGATGAAATCACGTGCCAAACACAAAAACTCATTAAAAAGCACTTTGGAGATAGGGCCAATGCCTATTTTGTCTTCAATGGCACAGCCGCCAATGTCCTGGGTATAAGTGCTTTTTTAAAATCCTATGAAGCTATTATCTGCTCTTCAAGTTCACATATGAATTGCGATGAATGTGGTGCTCCAGAAAAATGGATGGGTTCCAAACTGCTCACAGTACCAACTCGTAACGGCAAATTACATGTCGAAGATCTTGAAAAAGTCATAACAAGACTTGGAGATCAACATTATGTGCAACCTAAATTGCTATCTATTACACAACCCACAGAAGAAGGAACAGTTTATACTCTGAAAGAATTAAAAGAGATCTCTGACTTTGTAAAACGACATAAATTATTTTTTCATTTAGACGGTGCACGATTAGCTCAAGCAGTTACTTTTCTTAATAAAACGTTTAAAGAAATAACAACAGATATTGGAGTTGATGTTCTTTCTCTAGGAGGAACTAAAAATGGATTTTTGCTCGGAGAAGCCGTTGTTTTTTTAAAGTCAGATTTTAAAAATGAATTCAAATTTATCCGAAAACAGGGTCTACAACTTGCCAGTAAACACCGTTTTATTTCTGCTCAATTTCAAACCTATTTATCAAATCACCTCTGGAAAGAAATATCTGAACAAAGCCATTCAATGGCAAAATACCTAGCCCATTCTATAAAAAATATTCCTGAAATTGAAATTGTTTATCCTGTTGAATCTAACGCTGTATTTGCAAAACTTCCCAAAAAACTCATTAAAAAGTTAAGAGAACACACGTTTTTTTATGTATGGGATGATAAAGAACAAATTGTGCGATGGATGACATCATTTGATACCCAAGAAAGGGACATTGATAGATTTGTTCAGTATATTAAGGAATTGAGTTCATCCATTAATTGAGGTTTAACATTTCCATAAACTGTCTAACAATGGTTAAATCCCCTTCAATACTTTGCATTGATCTTTCAACACTATCAATCCGATATGGAGCAAATAAAACTTCAGAGGTTTCTAACATGGGTGCTAAAACAGCTTCCTGACTTTGCCTCATGTATTTTAAAACATCATCAAGGCTATTCACATACATTTCAGCAGTTATTGGCAGTGGAAAGCTCGATGATATATCTCTTCTTTTTAATTCATAAACAATTTTATAAGCCTCAAAATATTGTTTTTGAATATGTTCAATATTTTCAGAAAAAGTCAAAGGCTTAGATTTATCTAAATTTTCCATAGCATCACTAGCTACAAGCCAAACACTTTTTTCTTCTCCATTTTTAGGTAATTCTTCAGATGTTAAATAGTTTTTAACTTTATCCAAATCCTCAGCAAGATGAAAATTACCAATAGCAGAATCAATGGCATCATTGAGCTGTTGATTTACTGTTTGAACTTCTTCTAGTTTCTTAGATTGTTCTGCAATATGTTTATCTGCATTTTTTATTTTATCTAAAAGATCTGTTTGAATTTTAGAAAGCTCTACACCTTTACTCACTAGTGAATAAACAATACTATCTGAAGATCGTGTTTGAGCTGCCTTAAATAAACCTTGTCCTGAGGAAGTTACGAATTCAACAGATCCATAGCCAGAGTCTCTACATCTCTCTTTATCAACAAGGTCACAAATTCTCATTTTATCTGCAAATGAAGTGTTTCCATAACTCACGAAATCAATCAAACCAATAATTATAGCTTGAATTTGTGTAGCAAGAGATAACCCTGCCTCAACAAAATATTGCTCTGTTTTTCCATCAGAAGTTGTAATATCAATAGTACTTATTCTAGAGTCCTGTGTGATTAATTTATTAAAAAGACCTAATACTATCTTCTCTGACATGGGCCAAAGGTAAGCACTTCCATTAAAATTAACTCTATTGTATTTTAAAACACCTAAATCCCGAACACCTAGTACTATCTCCGCACTGATTTTATCATAAATATATCCTAAACTCTCTAATCTTTCAGAAAGAGGATTATATGTTGAAAATAATTTTTTAGCTGATAGACCCGGTCCTAACTGAACAATTCTATTTCTATTGGAATGAATAAAATCATTAGCATCCTCAACGCCTCGATGTTCGGCTAAATTCATTAATTGTTCATCAATGCTTCTTCCAAAGCCTAAACGAGTGAGTTGATTTGTTCCATCCTTTAGTTGCTCTGCTACAAAAACACCAGGCTCTGGCGTTCCTAAAACATCAACAAAAAACTTAAAAGCTAATTCATTTGCAAAAATCATATCTGCAAAACCACCTGGAATATAAGAAGATGGATTAACAAGATATTGATTGTTTCTTATGAGAGCTTTATAGAGAGTGCTCATATCAGAAAAATCTATTCCAGCATTCTCTATCTCTTCAGAATTATACAAATTAATAACCTCATTAGCTCTTACTGAATTCTCAACAAAACCAATATTTTCGACATACATTTTAAACATGAACTCATCAATAACACGACGAATAGGTAACATATATCTAGTTATTAAATCGTTAATAAATCTACCCAAAAGTCTTTCATAATTTAATCTGTCATTTCTAAAGTGAGTTCTAAGATAATTTTTCTTGTAGCGATCTATAATATGCCAAATGACTTCACTAACAGTAGAACCTTGATCAAAACGATTGCACAACAAATTTTCTCCAACTTGATGATCTGTACAAAATTTAAAATTCGCTTTTACAATAGAATCAGATCTCTTATCTATATTCGATAAGTATCCATATTTAATAGCTGCACTGTCATAGGGGCCAAGTCCGGCATTATGACTATAGAAAGAAGACTTATAATCCATTATGGAACTATAAGCCATTGTATCTAAATCTAAAGGGTGAATCCTAGGATCACCTCTTCTTAAGCCTTCTCTAACTTGATGGTATTCAGCTGTATAATGTTCTTTATCTGCACTTCCATAAAAATTATGTCTTAAACCAAAGTTATGTCCTAATTCATGAAGAAGAAGACTATAAAAAACCTCACGTTCTACACGATCTTTTATAACATCGCGAGCCCTATCTAAACTGGCTATGCCATGCCTTTGCATATATTTTTGGATATATCTTAAGATAGCTTCATCAATAAATTCAGAGGTATGAATTCCCATATTTGCCATAGTGACATGTCTCTTCTGTAAAAAACCCATCTCTCCAAGTTGAAGTCTTTGTTCTCTATCTATACCTGCGTACGGTGTCTCATCTTGAGCCAAAATATGAAGACCCTCTAGTCCAAGAAAACTATTGTAGGGATGTCCCTTTTCTTTTAAAAGTATACCCCCTTCACTGTGTCCATTTTTAATCAATAAGCTATAATCCGATTTGGGAAGCGAAAAGAATTCTGGATAATTCTTCATGAATCTTTTTTTGTTCATTAAAGGATCGCCCGTTATTTCAAATTTTTCAGCTACATCTTCGACCATAGAAATTAATTCTTTAACCCCTACTGAACGAGAATAGTTTATAGTTGGTTGAGAAAGAGTTAAATTTTTTCTTAATGTATTGGCTTGATTCAGAAAGTCTTCTGCACTTATCTTTCTTCCTAAAGTATAGGGAGAATAGTTTGAGAATGGTTGTTCATCGTTGTTATTTAATATTAAATCAATAAAAAAATCCACAACTCCACGTTGTCTACGAAGACTTTCCGCATACACCGTAGCTCGTGCAGATACAGTCTCCCCTGTTTTGGGGTTTCCAACTGTCTGACTAACTCCTCCAATATTACCAAGAACATTAGGTAGATCAGGTTCAAATAAAACGATCATATTAGCTCTCGGATCAGAAACATTTCTTCGATCATTAGTATCGAGAATTACAACATCATCTGTACGTCCCAATTGTTTTTTAAAGACTTCATTCCACTCTTCAATGGCTTTTTGAGCAAGATCTAAATAACGATCTGGAAAACCTTTGTTTAAAACATATCTAATTTGATTTGTAGAACAAGACCGACCTGTTCCAGGTTCACAGATATTAAATATTCTGGCAACTTTTCTCTGTGTTGAATCTAAAGGGCCTTTTTCCGGATCATTATAGTTTTCATACATTAAAAAGTAGCCAAATTTTTCAAAATCTTCAAAAGTGTACTCATGGGCCTTAAAATCACTTGTACCTTTAAAAGGCATAAGATGGGTTCTAAACTTCACCTGAACGGGATTAGAATATGAAAAAGTCACTTTATCATAGACTCTGGATTCGGTGAGAAAGGAAATATAACCTTCATCTCGAGAAATCCCACCAATTTGACGAGAATTCTCCTCTATTAATTCTAAGTAGAAATACAATTGTGTAACAATTTTTCCACTCTTATTTAGCAAGTTCCCCCAATTCACATAGACATATTGTCTTTGATTCCATGGGCGATCTCTTTTAATAACAGTACGGTTTATTGTTTCACCAAAATCGTTAACATCCCTTACAACATCATAGTTGTCTAAGACTTCATAGGAAGCAACAATGCGCTCATAACCAGGGCGTACATTTGGTTCACCAACAGCATAAAAGCGCAGTTCATCCTTAAGAAGCTCTGCTCGCACAAGTCCAAAATCAATATGAAAGCCAGGGATAGCCCACACGGGAGTATTTTCTCCTCCGGCAGCAT
Source organism: Bdellovibrionales bacterium (assembly GCA_965206675.1). Taxonomy (GTDB): domain Bacteria; phylum Bdellovibrionota; class Bdellovibrionia; order Bdellovibrionales; family JAKFYE01; genus CBDBKL01. The sequence continues at coordinate 251,976 of CBDBKL010000007.1, read as the reverse complement.
CTTCAATACCTCGAACAAAATGAAACAGTTTTCCATTTAGCTCATCTCTTTGAAGACGATAGCTATCGCTCAGTTTTTCTAATTCGCCATTAACTACAAACCTATGATTTAAGGGCTTGGCGCAGTCTAACACCAAGAAAGGCATCAATATAAAAGGTAAGAGTTTCCCTAATTGCATTTAACCACCTATATTTTCAATCTCAAATCAAATACAAACTGAGTAACACCAGGGTCAAAAACTGTTACTCGCCTTCTCAATCCATCAGACATAAGGTTATCGTCTTGCGTCTCTAACCCTAATGAAACTAACAAATCATCTCCAACTCGATAGGATGTATAATACCCCATAATACTAGCGGATTTCCCCACATTCTGAAATGTTATCCCATAGTTATATAAAAAAGTTAAATCAAAAGACCATTTTTTTGTAAGATAATAGCTCAATTCTGTAATAGAAGTGAATTCATTTGGAATAAGGGATTGACCGTCTGCTCTCATCCTCTGATTGTAAAATCTATGGCCAAAACGCAGTGTCTGATTTGTAAAAAAAGCCCCCGTTTTAAAACTAAGCCTTAAAAAGGGTCGAATTGAGGCTCTAAATAAATCTCTCTGACGAGATTCTCTAGAGAGCCCTAACCACCCACTAAACCCTGAATTTAAATTAAAATGGCTCTCTTTATTCTCAGAACTATAAAGAGTTCTATAAATACTATAATAAAAATTTTCAAGATCCCCTCTCTGCACGCTCGAGCTTTCATGGGTCAGTGGTAAATGAAAGCCGAATTGAAATATCCCATTAAGTTTTAAAAAATCCTGTTTTGTATTGAAAATAACTCTATAAATCCCATCTGCTTTAAATCGATCCGACGTATTGATGGAAGTATAAGTCAACGATTGAAGGGTAAAATCATATTCTGGCTCTGTATAACCCCTTTCCATAGGAAGAAGAAAAAAAAAGGCAACAATGGATTTAATACCCTTGTGCATAACTTTCTACCTCCTTTTTCAAACCCTATATGGGGTGCCTCATTTTTCCTCAGAAGAATACAACAGAAGAGATTTTTTCTCTGAATAAACCTCTTCTTTGAAAAAAACTACTATTAATTAGTAGTTATTACTTTATCTTTATTCCTCTCTAAATCATGAAAAATTTATTATATCCATCCTCCCTCTCTTGAATAACCTCATACTTAACCCCCACCAGCTCTCCATATCTCTTCTCCCCAAGAAGACAGAGGGGGAGACTTTTCCATGTTTTTGATATTTTCCTTCTTATTTCCTCTCTTTTAGATTCAAAAAAAATCTATTTTCCTAGGTAGATTCTTAATAAATCTTACCTTTTTTCCGATAAAGATATGATGGAATCCAATTACCCATGGGCTAGCCCACTTGGCATTAAAGCAGAAAATATACAATCTTGGAAGAAAGAGTGTCCTCCAGATAAACCATTTATTCTATGGCTCCTACAAAATAAAAAAATCAATGAAAAACAGTATTTCTTATGGGCTAAGAACTTTTATCAACTTCCTGTACTGAAAAAAGATTTTTTTGAAAAAAAACAACCTCCAATAGCACTTTTTGAAAAATACTCATCAAATTGGCCTCTTCATGCTCTCCCCCTAGCTATGAGAAAAAATAAACTTTTCATTGCCTGTTTAGAACCTCTAAAGGATTTAGAACCCTCTCAAAGTATGCAGTTTATCTTGTGTCCCCCATCCCTTATGGCCAAATGGAGACCAGAACTTCAAAATCCAATATCATCACCTCCTCCCTTAAATTTAAAAGTGGTAAGGGCGCAACAACAACCCCCTTCGCTGAAACTTCACTCTAAACCTCAAAAAGAAAGTGTAAAAAAGACCATACAACAAGCCCCTCCTCCCCCTTCACGCTCAAATATCTTACCCTTACATGCCAATAAGTCTTCTGCCCAATCTATATTTGATACAATTCTTACAAGGTCACAGAACTATTTCTATAGTTCTATGATTCTCGTATATCATAATAAGACACTCATACCTTCCTATTGGCATGGAGATTGGTCAAAACCGGCTACAATAAAGCCTATAGACTACTCCTCACCTGGTATTTTTAGAATTGTTATGAAAACAAAACATCCATTTCACGGACAACCTCGACCGAATCCTTCTAATAACGAGTTTTTTAAAACTTGGATGAAAGAGTCATATCCAGAACATATGACACTTGTTCCTATATTCATTAATAAAAAAATCTATGGGATTCTCTTGGGATGCGCTTCTAAAACTCGTATTAAACAATTTCAACTCAAACATGTTGAAAATCTTGCTAAACAGGTTGCAGAAAAAATTGTTGCATTAAAAACAGCGAGTTAGACCAAGAACTCATCCCAAAACCAACGACAGCGATGGCACCCGATTAAAAAACACTCTCAATGGTACCCCAAGCACGCCTTTTTTGCTTTATCCTTACCTCTCACTCGTTTTCATCACAAAGTTGGGATAGATTCTAACTTAAAGTCAAAGTTCTTTTATCTCCGTTTAAAAACTCAAGGCTTATATTCCAAACAGTCCATTCTTGAGGGGACCAGTTAACTTTTAACCGATCAGCCCATTCTATAAAAACAGTACCTTTTGGTTTTTCAAAGATATCCCAAAAACCTGTAGACTCTAAATCTGTCTCGCTTTCTAATCTATATAAATCTATATGATCAACAACACCCTTATGAGACGTTGTATATATATTATGAATAGCAAAAGTTGGTGAGCACGTATTTTCCACATCCCATAACTTTAAACACGATTTAACAAATTCCGATTTCCCCACTCCCATGGGCCCAGATAATAATATAAGATCCTTAGTTCCTAAGCGATTTATGAATTTTTCAGTCCAATGACAAAGATCTTTTGTAGAATTTAAAGTTGTCCGTTCCATATATTAAGAACCTATCCCAAAACCACCTTCTATGACAAACATGATTGCACCTCACTTCGTCTTCCCTTAAAATGTCCTCAACGCATAGGCTTGGGAGGATATTTTCCTTTCATCCTTACCGAGACGAATTCGATTTTACTCATTATCACATAGCAGGGGGTTTATACCAACAAAGAGGTCGTAATCCTTCTTGATCTCCATTAACTCGATTACAAGTTCCTACATTAGGATCTTCGTTATCTAAAGAAATGGACTCATCGACATGACAGAGAGCTCCTTGAAAAAATGTGTCCAAACGACATTGAACTTCAGGATGATATGCCAGTGTAGATTGAACCGTATGAGAACTTGGTGTTGTGAATTGAGGAGAACTCTCTCCTTTTATATCTGCAATCACATTTACTAAACTCATCGCTGCCATACTACTTAATCTACAAATGGCTTGATCTGCTAAAGTTGAAAAGTTTCTCTCACAGCGATTAGCCACTTCTTCAGTGGCATTTAACTGCTCTAAATTTAATAGTTTGGCTTCTTCGAAATATAATGATTTCAAGAAGATACGAAGACATTTTGAAGTTGCAAAATAATCGGCCTGTCCTTCAACAGATCTTTCATTATTTGTCTTATGTGGAACGCCTCCAATATAATGCCCTAACTCATGACAACCTATTAAAGTAAAACCTAAGGGAGTCATTTCATGATGACGAGCAAGGGCTCCCGTCATTTCAATATGAATTGTTTTGTCTTCTTTAGAACTATAGGCACTCGCCCACTTTTCAGACCAATTTTTATTTATAATGAGAGTCTCCCCTTTTTCATGAAAAACAGGTTGAAAAAGAGTTTGTAACCTATTGAATATAAAAAGATATGTCTTTTTATCTATTTTTTGGCTTCTTAAACCCAAATCGGGAATAAATAATTTTGCAATATAAGAACTATTAGAGGTACTTGGTGTAACAGGAAAATCGACATGGAAGTTATAAGCTTGCGCTGAAGGACTAATAATTATGAGTACAAAAGCTACAATTTTTTTTAAACTCATAGTTATACCCGTTTGATCTATGAGCTGTTCGGAAAAATTGTTCTTTTTTCTTGAAGTGTTTGTGAAAAACTGGTGTTAAGCCTAGGTCATTCTATCTTAAGCTAACAATGATATCTCTAATGCTTGATTGGAATCCTTTTCTTAAAGCATCGCAAACCAAAAAATGCCCTATATTAACTTCTTCTAAAAAAGGTAATTTTTTTATTAATCGACAAGATTTAGTGTCTAAACCATGACCCGCATGAACTTCCAATCCCATCTCATGAGCCATAACAGCAGCTTCTCTTAGCTTCTTCCATTCATTTCTTTTCTTTTTTCCTGAAAAAGATACCCAATGACCTGTGTGAAGTTCTACAGCAGAAGCACCACAAAGAACTGAAGCCTTAATTTGACTCTTACTCGGAGCTATAAACGTTGTTAATCCTATTCCCTTTTTTCTTAATTTTTCTGCTAAACGCCCAATACCTTTAGTCCTGTTCTTTACATTCAACCCCCCTTCAGTTGTTAATTCTTCCCTTTTTTCAGGGACTAAACAGACAAACTGAGGTTTCCACTTTAAGGCAAAACGAGACATTTCATTCGTAAAAGCCATTTCTAAATTAACAGGAACTGAAGATTTTTTAATAATCTCTCGAGCATCTTTATCATTCACGTGCCTTCTGTCCTCACGCAAATGAATGGTAATTTGATCAGCCCCTGCCCGAATCGCTTCTTTCATATAATATATAAGATCAGGATAGGTTGTCTGCCTGCCCCTAACTTGGCGAAGTGTTACAATATGATCTAAATTTACACCTAAGCGAATTTTTGCCACCTATCAACCTATTTCACTTTGAATATGTCTTACAAGTTCATCAGCATACTCTGTTATAACTTTAGAATCAGAACCCTCAATCATTATTCTCAATAGAGGTTCTGTTCCAGAGTATCGAATAAAAAGACGTCCTTTATCTGCTAAAAGTTTTTTTATTTTTGAAACTTTTTGATCAAAACCTGGAATTTGATCTAAAGGTACTTTTTCATTGACACTGACATTTTTAATAACCTGCGGAACATCATTAAAATTAGAAGCAACTTCTGAGAGTTTTTTATTTTTCTCTTTCATAATTCTTAAAACATTTAAGGCCGCTACCAATCCATCACCTGTTGTTGTTTTATCTAAAAAGATAATATGTCCAGAAGATTCACCACCTAAACTGTACCCTCCTGATTTCATTTCTTCTATAACATGCCTGTCCCCAACATCTGTTTTTATGACATTAATTTTATGTTTCTTCATAGCTAAATCTAGACCTAAATTACTCATTTCTGTTGTCACAATAGTGTCTTTTTTTAATTCCCCCTGTTCTTTTAAATGAATGGCACAAATTGCCAAAATGTGATCCCCTCTTAGAATAGAGCCATTTTCATCTGCCATAATAACTCTATCTGCATCTCCATCTAAACTAATACCCACATCTGCGCTGTGTTCTTTAACTGTTGATGCCATTGCTTCCGGATAAAGTGCTCCACATTCGTGATTAATATTTCTTCCGTTAGGGTCTCTCCCTATTTTAATAACTTCAGCTCCCAACTCTTCAAATACAGCAGATCCTACTTTATAAGCAGCTCCATTTGCTGTATCTAAGACAATACGCATACCTACCAATAATTGATTTAAAGGAAATGAATTTTTAACAAATACAATGTATCTTCCCGCAGAATCAACTATTCTTCTAGTTCGCCCTATGTTTTCACTATTTGAAAGAGTTAACTGACCATTAAAAACTAAATTCTCAATTTCATTTTCTATTTCTGCAGTAATTTTAAAACCCTTAGAATCAAAAATTTTAATGCCGTTATATTCGTAAGAATTATGAGAGGCTGAAATCACTATGCCTGCATCTGCTCTCATATTTTGAGCCAAATAACCAATCCCTGGAGTGGGAAGAGGACCAACAAGTTGAACGTGAATTCCCATTGAATTTAATCCACTTGCCAGAGCCATTTCCAACATATAGCCAGAAAGCCGTGTGTCTTTACCAATGAGGACAAAACCTGTTTTTTTCTCTAAAGATGATTTCAAAAGGATAGCCCCTAAGGCCTGTCCAACTTTGGTAGCAACATCAATTGTCATAGGAGATTGATTCGCTATACCTCTTATACCATCCGTTCCAAATAATTTTTTCACTAAAGGACCCTCTCTAATAAAACTTGAACTTGTTTTTCCTTTAGTTCCTTAATTCCTGGTTTGTTAATTTCTCTAATTCTTATATCAATTGTTAATCCATCCTCATGATTTTTATTTTGTTCTAAAATATCTAATTCAATAGATTCTGTAAGAACATGTTGTAATAACGAAAGTGAATCTCGTACACCTGCAACTTTTACTTTTTCAGGATTGATACTCACTAATTTATAACCCATTTCCTCTGGAGAAGTATCAGACCAAGTCAATTTCACTGGAATTTTTTTTACAATTAATTCATCAATATCGACAATAATACTCTTAGGATTAACCGATACTATTTTAGTACCAAAGGGAATAACAATTCCTTCCGTAGGTGTTTGAATAACTCGACGACCTAAAGACGCATCCGTAAGGTCAATAATTATAGGTTCTAAATCCTCTTCCATATATTTTGTTAAAGATCGGCGAGAACCAGCCACTTTATACATAATTTGATCAACAACAGTGTTTTTTATAGCTCTATTACTTCTTAACTTATATTCTATATCTATATATTTATCTGCTGTTTCTTCTTTTCGCCCTAAAACACTTATCCATAAGACAAGTGTTATAAATAACGCAACAACTTTATAACTACCATTATTTTGTATCCACTTAAGCCAATTCATAAGATTCCTTAGATTTTTGTTCTAAACGGAATAATTTATAGAGTCTTGTCCTTAATGAGATAGGATCTAACTTTAACTGTAATTCTCCTCCCTCTGAAAGTCCTACTTCTCTACTCTCTTCACTTACAATAATGATAACAGCATCTGTCTCCTCAGAAAGACCAACCCCTGCCCGATGCCTTAATCCTAAATTTTTATCTATTGAAGTACTCTTTGTAAGAGGTAATATACATCCCGCTTTATATATACGCCCCCTTCGAATAAGAATTCCTCCATCGTGAAGAGGACTTGTAGCTTGAAAAAGAGAATTGATCAATTCGACAGAAACATGAGCGTCCAACTCTGTTCCACTTTCTATGAATTCATCCAGTTTAATTTCTCTTTCTATAACAACAAGAGCCCCACATCCTTTCTGTGCAAGTTGAAAAACAGATTTCGTTATATCTTCAATAACTTGCGTTTCTTCTATAGCTGATACTTTCCAAAAAAATGGATTTCTACCAATATGAACTAATGCTCTTCTTATTTCATTTTGAAAAAGAACAACAACTATAACAAATAAGTTATTGAACAATATTTCTAAAAGCCAATTCAGAGTAAATAGTCCAAACCATATACTCATAATATAAATGAGAGTCAAAATACCCAAACCAGACAGAACTTGAACGACACGTGTTTCTTTGATTAAAAGAAGAACCTTATAAACGATTACCCAAACAAGAAAAATATCTATGATATCGCCAAAATAAAAGGCTTCTTTCATTAAATTGAGATTATTTAAAAACCTTTGAAACACAATGTTTTCCCCCAAAGGTAAAAGAACTATGCCGTAACAGGCCCAGGATCTCCAACAGGTCCTGAATCTTCTTCTTCACTATTTTTTTTGGCCTCTTCTTGTAACCGCTTCTCTTCTTCCTTTTCTTTAATTTTGGATTCTTCAGCCAGAGTTTTCATCCTTTGCTCTCTCATTTTCTCAACATCTTCTAAAGTTTTACCTTCACAAATCATGTTAACTTCTTCACCATCAATAGTTTCTTTTTCTAATAAAGCTTCTGCAAGATTTTTCAAAATATCCAAATTATCTTTTAATATTTGAATAGCTCGCTGATGCCCTTTCGTAATAAGATCTTTTACCTCTTTATCAATCTCATAAGCTGTTTCATCTGAATATTCCTTAGAATCGTTTGCTTGCATTCCTAAAAACACAGGTCCATCACGTTTTTCATAAGTTAAAGGACCTAACTTATCACTCATACCCCATTCGCAGACCATACGTCGTGCAATTTCAGTCGCCCTTTCAATGTCATTACCTGCTCCCGTTGTGAAATCTTCAAAAATTAATTCCTCAGCCGCTCTTCCACCAAATAAAAAAGCAATCATATTGGTTGCTTTTTGTTTTGACATATTCAAGCGATCCTCTTCAGGAAGAGTTTGTGTCACTCCAAGAGCCATCCCGCGAGGAATAATTGTCACTTTATGTATCGGATCCATTCCTTTTATTTTTTTCCCAACCAGTGTATGACCCGCCTCATGATAAGCAGTTATCTTCCTATCTTCATCACTGATAACCATAGAACGTCTTTCACTTCCCATAAGTACTTTATCTTTAGCCTGTTCTAAATCATCCATATCCAGCATTCTTTTATTTTTTCGAGCAGCTAATAGAGCAGCTTCATTTACAAGATTTTCAAGGTCAGCCCCTGAAAATCCAGGAGTGCCTCTAGCTATTCTCTCTAAACTCACTTCTTTTGCTAATGGTGTCTTTCGAGTATGCACATCTAAAATCATACTTCGTCCCTTAAGATCAGGTTTGCCCACCATAACTCTACGATCAAATCTTCCCGGTCTTAAAAGTGCAGGATCTAAAACATCAGGTCTATTTGTTGCCGCAATTAAAATCACTCCATCATTACTTTCAAATCCATCCATTTCAACAAGCAATTGATTTAAAGTTTGCTCCCTCTCATCATGTCCCCCTCCCATTCCTGCGCCACGATGCCTTCCGACAGCATCAATTTCGTCTATAAAAATAAGACATGGAGCATTTTTTTTGCCTTGCTCGAATAAATCTCTAACTCGCGAAGCTCCAACACCAACAAACATTTCAACAAAGTCAGAGCCTGATATACTAAAAAAAGGAACTCCCGCTTCACCAGCCACAGCCCTAGCTAATAATGTTTTTCCTGTTCCTGGAGGTCCCACTAACAAAACACCCTTTGGAATGCGTCCACCTAAACGGGTAAACTTTTTAGGATCTTTTAAAAATTGAATGATTTCTTCTAGTTCTTCTTTTGCTTCATCAACTCCGGCAACATCTTTAAAGGTCTTTTTATTTTTATTTTCAGTAAGAAGTTTAGCGCGACTCTTACCAAATCCCATTGCCCTTCCACCACCGATTTGAATCTGTCTCATGAAAAGTAAAATAATGATAAAAATAAATAAAAATGGCAGTATATTTAAAAAGAGTGTCGATAACATTGATTTATTATCAGAATGCACATAATCAGGGGTAATTCCATATTGCTTTAACTCTTTATAAACCTCATCACTTGTATTCCCCTCTATTTTAAAGTGTTTTGCTCCTTGATAGTGTTCTTTAACAAAATCATCTTTCATCTCTCCAAAAATTTCACCCGTCTCAGTATTAAATGTGACTTTTTGTACATGACCCTGAGTTACAGCCGTCATGAACTTAGAGTGACTAAAGTCTCTAATTGTTGTTTTCATTTCTCTGCCATATTTTTGATAGAGCACTATAACAACTACAAAAATAAAGGCCCATAGAGCTAATGTTTTTTGATTTGTCCGCATACTAGCTTTATCCTTTCAAAGTTCTCTAAGGACTGTCGAAAAGGTATCATCTACTTCGTTGCAATCACTCAAACACTCACTCCGACGTAGGAAAACTACGCCTACGTTCGGTTTGAGCTTGAACGCCTCGTATCTGATACCTTTTCGACAGTCCTCCTAATACGAGTCAAGAAAATTCCATCGACTTTATTATAATCAATTAAAGCTCATTCCGACGTAGGAAAAACTACGCCTTCATTCGATTTGAACTTGAACGCCTCGTATCTGGCACTTTTTCAACAGTCCTCCTAATACAAATCAAACACTCACTCCGACGTAGGAAAAACTACGCCTGCGTTCGGTTTGAGCTTGAACGCCTCGTATCTGATACCTTTTCGACAGTCCTCCTTTATACGAATCAAAAAAACGTCATCGACTTTGATGACTAATTCCGATCCACTCTAATATGTTGTACATCAATAGTCCAGCGACACCCTCCAATATAAAATGTACTCTCTTTTGCAGAATGATTTAAGCGTTTTAAAGCTTCCTCAATTTGAGAAAAGGTAAATGAGCTAAATCCCCGTCCCGTCAGCCATTTGTGTAAAACATTCCTTCTCATATCACTCTCTAAAGACATAAATTTTTTTCTATCCAAATTGCGATCTAACTGTGTCCTATCTTCTTGCTCATATTTATAAGACATGTTGGCAATAAGTTCCAAAGATCGACCAAGAGCTTCAACTCCCCCAGTTCTTTCACCTTCTAAGTCTTTTAGCCACTTATATCTTACCCAATTTCTTAAAAATTGTACATTTTGATTACTCGGATCCTCCACCCACTGAACTTGATGGTGTTCAGCGTACATTTTAAGGGCCATTATCCTTTCAGTGAGAAAGGGACGAATATAAGGCGGAGAAGAAAATTTCATAGCTTTTAAGTTCCCCGTTCCCCTGATAAGTTGTATTAAGCGTGTTTCTAGCTGATCTTCCCAGTGATGGCCTAAGAAAATATAATCTCTATTTTGCTCCTCTAAAACATTCTTATAAGATTTGATACGAAAAGCACGCATCTCTGCTTCTGACCTCAATTCTTTTTCTTTATTCATAACAAGAAAAAAAGGAACTTTGAGAAAGATGCATTTTTTTTCAACAAAAAAGCAGGTTTGATCTCTATATTTACCGACTTTTTTATCAGAACACAGTCCATGATGACAGTGTACAACAGAAATTTTTAACCCCAATCCTTCTTGAATGCGAAGCAATAGGTCCAACAGAACCATCGAATCACGACCACCAGAAACAGCAATAAGAATTGAACTGTTTTTTAATGGTTTTAAACGTTTATAAACCCGAGCTTCTAAACTCATAAATCACTTTATCTTCATTGTAGGAAAAGGGATAACATCACGAATACTAGCTGAATCTGTTAATAGCATAACCAAACGCTCTACACCAAGACCCACGCCACCCGTTGGAGGCATTCCCACTTCAAGAGCATGAAGAAAATCTTCATCTAAAGGAGGGATAAAACCACCTTGGGTTTGCTCTTTTTTCTGTTCCATCAATCTTTCTCTTTGTTCAATAGGATCATTAAGCTCAGAATAAGCATTTCCTAATTCCATACAAGCTACAAAAGGTTCAAACCTCTCAACTAATCCTTTTTCCGTTCTATGGTTTTTTGTCAACGGTGAACATTCAATAGGATGATCTTTAATAAAAACAGGATCCCAAAGATATTTTTCACAACCTAATTCAAATATCTCTAAAATCATTTCTCCACGAGAAGGTGGCCCTTTCAAAAGGGTTCCATTATCCTTAGCACAGGACCAAAGTTCTTTATCAGAAAGACCTTTGACATCAATATTCATATACTTTTGAATAGCTTCATACACTGAAAGTCTTTCCCAGGGTGGAGTAAAATCAATACTTTTTCCTTGGTAATTAATTTTCATACTTCCAGTCACTCTCTCTGCTACAGTAGAAACCAAGTCTTCAAACTGTTTCATTTGATAATTATAGTCAGTATAAGCCTCATACCACTCTATCATTGTAAATTCTGGATTATGAGAACGATCAATTCCTTCATTTCTAAAATTTCGATTTAAGTCATAAACCTTATCAAAGCCTCCAACAATCAATCGCTTTAAATAAAGTTCAGGGCTGATTTTTAAATAAAGTTGCATATCTAAGGAACGATGATGTGTTACAAAGGGTTCAGCAAAAGCTCCTCCATATATAGGTTGTAAAATAGGAGTTTCTATCTCTAAAAAGTCTCGACTATCCAAAAAATGTCTAATCTCTTTAAAAACTTTGTGGCGTGTAACAAAAATTTTTCGGACTTCAGGATTCATCACCATATCAAGGTGTCGATACCTATATCTTAATTCAATATCTGTCAGACCATGGAATTTTTCAGGCAATGGTTCCAATGTTTTGCACAATATTTTAAAAACTTTAACTCTTAAGCTCAATTCTCCCTTTTTTGTCTTAAAAACAAAACCCTCTAACCCTACAAAATCACCAATATCCAAGTGCTCAAAAGATATACAATCATTTTCAGAAAGATCTTCTTTTTTGAGATAACCTTGAAATGTTCCCTCTTGATCTTGAAAAGTAAAAAAAGCAGCTTTTCCCATGGGTCTCTTTGTTAAAACCCTACCCGCCATTTGAATTTTTTGATCATCTTGTGTCTCTAAATCTTTAAATGTCTTACGAAGATCTTCACTAGAATGAGTACGAGTAAATTCATAAGGAAAAATATCAATTCCTTTATTTTTTAAAGAAAGAAGCTTTTTTCTTTTTTCCATTTTAAGAGTGTTGGTCATAAACTTCCTGCATAAATATCCATAACGTCCTTTAAAAGCTGAACAGCTTCCTTAAAAGGACGTTGAAAGGCATTTCGTCCCATAATACTTCCATATCCTCCACCCTTTGCAATGCTTTTAATCTCCTGAATAATGTCTTCCCTACCCTTAGCTTCTCCACCACTAAAAATAACAATTCGCTTTCCCTCAAAACAGGACTGCATAACATGAGAAACTCTCTGATCTAACGTCTCTATAGAAATATTCTCATAAATAGCTTTATTGATTTCAACATGTGAAGATGGCGGTTTCACTTTTACAATATGAGCCCCCAGTTGCGCTGCAATTTGTGCCGCATAAGATACAACATCTATAGCCGTTTCACCTTTTTTTGATAACCCCTCTCCTCTAGGATAGGACCAGCACACAACAGCTAAACCTGCTCTTTTAGCCTCTTCTGCTAGCCTCTGAAACTCCTCATACATGTATTTTCTATTGGAACTGCCAGGATAAATTGTAAAGCCAATAGCTGAACAACCTAATCTAAGAGCGGCTTCGACAGAACCTGTGACAGCAGAGATGGGACCTGAAGGAGTAAAAAGAGAATCTGAATTGTTTAATTTTAATATGAGAGGAATTTCACCTGCAAACTCTCTTGCCCCTGCTTCCAGAAATCCCAAAGGAGCAGCATAGGCATTACATCCCGCCTCAATAGCCAATTTAAAGTGATAATAAGGGTCATAGGCAGCCTCATTTTTTGCAAAACTCCTGGCCGGTCCATGCTCAAAACCCTGATCCACAGGAAGAATGACAACTTTACCTGTGCCTCCAAGGCGTCCATGGTTTAAAATTTTTGCCAATTGACTTAAAACACCCGGAGAGTCCGATCCATAGTGGTTTAGAATTTTCTTAATATTTGGCGTCATTTTGATACCTCAATAGGAAAACCATTCAAAATTGTCTTTCTCTTTTATACCTTCTTTAAACTCTCAGTTTTTCAGAAATCTTAATAGAATCCTAATATGAAATCAAGGTTACTTCTATGCCACTTATAGATTTTTTACTCTCTTAAGAAACGCTCCCTTCAAAAAAAGAATTTAAAAATCGAAAAAAGTATGACTTTTACTTTTATCAGTAAAATAACGTGACATGATTTTTAAGCTAGAAGTATGCTAAGCCCTATGCGATTTATAGCTTTTGAGGGTCTAGATGGCTCTGGAAAAACAACTCTTATTCAAGGTATCGCCAAAGCATTAAAACATAATGAAGTTCCATTTTGTATCACCAGAGAACCTGGTGGAACGAAGTTAGGTGAAGAACTTCGCCATTTCTTATTAAAAACAGATGGAGAGATCCCTACACCGAGAACAGAGCTACTTTTATACGAAGCCATCCGATCTCAACATGTAGACACTCTTATCCGCCCTCAATTAAAAAAAGGACAGTGGGTTCTCTGTGATCGATTTATAGCCAGTAGCCTGGCCTTTCAAGCGGCTGGCCGTAGTTTAAATGAAAAAGATGTTTCCTGGTTAAATATGTTTGCCACTCATAATTTAACCCCCGATTTAACAGTTCTGCTAAGATTAGATCCCAAAGAGAGCAAAAAAAGACGCCAAGATCGTAAAGAAGATCGTTTTGAAAAAGAAGATTTTTCTTTTCATCAAAAAATTTTAGAAAGCTATGAAAAACAGGCAAAAGAAAATAAAGATTCATGGTTTGTTATCAATGCAGAACTCTCAAAAGAAACTGTTTTGAGTGCTGTCCTCAAAGAATTTGAGAGGAGAAAATGGATCCCCTCTTAAATAAAATTGTAGGACATTCTCATATTAAAAAATCTTTCTTAAACACTATTGCAAAAGATAGATTAGCAACAACCCATCTTTTTGTTGGCCCCTCTGGTATTGGAAAACGTCTATTAGCCCATGCTTTCATCCAAGCTCTTGTATGCGAGTCAACTAAAAAGCCTTGTGGAAAATGTCCTGAATGCCAAAGAATTGCTCTTCAACAAAGTGAATCCCTCTTGGAAATTCAAACAGAAACTCTGCAAATAAAAGTTGATGAAATTCGATCTATACACCGATTTACAGCCTATAAAAATATAAGTTCTGGAAGAGGAATTATTATCAATGATGCCCATAAACTCAATCCTCAAGCTGGCAATAAACTCTTAAAACTCTTAGAAGAACCACCCAGCCGTACATATTTCTTCCTCATAACTTCAAATCCAAATTATATTCTACCCACTCTTCGTTCTCGATCTCAGATCACACATTTTGCGCCCCTCAATCTTAATGAATTAAAACAGGTCATGAATTTACCTGATTGGATAGCCAAAAGCTGCCAGGGACGCTTAGATCTAGCAAATGCTTTAAAAGATCCTCAAAAAAGTAAAATTCGAAAATCCATTCAAAAACTTATATCACAGCTCTTTAATGATGACCTTTTAAAACCTTTGGAAATATTAGGTGAATATGCAAAAGATAAAGAAAATACAGAATTTCTTATTCAAATATGGATTCAATTTTTAAGAGACATCTATGTTTTTCCTTCAGAAAATAGATATCTTTACCATGCTGATGCCACATCAGAAATTAAAAAGTTTAGTAAACTTGATAAAAATCAATTAGAAAATTTGGAATTATTAGCTATAGAGACAGAAAAATCTCTTCAACAAACCACCAATCGACAATTAGCTCTTGAAAACCTTTGGTTAACATCTAAAAATATCTTAAAAGGTGATTCCTATGCCATGGACTGATGTGCATACACATTTCCACATGTTAGATATTGATATTGAAACAGCCTTATCTCAAGCTGAATCAAAAGGGGTTAAGAGATTTATCAACATAGGAACGTGTCCAGAAGATCACGAAAAAGTTCTCTCTATAGCTCAAAAATATTACCCTAAAGTCACATGCACCTTAGGTATTCATCCCCATAATGCCAAAGATTATAATCAAAAAATTGAAGATTTTATTAAAGAAAAAAGACAAAAAGAAGTCATAGCCATTGGTGAAATAGGACTTGATTTCTACTACGAGCATTCACCCAAATCCACTCAATATGAAGTGTTTAAGAGACAGATGCAATTGGCCCATGATTTGAAATTGCCTGTGGAAATCCATACTAGAGAAGCTGAATCGGAAACAAAAAATATTTTAAAGGAATTTCGGGGAAAAGTATCAGGGCTCTTGCACTGCTTCACAGGAAGCTACGAACTTGCAACATATGCTTTAGATATGGGATTTGACATTTCTATTAGCGGAATTATTACTTTTAAAAAATCAAATGACCTTTGCGATACTGTGCGGCGATTACCAAAAGATCGTATTCATTTAGAAACTGATGCCCCTTATCTAGCTCCCGTACCCATGAGAGGGAAAAAAAATGAACCTGCTTTTCTAGTACACACAGCTGAAAAAGTTGCTGAACTTTTACAAATAAATGTGAGTGATTTAATGGAACAGACAGAACAAAATGCAAACCGACTTTTTAAATGGACAGTTGATTTTTAACTTCACACGACATAATGTTGAGCAAAACAAAGGAGTCTTTCAGTGAATCGTCCTAAGGTTGGTATTAATGGGCTAGGTCGTATTGGACGTCTTATTTTCAGACATGGATTGAAACATTTGGACATTGTAGGAATAAACGATACATCCAATCCACGGACAATAGCTCACTTATTAAAATATGATAGCTCTCATGGTAAACTTGAAGCTGATATATCCTACGATGACTCCGCTATTCTCATAAATGGTCAAAAGATTCCGGTCTCTTCAGAAAGAGACCCTTCAAATATCCCGTGGAAAAAATGGGACGCTCATATTATTTTAGAGTGTACAGGAGCCTTTAAAGAAAAAAAAGATTTTGAAAAACATCTTTCAGCTGGAGCCCGAAAAGTCATAGTTTCAGCACCAGCAGAAGACATAGATAAAGTTTTAGTCTACGGAGTTAACCATACAGAATATAATACCAAATCCCATTCCATCATTAGTAATGCATCCTGTACTACAAATTGCCTAGCTCCTGTAGCCTATATTCTTCATAAAGAATTCAAAATTTTAAATGGCCTCATGACAACAGTGCACAGTTATACAAATGATCAAAAAATTTTAGATGTTCATCACAAAGATCTCAGACGGGCTCGCTCCGCAGCTATGTCAATGATACCGACAACAACAGGGGCCGCTCGCGCTGTTGGCAGTGTTCTTCCCGAACTGAATGGTAAAATTGATGGTTTTTCTGTCAGAGTCCCTACCCCTAACGTCAGCCTTGTGGATTTTGTTGCCCACACAGAAAAGCCCGTTACTGTAGATCAAGTCAACTCTGTGTTAACAAAAGCCGCAGAAGGTTCACTTCAAGGCATTCTTGAAGTTGAAAAAGATCCTCTTGTAAGCGTAGATTATATGGGATCACCCGCTAGTGCGACAATCGACTTATTATCTACACTCATTAGTGGCGATCATTTGCTTAAGGTTGTAGCTTGGTACGATAACGAAATGGGCTTTTCTTGTCGCATGATAGATTTAACAAAATACATTGAGGCACAAGGAACTTGAATCCTGCAGATCTTCCTACTCTTGAAAATCTAAAATTTGACAGAAAAGCTGTCTTTCTGAGACTGGATTTAAATGTCCCTTTAAAAGAAAGAACAATTACCGATGACACTCGTATTCAAAAATCCCTTCCTACAATTGAATATCTTTTATCTCAAGGAGCTAAACTGATTATAGGCTCTCATTTGGGAAGACCTAAAGAAGATCGAAAAAATTTAAGCCTTGAGCCTATTGGACAGTTTTTAAGTACAAAATATGATATTCATCTGATTGAAGATCCTGACTCTAATGTCCCAAAAGCATTAATTCCATCCTTAAAAGAAAACAAAATTATACTATTGGAAAACCTACGATTCGTAGAAGGTGAAACTAAAAACTCAGAAAAACTGGCTAAAATTTGGTCCAGCTATTCTGATATTTATATTAATGATGCTTTTGGGGTTTGTCATAGACCTCATGCCTCTGTGGAAAGCCTACCTAAAATGATGCCCCTTAAAGCCGCTGGTTTTTTAATCTTAAAAGAATTAAAATATTTAAATCATCTTATGACGACATCCAAATCTCCCTACTATATTGTAATGGGAGGCTCAAAGATAAAAGACAAAATCATTCTCATTGAAAATCTAATTGATAAAATTGATGGACTCATTATTGGTGGTGCTATGTCCTATACATTTCTACAGGCACAAGGAATATCTATTGGTAACTCTCTTGTTGATAAAGAAAATCTAAGCGTTGCAAAAAGTCTTATAGAACGCCTTAAAATACGAGGAAAATCTCTCTATCTGCCTAAAGATCATATCATTGCTACGAACTTAAAAGATCCAGGTGCTAAAAAAATAACCAATAATAGTTCAATTCCAGAAAATTGGATAGGTGTCGATATTGGCCCTAAGACCCAAGAATATTTTTCTAATATACTTAGAGATGCAAAAACGGTATTTTGGAATGGTCCGATGGGAATATTTGAAACAGAAGAGTTTGCTCAGGGAACACTATCTATTACCAAAGCTTTAGCAGAAAGCGATGGCACTACTGTTGTAGGCGGAGGTGACTCTGCTGCTGCTGTTAATATCTCTGGCCTATCTTCAAAAATAACTCATATTTCTACAGGAGGAGGAGCTAGCCTTGAATACCTTCAGGGAAAATCTCTTCCTGGTTTGGAAGCATTAAAAAGAAATCGCTAATGGGAGAATATATATGAATAAGCGATTACTATTTACAGCAAATTGGAAAATGAACAAAAATCCAAGAGAAACTGAAAAATTCATAGAAGAATTCTTAAGACTTATTGATCGCAGAGTGCATAAAGACGTTATCTTATTACCAAGTACTATTTGTTTATCCGTTATTCGAAAAGCCCTTAGTGGCTCTTATATGAAATGGGGTGCTCAAAACTCCCATTTTGAGGAATCGGGCCCCTTCACAGGAGAAACCTCTCCTAAAATCTTAGCTGAATATGGAGCCGAATATGTCCTTGTCGGTCATAGTGAACGCCGTAGACTATTTGGCGAAACGGATTTAGCTATTTCAAAAAAAATACACTCCATACAAAAATACTTTATGACTCCTATACTGTGTATAGGAGAAACTTTGGAAGAAAGAGAAGGTAGAAAAACACAGGACGTCTTACTCAATCAGCTCAAAATGGGTTTGAAACATTTTAATGAAGGGAAAAATATTATTATTGCCTATGAGCCTGTTTGGGCCATCGGTACAGGAAATGTTGCCAAACCAGAACATATTCTTGATGCACACAAAGTCATTAAATCTTACTTAAATGAACTCGGTGGTGAACTTTTAGCAGAACACACACATATTCTATATGGCGGAAGTGTTAACCCAGAAAACTGCTCAGAAATTGCAAAAATAGAGAATGTCGATGGATTTTTAATCGGAAGCGCATCTCTGAGCCCGCAAAAATTAAGTCGTATTATTAATAACTCTACCATAACGCGATGAGTAATGTCTTATCAAAAAGTAGACTTTCCCCTTATAGATTCCCATACTACGACCTTATTTTGGAGATGAAATGGAATTCCTAGGTGTTGTTCATATTATTATCGCTGTCCTATTAATACTGGTTGTTCTCATGCAAGACGCTAAGGGCGGAAGTCTCGGAGCTTTTGGCGGTGGCTCCAGTTCAAATTCTATTTTAGGAGCAACAGGGGCAACAAATGTACTAACTAAAGCCACACGGGTCATTATTATTATTTTTGCCATCACATCTATCATGCTTTCAAAATTTACCGCCACAACTTCAAAAAGTGCTCTCGATACCCTACCACCAACCCAAGGCACAGAGGCACCAAAAACTGATACATTGCCGCCAATAGAAAAACAAAACCCTGAGACTATCCCTAAATAAAGAGACGTCTTTTCTCTTTATCGTTCATAATATATATTTGTCATATCGCTAAAAAAATCGAAGGCTAACTCTATTTGCGTAGATTTTGATAAAAACTAATAAGGAGCGATTGAGGCATACCCAAGAGTACAGATAGTCTTACAAAAGTTTTTGAACGTCTTTGAGAGAGAGCATTTCTAAAGGCTTCCAAATCCTCAAACAGCTCTAAAGGCCGCAGGCTCGTCTCCTCTTCGAGGATACGCCCTGCGCTTTAGAGAACTGCGTTTTGAAATCCTTTAGAAATGCTCTCTCTCAGATATTTCAAAACGAGTAAAATATGAGTTATTACATATATCTTTATAAAATGCTTTTTTATTGTAAAATAAGGAATGATTTTAATGAAATCTATAAAATTATTTGCAGCTCTTATGTTTGCTCTAATTCTTATTTTTTTTAATAAAGAACTTTTTCAACTTATACAAAAATATTTTAAAATTGAAGATTCACGTCCTGTTATTGGAATATTAAAGTCACACAAAGGAGACGCTCATATTAAAAAAGAAAAAAGTCTAACCTATTATAAAGCAAAAGACGAAACAAAGTTAAGACAATTTGATACACTTAGGACTTCAAAAGATTCAAAAGCTTTTCTTCAAATTTTTCCAAATTTCCAATTAGAAATTGAACAAAACTCTAAATTGTTTTTTGAGAAAAAACAAAATTTTTCTTTTATAACCTTTTTCCAAGGAGATTTTAAAATTTTATCTTCCGGCTCTTCTGGTCGCCTTATAATTTCAAAATCTGGACAAATTCAAGATATTGAATCCAAACCTATAGAAAAAGCTAAAAATATGAATATTAATTTTCAAGAAAAAATCAGTAAAATATCTCTATCAAATGAATATATTAAAGATGTCCTTATAAAACGAGAATCCTTTCTAAAGAAATGCTCCATAAAATTTCTTAAAACAAATCCTACAAAAAAATGGGAAATTCATTTAAATTTCACAATTCGACCAAATGGGAAGACATCTTCTGTACGTCTTATTAGAGGTACAATAACAGATTTAAAACTTAAACAATGTATTATGGATGTTATTGAACGGACAGTATTTAAATCCTTTGAAGGTCATCCTATTATTATTCACTATCCTATAAATCTCAATTATCGAAAATCATTAAAATAATCAATATAGTCCGGAATCCACCCTTTTAAATTAGGTTTAGGAACAGTATAATCATCTGGTATAGGATAGTGTTTATAGTAGGAAGGAAAAATTTCACTCTTCATTAAAATATCATAGGTTTCAACAATGATTTCCTTTTCTAAAACTTTTCTCTCTATAAAATCGTCAAAACTTTGTGACATTTCATCTTGAATAAAACCATAGTTAGTCATCATATCTTGAGCCACTTGTATAAGTTGGGTTTTATTTATTCTTTTATCTTGATATAAATCTAGGGCCAATTGAAGAGTGTTAGATGTTGGCAGCATTCTTCTTCCATATTTTAAATAATAATCAGGATCTGTATCATTGATTAAATTAATATATATCTTTTTAACAGGATCTTCTATAGGTATTTTTTTTTGTAATTCTAAAATAATATCTATTTGAAAGCTCTCTACATCTAAATTATCTAAAATTTTTCTAATTTCAGATTCTTTTAAACGTTTGGAACAAATATCAGAGTATAGTGAATATATAATAGCATCCGATTCACTATCATCTCCCCATAAAATTTGCTCTACACTATCTTTCAAACGCATTCTTAAATCCAATAAACTCTGTAATTTATATCCAACTTGCCGGTTCAATCTTCTAAAAGACTTAGGTTTTAAATCCTTCAAACTTTCCTTAAAATAGGCACCATAAGGTTTTATTCCATCCAATTCTAGTTTGGTATGAATCTTCTCCTCCAACTGAGGTGGAGAGGCCGATACAAAATAGACAGGAAAAGCCTCTTCTTCTTGGTGTCTTGCCAATAAAGCGGATAATAGAACACGTGTTCCTGGAACATTCCGCTTTTGAAAAGCCTTTTCCCTTATAGTATTAATAAGGCCCCTTAGAGATTCAAAATGAGTATCTAAATATGTTTTATCTATATCCCATATATAAATAATATCAGATTGTTTTTCCAATTGAGGTTGAACGTATCTAAAAAAGACACTATTACCGCTAAAACGACCTCGTTTTCTCCAATCAGACATAAAACCTCTGCAAAAAATAGCTCAATCTTTTCTCACAATTACTTTTGTTAATTATACCATGCTTTTTATCCTATACAAAAACACTTTCTTAATTCTATATTAATAAAAGATATGGGCCCTTTATTTCAATTCTTAAAAAGAACTGTAGGCTTTCTAAGCCTATCTTTAATATTATTTATTAGCTTTAAATCTTCAGCGAATATCCACTCAATAAAAAAAGTAGCTATTTTACCTCCCGTGATAAAAACAAAATATAAATCTCTATCTAATTTGATAAGGAAAAATATAAAAGAAAGATTAGATGAGAATGGAAGATTTTCAATACTCCCTTTGGAAGAGATCACAAAACAAAACATATCTGCTTCTTATAAATTAAAACCTTCAAAAGTTATTTTAATTTCAGAAAAATTAAACGCCGATATCATAATCAGAACACATTTAAAGAAGAAAAAACTAACAATGAAAGTTTATTTCAAAAATGATGGTCAACTACTCTGGACTCAAAATATTCTACTACTCTCTTCAAAACTCAACCCATCAAATTTAAAACCCTCTCTAAATAAACTTGTTGATGATTTTTTAGCTTCTATCCCTTTTCAAACATTTCAAATTCTAGATCCACTTATTGGGAAAACTATTTATGATGAAGGAGAGGTAAGATTATCCAAAGCCGATATCCGTCACCTTCAACACGTTAAAAAAAATGATCCTGTACAATGGATAGAAATTCAAAGAATAAACTCAAAACCCCTCTACCAAGGGGGTTCCAGAATCAATATCCTTGCAAAAGGACAAATCATGAAAATCAAAGATAAAATAGGCGTCTTAAAAATCAACCAAGCAAAAGACATTAAGTTATTAAAAAAACATACTCTTATATCTTTTCCAAAAGAAAAAGAAAGGCTTATAAAAACTAGCTCTCTAGATCCCGAAAATATTTCTTTAAATCAAATTACAAATGAAGACCTTAAATCTATAGGTCCCAAAAAAACAAAAAAACTATTATCCATCCTATTGGCTGTGGGAAATATTTTAGCTTTTGTCTTATTGGGTTTCTAGATTAATCTTCAATAACAACATTTCCTTTGGCATCAGAGGAAACATTTAAAACTTTATATTTTTTTTGACAAATCTCAAAAACATTCTGTTTGTCTTTTGGATCTAACCAAACATAAAGGCATCCCCCTGAGCCTGCCCCACAAATTTTAACAGCACTTGCCCCACTGCTTAAAACATCATTCCTTATTTTCACTAAATCTTTTGATTCTTCAGAAAAATGAGATCGAATTTGAAAAGATTTTTCAAATTCTTTTGGAAGTTCAGAAAAATTCTGTTGTTTCAATAATTCTATCACCCTTAGCGTTTTATCTCGAATATCCTCTATATCTCTTTTAACTTTCTGATCCCCCTCTATAAATGATTTCAAAATCTGCCAATTGCTAAGTCCTGAGTGATGCGGTTTATCTGAATAAACTAAAAAACTCCTCTTATCAAATTCCGTTATATCCATGTCCATATTTTTAAACGTTAACCCACCCCACTCATAGTGTATTTCACATAAACCGCCTATAAGAGCTGGGATATAATCTTGAACTCCTGCTGGGGTTTTCAACAGTTGCGTCTCAAAATCTCTAGCTATTGAAACAGTTTGTATTTTCGTCCAGTTTAAATGCAATAGTTTTTTAAATCCTTGTATGGCGGAAATAGCCAAACTCGAACTTCCCCCTAGACCACTGCCAACTGGAGCCTCTGACCTTAAGGTTAAGGATAAACCCGAAGTCCATGGAAACATTTGAAATAAACCAACTGCAAATTGAGCCCTGGAATCTGTCTCTTTTAATAACTCTTCTCTATCTTTATACCTCTTCTTAAAATCTAATCCCTCTATATGAATGAGAATATTTTTCCCTTCCAATTCTTCTAGGATAGCTTCTGTTTTAATATCAATAGCTAGATTGACAGTTTTTGCATTGGGAACCATAACTGAAATAGGCCAGATATCCAGAGTTCCACCTGACAAATCAACTCGAGTTGGAGAACGAGATATAATTTTTCGAAGAGCCACTAAGAGGACACTCCTTGAGAATTTTCAGAAGATAATTTTTTATCTTCTTTATCTTTTTTTATTGAATCCTCATCTTTTTTTTCAAAAAGGGTTTGCATAGGAAGATTCATTATATCACTATTCTTAAGAGTCACATATTCAGGATATATATTTGTCTTTACCTTTCTCTGGCCCTTAATTTCATCTCCCCAGGTCATATCAATAAGAACATCTTCCTTATCTTTTAAAGAAATTTTTCCCCTTTGTTTCCCTATACTCCCTTTTTCACCCAAAAAAGAAGCGGCCTCCCATGATTTAATTTTATTTATAAATTCATCCACTTTAGATTGGTTTACAACTTGATCTCTTTTTAAAGCACTTATCCATTTATCTTTTTCTTTAATAAGATGAATTTCTGTTAACCCCGTTTTGATATCTATCTTATTAATATTTTCACCATTAAATTGAAAGGGTATTTTTTTATCTCTAAAACGTAAAATATCTGTCATAATTTCCTCAGCTGTAGCATTAGAAATTTCATAAACAGTCGGTCTTTCACTGTGAGTGATATAAGCTCTTTCTTTATTCAATTCATGAATTATTAAACTCGCCCTCTCCTTATTACCATTTGTTAAAAAAATCAGTTTAAAGAGTTCCTTTTCCGTCATAAAATCTTTTTTAGCTATAGAGCTTTTTTTATCTTCAGAAAGGTAATTAATAGCAGAGGCTCCCTCTATATCTTTAAGATAGTTTTTAACGGCAGATGTATCAACAGCCCATTTTTCTTTGGCAAATTTCCAATCTTCATTTTCTTTATTTAAAATAAACGATTCAAATTTTCCCTCAAACCTTCTGTTTATTTTAAAACCAGAATATTTATCTGTACTTTCTCTTAAGACAGATTTCATTCTTAAATCATTGGCTTTTTTATCTATAACAGATTGAAAATCAACACCAACTAAAGAAATCTTTTTTTCATCTCCAACTCGAACATAAAACTTCCTGTTAAATGCCTGTATATCACCTATATAAATCTTTAATTCTTCATCATTTTCATCAGTAAAAGTTATCTCTCTTGTAGGCTTTTCCAGTCCATAAATAGAATAATCAATATCCTCCCCTTCTCTGACAGTTTCTTCTGATTGCCTTTCCGTCAATTGAGTCAAAAAGCTTTGAACAATAGAATTTTCAGCGAGATCATTTATAGGACTTTCAATCTCCCAATTTTCCTCCAAGCGTTTTAAATGCAAAACACTATTTTCTGTCTTGATAATAAAACTTTTAATTTTTTCCACATCCCATTTAACAATTCGAGAGGCTTGCCTTTCAAAGGCTTCCTGGTCTTTATCCTTTTTGTACTCAAAAAAGTAAATATATACGGCCGTAAAAACAACAAGGGAAAAAAGTAGGGATGAAGATTTAAAAATCTTCATGCTCCCCTCCGCCTCCACCAAATAACGAAGCTAAGGATAAAAGGGATAAGAGCTAGAATAGCTAAGCCAATGAAAATAATCTTTGCTTGAGTATTTGTCATTGTTAACTGTGTGGTCAGCCTATCCTTTGGTCTAATGCTAATAAGATCATCGTCACTCGCTAAAAAAGAAATGACATTAAGAGCTAAATTTCTATTCAATTGTAGCCCATAAAATTTATTTGTTAAAAAATCACTATCACCGAAAACAACGATATTGAATTCTGTATTTTCTTCTTTGGATAGGACTTCATTTGTGCCGTCTTCCTTCCCTTCAACATCCTCACTGGCCTCTTTATTTCCATCTGCTTTCTTGTTAACAAAACCTTTTACAGATATGGCAAGAGGTAGTTTTTTAAATTTATCGACACTAGGATCTAACTTGATTCTATCAGAGATACTCTTTCTTTCAAAACTGGCATTGGATGAAAATACTAAGCTATCAAAAAGAAAGTTCTTAGGTGGATTTTCACTTTGAACAACCGGACTTGCTAAGTGATAAGCCGATATCATTCCCAGATTTGGATTAGAAAATGATTTTGTTATTTCATGCTCTGAGGAATAAGTTTCTCCCAAAGCCGTGGCAATTCCCAACCTAACCATCTGGCCTTTTCCATCTAAAATATAAGAGTTTTTATAATCTACACCGTATTCTTTTAAAAATGGCTTTAAATTATGTTTTTTTCCAGGATCGGCTGCTACAAATAAATTTCCACCTTTTTCTAAAAATTTCTTAATCAGTTCTAATTCACTATCAAAAATAGAAAATTTAGGTCCTGCTATAACCAGTACATCTAAATTATTTGGCATAACTTTATCATTTATTAAGTTTAACGAAGAAACTTCATAACTATAATCTACAAGATCTTTCTTAAAGACCTCTAAGCCATTAGGTCCTGATTCATCAATTGAAGGTTCTCCATGGCCATTTAAAAAATAAACAGATTTCTTCCTATCTCGAGTTACTTTAACAATAGCATTTGTAAAAGCCTGCTCCCCTAATTCCGTAATAGTTGTTTGATTCTCATTATACTTAAATATAATAGAGCCCGATTCTTCAATATTATATTTTTTTGCTAACTCTGGCCTTTTAATAGGATTAATAACTTGTACTTTAATCGCATTAGAATAATCCGTATACAAATCAGCAACTTCTCTAAATTGAGAGACAATCTGTTCTTCTTGCGGAGAATCTTTAGTAAAAAAAGCAATCATCTCTAAATCATTTTTTAGCCCCTCTATAACCTTTACAGATTGCTCTGACAGGGAATGGATTTTATTGGGAGAAAGGTCCCATTTTATATTATTCTTAAAAGCAATAAAATTTAAGAATATTAAAAGGGTTATGAATAAAAGGATCGTCATCCCCATATTCATTCCATGTTTCGTTGTCCTTAAAGTGAGAAATTCCTTATAAAACCTGAAGTCTAAAATAGCCTCAATGATAAAAAAGACCGCACTCGTTCCAAAGGGAATCCAAAGATAATCTGGTTCCTCTGAAACTAAAGAATAAAAAGCCCCAGAGATAAGAGAAACAATAGAGAGAATTAAAAGAATTTTACCTTTACCGCTCATTTTTTACCTCCACCTTGTTGATTCAACAACACGGTCAGCCATAAAAGTAAAAAGAGTAACGACACTCAACAAAAATACAACTCCCGATATTTCCACAGAACCTCTTAACATATCTCCAAAGTGTTGAGGGGTAGAGATATGTTCTAAAATAGCTGTGAAGGTAGGATTTTCTACAAAAGTTGTCCCCCATGCAATAAACCAAGCTCCTAATGAAAGAACTATTCCTATAACCATAGAAATAATTAAAGATTCTGTTAAGCTTGAAGCAAATAAACCTATCGCAATATACATAAGACTTACTAAGAAAACACTCAAATAACCTGAAAATAAGTAACCCCAATGAACTTCAGCATAATACGAGGTAACAATTGGATAAATAAGACTTAAACCTGTTAATAGAGCAACTACAAGAGCGGCTGCTAAAAATTTTCCTAATACAATCTGTAGCGAAGTGATGGGGCTAGTTAATAGTAAATCCATTGTTCTCATTTTCTTTTCCTCAGAGAGTAATTTCATCGTTAAAACGGGAGCTAAAAATAAAAAGAAAAGATTAAGATTTGATAACAGGCTAAAAAATACCTCTTGATGAATATCTAATCCCCCTCCTTGTCCTCGTGTTTGCATTAACATCATCATAGATTGTCTTGAAAATCGTTGAATCAAAGCAAAGTATGTCCAACCCAGTAATGTCATAAGCAATCCTGACAAAACATAAATGCCTGGCCCTGAAAGATAACTGCGAAATTCTTTTATTGTTATGGCTACGATTTTTCTCATGAATTTTTATCTCCTGCTATAACCTTTAAAAAGATTTCCTCTAAGCTCATTAATTCTGTTTTTATTTCAACTAAACCCACGCCACTTTTGGCGACCTCAGTGGCAATACGCTCTTGAACTTCATCTGACCCAGATATAGAAATACGAAAAAGATTTTCACCTTCCTTAGCTTCTACTGAGTTCACTCCTTCCAATGTCGACAAAGAATTTTTCAATTCCATTTTGAAATCCCGAACTTTTACAACAACAATCTTACTTCCCCCCTGCAGTCTTTGATTTAATTCCGCAAGAGTGTCTTGAGCCACAATGGATCCTTGATTAATAATAATAATTCTTTCACAACTCGCCTGAACTTCAGAAAGAATATGTGTTGACAGAATAATTGTATGTTTCCCCTTAAGACTCTGGATAAGTTTTCGAATTTCTGTAACCTGCTTAGGGTCTAAGCCGACGGTTGGCTCATCAAGAACCAAAATCTCTGGTTTAGACACAAGAGCCTGAGCTATACCCACTCTCTGCTTATAACCCTTAGATAAATTTTGAATTAATCGTTTTTCAACAGATTTAAGGCCTGTGACTTGAATAACTTCTTCTACATTTTCCTGTATCTGACAACTGGGAACATCTTTGAGTTGGGCAACGTAAACAAGATAACTCCTGACTCTCATGTCTCCATAAATGGGTGGAATTTCAGGCAAGTACCCAATGCGACGCTTCACCTCTAAAGGACTTTCAAAGACATCAACTCCCCCCACAGAGACCTCTCCCTTCGTAGGAGCCATATGTCCCGTTATAATTTTCATTGTGGTCGATTTCCCCGCCCCATTAGGCCCTAAAAAGCCAACCACCTCGCCTTTGTTCACTTTAAAGCTCAGCGACTTAATCGCTTCAATATCCCCGTAAGATTTTGTTAAATTTTGAATCTGAATCACTTCAGAACTCCTTGCTAGAAAACTAAGTAGTCAACATTCCAGAATTTAAGTCAACTTTTTGAAGAAATCTTCATTCTCTGCGTTATCCAAAAAAGCCAATCGATAGTTTTTATCATGAGTATAAACCACCCGGCCATGCTTATCATTTTTGATGGGTTTAACATACTTTATTTGTGTCACAATCACATCAAAATGTTCTCCATAAATTCTATTTTTTCTGCTGCGAAATGTCGCACGGAATAAAGGCTGAGAGAACAGTTTTATCTCATCGGCTGTTAATGAACGGTTTCTCCCACAAGCGATCACCCCATGAGCCCCTGGAAAATCTCTAAGATGAAGCCAATAGTGCCAAGGCTTAGCCTGCCTTAAAAGCT
This sequence comes from Bdellovibrionales bacterium, assembly GCA_965206675.1. Classification (GTDB taxonomy): domain Bacteria; phylum Bdellovibrionota; class Bdellovibrionia; order Bdellovibrionales; family JAKFYE01; genus CBDBKL01. The sequence continues at coordinate 223,302 of CBDBKL010000007.1, read as the reverse complement.
TCAAATTTTCTTTCGCATTTTTTCCTATAAAAATCCTCAAATCCTTATACGCAAAACTCAAACCCTTCGTTAAGAATGTGTTCTGAGGAGTTAAGGTTAGATCTCTTTCTATTTCCTTGATCCTAACCAATAGCTTCTTTTTTTTCTCAGTTTCTCTTTTAGCCTTATCTATACATCTTTTGAAATTCTCCTCTATGCTTAAATTTCTATCAATATACTCCTTCCAAACCTCTGGAACATCTAACGACCAATTTTCCTTCAGCCACAAAGAAACCTTTTTCCACTCATTTTTTGAGGAAGAATAACGCTCTAGTAATTTTCTTTTAACATCTACAAGTTTATCTTTTGGACTGATTTTTTCTTTTTTCTCTTTTACCACAGAGGTCTTAAAAATCTCTTCTCTAATTTGATCAGGGGATCGACAATTTTCAGATTTATAAGATGTTTGAATTTTAGGCAAAGCCTTCGGTTGATTCCATGAGATGCTTTTATCTTCCTTTATTACAAAAATATTATGTTTATGTGGCACTAAAATCACTTTTATTTGAACATCCCAAAGATCTATAAAAACTTGTCTATCTCCTCCTCCCCCTGCTGTTGTTTCCTCTCCTAAGAGATAAATTTTCCTAAGTCTTTTGTTCATAGCGTGTGCTTTTAAAAAAAGAGCCACAGGAGTTTCTTTTTTCTTAATTCTTAGAATCTTATCAAAAAGAACTACAATATAGGGCATTGAAGGCTTCATACCTATAAGGAGCCAGATACGAGATTGTTTATGCCAAAATCCCAAAGCCAATTGATCAGCACTAGAGCAGATCTCTTGAAGTTGAGACCCCACTAATTCCTGAGCCTCTAAGACAAGAGACCGTATTTCCTGGACGTTTAACTGTTTCAAATTCAATCTCCTTAAGACTCTCTATCAGTATATCCGAGATGAAGATATATGAAAAATTTTGATCTATTAGATTATGCCTTAGAAAAAGAACTTCATCTGCAAGAAGATCCAAAAACTATGGAATTCTGCGAATCTGTTGTTGCAAGATATATGGTTTTACTCTCCCAGCAAGGAGTTGCTATTCCCATGTCCCTTCATGAAGATTTTATCAATGATATTATATTGGAAATTCAAGAAATTCTGAAAAATAAAGGGTTTATAGAAAAATAATAAAGTCAATTATCTTATAAGAGGCACATTTATCTGATTAGATTTAAAAAATCATAATAAAAGTGGCAAAAATATAAAGACTACAAACTTTTAAAAAACAAAATTCCATTTTAAAAAACCTACTTTCTCTGTATTTCTCTTTCTCAGAAATTTTAAACACTTCTTTCTTCTACTTGAAGACGTAATATAGAATCAGCTAACGAAGCAACAAGTCCTCGCGCTCTTTCTAAATCACGTCTTTTTTTATTTTCATCTGATTTGTTGTTATTAAGATTTTCATTTATTATCTCACCTATATGAAGCTCAATTCTATCTTCTTGACCTTCAACTTTTAGGATTAAAGTCGCACTCTTTAGAAATTCTACAGAAGATATTTTTTCAAATTTAAGATCAACTAACTGGGCCTCTTTAATCTGCTCACTTAAAGAACCAGAAAATTTTAAAAACTCAATAAAATCATGCTGAGTCCCTTCTGAAGAATAAGTTCCCCAATAGCCCGCATGAAGGAGTAAGTTTTGCTCCTGACCACTCTCATTTGTAAAAATTAAATTTATTTTTGCTCCTGTGGGATTAAAATCTACCGTATTACTCACAATCTGTACATGTGCAGAACCACCTCTATTTAATGATTTTTCTAAATCCAAAGCCGCTTCATTTTTGTCAGTTTGAGAAAAAGTCAGATGATTTGTCTTTGCCGTCAGTAAAATTTTAGCTTCCTCACGACTCATTAAAATATGTAGGATCTCTTTATCTTGCGTGCAATTTTCTTGGCAGGCAATTTTCACGTCAAAATCAGAATTTCCCAATTCGCTTTTAAGGTCTTCCTTTTCAACCACCTGTTCTATAGACTCTCCCTGACAATGAGTTTTTATAGCGAATGATAATTCATTATTTTGATCTCTACGACTTGTTACATCTAAATAATCAAAGGGTGTTTGTATCCCCATACAGAAAAAACCTTCAGAAAGAGGAGAGGATTGCAATCTAAAAGATGTGGTGCCCTCACTGTATTTAAGAGGGTTATTTATAGCCTCTAATGCTTCTTGAACAAATGTTTTAGAAATTTTAGAACTCGCAAGCCCCTGAACCAAAGCATCCTTTTGATACGAATAAGAAGGCTTTTTCACTGGCAATTGTGATCGATGTCCGGTTTTAGGTCCACAAGCTGTCAATGTTCCAGCGATAATAAGTGGAGTTACTGATGTTAAACTTATAATCATACGAAGATGCATAAACCCTCCTTACCATCTAATAAGAGCAAACATGAAACCACCCCTAAAGTCCTGTATTTTTTAGATAAACCCCCAAAAAGTGCCAAAATATGTCACCAGAGCCCATTTAGAGCCCTTTTCTTTAGTAAAATACCCCCTCAAAATACCCGATAAGAAAACATGCCTTTACTCTTTTTCATTCTCCTTTTTTTAGGTCCCTACCAGATTGGCACTCCAGATGGAGTTGTTTACTCTGAACCACCCACTTCTAAGAGCTCAAGCCAAAGTAGAGAACTTCCTCTAAATATGATTGCTGGAAACTCTCCATTTCACTCCTCTTGCTACAAAAGTTCTCCCATTGAAGAATTAACACATCTATCTAAAAAGGGGGTGAAGCAAGAATTAGAGGCAGACCCATCTTGTTATCATATGGAGCATCCAACTCTTGAAACTCAAGAACAAATAACAAAACGTCTTAATAATGAAACTGATATTTTCAATTCTGACCTTCTAAGCGATCTTACACATCAAAAACTTAACTTTAGAAAAAGACGAATTGCAGTTACTTTTCGTAGATGTGGATTTGCAGCTCTTCTTAAACAAGCTAGATCACAAAGAGAATATGAAAATCTTATGTGTGAAAAATCCCCATGGAAAGATTTAAACCTCTCTCAAAGAGCTCAAAAGATTCTCGAGCTCTCAGTACCACATGCTGAGAAATACCATGTTGATCCCGAATCTATGCTTTGTATTGCAGGAAGAGAAACAACCACCTTGGAACCTCTTAAAGTTGATAATATATTTTGGCGAAGACGAAACAAAGACTCTTCAATAAGACCTCCTTATCGTGGTTTAGGGCAAATAACAAAAGATACGTTTGATGCTCTTGTCCAGAGACCACTACTCATTAAAAAAAATGAAGAACGTGACGAGTTCAAATTTACAAGTTCTATCCCCCCTTTTAACCTCACTCCTTATACAACTGATGAAGGACAAGATTTGTTATTTGATGTACTCGCTGTATCACCAAACCTTCAATTAGAACTTATGGCCTATACTCTTTCACACACAGCTTACACAAGAGAAAATGCCTTTGTTGATTGGAAATACCGTCCTTCAGGTTCTCGCTCGAAACAGCATAAAAATACTCTTTACGCAGCTATTAGAGATTATAACGGTCATGAAGAGTATAAACACACTTATGCAAAAACTGTTCTTCAATGTAGAAGCTGTTTATTGCAAAAGAAAAGAAATAACACCTCCAATAATGGTACTTACCCCTACTCTGAAGATATGGTGGATTGTTTAAATAGAGTTATGCCTGAAAAAGGGCGAAGGGAAAAAAAGAGAAAGACCGCACGGGAACAATTTGATTTTTATAAACTGAAATGTGACAATAGAGAACTAAGGCAAAATCTAAATTCGACATTTAAAAATATAAGGAATAAGTATAAAAGATACAACTTAATTAACAATTAGAAAAATAAAACTGGGAGTTAATAAAATGAAATATAAAGCTTATTTATTTATACTTGTCACATCTTTTTGCTTAATGGCCCAAAGTAAGAAGGCTCAAAAATACTCATATCGAGTTACTGTTAATCCTGAAACTTCTTTTCACAAGATAGAGGTCATGAAAAAAGACAAACTTCATTATACCTTTCAACCTGAAGAAGGCATGGCCATGAATATAGATACTCGTATTCATAATGTAAGAAATTATAAAAATCCTGTCCTTGTAACTATTTGGCAAGTTGGTGTAACGGCTCAAACTCTAGTTATTCTAAACCTAAAAAATAAAAACAACCCTGAGTTGCTTAAAATCACTTCTCCTGGAGAAATTAACTGTTCGCAAGAAGGCGACAAACTACATATTATGTATGAAAAATTAAATGAAAATCCCAGACACCCTCATGATTCTATACTTGTAACACAGATATGGCCTGAATGATTTTCTAAAAATATAGCAAAAAATAACTGTATTAAAATCTCTAGCTAAATGAGTCATATCCATAAGTCTAAATAATTGTAAGTCAGTGACGCTTTATTCTCTATTCCAAATGAATCTTTGCATTTTTTTAAAAAATATCCGATAAGAAAATATGCTACGTTTTTTTCTTATCTTCTCTTTAAGTTTTACAGCTTGCTATAGCAATCCTTCTAATAAATTCTCTATAACAGGCATGGGAACCAATTTATCGTGTTTTAAAGAAAACGGAGAGATTGATCTTGAAAAATGTGGGTTTGCAGCTCTTCTTAAGCAAGCAAATACAAAAATAGATTATCAAAAACTTATATGTGATAACTCCCCCTGGAAAGATATAAATCTCTCTCAAAGGGCTCAGGCCATTCTTGTGCTTTCAGAACCACATGCTGAAAGATACCATGTTGATGCAGAAACTATACTTTGTATTGCAGGAAAAGAAACAACCACTCTAGAGCCTCTGGCTGTTGCTGATACCTATTGGCAAAAGCCAGTTAGAGATCCTTTAAGCAAACCTCCTTATCGTGGTTTAGGGCAAATAATGAGAACCACATTTAATGCAAGTTTTTATAACCCCAATTTTGCTGACAAAGAATTTGACTGCGTTCCTGGAACAAATCATACACAATGTCGACTTCGTATTAAAGAAAATGGAAGACGTGATAAAATAGCATTTAAAAGTCAAATCCACCCTTTCAACCAACCTCCTTACACCACTATGGAAGGACGAGAGATGATGTTTGATGCACTTGCCGTCTCACCCAATCTCCAACTGGAACTTATAGCCTATATCCTATCACACAAAGCCTATCATTTTTCGCGTATTGAATGGAAAGAACGCACACAAGGCTCTCTCACTAACCCTTATGATGGATCTATTTTAAAAACTCTAATAGATTACAATGCTCATAATGCATATAAAATTAACTACGCAGAGTCTGTAAATAAATGTAGAAATTGCTTATTAGAAAAAGAGTCTAATCAACCTGAAGATATCCTAAAATGTTTAGATCATGTGATGCCCAGAGGATCAACAGCAGAAAGACAATTTGACCTCTATAAAAAGCAATGTGAAGCCTTTTCTAAAAAATAACCGTGCTTTTCTTTATAGAACAACCTTCTAACTGAATGCTTTTTGATCCCATATAGTGATTCCATGAAACTTTCACTAAAACATCTATTTTATCATTTATTTTTAAATCCTTAATCTCTTGTGATGGGGAAAAAAATAACACATCTATTTTCTTTCCCTCTTGTTCTATTTTGAGCTTTCTATGCCCTCCACGCAAAACTCTAACACTATCAATACGAACACCCTCAATTTTAAATACAGGAGATGGAAAACCGTTTCCAAAAGGCTCTAACCCATTAAGCCACTCCATAAAGTGATGAGTTATATCCTTTAATGTCAAATGAGCATCATATTTTAATTCAGGCACTCTCTGTTTATGATCTCTACAAACAATCTCACTCAGTCTATCTATTAATAAGTTAACGTTTTTCTCAGAAACTTGAAAACCTGCTGCCATAGCATGACCACCATATTCTATTAATAAATCATCAGCTTCATTTAAAAACTTAACTAAATTTCCAGAATGTCCCTCAGGAAGCCTTGCACTACAATGAACAACACCCTTGGAATCTAAGTGTCCAATAAAAGCAGGTTTAAATTGTGAAATAGAAATTTGAGTGGCTATAAGCCCAATAACCCCTTTGTGAAAATCTTTTGAATAAATAAAACAAATAGGATTTTCTTGTTTCACTTCCAACAGAGCCAATTCTTTAGCCTCTTTTTGTGACCTTTTTCTTTCCTCATTACAAGACATGATTTTCTCAATCATCTGACTGGCCACTGAAGAATCTTCTTCAATAATTACATCTAAAGGGTTTAAATCACTATCCATTCTAGATAAGGCATTGAGTTTAGGCACTAGCCCTATAACTATATCAGAGCTTGTTAAATCTCGACCTAACAAACCCTGCTGCTGCATTAAAATTTGCAAACCAGGCCTTTTTGTTTTTGAAAAGATTTTAAGTCCATGTTTTATAAGAACGCGATTTTCATGAACTAGAGGGACAAGATCTGAAAGTGTCCCCAAAACAAAACAATCCAAATAAGACTTTAAGTCGATAGACATAGAACTACCAGATCTTTTCTCTATTTCTCTTTTAATCTGCAAAATAAGATAAAAAGCCACGCCTGTTCCAGAAAGATGCCCTAATTTTGAATGACAAGATTTCTGATTCGGATTCACTATAGCAAAAGCTTCTGGTCTCTCATCCTGTTCTAAGTGATGATCTGTAATAATAAGATCTATATTTAATTCCCTACATATTTCTGCCGCTTTAATAGCTGTTATTCCTACATCTAAAGTCACCAATAACTTTATATCATTTTCCTTTTTTAATCTTCTAACCGCTTCAGAATGAAGACCATACCCTTCCTTCATACGATCTGGCTGATAGAGCACAATATTATGCGCTCCAAAATCTTTAAGAGCTGTATTGAGCATAGCTAAGGCCGGCGTTCCGTCCATATCAAAATCGGCATAAAGCCCAATACTTTCATCTTTCTCAATAGCATCAACAATTCGAGAAGCTGCTTTTTCAATATCTTTTAGTTTTCCTGGGGCTGTTAAGTTTCTCAAGGTCGGGGAATAAAGAGATTCTATAGATTCAAATGTTGTATAACCCCTAGCGTATAACATCTCCCAAATTGGAAGAGGCATAGAGTTCATAGGTGAATCTGTAGAATAGAGCTTGCCTCTTTTTATCCATTGGCACTCTAACATCCATCCCCCTTTATTTTTTGTTTCATCAAGAAACAACTATAATAAACTAGAGTGCAAAACTTAAGTGTTCTAAGCTGTTGCTCGTTGCTTTGATTTGAATCTCTCAAAATAAATAACAAGAGGTGATGCAACATAAATTGAAGAGTATGTTCCTATAAGAACACCTATACCCATTGCAAAAGCAAAATCAATAATTACTCCTCCTGCTAAAAAGTAGAGAGAACCAATAGCTAAAAGTGTTGTTAAACTTGTAACTAAAGTTCGACTGAGTATTTCATTGACTGAAATATTAATAATTTGTGATAAGCTTCCTTTTTTATGTTTCAAAAGGTTTTCGCGTATTCTATCAAAAACAATAATGGTATCATTTAACGAGTAACCAATAATCGTTAAAATAGCAGCCAGGATTTGAACATTAATTTCTTTTCCTAATAAAACAAAAATACCTAGAGTAACAATGCTATCATGAAATAGACAAACAACAGCTCCTGGTGCAAAGTTATAATCAAAACGAAGGCCTATATATATCATAATCAACAAAAGACTATAAAAAACAGCCAATAAACCATTACGCTTAAGTTGCTCACCTATTTGCGGTCCTACAGAGTCCACCTTACGAATCACAGGTTCATTTTGTGAAAATTCAGTGTTTAAACCTTCAGTGACTTTAGAAATACGCTCTTGTAATAGCCGATTTGTTTCTTGATCTGTCTCTCCCAATAATGTTTCAAAACGGATAAGATATTCATTTTCTTCACCAAATTTTTGAACTTGAAAAGATCCCATCTCCATCTTTGTTAAAAAATTGCGAATTTCACCTATATTTTCAATATTATTTTTAAATTGCACTTGCACTTCTGTTCCACCAGAAAAATCAATTCCATAATTAAAACCCTTGGTGAAAATAAGAAAAATAGCCCCTACCACAAGAACACTTGAAACCCAGGCAAAAAGAGAAGTCTTTCCAATAAAATCTATTTTTCCAACATCAAATTCTTTTCTTGTTTTCATTTTTCCTCTCTCTATTTTAAAGCTAAATTTATTTTTTTAAATTTACCCACAATAAGGTCTAAAACGGTATGTGTTACAAAAAGTGCTGTAAACATCGACGTGATAATCCCAATTAAAAGCGTCACAGCAAAACCTCTTACAGGACCTGTTCCATAGTACATAAGAATAATACTTGTAGCTGCAGTTGTTAGATTGGCATCAAAGATAGCAGAAAAAGCCTTAGCGTACCCTTCCCTAATAGATCCCGCTAATGAGGTCCCTCTTCTAAGCTCTTCCTTTATCCTTTCAAAAACAATAACATTGGCATCAACAGCCATACCAATTGTTAAAGCAATACCTGCAATACCCGGAAGTGTAAGAGTGGCTTCTAAGGATGTTAATATAGCTAAAACTAAACCCACATTAAATAAAAGGGCCAAGTTAGCTATAAGTCCAAACGACTTATACCAAAAGAGCATAAAAGCCAAAACCAATATAGCACCTACAATCCCAGCTTGCTTTCCCTTCTCAATGGAATCAGCTCCTAAGGATGGCCCTACTGTACGCTCTTCTAGTTGTTCTAATTTTGCAGGCAAAGCTCCAGCTCTAAGAGCCATAGAAATCATTCGCGACTCCTCCATTATAGCCTCATAGTCACGACCACCGCCCATTGTAATTGTAGCCTGCCCTCCGGGAATTCTCTCATTAATTCGAGGGGCTGAGTACACAACATCATCTAAAACAATGGCCATGCTACGCCCTACATTCTCGGCGGTTAAATCAGCAAATTTTTTCCCTCCCTGAGGGTTAAAATAAACTGTCACAACAGGTTCGTTAAACTCTCCCATGGATACAAAAGCATCTTTTAAGCTCTCACCACCTAAATTTGTTGATGTCTCTAATAAATAGGGAACCTTAGCTAACTGTATATCTTCAACATTCTCAGCTTTACCAAAGCGTAGTGTTGTTTCTTTTGGTAGTTTATCTTTCAAATCATTATTAATTCTTTTTACATATTCAGAATACTTTAGCGACCCTGCATTATACCCACCAGCCTCTTCAGCTTCTCTAATCCAATTACTGACATCAATTTCTTCACTAGAAACCATCATAAATTGCAATTGAGCTGTTTTATTAATAAGAGCTTTGGCTTTTTCAGCTTCTTTTAAACCTGGTAATTGTATAAGAATACGCTCCCCTCCCTGTGCTGTAATACTTGGTTCAGAAACTCCAAATTCATCAATACGGTTTCTAATGGTTTCAATAGCTTGATTGAGTGTATCTTCCCTTAATTGTTTCAGGTAAGTATTTAAATACCGAACTGTTAATTTATTTCCTACAGTATTAATAATTTGAAGTGTCGTTCCATATTCTTTTTCCAAAAAATCACTGGCTCCTTTAATATCATTAACCGAACCAAAGATAAGATTTAACCAAATTTGACTACCCTCTTTAGTCACATTGTATTCACTGACATTAACTTCAACATCTTTTAATTCCTCTTGCAGAGTTGACCCTAAACGCTGAGCTTGTGTCTCAATAACATCTTCAATATCAACTCCCATGACCATGTGAAGTCCGCCTTGAATATCCAGACCGTAATTGATTTTTTGTGTGGAAAATATCCAACTTTCTTCATCTAATTTTACAAAATTGGGAAGTATAGTAATAACAGCAAACAGAAAAACACCAACAATAACGAAAAACCGCCATTTGAGATTTTGCCCCATCATTTTACTTGCTCCTTAGGAAGACCTGCAATTTGTGATTTTAAAATTTTAATTCTCACATCATCCGCAACTTCTAAAGTCACAAACTGATCTGTGATGCCCTCTACTCTCCCATAAATACCACTATTCGTAAGAACCTCATCCCCCCGTTTTAATTTCTCCAAAAAATCTGAATGTTTTCTCCTTTGTCGTTTTTGAGGGACAATAAATAAAAAATAAAAAACCATAAAAATAAGAATCATAGGAAACATAGATTCTAAGAAACTGGGTTTGGGTTCTGAAGCCGCCTGAGCCCATGCTGTTGAGATAAACATTTTATCCTCCAATAATAATGAATTTCAGTAAGTTACCCACTTTTATAACAAAAAATCTAAAGGTACAAAACCAATCCTTAAATAGGTTTTAAAACTGAGATGCTGCAAAGCAAGAAAGCCAATGGTTTTTATAGGCCGCCCATTCATTAGACAGAATAGCTCGACGAGCCCCTTTCATTAGCTCTAAATAAAAGTGAAGATTATGGATGGTATTTAACCGTGAAGAAAGAATCTCTCCACTGAGGAAAAGGTGCCGCAAATAAGCTCTTGAATACTGCCTACATGTATAACATGAACAATTCTCATCTAAAGGAAGGGAAGACCTTTTATGCTCTTCTCTCTTGATGCCCACTTTTCCCGTAGAGGTAAAAAGGGTTCCATTCCTAGCAACGCGTGTTGGCATCACACAATCAAACATATCAATACCTGCATCTATACAGGTTAGCAAATCAGCTGGAGTTCCTACTCCCATAAGATATCTAGGTTTGTCTACTGGCATTTCCGGCGCAAATTCATAGGTTAAATCATACATTTGAGAAATAGGTTCCCCCACGCTTAGACCCCCAAGAGCGTAACCCGGTAAATCCAGATCCACTTGAAAGTTTAAACTGTCTCTTCTTAACTTTGAAAACACTCCACCTTGAATAACACCAAAAAGTAAACTTTCCTTTCGATTCATAGCCTGTTTACTACGGACCAGCCATCTATGCGTTAAATCCATAGATTTTTTAACCTCTTCTTCCGTTGCCGAAAAAGGAGGGCACTCATCAAACGCCATAATAATATCGGATTGCAGTGACATTTGAATTTGAATGCTTTTTTCAGGTGATAAAAAATATTTTTTACCATCAATATGGCTTTGAAACTCAACACCCTCTTCAGAAATTTTTCTTAATGAACTCAATGAAAAAACCTGAAAACCACCACTATCAGTCAAAATGGGTTTTTTCCAATTCATAAATTGATGAAGTCCACCCAGTTCATGAATCACATCTTCACCCGGACGTAGATGAAGGTGATATGTATTTCCTAAAATAATCTCCACCCCCATATCTTCTAATTCTTCTGGCAACATAGCCTTCACTGTCGCCTTTGTCCCCACAGGCATAAACACAGGCGTATGAATCACACCATGAGCTGTGTGAAGCTGACAGGCCCTGGCCTGTCCTGAAGACGATTCTACGTGAAATTTCCCTATATTTTCCAAACTGTTAAATCTCCATAACTAAAAAGTCTAAATTTATTCTTGATAGCCCATGCATAAACTTCCATAACTCTTTTCTTTCCAGCAAAAGCCATTATCATTGCTAAAAGCGTCGATTTTGGCTGATGAAAATTTGTCATTATACGATCTACAACTAAAAACTTATACCCCGGTTTTATAAAAAGGCCTGAGGTTCCTTTATAAAAATTATTTCGTAAAGGCAAAAAATTCTGAGCCTGTGACTCCAGAGCCCTAACTGTCGTTGTACCCATAGCCCATATTTTCCCACCAGACGCTTTAACATTTTGAATGTTCTCCCAAGTTTTATAGGAAATACTCACTTCTTCAGAATGCATGGCATGTGACTCTAATGTTTTGATAGGCAAATACGTTCCAAAACCCACATGTAATGTAACCTCCTCAACGCCCTGACAAACAGATCCCAAAGCTTCTAAATCCTTTCTCTTAAAGTGCAAACTCGCCGTTGGAGCTGCAGAACTTCCTGAAAATTTTGACCATGATGTTTGATACCATATTTCATCACTTTCAAGGCTTTTTCTCTGATTTCTTAGTTTTTGAATGTATGGCGGTATAGGGATATCTCCATTTTTCATAAAAAAAGATTTTGTCAATGGAGCAGAGGTTTTAATAACTTGAGGGTAACCCCTTTCAAGCAATTCAAACTTTACTCCTCCATGCTCTAAAATACACCCTGTTTTCCACTTTCTAGAAGAACAAAGCACATTCCACAGCATCAGTGTTTCATCCAACGGATTTACACAAAGAATTTCTAAATCTTCAATAAACAATCGTCTTTTTTCAACATGTGTATTATTCACAACAATGAGATCTTTTTTATCCACCTTATCCTTTAAATTTGAAAAATGAATTTCTGAAAACTGCCCCAATTTTTCAGAAAGTAAGACACGAGATGGATATTCTGGTTCTAAAGCTATAAGATGATTTGGGAAATCATAATCCAATTCAAAAAGTTTCACAAAAATTGACCATTTTTAATAATTTAATTAAGTCTCTCTGAGACCATTCGATAAATACCTATAAAAACAAATACTCAAATTTTTAAAAATAACAAGCCATAGTTTTAATTACTCATTTCTTATTCTTTCCTATTGAATGCAAGTTAAAATAACTTAATCAAGTCTCTAATGAAGTAGCCTTTATTTTTTCTCCACTAATCTGATGAGCCGCAAACGGTTTTACTAAATCCATTGGCATAGGGAAAACAATGGTTGATGTCTTGTCTCCTGCAATTTCCTGTAATGCTTGCAAATAAGCCAATTGCAAAGCTGAAGGTGAACTCGCTAATGTGTTAGATGCTTCAGCCAATCTAGAGGCTCTTTGCAATTCACCATCTGCACTAATCACTTTGGCGCGTCTCTCTCTTTCAGCTTCAGCTTCCTTAGCCATAGCTCTTTGCATTTCCTTAGGAAGGTCAATGTGCTTGACTTCTACCATACTCACTTTAATACCCCATGGTTCAGTTTGACGATCTAAAATTTCTTGCAGTTTATGATTTATAGAATCACGATTCATCAAAAGCTCATCTAAAGGAAATTGTCCAAGCACTGAACGCAAAGTTGTCTGTGCTAACTGACTTGTTGCAAAGTAATAATCTTCAATTTGAATGACAGATTTATCAGCCTCTATAACCCGAAAATAAATAACAGCATTAACCTTTAAACTCACATTATCTTTAGTGATGACATCTTGAGGTTGAATATCCATAGTAATAGTTCTCAACCCTATTTTTATCATTTTATCAAGATAAGGTATTAGAATGATTAAACCAGGTCCTTTAATTCCAATTAACCGCCCAAGCCTAAAAACCACTCCCCGTTCATACTCTGTAAGAATACGAACAGCAGAACCCAAGATACTTATTCCAATAATTCCAAAGAGAATCCACGATGCTATAGTCATATTATAACTCCTTATCTTAAATGTTTTCTACTTTACACTTTTTCTACAATTAATTTTAAACCTTGAACATCTTTTATTTTCACCTTGTCACCTATTTTTACTTTCACATTGGACTCAAATTTCCAAATTTCACCGAAAACCTGAAGTGTCCCTGTATTACTTTTAGTGACTGACTCAACTTCTACAACAACATCATACAGATCAGCTTTTCCTGTTTTTTTCCTTCTCCTCTGTGCTTTTACGGCAAGTTTACCCACAAGTACAACTAATAAACCTAATAAAATAGCTGTAGGGATCAGCATCTCCAAGGGAATTTCATAACCTGTAACTTCTATATCATATAAAAGGGTGCCTCCGAAAATAATAAGACCTATACCTCCAAGACCGAAAAGCCCAAAAAATGGTAAAAATACCTCAGTTACAATAAGGCCAATTCCCAACAGCATCAAAGCCAATCCTCCCCAATTGATATCCAACATATAAAAATTAGCCAAAGAAAACAATAATCCCATGACACCTAATGCCCCTGGGATGATAAGACCTGGGTGAGTGAATTCAAAATACAAAAGAGCTAAGCTACCCATAAATAAGAGATATGTATATTCAGGATTAACAACAACATCTGGAGGAGTATAATCAACGACTCGATCTCCAGTTTGTACCTTTGTGGTTTTTCCCTGTGATAATTTAACTTCCCGTCCATTTGCAAAACTTAAAAAATCTTCAATACGTTCAACAAGAACATCAATAGCACCAATTCTAGCTGCCTCTTTAGCACTAATGGACTTAGCACTCTTAATAATATCTCTACCAAATTGCTGATTACGTCCCCTAAATTGAGTCAAACTCTCAAGCCAGCTAACAGTGTCATTTATGACTTTACGTCTCATATCTTCCGACATGTCTTTGCCTGTACTTAATACTGGTGTGGCTGCTCCAATATGGGTGGCCAATATGGCTCCCGAGACATGACACGCCTGTAATATAATAGCTCCAGCACTTCCTGCCTGTCCCCCTACTGGCGAAACCAAGCATAAAAAAGGAATCTCTGAACCCATTATAACTTCAACAATTTTTCGAGTGACACTCAAATCCCCACCTGGAGTGTTAATTTCTAACATTAAAGCAGAGCAACGATCTTCCTTCTTATTTTTTTCTATGCCTTTTTTAAGATAACGAAGGACAGGACTCATAATAGGGCCACTGACCTTAAAACTCATTGTACAACCAGAAAGTGCTGTATCCTCATTGGAATAAGCAGCCTGGACAAAAAACAGAGCCGCTAATACACATATGATTAATTTTATAGTTTTCCAGCCCATACCATAACCTTCTTTAGCTCAGTCCATGTTTGTTTTTTATACTCAGGATGTAAAAGCAAAGCATTTGGACCATATGTCAACACACTCCATTTCTTAAGACAAGCCTTCTCATATTCTTTTTTACAAAAAAAGACATACGTTTTTGATAAGCTTTCTTCGTACTCATCTAAAACCTTCCATTCATTGTCCTTTAAACGCATAGCTTCTATCATTTTCTGAAAGAGATCTTTGGATCCTTTAGAGGCAAAACCCTCTTTACCCAAAACGAATAGGGTTAAAGGTTGCTTTTTTTCAGTATCTTCATTTAAAGACTGAATATTTTTTAAGCTTTCTTTATCCAAGACTACAGACTGAAGACCTAAAACATCTTTAAAATATCTAATAATAACTTTTTCCTTCAAAGGACATACCTCATAATCCACCAAACTATTGAAGACTTTCATAACAGTAAAGAAAAAACTGACAAAAAGCTTTGTAAATAGCTCTATTCTAAAGGAATATATATATATTCTTAGAGGAAACTTATGACGGAACCCAATATTGGAAGAATCTACGCTCTTTTAGCATTTTTCGCTTGGGGAGTTCTTCCCCTATATTGGAAAATGCTGATTTCCATTCCCCCTCAGGAAATTCTTCTACATAGAATACTTTGGTCCTTTATCTTCATGTTTTTACTTCTTTACTATAGAAAACGCTTTCAAGAGTTTAAACGTCACCTCCGTCATCCCAAAGTATTAACCATTAGTATAATTTGTGGACTTCTTATGACAGGCAATTGGGGGCTTTATATTTGGGCCGTAAATAGTGGTCATGTATTAGAAACAAGTTTAGGTTATTTTATTAGCCCTTTGATTTATGTCTTCATGGGAATGGTTTTTTTAAAGGAAAAACTGAGAAGGCTTCAACAAATTGCAGTGGGTATAGCATTTTTTGCTGTATCTCTGGTCACATTTCAATTTCAAAGTTTTCCATGGATTGCTCTGACATTAGCTCTTTCCTTTACAACTTATGGACTTCTTAGAAAAAAAGCTCCTGTGGATTCTCTAATGGGTTTAACGCTAGAAACTTTGTTTATAACTCCTTTAACTCTTATTGCTTTTGGCTATCTTATTAAGACAAATCAATCTTTAACTCTAACAGCACCGTCTGACATTCAATTACTACTTATAGGAGCTGGACTTGCCACTGGCTTACCTCTCCTTTGGTTTTCTCATGGAGCTAAAAGACTTCCTCTTAATACAATTGGTCTTTTTCAATATATTGCTCCATCGTTCCAATTTTTAAGTGCTATTCTTATTTTTAAAGAAGACTTTTCACAAGATCACAAAATGTCATTTGGATTTATTTGGCTAGCTCTTATCATCTACACCATAGATATGATCCAATCTGAAATGAAAAAGAGAAAAGCCCGACAAAAGCTCTAAGAATATTCACTTAATTGCAGAAGAATTCGTTCTGCGAGCACCCGATTAAACCCAGGAATTTGAGAAATTTCCTCTACTGAAGCTGATTTAATCATTTCAATAGAAGAAAATTTTTTTAAAAGTTTCTTTTTACGTTTTTTTCCAAGTCCAGTTATCGAATCTAAAAGACTCTCCAAACTTGAACCGTGCCTTAATTTTCTATGATATGAAAGAGCAAACCTATGAGCTTCATCACGCAATCCTACAAGTATATGTAGGGCCTCTGCATTAGAGGCAAAAGTAACAGGATTAGCCCTTCCTGGTAAGAAAACCCTTTCTTTTGATTTTGTAACCTCTGAATGTTTAAAATCCCCTAAAGTTCTAGCCTTAGCAAGACTGGCTACAGGTATATCTTCACGTTTTAGATCTTTTAATACTTTGACAATTTTATTCAATTGCCCCTTACCTCCATCGATCAGTATTAAGTGAGGATCATCATATTCCGTATGATGAAGTCTTCGCGTTAAGACTTCTTTCATTGATGCAAAATCATCATTTCCTTTTACTGTTTTTATTTTATATCTCCGATAGTGTTCTTTAGAGGGCACTCCTTCTTCAAAAACCACCTGACTACCTACAGTCTCTTTACCTTGAAAATGTGATATGTCATAACATTCAATTTTTAAAGGTAATTTTGGCAATTTAAGTTTCTCCTGAATCATTTTAAGGCCCTTCATCTTTATATCTGTTTTTTGAACATGTTCTTTAAAATGATCCTGAGCATTTTTATCTGCTATATTTAATAAACGCTGACCTTGTCCATCTGTTGGAAATTCAATCTTAGTATAAAATTCCGAACGTTCAAAAAGCACTCTTTCAAAAAGTTTTCTTAAGTCTTCTCCTAAATCTATAGGAGTTAAAATTTGATCTGGTATAAAATTATCTACATAATATTGATTTAAAAAATTAATAAGTAAATCACATTGATCGTTCACGTTATTAAAATAGACTTTAGATAAAAAATGAGATCTTGTTCCAATCATACGACCTTTTCTAAGGTGAAGCATCTCAAAAAGCGTTCCTCTCTCGTCAGCACAGAAACTAATAACATCTTGATTGATATTTACTTTCCGACCTACTACTGATTGTTTTTCAAGGACTTGTTTTGCAGAATACAGACTATTCCTTAACTTCGCAGCTATTTCAAAACGCTCTTCTTTTGCAGCTGTATCCATCTCTTTTTCTATTTTTTTCAATAGAGATTTATTGCTTCCTCTTAGAAACTTTAAAGCACCTTGAATGTCATTAGAATATTCCTCTGAACTCACTAGATCAACACATGGAGCCTTACACCTTCCTATTTGATAGGTCATACAAGGACGTTTTCTAGAACTCATAAAGGCATTTGTGCAATCACGAATTTTAAACGTTTGATTTAAAAACCGAATTGTCTCTCTAACAATCCATCCACTGGAAAAAGGGCCAAAATAAATTGATCCGTCTTTCAATACTTTTCGGCTTAAATAAATACGAGGAAAAGCATCAGATAGACTCACCCGAATATAAGGATAAGATTTATCATCTTTCAATCGAATATTATAGCGTGGTTTATGTTTTTTTATTAAAGAAGCTTCAACTAAAAAAGCCTCTTCTTCTGTCTTTGTGACAATATATTCAATTGTATTAATATGTTTAACTAAAAATGCAGTTTTTGGACTATCTAGGTTTTGTCCCAAATAGGATCTTACCCGTGATCTTATACTCTTAGCCTTACCGACATAAATAATCTTATCACTGCTATTTTTCATTATATAAACGCCGGAATCACTAGGAAATTTCTTAACTTCTAATTTTAAACGATCAATAACAGAATTTCCATTTTGGACGTTTAGCAAAGGATTCTTATGGTTTTGATTCTCTGACATTATCTGTTTTGTACCTCTTTTACCAAATCTCCTCCTAAAATTTTAAGCTCTAATATTTCAAATCTTTTAATTTCATCACGTATTCTTGCTGCATCCTCAAACTCTAAACTTTCAACATGTGACTTCATTTTCTTTTTTAAACTTTTTATTTTTTTACGCAAATCCTTTGGTTTTTCAGAAAAAAGCCTTATCTCGTTGTTCTCTTTTTTATTGACTTTCCGATCAGAGGTGATCTCGTCTAATCCCTCTTGGATGCGTTTTTTTATCGTTTTAGGTATGATTCCATATTTTTTATTATATTTGACTTGAATATTCCGTCGTCTTTCTGTCTCTTGAACAGCTTTTTTTATAGAGTCGGTTTCTCTATCAGCATATAATATAACACACCCATTTTCATTTCTTGCTGCTCGTCCTATAGTCTGAATTAATGAACGTTCTGAACGCAAAAAACCCTCTTTATCAGCATCTGTTATTGCCACAAGACTGACTTCAGGGATATCTAAACCCTCTCTTAATAAGTTAATACCAATTAAAACATCAAATAAACCTAATCGTAAATCTTTAATAATTTGAGTTCTTTCAACTGTCTTTAGATCACTATGTAAGTATCGCACCTTAAACCCCAAAGTTTCAAAATACTCTGTTAAGTCTTCAGCACTTCTTTTAGTCAAAGTTGTAATCAAGACACGTTCCTTTTTATCTATAACTTTTTTTAATTCTTTAACTAAATCATCAACTTGATGAGTAGCAGATCTAATTTTTATTTCTGGATCGACCAACCCTGTAGGACGAATAATTTGCTCAACAACTAAACCTTTAGCTTTACCCAATTCATAGGATCCAGGGGTTGCTGAAACATATATAACTTTATTCATAGAATTTTCAAATTCTTGAAAGTTTAATGGTCGATTATCCAAAGCTGATGGTAATCTGAAGCCATGCTCAACTAATGTGACCTTGCGTGCACGATCTCCTCTATACATAGCTCCAATTTGTGGAACTGTAACATGACTTTCATCAATAATGCATAGAAACTCTTTCGGAAAGTATTCTAACAAAGTAGGAGGTGCTTGACCTGCAGTTCGTCCTGAAAAATGTCTAGAGTAATTTTCTATACCATGACAAAAGCCAAGCTCCTCCATCATTTCAACATCGTAATACGTTCTTTGTTCTAATCTCTGGGCTTCAAGAAGTTTCATATTTTCTTTTTGATGTATAAGATGCTCTAGTAGCTCTTCTCGAATGGAGTTAATAGCTCTCTTCATTCTCTCTTCGGTGTTAGCGTAATGACTTCCCGGATATATACCTATAGCATCTATTTCATTAAGAATAATACCTTTAATAGGATCAATCCATGAAATGCGATCAATAAAGTCACCAAAAAACTCTACACGTAAAGAGCGTTCTTCTTCATAAGGTGGATGAATTTCAACTGTATCCCCTCTAACTCGAAAAGTTCCACGACTAAAATCGATATCATTACGTGTATATAAAACACGAACCAATTCAGAAATAAGTTTCTCTCTTTTTAATTCATCATTAACTCGTAAATGAATCATCATTCCTTCATAGGCTTCAGGACTCCCTAAACCATAGATACAAGATACACTACTAACAATTAAGACATCATTACGATCAAAAAGTGATCTTGTGGCTGAATGTCTCATCCGATCAATTTGATCATTGATAGCAGAATCTTTTTCTATAAATGTATTTGTCGATGGAATGTAAGCTTCTGGTTGATAGTAATCATAATAACTCACAAAATACTCAACAGCATTTTCTGGAAATAAGTCTTTAAACTCTTGAAAAAGCTGAGCGGCAAGTGTTTTATTAGGGGCTAATACAAGTGTTGGCTGATTAAGATTTTGAATAACATGGGCCATAGTAAATGTTTTACCTGAGCCTGTTACTCCCAAAAGAACTTGGTCTTTTGTTTTAGAAGCAAAATTCTCCACAAGTTCAGAAATAGCTTTTGGTTGATCTCCAGAGGGTTTATATTCAGAAGAAATCTTAAATTTTCCTACTTTTTCACTTCCCATTCTGTCCCCTGAGGAAAATCATGAAGTTCAATATCCATTGTATCTAGCTGATCTCTCAATTCATCTGCCCTCTTGAAATCTTTATTTTTCCTAGCCTCTCCTCTTTCAAAAACTAATTTATCTATATCTTCACGTTTTAAATTTTTATGTCTTAAGAGCATATCATCTAAAGTTTTTAAAAAATGCTCTGGAGTCTCTTGAAATAAAGACATAAGTGATCCATATTTTTTAAAAAATGAAACTAACAAATCAGCATTTGCAGCCATCGCTTTAGAAGGCGTTTGGCCTTTTTTATATTTTGTATTAAATAATCGTACAAGTTCAAAAAATCTAGCAAATACTTCAGGTGTATTAAAATCATCACAAAGTGAATCCTTCACCTGTTTTTCTGCATGAGTAATAGAGTTTTTAAAATCACTATCTGGCACTCCTTTTTGCGCAATATTTTTAGCTAAGGCAAAGGCGGAATAGAGCCTTGCAAGTCGTGCTATAGATTGATGTATAGTTATATTAGAAAAATCAAGCTCGCTTCGATAGTGCACTGATAAAAACAAAGCCTTCATGACTTCTGGATGATAGTATTCTAAAAATGACCTCGCTGTCTGTAAGTTTCCCAAACTTTTAGACATTTTTTCTAAACCCATATTTAAAAATTCATGATGCATCCAATACTTTACAAAAGGTTTAGTTGTGACTCCTTCACTTTGGGCTATTTCATTTTCATGGTGTGGAAATATCAAATCTTTTCCTCCACCATGAATGTCAATACTATCGCCTAAGATAGACAAACTCATAGCTGAACATTCAATATGCCAACCCGGCCTACCCTTTCCCCATTCCGAATCCCAGTAAACCTCCCCTTCTTTAGCCGGTTTCCAAAGTACAAAATCCAAAGGATTTTCTTTCTTAGAGTCCACTTCTACACGGGCACCAGACATCAGTTCATCAATTTTTTTCCCGCTCAATTTTCCATAGTCTTTGAATTTTTTTACAGCATAAAAAATTTCACCATTTATAATGTATGCTTTTTTATTTTTTAAAAGCTGATTTACAATGTCTTTAATGGCATCGATATACTCTGTTGCTCTAGGATTATGCTCATGAGAAGAAAGGCCTAATTGCTGAAAGTCTTTTTCAAATTCCTCTATATACTGTTTAGCAATTTCTGAAGGTTTAACATTCTCTTTGTTAGCTCTATCAATAATCTTATCATCAATATCTGTATAATTATAAACATAAGTTACATCTAACTGACACTCACGAAACCAATTCGCTACAAGATTAAAAAATATAGCCCCTCTAAAATTTCCAACGTGAAGAAAGTCGTAAACTGTAGGTCCACAAACATACATTTTCACTTTTCCAGATTCAATAGGAATAAATTTTTCTTTTTTTCTGGATTGTGTATTATAAATAAACTGATCCAATTTTTACTCCAAACATTTATTAGCCCTTAATATTAAATCACTTATTTCTATTAAAGGAACTAACTGTTTTAACTCTGCACCATGAGGTTTACCTATAACAGCAACTCTTATGGGCATAAAAAGATCTTTTCCCTTAACCTTGAGTTCTACTTTTATAGAGTTTTGAATTTCTATAAACCGACTCTCCGTCAGATAAGATGTCTTCTTTTCACCTATTTTCTCTTTCCACTTTTTAATGACATCTTTTGAAGATTTCCAATCTAAAACTTCTCTTCCCTCTTTAAAAATGACAAAAGAATCACTTAAAGGTTGATAGAGTTCGATAGCATCTTTAAGAGTTGTCATAGATGTTTTAAATACATTTAAAGATCGTTCAATCCATTCTGGATCTTTTGGTAACTGGATATGGCCTAAAAAAGGCAAAAGTCTATCCCACAGATTTTTATGATCCAAATGCCTTAAATGAGAAGAATTAATCCATTTTAACTTTTCTTTGTCAAAGATAGCAGGAGATGAAATGACACGATTAAATTCGAATTTTTCAATAAATTCATTTTGACAAAATATCTCCATACCCTCGGGGTGACTCCAACCTAAAAGAGACAGGTAATTTTTAATCGCCTCTGGCAAAAAACCTTCATTGAGATATTCATAGCAACTTGTAGCTCCATGCCGTTTACTCAATTTCTGTCTATCTTCTCCTAAAATGATAGAAAAATGACCAAACTCAGGAACTGGAAAATCCAAAACTTCAAAAACTATAATCTGCCTTAAGGTATTGCTTAAATGTTCTTCTGACCTTAAGACATGTGTAATTTTCATCAATGCATCATCTATAGCACAACAAAAATTATAAACTGGCATGCCATCTGATCTTAAGATTATAAAGTCTCCAACCATATCTGAAGAAAAAGTAACTTCAGAACGAATAAGATCCTTAAACGTATACTTTTTTTTTTGCTCAGGAACTTTAAGTCTTATGGCAGCTTTCTCACCGGATTCTAGCCGTTTTTGAGCATTATCTAGATCACGACAATGACCATCATAGTGTGGAGGACGTCCTTCTTTTAAAGCTTTTTGCCTTTTGTTCTGAAGCTCTTCATCAGAACAAAAGCAATAAAAGGCCTTACCTGATTCAAGTAGTTGTTGAGCATAGGTATTATAAATATCTCGACGCTCGCTTTGCTTATAAGGGCCATAGGGTCCATTAACATGAGGTCCTTCATCCCAATTTAAACCCAGACTTTCTAAGTCAGACAATTGAAGATCTAAAGCCTTTTTATTGGATCGTACTTCATCCGTATCTTCAACTCTTAGTACAAAAACCCCCTTCATTTTCTTTGCATAAGCCCAATTATAGAGGGCTGTACGCGCCCCTCCCACATGAAGGTAACCCGTTGGACTAGGAGCAAATCGTGTGCGAACTTTCATAAAATCTCCAAAAGATCAATTTGCAAGAAATATTTTTCTTTGTCCATCTAATCTCTTTGAAAATAAAAAGAAAATCTTTAACACGGCCTTTTAATCTTTGTTTACTATAAAAAGAGAATGAACTTTTTAGTATGATCAAAAGCTTAAAAATAACAGTTTAAAGAATAGGAATAGCAAATGGACTTTTGGGCAGAATTAGGCATTAAAAATACCACGAACTTGCTCCTCCATAGTCCTTTCATTTTGCTTTGTTGCCAAAGCTAACTCTGTAACAAGAAGATTGCGAGCTGTATCTAGCATTTTTCTTTCCCCAAAACTTAACTCTTTATCTACCTTTAGAAGAAAAAGATCACGTAAAACTTCTGCAATTTCAAAAACCGAACCTGTCTTAATTTTCTCCATATATTCCCTATAACGCCTATTCCATGTCTGATTATCAATCTTTATATCCTTTTTATTAAGAATACCTAGAACTGTATTGGCTTCATCTTTTGTAATAATGGGACGCACTCCAATGGCTTTAAATTTTTCCTCCGGAACCATGATCCTCATTCCTGTTTCAGAAATTTTAATGGAATAGAAAACTTGCTTGTTCCCCATGATTTCTTTGGTCTCAATCGAAACAATTTTCCCTACACCATGGCTTGGGTAAACAGCCATATCCCCAACTTTAAATAAAGCCATGCATTCTCCTTATTTAGATCTTTTCTCACTTAATAATGAAGCCCCACAGGTATACCATTTTTGACACGATTTATCAAATAAATCTCATCTAAATCCTGTCTTCCCTACAACCTCTAAACCCCTTAACTATTCCCTCACTACTCACAGCTTTTTAAAGCAAACTAGAGTCAAATTGTTGTGAAAAATCACCCTCAAAGCTCCCTATAAAAATGATAAGTGTGCAAAATTTGCTAGGTCCTAAGGCAAATTTTCATTGATTGCATTGTCTATTGACTCTTCTAAATAATTTTCAATAAAAGGCATATTTCTTTCAGCTTCATCAGCAAAAACTTTTACCTGATCCACTAAATCTTCTAATACACTTTCAGTATATTCTAAATTTTGTTCAGCCAATCCAGCTTCAACTCTTTCAATCAAACTGGCTCTTAAAGCACGATTATTATTTAAGACTTCTTTAAGATTACTAATAGATTCTACAAAACTCGTATTTCCAACAGCACTACTTCCCAAAGATAAGACAAAATTAGTCATAGACCAAATCCCATAGGATCTGAGTTTATTTTCACTTAAGTGCAAAGCTGCAAAGGGAAGTGCCTTATTAGATAAACTTAAAGGGTAAGAACTACGACGATCAATAATACGTTGCATATATGGACGTAACATACGATTCCTAATAGGAACAAAGGCATGCATATATTTTAAATACCCAAAAGAGGCAGAAAAAGCATAATGAAACAATGGTCTCTCCCATGTAATTTCATCTAAAACTCCCCAACGTTTTCTCTGATTCTCAGATTGACTGTCAAATGGGTCCATTTTTTGTCTTGCAAAATATTGAGAAAAGATTTCTCCTAGAAATCCAACCGCTCCATAACGATGAGACAAGATTTTTCCACTAGCTACAGGAGTCACACCACTACTAGCCTGTGGTAACACACTTGAAAGATTAATTGGGCTATTTGATCCCATAGTGATAATCGTATCAGCCACAGATACCGAAACTAAATCCATATAGGCTTGTTTATTATCAAAATAAACTCGAGCAAAAGTGTCCCACATTTCCTCCATAAAAGTACTTTCAGTGCCAAATGCATTTCTAGCAGATCTATAAATAGCCGATGTGACATGACCAAATCCTGCACGGTTATAATGAACATTCATCATAATCCCTACACTGGCTGCAACAATACTCAAATTGGTCAATTGTTTACCCAGCCACACTCCATTCATTCTTAGCTCTAAACCCCGTTTTAAACGTAAGGATCCATTAGCTAATACGTTTTTAGATCGTGTTGTAACAATTTGACGAACAGCTTGCTTATGTCCTCTTAAGAACCCTCTCCCTAAACGAAATAAATTTCTTCCCCATTCACCCACCGGTCTTAATCTTTTATTTATTGAAAAATTCTTATACCTTCGAAATAAAGCATAAGTTGTAATAGCACTAGCCACTGCCATCCAAGTTATATCTGTATTATCATATTCATTAGCGAATTTGGCATATTCATAAGGAACAATTCCCGCTTTATGACCTGAGACTAAGTATCCTTTTAAAAACCTTCTATAATCTGATTTTTTCACCCAATTTCTTAAATCATTGAGTTCAACAGCTGTAAATCCAGCCACCACTAATGGTCCTCCAAGCCATTTTGCTAACCAAGCCGCTCCCTTACGTCCTAATCGATGAAGTCCTTTACCTGATTTATTCCCTGTTAAAGTTTTCCATGAATTCCCCCAACGTACATTTTTTGAAGTCCATTTTGCAACTTGAGCTAAAGTTAAACTTGTCAAAAAAACACGCATCATTTCATTAGTTTGTCATAGTGTTGTATCGATCCACATCAAATCCATAACGACGACCTAATTTATGACTGACAAGTTCATAATCTTCTATAGAGGGAAGATATTCATTATAGAGGTTTTCTTTTTTTAACTGTTTTATTGTTTCATCAATCCTTTGAATGGTGGATTGGCGTAAAGCTATAAGGGGCGCAAGAGCTTCCTCTTCTTCTGTCAAAAAGAGCTTCAATAAACGATTCAATATCAGAAACATACTGAGGCAATCTTTCCTGAAGGAAAACTTCCATCTGTTCTTTTATTTCTTCATGAGAATCAGGTTCAAAATCAATGACACCCAAATTATATATCTGAATATCATGGAACTCCCTTAGAAATAAAGAAAGTGATTTTTGACTACGTTCTCCATGAACTTGAACTTTTTCAGTTAACAAAGAATAAGAGGAAGATTCAGATAACTGAGAATCAATCTCCACTAATAAAGCATCATCTCATCTTCTGTTCTTTCTAAGATATCTATGTCTATTGTTTCACGTTCAGATATAGAAGCATCTTTAAGACTGGCTTGCAGAACTTTTAACTCTCCATCTAATTCTTCGACTTTTTGTTCTAAAGCTCCAACACTCATCCCCTTTAAGATAAGAGATTTAAGAGCAGCCTCTTGAAGCGTTTCCCATTCTGACTCATCAAAATCTTCATGGGCAGAAATATACATTTCTAAAAAATCACTTAACCCTGAATACTGTTCAGAAATCTTATCTCTTAACGCTGAAGATATAAAATGTCTTCTTTCTCTACCGTGAATTAGAGATTGATAAAGAAAAAGAGAGTCAATGGCTTTAGTCAGAGCTATCCGTCTTGCAATTTGAATAAATTTTTGATGAGGCGTATTGATTTGCTTAACCCTTAAATCATGAGTGGCTTGCGAATCCCAATTCATAACAAAGGATTCTTTTTCTAGAAGTATATTACGTATATCCTTATCCTCTTCATAAGAAGATAGAATTTCAAAGATGGGAGACTCCCCTAAGGGTTGCTGATAATAAGTTTTTAAACGAGATAACTGAAAGGCAAGCTCAACGGCTAGAGCTTCCTTTTTGTCTGCGCCTTGAGAATAAACCGGTAGAGGTAAAATTAGGCTCAGTACCAACACAAAAGACAAAACTCGACGCAAAAGTCCCTCCTTCAATCATCCAAGAAAGACGTTTCAATTTCCCAATACGGCTTACATGTTCTAAAGATCTATTTATGATCTTTTTCACTTTGGTTTTCTTTACCTTTGAGCTACGCTCCCCGTCTAAATCCCATCTAAAACTGAAAGGGCGTTCTATTTTAAGCGTAAGTGAAATCAATCTCAAATTTATTATGAATCCATGAAAAAGGACCTGATTAAAAACTCATCAAATAGAAAAGTTTTTCTCACTATCTTTAGCCACTGCTAAATAAGTCTAAATTTTTTTCCAATTTTTCTTGCAATTTTACATGTTCTGGTAGTTTTAAATCAGGATCTTTGGTAATAATTTCAAAAGCAGATTTGCGAGCCTTTTTTAAAAGATCTATATCTCTGGTGAGGTGCGCTATACGAAATCCCGGTAAACCCGATTGTTTCGCTCCTAGAAATTCCCCTGGACCACGAATTTCTAAATCCGCTTCGGCAATTTTAAACCCATCGACGGTCCTTGTCATAATATTCAATCTTTCTCTAGATTCCTCAGAGAGAGCGTATCCCGGTAAAAGAAAACAATAGCTTTTTCCAGAACCCCTTCCTACACGGCCACGTAATTGATGAAGTTGTGATAGTCCAAATCTTTCAGCATGCTCTATAACCATAATAGTTGCATTAGGAACATCAACACCGACTTCAATAATAGAAGTCGAAACAAGAATCTGAATTTCCCTATCGCGAAACTGTTTCATAATAGTATCTTTCTCTAAAGATTTCATCTGACCATGTAGTAACCCAACTTTTAAAGTTCTAAACTTTTTTTCCAGCTCAACATACCCCATTTCTGCAGCCTTTAAATCCATCTTTTCACTCATTTCAACAAGAGGATATACGACATAAGCTTGTCGTCCGCTTTCAACCTCTTGTTTAAGAAAGTTCCACATTTTTTCATGTGATGAAGAATAGACCAAACGAGTGAGAACGGGAATGCGTCCAGGCGGTAATTCATTAAGAACTGAAACCTCTAAATCTCCATAGACAGTCATAGCTAATGTTCTAGGAATTGGTGTCGCTGTCATAACTAAAAAATGAGGAGATTTTCCTTTAAGTTTTAAAAGACCTCTTTGTTTAACTCCAAAACGATGTTGTTCATCAACTATAACAAAACCTAAATTTTTAAAATTCACCCCTTCTTGAATGAGTGCATGTGTACCAATAATTAAATTTGTTTCTCCACTTTCAAGTTTGGCAATACGCTCCTTCTTTGCTTTTAAATTTAAAGAACCCACCAACTGATCAACTTTAACATCTAAATCCTTAAAAAGTGATTGTGCTGTTTTAAAATGTTGTTCTGCTAAAATTTCAGTAGGAGCCATTAATGCAACTTGAAAATCATTTTCAATAACTATTGAAGCTGCCAAAAGAGCCACAATAGTCTTTCCACTGCCAACATCTCCTTGAATCAAACGCAACATAGGATACCCGGACGTTATATCCTTAATAATTTCATCCAATGTACGATTTTGCGCACCTGTGAGGTTATAGTCTAATTGGATTCTATCAAATAGCGTCTTATCTTCTTTTATAAGAGCTCCTTTTTTCCTAGTGAACTGTAGTCTTTTTTTTGCCAATTGTAATTCTAACCAAAAAAACTCTTCAAAAATTAACCTTTGATAAGCAGAGGTTTTCATTTCAAAAATCTTATCGGCATCGCTTAATTCCGGAAAATGTATTTTAACAATAGCCTCTTTCCTAGAGAGTAAATTGTTTTCTCTTATAACTGTTTCCGGTAACGTATCTGGAATATCTTCAATTAGTGAAAATGCTGTTTTTAGTATTTTTAAAACACGTTGATGAGATAGTCCTTCTATTTCTGTGTATAGAGGTACAATTTCATCCTTGTTCTCATCGTTTTCATTAACATCTAATATATCTGGATGATGAAATTCAATTTGTCCATTGTAACTTGTAACCTTACCAATAACACGTACACGTTTTCCTTTTTGAAGACGGTCAAAATATCCCCGAAATGGAATGCGAAAAAATTTACAAGACATATATCCAGAAGAATCTTTAATTCTAACATTATATATGCGCTTTCGAGTTCTTCCCAAATTTATATAAGAAACTTGAAAAATCTCAGCTATAACGGAAACTCTATCCCCTGGTGAAAGACTAGATAAGGTTCTAGCCGCTCTTCGATCTTCATAACCTCTAGGATACCAATTCAATAAATCTTCAACTGTATAGATATTTTTTTTGGACAAAATTTGAGCAACCCGTGGGCCCACCCCTTTAAGGTATTGGACTGACGTATCACAACGGATGGGCATATTAAAAAATCCCCTCTCTGGATATAGGACTGTCGAAAAGGTATCATCTACTTCGTTGCAATCACATATATAAAGTAATGAGGTAAGAGAGTTTTTAGAAAAATACTATTCCTTGTCTTGATCCTTTTTTAAAATTTCAATCTCTGCATTTATTTTAAACTTGTGATTTTCAATAAAATAAGAGGCTTCTTTTACAAAATTAATTTTTCGAATAATAGCTATAATTTCTTTACTGACACGCTTTATAAGCTCTTCTTTTGACTTATTAGCTCCTTGAATTAGGGAATTTAAAACCTCTTTTGGCAATTTCAGTTCACTTAAATACTGACGAACGCTCTCTTCTGTCATAAAAGCCGCCGCAGTACCCACCATAAAAAGCTTTTTTATAACATCTTTAGCTTTTCCGCCAACTCCTGAAGCTTCACTGTCTATATCTTCCTCTGAATCATTCTCAAAGGGATTTTTATCATCCTTCATATAACTCACTCACCCGTTTATGGTAGGCACTCATCATATTAGGAAGATTGACTTGAACAAGAGCCTTAGCTACTGGACCTGGCACAAACGTTCGAAACTGTGTTTCTACCTTATAAATAGCACGTGTTTTTCCAGCTTCATCTTCAATATTCCACGACCCTGTACTGACTTTAAAGAGATCCCCCCCCGCAAATTCCCATTCAATTCTTTTATTTTCTTCCTCTATCATCCAAAGATTATATGTGAAATTTTTTATAATACTTATTCCGTACTCGACAAGTTTTCGAGACCCTTCTTCTTGTAAAATACGACAACTTTTAACCTCAGATAGAAACTTTGGATAACTCTCATAATCAGAGATAATCTGAAAAAACTGTTCTACACTGCAATTAAAAATTTCAATAGCTTCAGCCTTTGCCACAATGAACTCCTAACTTAACTTTCATAACAAAAAATTATCCATAACACTATCGGATTTTTTCATTAGGACAGACTCTAAATCTGTCCTCTATATGGAAAACTTTGACGCAACATAGAAATTACTTTTTAAACAAAGCTTCAGCAGCCGAAAGCTGATCTTTCTTAGGATTTGTTTTTTCTTTTGATGTTTTTATTTTAAAAAAATCACAAAAATTACTTCTTTCTTTTTCTTTAACAGGTTCTGCAGAAGTTTCTCGACATTCATTATAGAGTTTCTCATCATAAAATTCACAATTTTTACAAGCACGAACATCAGCTCCACAATGATGACATTCACTGCTTCGAAAAATTTCTGCAAATTCAAGTTCTTTATTACAAGAAAAACAAGGAAACTGTAACATGATTAAGTTGTATCAGAATCTCATGACTATTTCAATTTATGTGAAGCCTGAATAAAGCGAATGGTTCCTGTTTTAGATCTCATAACAACAGAATGAGAAGTTGCTCTTTGCTTACCTATAAATTTAACCCCATTCAGTAGAGGACCATCTGTTACACCGCTGGCAACAAACATCACATCATCCCCAGAAGCCAAATCATCTATGGAATATATTTTATTCAAATCTGCTATTCCCATTTTTTGTGCCCGTTTTTTTTCTTCATCATTTCGAAAGCGCAATTGCCCGCAAAAATCTCCACCAAGGCATTTCATGGCGGCGGCTGAAATGACTCCTTCAGGAGCTCCACCAATTCCCATTAATATATCGATACCAGAGTTTTCCCAGCCTGTAGCAATTGCAGCAGAAACATCTCCATCTCCGATGAGACAAACACGAGCCCCTGTAGCCCTAATTTGTTCCAAAAGCTCTTTATGCCTTGGGCGATTTAAAATCACCACTGTGACTTCTAAAATAGGTTTTTTTAAAGCTTCTGCAACAGCTCCTATGTTTTCACTCACGCTTTGATTTAAATTCACAACTCCCTTGGCCTTAGGCCCTACTGAGATTTTATCCATGTACGTATCAGGAGCATGTAAAAAATGTCCTTTTTTAGCCACTGCTATAACTGATGTCGCTCCTGAGCCACCTGTAGCGCAAATTGTAGTCCCCTCAAGAGGATCTAAGGCAATGTCCACATCAGGTGCATCTTCAGAGCCCTGTCCCACTTTTTCACCAATATAGAGCATAGGTGCTTCATCTCTCTCACCCTCTCCTATGACAACCACGCCATTAATACGAACAGTATCAAAAGCTTTTCTCATAGCGTCAACTGCAGCTTGATCAGCAGCTTTCTCATCACCTCGTCCCATAAAGCGAGCTGAGGCTAAGGCAGCGGCCTCAGTGATACGGACAAATTCCAGTGCTAAATTCCGATCCATAATTCTCTCTTATAGAAAAAACGACCTCATAAAGAGCGATTTTCTTCTTCCTTTATTTATCATCTTGGCACTTTGTCTCTTATTTTTTCTTATTTTTCAAGATACGGACAAGATTTTTTTAAAGTGACTTATAAAGTTATTCAGGATGAAATAAAGATCTATGTCCACAGCTTTCCAAAAATCAAACCTACCAAACATTGTCACTCTTTCAAGAGTTGGTTTCGTTCCTTTTATCATTCTAACTTTATACTGCGAGTCCCCTTATCGTGATTGGTATGCTTCAGGGCTTTTTATTTTAGCCTGCTTGACAGATTATTTAGACGGTATGTTGGCACGAAAGTTACAATCTCAAAGTCTTTTTGGAAAGTTTATGGATCCTTTAGCTGATAAAATTCTTATTACCAGTATCCTTATTATCATGATTCCACTTGAAAATGTAAGCCCTATATTAGTTATTATTTTATTAGCAAGAGATACTTTAATTGCAGGACTACGAGCTATTGCAGCCACACACAATATAATTATTAGTGCAAGTCAATTGGGAAAATGGAAAACTGTTCTTCAAATGATTGCCATTCCCTGTGTTTTAATTAAGCTTCCACTGCTTTCTGAAGCTGGTCATATTTTGCTTTGGAGCAGTGTTATTTTGAGTTTGATATCTGCTCTTATGTATTATTTAAAGTATAAACAATCACCCATTTCATAAATACACTAAAAAAGACTAATTGCATTTAACGGCATCAAAAACATACAAATTTTTTTATAAAATGATTGCTAAGAATCTTAATACCTGACAACTTTGTTGACTCTTTTTTCAGGTGATCGTATTTTTTGACTTTATTGCGGGAGTAGCTCAGTTGATAGAGCGTTGCCTTGCCAAGGCAAAGGTCGCGGGTTTGAGCCCCGTCTCCCGCTCCATTTAAAATTTTGCTAAATAGAAAAACAAGTTATACGTCAAACATAGAGTTATCAAAAGCTAACCTTTTAGAATAAGTGCTTAGCTTTCTTTTTTATTTTATCTCCTCATAAGTCTCAGACCGATCACTCCATTTTGTACAACATAAGCTATTCCTGGTTGCCTGTACTGCCACGCATGATTATATTCGAGTGGAACAACCGGGACATTGCTAGTATTGATCATCCCCCATTTTCTATCCCTTTTAACAACAGCTAAGCCATTAGAAAAAGAATGGGCATGATCATATTCCACGGGAATAACTATATCATTATCAGTATTGATAAATCCATACATCCCATTTATTCTAATGCGCGATAATCCATTAGAAAATCTAGAGATATCATCATATTTTAGTGGAATAACTGGAACATTGCTAATATTAATCATTCCCCATTTCCCATGCCTTTTAACAGGAGCTAAGCCTTCAGAAAAACTTCTGACATCATCATATTCGAATGGAATAACAGGGACATTGCCAGTATTGATCATTCCCCATTTTTTATCCTTTTTAACAACAGCTAGGCCATTAGAAAATCTATGAATAAGATCATATTCGAATGGAATAACAGGGACATTGCTAATATTGATCATTCCCCATTTTCTATCCCTTTTAACAACAGCTAAGCCTTCAGAAAATTCAAAGGCATTATCATATTCGAATGGAATAACTGGAACATTGTTGGAATTGACAAACCCATAACCACCAGCAAATTTCTTGAGAAGAGCTAAGCCATTAGAAAAAGAAGATGTTTTATAATATGGAAGATGATACTCCAATGGAATAACCGGAACATTGTTGGCATTGATATATCCATACTTTATACCTTTTCTAACAAGAGCTAAGCCTTCAGAAAAATCTCTGGCACTATCATATTCTAACGGAATAACCTCATCCCCCTTAAAGTTAACAAATCCCCACTTATCGCCATCTTGACTAACACGAGCTAATCCATTAGAAAATTTATAAATAAATTTATATTTCAAAGGCACAACGGGAACATTGTCAGTGTTGATAATTCCTGCATATCCATTTTTTCGAACAATACTTAAGCCTCCATCGAAAAAACCTGCACTGTCATATTCCACAGGAATAACTATATCATTATCAGTATTGATAAACCCAGCCTTCCCATCTACTCTAATGCGAGCCAATCCTTCATAGAATTTACTAATCCTATCAAACCTCTCATTTTCAGGAATTATTTCATGAACACATTCATATTCAATACCACAACCACTCACATCAAATACATTTGTCAAATTCTTTGAACCTACAGAGTCATATTGCATCGTACAAGACGCTAAAAAAATTGTTAAACATACAAAAAATCTCATGCCTCATAACCTCCTAATTAACCCATCTTATTCTCACTCACATTTAACAAAAAACGGGATGATTAGCAAAAAATAGTAAAGTTATTGTCGTAAATATCTATTTATTATCTAACACAGCTACGGTAGAATTTTCACAAAAGGTTAAAAAATGGATATCTTCTTAATTCTCATTACCCTGGGTCTAATAGCAGGCTTTCTCTCTTCATTGTTTGGAGTTGGTGGAGGTATTATCATTGTCCCTGCTCTATTCTTTCTCTTTCCCGAACTACCGGCACAGACGGTTATTGGCTCTTCTCTGCTCTTTATCACTTTAGGTTCTCTTATTAATTTATACAATTTCTGGCGTTCTGGAATGCATCCTAACCTCAAGTTGCTAACCCCTGTTCTGACTCTAGCCATCGTGGGAGCGGCCTGTGGTGGATGGTGTGCAAGTTATCTCAATAAATCTACTATTCAATTCACTTTTACCATTATTATCTTAGCAGTTGCCATACGTATTCTCAGCCAAACAAGACATTCTTCTAAACCCAAAGAACTAAAAACAACTAGTTCTTTGCGGGGAGGATTTATTGGATTATTGGGAGGATTAATCTCTGGTCTTACGGGATTGGGTGGAGGAACAGTTATGATGCCTCTTCTTATCAGTTGGTACAATATTCCCTTGCGCAAAGCCTCTCTGTACTCAAATTGTATCATGCCTCTCTCTGCCGGTATGGGAGCTTTAACTTTCTTGCTTATGACTCGACCCACTATAGATCATCCCATTTTAAGTACTCTACAAGTGGGACAACTGAATATAGGTGCCTCTTTAGTTCCTATTTTAGGATGTTTTATCTCCTCACCATTTGGAATTTGGACTTCGCAAAGAATTCCTCAATTACTTCTGCAGTATCTTTTTGCTGTTCTTCTTTTTGCCACTTCTATTAAGATTTTCTGGTCAAATTTTACCACATAAAAAAATAGAAATCTACGACCAGAGATGGCTTTGGATCTCTAATTTTTTTTAAGCAAACTAACTTCCCTACTCAAAGTTTATCTCTGTCCATGCTTATAAAGAAAATCTACACCAGAAGAAAGCTCTGAAAATGCCCCCCTTGGTAATTGGTTTCTAGAAAGATCAAGAACCTTTAATGAAAGCTCCGAAAACACTCCCCTTGGTAGGGTGTTTAATTGGTTTCTAGAAAGATCAAGAAATCTTAGAGAAGAAAGTCCAGAGAACACCCCTCTTGGTAGTGTACTTATTCGGTTTTTAGAGAGGTAAAGATGTCTTAGAGAAGAAAGCCCTGAAAACACCCTCTCCGGTAATGTGCTTATTCGGGTTTTTTCAAGGTGAAGCCGCTCTAAAGAAGAAAGCCCTGAAAACACCCTCTCCGGTAATGTGCTTATTCGGATTTTTTCAAGATAAAGCTCCTCTAGAGAGATAAGCCTTGAAAACACCCCACCTGGTAACATGTTTATCGGATTATTACTAAGATTAAGCCAATCTAAAGAAGAAAGCCCTGAAAACACCCTCTCCGGTAATGTGCTTATTTGGTTATTTTCAAGATTAAGCCCCTCTAAAGAAGAAAGCCCATTAAACACTCCCATGGGTAATTCACTTATTCGATTATTACTAAGATTAAGCCAATCTAAAGAAGAAAGCCCTGAAAACACCCTCTCCGGTAATGTGCTTATTTGGTTATTTTCAAGACTAATCCCCCCTAAAGAAGAAAGCCCATTAAACACTCCCATGGGTAATTCACTTATTCGATTATTACTAAGATTAAGCCACGCTAGAGAAGAAAGTCCATCAAACACTCCCATGGGTAATTCACTTATTCGATTTTTAGAAAGGATAAGCCTTTCTAAAGAAGATAAACCAGCAAAATCTCCAACTTTTAAGGATCGCAATCCAGAGCCTTCTAACCACAAAACATCAATACGCCCTAAATCCCTACCTGTGACTCTGCGTGGATCTGTCACGCCAAGTTTTTTCATTATCGCATCTCGAACTTGCGGAGTCTTTTCAGACAAAGGCACAAAAGTTTCTGTAGCTACATCTCTTTGTGCCAACGTAGAATTTTTAGTAGCCGTCGTACACGAAACAACAAACGATAAACACAACATGCTTAATAAAAGTAAACGCCGCATTTTATTTCTCCAAAATTTAAACCTCTAAAAATTTACAATGTCCTTACTAAACGGAAACCCGTAGCGTTCTCTCTGTAGCTTTTTTTTCAGAATAAAACCCAGCCGCACTCATACCCTCACCATACCATGGGCAATACCAATTACACCCACGTATAATGCGCCTACGACCTGAGTTGACTAAGGGATCACTGCTTCTAATTGGTAATTTTCCCCGATGCTGAAAACTACGATACGCATCTTGAACCCACTCCGATACATTCCCGTAAATATTATAAAGCCCATTAACAGGATACCCTGAACCAACTGGTTGAGTCCTACCACCAGAAGTTTTGTTATAAAGAATTTTATCCTTTTCAATCCAATTTAAATTCATTGGTCCCCGTGCTGCCCATTCCCATTCCGCCTCCGTCGGAAGACGATAACAACCAGAGGCAGATTGAGGCGTTCTATCGCAACCCTCTAATCCCATAGCCGCATTGAGCTTTTTAATGAATTTTTGAACGTCACTCCACGACACTTGCTCCACAGGATGATTAGGACACAGATATTCCCCATTGATTCTAACGTGGTTGTTACAAAACTTAGGAGTTTTAAAATAAGACGGATTTGCTTTCATAACGGTAAACCACTGCTCTTGTGTCACCTCAGTTGTCATTATCTCATAGTCCTTAGAAATAGTGACATCTCTTTGAGGCCAACCAACAAAACCCTTGCGCCCCATCATAAAACGCCCTTTACTTATCCTTTTAAACTGAAATGAGGGGATATCTTTATCCTGAGCGAGATCTCTTTGTACTATTTCTTTTTTCGGATTTATTGTTGTACAAGAAATTGTTAAAGATATGCAAAAGAAAATTAAAGAAGATATTCTCTCTTTGATTTGTTTCATAACCTCTCCCTTACATTCTGATTATTTTTGAAGTGGAGCATTGATTCCTAATTCTTCAAATGTGGCTTTAGAATACTCATATTGACTCTCTTCAAATAACAGAGAATCCTCGGAATTATCCCAATTTCTACACGCCTTAGCTTTTACCTTACGGTCCTCACCATTAATCATCATACAGCATCTATACCTTGTCTCTGATATTTGGCCATCTTCCAATACCAAATTAAAAAGAAAGTCAGAATAATTCCTAGTACCCTTAAACATAAAGGTTTCCAAACCACCATCAATGAATTTATACATGGGGTCTTTAATACTGGTATCTCTGTATTTTATGTACCCAGCCCCCTTGCTTTGAGGACACCACCTACATAGATCACAATTGTAACGGCTCACCTCCTGTTTGTAATAAGATATGTTGGTTATATCAATAAAAGCAGTGGTGCTAGTATCTCTAAGATGACTATTAAGAATAACTTTTTTTAAAGTTTTAATCCCAATTTTTATCTCTTCTTTTTGCGTGTACTCCTTATCTATCCACACTTCAATCCCAATCTCATCATTCTCCCTATAGAGATTTTCTTCTGGATCACGAGAAAAATATCCTTTTATTCTACCACCAATTTCATCTACAATACCTCGTGCCCTCTCCAACAATGCTTTCTCTTGCGTGTTAGAAATATTCCGATGTTTTGTGGTACTAGGAGCATTTGATATCTTTAGAACAAGAAAAGAAAAAAATCCTAATAAAATTAGCTTTTTCACAAAAGACCCTTTATTAAAATAAAAATTTCGTTTCATTCCATATACCAATCGAAGTATACACCACTAAACTAAACTAAACTAAACTAAACTAAACTAAACTAAACTAAACTAAACTAAGGGCGAGTTTACTTTAATTCGTACAACTTTTCAAAAAATACTTAAAAATATTGAAATATAAATAGGATAAACAATATTAAAAAAGAAATACTGTTCCAGCAGATAAGAAAACACCGTTAAACTGCCCATTAGTAAATAAATGAAGATGATTTTTTAATCCACCTTCTAAAAATAAACCAACTCGGCCTAAAACATCAAAAAACCTCACTCCCGTAAACAATTGATAGTCTAAAGAAAAGATAGATTCACCTTTTACATTTTTAAAGAAAATACCCAACCCTATGCCGGCACCAAAATAAATAGGAAAACGACTCCCCACTTCAGGAAAAATTAATAGAGGGACTAGAGAAAGCTTCAATGGTGATATATCTTTAATCGAATACTCTATAAACTCACCACGAAATAAAACATCTGTTAAATCATGCCATTCCTTAAATTTATACGTCACCCCTATATTAAAATGAGCGATATCATTCCTCTTTTCATCCCCTCCCCATTTATAAGTCACATCATTTAGAAAAGAGCCTAAATGAAGCATCATAAAATGCTCCCTAGATCCACTAAAACTTCCACTGCTCTTTCTTGTAAAAT
The DNA here is from genome assembly GCA_965206675.1 of Bdellovibrionales bacterium. Lineage (GTDB taxonomy): Bacteria > Bdellovibrionota > Bdellovibrionia > Bdellovibrionales > JAKFYE01 > CBDBKL01. Next base: position 185,388 of record CBDBKL010000007.1, on the reverse strand, counting down.
ATTTTCTTGCTTCTTCTTTTCCCGTTTTTTGTGCCGGCAATAGACGTGTTTGATCTATATTTTTCACATCAGCAAATAAAATCTGAGAACATATTAAAAACCAAAAATAAACCATAAGTGTACAGTACAATACGTTCTGATTATATTGCAAGGCGAAACATACATCTCTTCCTTGACGATCACTTCATTTCTTCTCTAACGTTCAATTCCTCATTAAAAGGACCATCTCTATGAAGTGCCCTTATTGCATACATGAAGAACACCGTGTTTTAGAAACTCGAAAAAACAAAGAAGTGATTCGTAGACGTAGAGAGTGCATAAAATGCCAAGGAAGATTTTCAACAATTGAGCACTCATTAACAGTTTACCCTCAAATTGTAAAAAAAGATGAACGCCGAGAGCCCTTTTCGAAAGAAAAAATAATGAAAGGATTAAGAGCTGCTTGTCAAAAACGACCTATTCCTCAATCAACCTTGAACGATATTGTTGAAAAAATAGCCCAATGGACGCTCACTCAAAGTGCCCAAGAGGTTTCAACGAAAAAAATAGGACATATGATAATCAAAGCTCTTAAAGATATTGATGATGTCGCTTATGTGAGATTTGCCAGTGTCTATAAAACGTTTTCAGATGTCCATGACTTTAGGACAGCATTGGATTCTCAATTGCTTCAAAATAACAAACCTGATAGTCTGCAGCACCAATGAATCCCAAAACTCAAGCTAGAGAAGTGGCTTTAAAATTACTTTATCAGGATGAGTTTTCTAATGATACAACTAATGAGCAACAGCTCAAGAGATATCGTCAACTTTATGAATTAAACGATAGGACATGGGACTATGTAACTCATCTCTATAAAGGTATTCATGAAAATTCAAAAAATATCGATCAACTTTTGGAATCAAAATCAAATAATTGGTCCCTTGAAAGAATGAATTTTATCGATAGAAATATTCTTCGTATTGCAACATTTGAAATGGTACATTCTCACGTACCTGTCGCTGTTGCTGTCAATGAAGCTATAGAATTGGCAAAACGCTTTGGTACAGAAAACTCCAGTGCTTTTATTAATGGCATCTTAGACAGTATTATCAAAAATCTCTCTAGTTGACCTTTTATAAATTTCAGGATTTATTGTAAATTATGAAATTTGAATATTTAACCCAAAACAAAGCCCTTGCACTTGGTGACGACATTTGGTTTTTACCAAATCCAGAAGTTTCATCGTGGTCCTGTCAAATCGATTGGTACCTCAATTACCAAATAACAAGAGCAGAAAATCGTTCAACCACAGAAATAAAACTCAAAAATGCACCTTTATTAATTTCCACAGAAAATTTCTTAAATAATAAATCTACAGTTTGTGTTCACTTTGAAAACGATATAACTCTATGGACACTTACAGTTTTTAAAATATGGGAAACCTTAAAAACTCTCTCTCCACGTGTTTTTTTACCTAAAAATATCCATACAGAAATATTTAAAAAAGAATGTCAAAAATTAGAGATAGTAAAAGATATCAATTGCTCTATAGTTGCTGATTTAACTTAAAAAATATGACCCTTGGTAACGTTTATATCATAAGTGATGGAACTGGAGAAACAGCAAGCACCATGACCCGTGATGGTAAAGAAGTCAGAGATCTTGAAAAAGCTGATATTGTCCTTGTAGGAATTAGTCGCACAAGTAAAATGCCTCTTTCTATTTTTCTTAGCCACAAAGGCTGGAAGATTGCAAATATACCCCTTATTCTTTCGATGCCTCTTCCTCATGAACTTAGCATTATAGATCAAAAAAAATTGTAGCTCTAACAATAGATCCTCAAAAGCTTTTAAAAATTCGTAAAAATCGATTAGAAAAAATAGGAGACTCTATAGGAGAATACGCCAACCTTTCCTATATTCAAAGAGAAGTAGAATATGCCCATTCTTTATTTTCTAAAAATAAAAAATGGCCAGTATTTGATGTCACAGAATTGGCATTAGAAGAAGCTGCCGCAGAAATAACACGCCTTATCTCTTTAAGAACAGGGCTAAAGAGCGAAAATCCCTTAGAGTAAGAAAATCATATATAAATGTCTTATATATAAATGAAAAATAATTAAATTGTTAATGAGAAGAAAAATACGCTATTGTCGCCAACTAAGAAGCAGGACTCTGCTCATTCAGAGGTAACTGTTAAAATTGGGGGGACAATTTACCTCTCTGTTAAGCCTTTTTGGGAGATCGGCTCACACTTTTTAAAGGCCACCAAAAAGGCTTTTTTTATATATTGCAAAAAAAGATATTTTACTTCTAAACCACTCGCTCTCCCCTGTAGCTACTGTTTAAAAGAGAGAAGCCTTTACGATATTTTTAAATTACTACTGTTTTTTAAAGTTTTGATGAAAACATCTATTGCTTTTGATGTCACACCTTGTCGAGGCCAATACGTACAAAGATCTACAAAATATTCAAAATCAACAATACGAACATGCTTTAAACGTCCCTCTCGCAGTTGTTTTTTAATAGAGTGTCTTGGAAGAAATCCCCAACCCATACCCGATTCAATCACTCGTTTTAAAGTTCCCACATTTGAACTTTCAAAAACAGGAGAACAAGATATACCTTTTCGTTTTAATTCTTTTAAAAAAATATTTTCAAATCCCTTATATTGATCAATCAAGAAAATTAATGGCATTTGAGTTAAATCTTTAAGCTGTATTTCTAAAGGAGCTTTATTGTTCATTCCAGAAACAACAAGACATATCTCATCTCTTGATATGAACTCTTTATTTTGATTTTGAATACTTTTTCCATATTCTTTTTCAGCATCAGGTATAACGGCAATATCTAAATTTCCCTCTTCAAGTTGACGTATAATTTCAAATCCCTGTTTATAATGAAGTTGCACTCGCACATCAGAATTGTTTTTCATAAATATATGGAACACAGAACCAATTAAATGAAGTCCAATAGAATTAATGGTTCCAATTCTTATTCGTCCTCGAACCTCCACTCCTACAGTTTGAATAGTCACTCGTGCTTGATCTGCAATTTTAATAATTTTTTGAGCATAATCATAAAGTATCTGTCCCTGAAGAGTCGGTTTCATATGTCGACTGCCCCTTACAAAGAGATCAACCCCTATATCCTCTTCTAAAGCCCTTATTTGCTGACTGACCGCTGGTTGTGTTAAAAATAACTTCTGAGCGGCGGCCGTCATGCTCCCCTCATTTAAGATCGCACAAAATGTATTAAGTTGCTGAAAATTCATAGAAATCTCATACCATAACTAATCCTTATAATTCGACAAGATAATACAAATCCTACAAAATCTACATTGAGGAAGGGATAATTTCTTCGAAAAAGCAGACAAAATCTACACAGTAGAAACTAAGAGAATAAAGCCCTCTCTCCTCTACACCCCCCTTAGAGTCATAACCTATTCATTTTAAAGATTTATTTCCAAAAAATACTAAAAATTTAAGTCTATTAAGCCGATTTTTTTAGTAGAAGGAAAAAACCATGGGCTTTTTCATACTAAGTACCTTTACCATAATCTTCCATTTGCACGCATCCATATCGCTTGAAAATCAATTTGTAAAAATGGACGTACCAAATACTTGGACTTGTCAAGAAGCGGGAACAAAATGGATTTGTCACGATGACAGTGTAAAAGAGCTTAAACCTCAACTGACTCTCCAAATAAAAGACGGAAATCCAGAAGAGAATTTAGCAACTTTTTTTGAAAAATATAGAAGCTACTTAGAAAAGACAAAAACAAGAATTTTTAAAGGAAAAAAACATACCTCTAAAGTTAAAATTATAAAAAAATCTATAATCAACGATATTGAATGGATAGATAGCTTAATCTTAAACAGGGAAGCTATGGATCACTACACCCGATATCTTATCACTCAAAAAAATAATAAGTTAGTATCTCTTTCACTAACGGCACACCAAAGTTTATATGCTCAATACATTCCTACGCTTTTACAGGCCTCCCAATCTCTTGAGATTAAGAATAATTTAGGTGAAGATGATTCGGGAACAATAACTATTGCATCAACCCTATCCCAACAACATAAACATCATAGTTTTTCCATATGGGGAATTGCCGATTTTCTCATATTTTGTACTTTAGTCCTTTTAGGGGGCTATTTATGGTTTAAAAATCGTCAAAAAACATCATAATTTATTTGAACAATATCCCTCAACTTTTTATGCTAAGGGCTGACACAAGAGATAGGTTAAAATGAAAAAAATATTTATTATTGGACTATGCCTATTAGGCCCTTTTGCTCATGCAAAAAAATTCAGAAATAGCTATATTGAATTTGAATTACCTCCTAGATGGCACTGTCAAGCCGAACATACAGAGTGGATTTGTAGAAGCAGTATTGTAAAAAAAGAACGAAAAAAACAAGCTGTTATTATCTTTACTGCTAAAGAAGTTGGTGTTGAAGACACTATTGCTAATTATAAATCACATCTCAATAAAGTAAAAATGATTCAAGGACCTAAGGGCAAACCCCTATCCTCAACGGTAAAAAATGTTAAAGAAGCAAAAATTAATGGACATATTTGGATCGATGGATTTCATCTGAATAGTGAAGTCCCTCTATACTTCACAAGGTATCTAGCCACTATAAAGCAAAATATCGCTGTTCTAGTAACCTTTAGTGCACATCAAAGGTATTACACAAGCTACGTTAACGATTTTGCAAAATCCATTAAAAGCCTTCGAATTATTGCCTCAGGAGATCTTCTGCAAGGCTCTTCTGGTGATAGTTCGGGAGGAGGCGTTTTGGGCTCTGGATTTGGTGGCCTAGGCCTAGATGCTCTAGAAGATGAATTTCCAGAAGAACCAACGGGTTCATCTGGAATAGGCCAAAAACTCCTTATTTTGTCCATTATTCTTATAATTATTGGAGCTTATTTTGCGTTCTTTCGTCGCAAAAAGAAAAGATAGTTGGACTGTTGAAAAGGTGCCATCTACTTCGTTGCAATCACTCAAACGCTCACTCCGACGTAGGAAAAACTACGCCTATGTCACTTCGGTTTGTATCTGGTCATGAACCTAATTTTTACGTTAAATGGGAATTTTCTTAGGAGAGTTCAAAAACTCAGACAGTTCTGAGGGTTCGCAGCTCGTCTCTCCCTTCGGGAGATACGCCCTGCGCCTCAGAAAACTCGTTTTGAACCCTCCTAAGAAAATTCCCTTCTAATATCTTAAAAGAATAAATGCACCCTTCATCACGATATGCCCTGCGCTCCGAGAAGAAAAAAACTTTAAATAACTTCAAACTTTCAAGTGCTAAGAAGCTAATTTAAGTAATCCTTATAAGATTTTATTTCTATCTGAACGTCCATATTGTTTAGCTGTACATTATTGTTTGCATCACTGGAATAAATAAGAATTTTTAAATTTTCAGGATTAAAATATTTTTGAATAACATCGTTTATATCACTGACCGACATCTCTACTAGATTACGCTGATAATTTAATAAATATTCAGAACTTACACCGTAAAAATTCAAAACCATAAGATTAATAGCTAAATTTTCAGCCGTTTCTACTATTTCTGGAAATTCACCTATCAATTGAGCCCGAGCCGCTGAAACTTCCTTAGCCGTTACACCTTTTTCTCGAAATATTTTTAATACCTTAAGAGTTTCCTGAACCATTTGTCCTATGGTTTCATTTTTTGTAAATGTATAAACCTGAAAAGTCCCTGTTTCCTTTAGGGAATTAAAAAGTGAAGAAATGGAGTATGTAAAACCTAAATTTTCTCTCAAATGATCAACAAGACGACTTGAGAATCCATCTCCAAGTATTGTGTTAGCTAATTTCAGTTTTAAATAATCTGGATTTCTCCTTGGCACTCCTATATGTCCCAAACGGATTTGAGCTTGGACAAGATCTGATTTATTAACAACACGTATATGAGTTCCATTAAAACTTTTTAAATGATTGATTGATACTTTTGGAATATCCCCTCCCCTTTTCCATTTCCCCAGTTTCCTCTCAAGAAGGGATGAAATATCAGATGTGTATCTACCCACCACAGCCAAAACAGCATTATTTGGTATAAAATGTTTAATAAAATGCTTAATGACGTCTTTCTTTTTAATATCTTTTAAAGACTTAAGAGTACCGTTTACAGGAACACCATAGGGATGTTTATCATAAATGTAATTTTTAAAAATCTGAGAGGCAAAAAGAGAGGGGTTATCAACCTCTTTTTTAATTTCTGAAATCATTTTTTTCTTTCTTCTCATAACATCTTTTGTGCGAAAGGCAGGTTCAAGTAAGGCTTCAACAAATAAATCCAAAACTTTATTTTGATTTGTGGAAAGTGAATTAACCGATAAATATGTATAATCTTGAGTTACAGAGACATTTAAAGACGATCCGAATTGTGATAAAGCATTAGCATACTGGACTACTGATTTATTTCGAGTTCCCTCTCCAATAGAATGCGCTGTTAAAGATGTTAAACCCTCTTTACCTATAGGATCAGCTGTTCGACCTGCTTTAAACATTATAGCAAAAGTTATAGACGGCAAAGATTTATCTGGAACTAATAATACCTTTAAACCATTTGAAAGCTCTGTTTCTGTATAAGATCGAAGTTTAAAATCAGAAAATTGAGGTTTTCCTGTTGAACAACTCATTAAAAATAAACACAAAAAAAACAAACTCTTTCTCACTTATGAACCCTTTCCTGTAAGCCAAATTGTTGATCTTTGATGTGGTTGAAGGTACTTTTTAGCAGCAGATCGTATCATTTCGGGAGTTAATCTTTGATAAAGCCCTAGATCTGTAAAAAGCCTTGTATAGTCTCCAAACATAATCTCATTAAGAGCTAATAATCGTGCTTTACCAGAAATTGTTTTTAAAGAATTAACATATTCTAATAGCAATTGATTTTTAGCCCTTTGAACTTCTTTTTTAGTATATAGATAATTTCGGCTTCTCCAAATTTCATTATATACAATGTCACGAACTTTATTTTGCTTCTTAGAGCCTGATTTCAAAGAAACATAAACTGTGAAAAGCCCAGAATCTTTTAATGTATAATTGAAAACTGAAAGTGAATCAGCCCACTGATTCTTAATTTTCAGCTTCTTTTGCAATCGAGATGAAGTTCCTTCACCCAATATATTTGCCAAAAGATCTAAGGCATATCCATCTTCATCCCCCACGTTAGGAGCTTTAAAAGCTATAGCTAAAGTATCGTTTTGCACTTCTCTTTCAATACGGTCATATCGACCCTCTTTTTGTACAGATTCCTTTAAATAAGAAGGTCTATTAATTGAACTTGGTTTTATTTTAGCAAAATGTTTATCTATAAGTTTTTTTGCTGTTTCTGTTTGAAAATCCCCCACTAAAGCCACAATTGCGTTATTAGGAGCATAATAGTTTTTGTAAAAATCCTGACACTTTTCAATTGTTATATTCTCAATATCATGCATCCATCCAATAACGGGCCATCTGTAAGGATGAGTTTTAAATACAGTAGCAAAAAGTTTTTCAAATAACGTACCATTGACACTGTTATCCACACGGTAACGTCTCTCTTCCTTAACCACTTGTTTTTCACTCAAAAGATTTTTTTCATTAAGGTTAAGAAATTGCATACGATCAGCTTCAATATCTATCGCCAACTCTAATTTATCACTTGGAAATTGTGTGTAATATCCTGTGTAGTCATGTGTTGTAAATGCGTTATAAGATCCTCCATTTTTCTGAATAGTTCGATGCAGATCTTTGCCTGAATACTTTTTGGCACCTTTAAACATCATATGTTCAAAAAGATGTGCTATACCCGTATACCCTTCCTCTTCATCTCTGGAACCAACTCTATACCAAATGTTAAAACTAATTAATGGAACACCATGGGTTTCATGCAGAAGCACTGTCATTCCATTATCTAATTGGTACTTATCTACAGAAAACCAGACCTGCGAACTCAAATCGGAAGTTCTAACAAGAGTCAGGTCCATTTTGGGTACAGGGGAAACCTCTTCTTTCATATTAGCCTGTACAAAAAGAGGCATGATTAAAAAAGCGACAATTTTTTTCAACATTGTTTCAGTTCCTTTTTATCCTTAGAGCTTTTTCTAAGTCTAAAGGAAAACATTCCCAATGCTTAGTCTTTTTCAAAAGAAATGACACAGGGTTTATATAATATGAGCCAAGATTAATAGCATTTTTCTAACGCTAATACTTTTCCTAATCTAGATAGAATGGGTCCAAGAGGTCCTTCATGTGTTATAAAGATGCCACTACTTTGATTAATAAACTCAAGAACGCTATAACCAAATTTATTAATTTTATAAATATCCCCACCAGCTTTCAATAACATATCCGTTGCTGCTATTTTGATAAGAATCTCTTCCAGTGTTCCCTGACGTCCTTGCAAAGTTACTGAAGGTGGTTCGGTAGCTTTATGAAAGGGAGTATTACCTAGTCTATCCTGAATATTTGGATCAGCACCAGCTTCAAGTAAAATCTCTGCAACTTTTAAACGTTTCTCAGACAATGCTTGATGAAGGGCTGTTTCACGTTGAGAGTTTTGAGCATTGACATCCATACCTTCAGCAAGAAACCGTCTTACTTCATCAACATCCCCTGAAGAAGCTGCTATGTGAAAGGCCCTAGTTTTTTTATGAACTTTTATTTCCCCTTTTTGATCACGATAAAACTTATACTCTTCAGACTGACCAATCAATTTAACATCTAGCTCTTCTAAGGAAGAAGGAATGTCACGAAAAAAAATAGTTAGATGGCGTGTTCCATTAGGACCAATAGTCAAGTCCTTTTTTACACCTTCTGCGTATAATTGCGTAAATTCTACTGCTCTTTGCAATGCCTCCTGATCGAGCTTCTGGGCTTCAACAGAAAAAGCAATTTGAATTGAAATGATAAAAGTAAAAACAGTTAAACTTCGATATAACATACAAAAACCTTATCCTTTTAGATAAATTAGAAAACTGTAAACCATGTTGTCGTACAAACTGCCAATAGAGTATTATATATGTACCAATACAACAGTATTTTTATTTTCTATAAGAAACCATGTGTGAATTCTTTTAAGTTACAAATACTTAAGACTTTAAAATAATGCAGTTCGTCAATCTCTTTATACTCTCAAAATACGAATTTATTTCCAAGTTCTAGAAAAACAAAGAACCTATAAAAAACTTGAGAATAAGATTAAATTCATGCAACATTTCTTATAGACACAAAATGTAAATGATACTTTTCATATAATTAACCTTTTTAAATTATAAAAAATAATATTTGGATACTTAATGTGAACCTAAAATTTATTCTTTTCCTAACTCTTTTTTTTCTACCTTTTGTTGCGATTGGTGCCCCAAAAGCGTTTATTCAATTGGGAACAGGACTCTATTTTCCTAAATACGCTATTCATGTCGACAAAAAAAATCGTAAGACAAGCGTTTGGACTCAAAAAGAGGGCACAATCGTTAAAATTAGTGAATATGATTCTGACCAAGGTAAAGAGGAGGGTGACAAACACAAAAGCGGAGATCATCGGACTCCTGAAGGGATTTACTTCATACAAAACATTAAAGAAGGAACTGAACTCTCATTTGATCTCTATGGAATTAGAGCTTTTACCTTAGACTATCCCAACCTCTTTGACAAAAGACAGGGAAAAACAGGGCATGGAATTTGGTTACATTCCATACCGGATGAAAAAGGACTTGAACGTGGTTCACGAGGCTGTGTTGTCCTCAGAAATGAAAGCATTCTTGATATTTCACAATATGTTGATCTGCAACAAACAGCCGTTATTATTGAAAAATCAACCTCTCCTATGACTAATGACGAACTCATTGAAGAAAGAAAAAACATACTTACATTTTTAAACATATGGAAAAAGGCTTGGACCTCTAAAGATATTAAATCTTATATGCAATTTTATTCAAAAAAACACTTCTCTTCAGATGGAAAAAATTGGACGTCATGGAAAAATCATAAAGAAAACTTAAATAAACACTACTCAACCATTGAAGTACAATTTTCAAGTCCCGTTATTTTCTCACATGAAAATCAATATATAGCTCAATTCTTACAAGACTATCGCTCCGACAAAAATAAAGATTTTGGTAAAAAAACTCTGTTTTTTGAAAAAAAAGGGAATGACTTTAAAATCATTGCAGAATCATGGGTTCCTGAAACATCCAAAGATGCACAATCCTATCTAGAAAAAGAAACCCTTACACAACTATAAAACAATAACACCTTTTAAATAAAACTGAGGACTTTTCTACTGTGTGGGTTCCTGAGTTTCATCAAATCTAACAGTTTCTGAATTAGAAGAAGAATCCTCTAAACCCTCAAGAAACTGCTTATATTCTGCTTCAGAAATTTTCCCATTTTTTAAATTAAATTCTATAAGACGTTTATCAAATTGAATATCGTGAATTTTTTGTTTCAGACCCATAATTCACCTCCTAAAATTGTAACTAGTTCCAGTACTTTGGAGAGTTCTTATCATTATCCACCACTAATTTCAAGCGACGCCTATATCCCTTTTGAAAAACCTTCTTAGTGCGCCGTTTATACCTTGTCCAAAAGACTAAAAAAAGAAAACCCGATATAAGACCCCCTAAATGTGCAAGATTTGCCACCCGACTTCCACCAATTCCATTATTAATAAGGTAAACCAACTCCAAACCACCAATAATCATAACAAAATATTTGGCCTTCATAGGAAACACAAACATGAAATAAATAATTCTCTCACTATAGATAATCCCAAATGCCAGCAAAAGACCAAAAATAGCCCCACTGGAGCCAATGACCGGCGTCATCATAACCTGAGCTGCTCCTCCAATTCTAAAAGCTATAAAACATCCTATTAAATAAAGAAAAGCAGCCCCTATTCCAGAAACAAAGTAATAAAGAGCAAAAAAACGAGAACCCCAATTGATTTCCAACTCACTTCCTACCCACCAGAGAATTAATAGATTAATAAGTATATGAAATGGCCCTAAATCATGAAGAAACATATATGTAACTGGCTGCCAGAGAAATAAATTAAAAACATCAAAGGGAATCAATCCAAAAGTTTGAGTAATGGGACGCCCCTCTAAAATTAACTGCTCCACAATAACCTGTAAGCCCAACCAAATCGTAACATTAACGATCATTAGACATTTAACCACTTTTGTTAAAGACATCATTCGAATTTGAGGAGCATTTCCATAACTCAAGGAGCACTCTCCATTTTTTCACTCAATTCTATCAACACACCACCTGTCGAACGAGGATGAATAAAAGCAACCTGACACCCTTTAGCTCCAGGGCGAGGAGATTCATCAACAAGCTGTACTCCCTTCTCCTTTAAACGTATCAAATGTGATTTCAAATTTTTTACTCGAAAACAAATATGATGAATCCCGGGACCTCGTTTTCTTAAAAAGTTTGCAATAACACTAGTCTCATCTGTCGGTTCTAAAAGCTCTATATTAACGTGATTCTTAAAAGGTAAAAAACCCACACGGACTTTCTCACTAGGAACTTCTTCTATCTCCACCTCTTCCCAACCTATAGTATTATAAACTCCTAATACGTCTTGAATCTGATGAACAGCTACACCTACATGGTCAAATTCAAACATATTTTATCTCTCCTTATATTTCTTAAAGTAGGGTAAAAGCCGATGATATGTATCTTTAAGTTTTTCAGAAATAACTTTTGTTCCACTCATTAAAGGAAAAAAATTAAGATCCCCTCTCCACCTTGGTACAATATGATAATGCATATGATCTGGAATACCGGCCCCAGAATATTTACCCAAATTTAAACCAACATTCATAGCTTTAGGCTTATACTCCTTTTGCAAAACTTCTATTGAAAATCTCAAAAGCCTATTGGTCGAATTAAATTCTTCATCTGATAACTTTAAAAGCTTACCCTCATGCCGTTTTGGAAGAACCAACAAGTGTCCCGCATTGTATGGATACTTATTTAAAATAGCCATAGCATTATCATTTACAAATAATAAAAGACTCTCATAAGAAATCCCTTTTTTAAGAGCATAACAAAATACACATTCTTTTATTTTTGATTTTGATTTAATATATTTTGCTCTATCAGGACGAAATAAAACATCCCTCTCATTAGGCCATTTTGAGGTTTTCTTAGATGAATTTGCCACTTCTCCCTTTTAATTTCCTAAAAATATCCCAGGCATAAGATATAAAGGTTGCCCCAAAGCATTCAAACTTAAAAACTCTTTCAAATCTTTTTTTAATCTGGACTCTCTTTCTGAAGAATCAATATAGCCCAACAATTCAAATGGAGATTTTACTTCCTTAGGAGGAACAAATAAGGGAGGGTCATCACCTAACTTTGTCAGTTCACCCGCAACTCTAACAGCATCTGTAAAACCACCTAATTCATCCACTAAACCCAATTCTAAAGCCTGTCGCCCGGTAAAAATTCTTCCATCAGCTTGTTCTCTTACAAAATCAGATTTTAATTTTCTTCCCTTTGTCACAGCATCAACAAATTGATCTAAGACATCATCAAGTAGAGCTTGTAAAAACGCTCTCTCATCTTCCCTCATCGATCTATATGAAGATCCTGTATCCTTATACTCTCCTGTTTTAATATTAAATCGGCTAACTCGACCCCACTTGTATAAACCTTGTAAATCCAAAAACTCCATAATAACACCAATTGAACCTACTAGAGTTCCTGAATTCACAAAAATATGATCCGCCCCCAAAGCAATATAATAAGCTCCACTCGCCAATAAATCAGATGAAACAACAACAACCGGCTTCTCTAAACTTTTAGATATATATTCTAATTCTTGATAAATTTCCTGACTTGGACCAACAGCTCCTCCTGGAGAGTTAATTTCTACAATGACACCTTTAATATCTTCTTCCCGAGAATATTTTCTTAAGTTTTTAAGAAATTTATGTGGATCAAAAATAGCCCCTTTAAGTTTCATGTGTAAAATAGAATCTTCTTTGGGTATAGATCTTACAGGATCAAAACTCTTAATAAAGAAAAAACTTGTTAAAAGCCCTACGACAAATAAAACACAGAAAAAAATTCCAATACTTTTAAAGAAATCTTGAAATAATGAACGCATACTATCTCCATTTTATTAAAAGTGCTCTATCATGACGAAGGCTTAGTAGTCTTTGTTTCATTCTGAGTAGATTGTTGAAGAGTTTCTCCAAAAAGCTCTCCTAAACTTGTTTTTGAAGTTGTCGTTGCCTTCTTCACATAATCTTCCACATCCCCTTTTTCTTCACGTAATTTTACAAGTTTAGAGCTGAGCCCAATCTTTCTTGCTTTAGTATCAATCGTAACAACCTCAGCCTTCAAAAGGCTACCTTCCTTACAGAATTCTTCTACATTTTCCACTCTGCCTGTCGTCAATTCACTGATATGAATCAAGCCCTCAACTTCGGGCTCTAACTCAACAAAAACACCAAAGTCAGTCAACTTGACAACTTTAACTTCATGCTGAGTACCAATAGCATACTTTGTTTCGACATCACTCCAAGGATCTGCTTCCAATTGTTTTATCCCTAAACTGAATTTTTCATTTTCAATATCTACACCTAAAACAACAGCCCTAATCTGATCTCCCTTTTTAAACATTTCTGAAGGATGACTAATTCGTTTTGTCCAAGAAAAATCAGAAATATGAACAAGACCATCAACACCTTGTTCTACACTGACAAAAACACCAAATTCTGTAATCGATTTGACTTCACCTTCAATGATTGTCCCTGGAGAATAATTTTCTTTTAATTCAACCCAAGGATTAGGTTGCAATTGCTTCATTCCTAAGCTTATACGGCGATTTTCAGTATCTACCTCTAAAACCTGAACCTCTACAGTATCACCCTCTTTAAGAAGTTGAGAAGGATGCTTTACTCTCTTAGTCCAACTCATTTCGCTCACATGAATAAGTCCCTCAATGCCTTCATCAAGCTCAACAAAAGCTCCATATTCCGTTAAATTGACAATCTTTCCCTGTAGCTTTTTACCAATAGGATATTTTTCAATAACATCGCTCCAAGGATTTGGTTCCAACTGCTTTAAACCTAAGCTCACACGCTCTTTATCTTCATCGTATCTCAAAATCTTTACATCAATTTTTTGTCCAACTTGAAGAAGCTCTGATGGATGTTTAACTCGCCCCCAACTCATATCGGTAATATGAAGTAATCCATCCATTCCACCCAGATCAATAAACGCTCCATAATCTGTAATGTTCTTTATAAGGCCTGTAACAATTTCTCCACTTTTTACCATATCCAAAGTTTTCGTTTTCATTGTTTCTCGTTCGGCTTCTAAAGTGGCTCGACGTGAAAGAACAATGTTGCCACGTTTTTTATTAAACTTAATAACCTTAAATTTAAAAGTCTTACCCAGATAGGTATCTAAGTTCCGTACAGGACGAAAATCAATTTGACTTCCTGGCAAAAAGGCTTTCACGCCAATATCTACGCTCAAACCTCCCTTGACCTTAGATAGAACTGTTCCTTCAACAAGCTCTCCACTTTCCACGGCTCTAGAAATATCATTCCACGCTTGGAGCATATCAGCTTTATCTTTTGAAAGAACAACCACTCCATTTTCATTTTCAACTTTATCAATATAAACTTCAATCTCTTGACCGACTTCAACTTGCCTTCGGCCTTCAATAGTGCGAAATTCACTGATATCAATCATGCCTTCTGATTTATAATTAATATCTACAAGAACAAAGTCCTTATGAATGGAAACTATTTTTCCTTTAACAACATCGCCTGATTGTATACTGTTCTTTAGATCTGATTCAAAAAGGCTTTCAAAAGACTCTGATGCTTTTAAGTTAGAAAATACTCCTGGGTTCGGAGCAATACTTCCATCCTCTGCATCTAATGCTTTTAAAACGTCCTGTTGAATTTTCTTTGATTTACTGAGCTTATTCATAGTCTTATTTTGATGATTTAATGACATCTTAAAAAAACAACCCTCCTGTATTTTTCATTTTTTTTAGTAGCCTCTCTTTATAAATACTCATTTTCACAAGTCAAAGGGATTTTCACAGAATTTATTTCATTCGGATTCAATACCTAGAGAAGTTCGGATATGTGACTCCACCTGATGAACAACATCTAAAAAGCTCAGGTCACTCGTATCTATCACAAAAGCGTTTTCAGGCGTTTTCAATGGGGCTTGTTTTCTTCCCATATCAATAGCATCTCTTTTTTGCTGCCGCTTTAAAGCCTCTTCTTCATCCCCCCCCTGTTCTTCGGCCCGACGCCTTGCACGACTGTCTTTGCGAGCTGTGATAAATATCTTCACCTGAGCATTGGGAAAAACCACAGTTCCACAATCCCGCCCCTCTGCTAAAAGTCCCTTTTCAGTCGTTGCAGCACACTCTCTTTGGGGCTCAAGAAGAGCTTGACGAACTCTTGGTAATCGGCTGATTTTACTAGCTATTTCTCCAATGCTCTCTGTTGGCAGCTTTTCCGTAATATCTATTTTTTTATAATAAAAATAAGTCATTTCATTTCCCATTTTAATGCGCCAATCTTTCGAAGATATCAGATTTATAAGCCCCTCTTCATCTTCTAAATTCATCCCGGTATCAGAGGCCATAAAAGCCAGTCCCCTATAAAAAACACCTGTAGAGACCCAAGACCATCCTAAATTTTTGGCAACTTCTCGACTCACTGAAGTTTTACCAGAAGCCACTGGCCCATCAATTGTAACAATTTTTATAGTTTTCAATGAACTAAAACCTTTTCTAAAATAGCTATAGCACGCTGATTTTCTTCTTTCAAACCAACAGATAGCCTCAAATGAGTTTCTAAACCATAGATTTTAACAGGCCTTAAAATCAATCCCTCTTTTAATAATTTTTCAAAAATACCTTCTCTTTTCACGTCAATTAATACAAAATTTCCCTCAGATTTCCAGTATGTTATTCTTAAACGTTTAAGTTCTTTATATAGATAATCTAAACCTTCCCAAACCACCTTTTTTGATTGTTCGATATGATCTTGATCCTTGAGGGCTGCAATTCCAGCTTCTAAAGCCAGAGCATTAACACTAAAGGGCTGCCGTACTCTACTCACATAGGTTAAATTTTCACAAGCTCCAATAGCAACCCCCAACCGCAGCCCCGCTAAACCATAGGCTTTAGAAAATGTTCGCAAAACTATAAGATTAGGATAGGTTTCTAATAACTCAATCCCATTCGGATACTCCTTATCTCTGACATACTCAAAATAGGCTTCATCGAGCACTACTAAAACTTCTTTCTGATCTTTTAAATAATCTAGTAAGAATAAAAGCTCATGTTTTGAAAGAATAGCTCCTGTGGGGTTATTAGGGTTAGGTAAAAATATAATTTTATGCTGAGTATTCCAGTGTTTTGCTATTTTTTGAATATCTATACTTAAATCTTCTTTAAGAGGTATTTCATCAACATGAATGTTTAAAGCTTTTGCACATATTTTATAAGCAATAAATGAGGATTGAGAGACTAAAATGGCATCTCCTGGCAAACAATAAGTTTGAATGAGTAAATTTATAATTTCATTAGATCCATTGCCAAAAAGCAATTGATCGGGATGAACATTAACAAACTCAGCATAGGCCTGCTTTAACTGAAAAGCTTTTGCATCAGGGTATCTATGAATCTGTGAGCAGGCTTCAGAAATAGCTTTTTGAACAAGGCGACTTGCCCCCAAGGGATTTTCATTGCTTGCAAGCTTTATAACCTTATTAAGACCCAATTCACGTTGTGTTTCTTCAATGGATTTTCCAGGCGAATAAGGGGCTAAATTCTTAATGCTTTCAGACACTCTCATAGGATTCCCTCTGCACTCATTCTCACTCCCATTTTTTTAAATTCTTTCAACACATTACTGGAAGCTTCATCTCCTGGGCTTTCAACAAGGAAATGGATACAGGTTTCACCGATAAACAAATTTTCTTTCTTTCTATCATGATGCACTTCTAAAATATTCATTCGATTTTTAGCAAAAACATCAGCTAATTTGCCTAAGGTTCCAGGGCTATCCTCTACTACGAGAGAATAGGATTGTCGACGTCCACTTTGAATTAACCCTCGATCCACAACTTTTGCAATCACATTGAGATCAATATTTCCTCCACTTAAAAGAAGACACGTTTTTTCTCCTAAATTTAATCCTTTACTGGCTCCAGCCAATGATAGGGCAGCTGCTCCTTCAACAATCGTTTTTGCTCTTTCCATTAAAAACACAATAGATTCAGCAATTTCATCTTCACTAACGCTCACGATATCATCTACATATTTGCTGATATATTTTTTATACATATTTTGATCGGGAACTTTAACAGCTACACCGTCAGCCATTGTGGAAATAGCCCCTTTAAAATTGGACTTTTTTCGAAACAATTCTGTCATGGCACATGCATTTTGAGGTTGAACTCCAAAAATTTTTATCTTTGGATTTAAAGATTTTAGGGCTACGGCTACCCCACTGATAAGGCCACCACCGCCTACAGGAATAACAACAGAATCTAAATCTTGACACTGTTCATAGAGATCTAAGCCAATTGTACCTTGTCCTGCAATAATATAAGGATCATTAAAAGGATGAACAAAGGTATAGTTCTTTTCCTTCTCTAAATCTCGAGCGTATTGATAGGCTTCATCATAAATATCCCCATGAAAAATAACATGAGCACCATAACCTTGGGTGGCTAAGACTTTTACAACAGGAGCATTTACAGGCATAACAATATATGAAGGAATATCAAATTGACGAGCACTATAGGCAACACCTTGTGCGTGATTTCCAGCGGAACTTGCTATAACACCTCTAGCACGTTCTTTATCTGAAAGGTTAGCAATTTTATTAAGAGCTCCTCGAATTTTAAAACTACCTGTTAGTTGTTCGTTTTCAAATTTTAAATAAACTTTAGTTCCTATTCTTTCCGTACAACTTCTAGAATATGTTAATTCAGTTTGATAAACGACTTCAGAAATACGTTGTTTTGCCCTTTGAACATCTTTTAAACTTATAGTCATGGTGATACATCACCTTATGACCAATAAGCCGTCAAGCCAATCAGTGGTCTAATTTCACCTTCTTTTATTTTTTGTTGATTTTCGCCTATCTTTTTCTCATCAAAATAATAAAAGGGGGCCAGAGACTTTTGGCAATGATGACACCGTTCTACCCTTTTGTCCTGTTCAGTTACAGTGGAACAGACATGACAACGGCGAAAATAAGTAGACACATTCCCCATATTTCCCCTCTATTCTCTTAGATATTTTCTACCAATAAGTTACTTTTCGTCTATTTTTTCAAATGACTTTAAAAGGTAAATATCCTTTGGTCTTTCTGAAGGGTTCAATTTCTACCTAAATTTAGAATTGATGATTTTAAGTCGACCCTATTTATTTAAAAAATATCCCACTCTACATACAATACTGAAGTTTAATAAGGTAATTATGCCCTGCATAAAAAAATAAAGTTTGCAAAATAAAAATGAGAGGGAACAATTAAAAAAATACAAGGAGGAAAAGTGACCTTCAGGCGATCTTTATTAATAGGCTTTATAAGCTGTGTGTTTGTTTCATGCTCAAGCACAGGGATGAAATCTGCTGATTCTTCTTACAAAAAATCTAATGATGGAGTTATTTTTAAAGTTAAGCTTTCCAATAAAAATACAAAACGAAAACCCGCTAATCTAGAAATAATTGGTGATAATCCCAAAACCCTTCTCAATCGTATTGCTAAAGCATGTCAAACAAATAACATGGAATACATTGGAATAGCCTATCACCACTTTGGGGAATACAGTCCAGAAGATATTTTCAATAATCTCTCCTCACAATCAAAAGATAACTTCAGAACTTATCTCCAAACCGGAAGTCTTCCGGCTTCCAAACCCTCTAGTTGTGCTCAATTTACTGAAGGATTACTGGACAGTGCTTTTTTGTTTTTTAGTAAAATGGAAGAATCTAAATCTAATTACTTTAGACCTATCCTCAATGCTGCCAATATTTCATCGTTTGATCGAGGTGCATTTCTTAATCGCATAGAAACTAAAATGCAATCTTGTGAACCCTATATGAACTACAATGCTTTCGTACAAGTTTCAAAAGCTTCTCATGAAAACAGTTTATCGGAAAGCACAGTAGGAATAGAGGCTTTTAAAAATTTAATAGCAGCAGTTTCGTACCCTTCTTCATCACAACAGGCTATTGATTGTACTGACTATGCCATTGGAGCTTCCTATCCTATTATAGCCAATGAAGTAGCAAACTTATTTATAAAAGCTCTTGACCGACAATTATCCATGGACGAGGACGAATTCGTTATTGAATTTGCAAAAGCATATGTGACTGCTGGAATCCTAGGGGCTATAACAGTGAACATATATAAAAACATTAAAAAGATAAAATTAGACCGCCAAGACAAATAACTGAAAAAATCTAGTAAAGGACTGTACACAACGCGGTCCTTTTTTTGAAATGACTTTAAATCCTGAGAGAGGGAGGAGGAGAAAAGTTTTTTCTCGGAATTTTAAACCAAACTCTTTAAAGTGTAGGGCTTATCTCTCGAAGAAGAAAAACTATGTTCTACGCCTTACCTTTTTACGGTCTTAACAAAACTCTCTTTTAAAGCATTCACTCACCTCGTAATATTTGCGCTTTGCATAAAAGTCACAATTTAAGTATTGCATAAGAATGGGGGGGGGGATAATTGAGCTTTATTCATCAAAATATAGGGGGAAAAATGACCTTAATAAGATCTTTATTAATAGGCTTTATAAGTTGTATGTTTATTTCATGCTCAAGCACAGGGATGAAATCTGCCAGTTCTTCATACAAAAAATCTAATGATGGAACTGTTTTTAAAGTTAAGCTTTCAAATAAAAATACAAAACGAAAACCCGCTAATCTAGAAATGATGGGTGATAATCCCAAAACCCTTCTCAATCGTATTGTTAGAGCATGTCAAACGAATGACTTGGAATACCTCGGAGTAGCTTTTCACCACTTTGGAGATGACAGTCCTGAAGATTATCTCAATAAGTCCTCTTCACAATCAAAAGATAATTTTAAAACTTATCTCCAAACCGGAAGTTATCCGGCCTCCAATCCTTCTAGTTGTGCTCTCTTTACTGAAGGATTACTGGACGGTGCATTTTTGTTTTTTAGTAAAATAGAACAACCTTCTGATTATTTTAGGCCCATTCTCAATGCAACTAATATTTCGTCGTTTGATCGAGGTGCATTTCTTAATCGCATAGAAACTAAAATGCAATCTTGTGAACCCTACATGAACTACAATACATTTTCACAAGTTTCAAAGGCCTCTCGAGAAAACAGATTATCAGAATTAAAAAATTCAACGGAGACAGAAGCCGTTAAAACTTTAATACTAGAACAAGAAACATATTCTTCTTCATCACAACAGGCTATTGATTGTACTGACTATGCGATTGGAGCTTACACGACTATTTACGTCAATGAGATAGCGAAGGTAGCTGTCCATGCTATTGCTGAAGGCATGGCTAAAGCGACTACTGAAATGCTAAAGGGACTAGGTGAAGCAATGGGCAAAGTATATGAAACCTCAATTAATGCTGCAACAGAAGTCACCATTGGATTAACAGAAGGCATGGCAAAAGGCGTAGCAGAAGGTTTAAACAAAAATCCAGACCAAAACAAATAACTGAAAAAATCTAGTAAAGGACCGTACACAACGCGGTCCTTTTTTTTTCTACTAGGGGTTATTTATATTTCAATTTTATGAGTTTCTAATACTTTTAAATCTTTAAGAGAGAAGGGTTTTCTCAAGATTTTAAATAATAACAGCCACTTCAGCAGTTAAGGCCAATCCAAAATTTCGTTAATAGGAGAGGAGTTTTATCTGAAGTTCACCATTTATCATTCCATTAACTGTATTTATTCTCTCACAGTAGATCTTTTAAAAAGAAACTCATATAGAACCAAAACATTGCCAACAAACTCTCCAGAAATATGATGTGTTCCAGATCAAATGTCCGAATACCGGACCATTTTTTCCTAGACGCCCATTATTTTAGTTCTCAGCTAGGTATGCCCTTTGCTCTTGCCTTTATTTGATTTGCTCACTTTCAAGGAGATCGTCTGAGTTTTGCAGAATCTTTGGTAAGTAAAGCTCTTTTAAGGAGGACAAGTAAAATGAAGAAAAAGAAAAAAATCAATAAAAAAACGAAGATCGAAAATCATGGTATAGAAAAACCTCAATCGCACAATGCTAAAGGTCGTCGAACAAAACACAAGCGATCTTCTCGCAGGCATGATTCATATATCAAATTAACCCAGGATCTGATGTTTAAAACCTACTTTACAAGAGATAAAAGTGTTCTTCGCTCTTTGCTTAAGACTTTCCTTCCTCTTCCCTCAGATAAAGAAATTAAAAACATTCAGATCTTAAACCCTGAAATCCCCCCAGAAGTGGAAAAGAAAAAACAAATCATCTTAGATCTAAAGCTGGAATTAAGCACAGGTGAGAAAATCAACGTTGAAATGCAATCTGCCTACAAGAAAGGCTTTCTCTCAAGAATACTCTTCTACTGGGCCAGGCTTTATACAGAAGGCTTCAAACAGGGAAAAGAGTACGAAAAACTTCATCCCACCTACTCATTGATCTTTACTGAATTTTCAATGTTTAAAGAAACAAAGGACGTTGTGACTAGCTTTTCTTTACTCTCAGATGAGAAACCACATTTTTGTCTTAATAGAGACTTAAAGATAGTGTTTGTAGAACTTTCTAAGTTTAAAACAAGTATAAAGGGTTTAATTGATTTAAGAGACTATTGGTGCTATATTATTAGACACTCAAGTCGAATAAAAGAGAGTGAGTTAGAGCAGTTGGCTCAAAAGAATAAGGAGATGAGAGAGGCTATGGGACTTTTAAAGAATATGTCGTTAGAAGATAAGTTGAGGTGGCAGGAAGAGGATCGTCTTAAGGCTATTAGTGATGAGAAGGCTGAAAAGGCTTGGGCTCGTGAAGAGGGACTGAAAGAAGGAAGAAAAGAGGGTAGAGAAGAAGGAATAGAAAAGGGAATAGAGAAAGGTAAACAAGAAAAACTTCACCAAATCGTTTATAGAATGTTAGAGAATAATGTTGATCTTTCTATAATTGAAAAAGTTACTGGTTTATCTAAAACTGAAATTCAAAAAATACAAAAAAGTGATGAAGAATAGAGAAGGCATAAATTGTGATATTTACGAGGCGTGCAAGCTCAAACCGAGCAAAGGCGTCGTTTTTCCTACGTCGGAGTGAAGGTTTGAGTGATTGCAACGAAGTAGATGATACCTTTTCGACAGTCCACCATATTAAGAAAAATTAATACGATCAACATGCAACACATGATCAATTTTCTGAAGTTTTTGAATCACCTGTGTCACTTGTTTTTTATTGTTTACCATAACATCAAAAACACAAATAGCCTTACGATCTTTATTTGTCCGAATCTGAGCATTTTGTATGTTTACTCCTTGGTTGGTAAAGACCTCACTCATTAATTTTAACAATCCCGGCTCATCCGTAGACACAACACGGATTTTGGTCATTCTCTTTAAATCACTTGAAGCTTTCCAGGCCACATCAACTCTTCTTGCACTGTCAATTTCAAAAACCTTTGGGCATGAACTCTGATGAATAGTCACCCCTCGTCCTCTAGAAATAAAACCCATAATCTCATCCCCTGGGATGGGATGACAACATTTTGCATATCTAACAATCACATCAGAAAGCCCACTTACAGAAATCAAAGGGCCTGTTTTCTTTTTGGCCCCTTTAAATACCTTATCTAAAAAAGTTTTGTTCTTTTTGATTTTTAAAGGTTTAGAAATAAACCGCTCGACAACCTTTTCAGGTGTTATTTTCCCATAACCCACCTGAAGATAAATTTCACTTATCGAATGAGCTCCAATATCCTTGGCGAGTTTTTCATATGTAGGTCCTTTTTCTAAAACCTTTGACATATTTACGCCCTGTTTGCGAAATGCCTTTTCTAGCATTTCTTGTCCCAATTCAGTAGAACGCTTATTTTCTTCACGTTTAACAAAAGTACGTATTCTTGATCGTGCCCTTGATGTCACACAAAACTTTAACCAATCCTTACTTGGGGTTTGATGAGGAGATGTAAGAATCTCAACTGTATCTCCATTTTTTAGTTTATGTTTTAAAGACACCATTTTCCCATCAACCTTTGCACCAACAGTTTTTAATCCAACATCGGTATGAATGGAGAAAGAAAAATCTATAGGTGTTGCACCATCAGGAAGTTCTTTAACATCCCCTTGAGGTGTGAAAATATAAATTTCTGTTTCAAATAGATCTGTCTTTACTGTCTCTAAAAATTCACCGGGATCACGGACCTCTTGATCCCATTCCAATAAATCACGAAGCCAATCAAATTTATCTACCGTGCCCTTATCAACCGCTCCTTCTTTATACTTCCAATGAGCCGCAATACCTTTCTCTGCAACAAGATGCATCTCCTCAGTGCGAATTTGAATTTCAACTTGCTCTCCTCTAGGGCCTATCACTGTCGTGTGTAAACTTTGGTAATTATTAATTTTAGCCATTGCGATAAAATCTTTAAAACGGCCAGGAATAGGTTTATACAAAGAATGCACTATCCCAAGTGCTTCATAACACTTTGATACAGTTTTTACTAAAATACGAAACGCAAGAAGATCATACACTTGCTCATAGGCGATATTTTGACGTGTCATTTTCCTATATATAGAATACAGATGTTTTGAGCGACCATGTACTTCACAATCTATCCCTGCATTTTTCATATTCTCTTTTAATAAAGATTTTACTTCTTCAATATATTTTTCACTGCCCTTTTGTTGATTGGAAACTTTTTGAACAAGGTCATAATAACAATCTGGCTTTAGATATCTAAAACTTAAATCTTCAAGTTCTATTTTCCATTCATTAATCCCCAATCTTCCAGCTAAAGGAGCATAAATATCTTTTGTCTCTTGAGCTATACCCTCCTGTTTATAGTAGGGCATATGATTTAAAGTTCTCATATTATGAAGGCGATCGGCCATTTTCACAAGAATCACACGGATATCCTTTGCCATAGCAATCATAATTTTCCTAAAGTTTTCACCTTGCTTTTCATTTGTATTGCGAAAATTCATCTGAGAAATTTTGGTTACACCATCGACAAGATAAGCAATGTCTTCACCAAATTTCTTCTGAATATCTTCTAAGGTGACTTCTGTATCTTCAACAGTGTCATGCAACAGACCCGTTGCAACGGTAGGAATATCTAATTTTAAATCGACTAATATAGAGGCTACTGAAACAGGGTGCTGAATATAACCTTCACCACTTTTACGAAACTGTCCTTTATGAGCTTCTTCTGAAAACTCATAAATCTCTTTAATAAAGAGAGAGTTTTCTTCACCATAAATTTTAGCGACACGATTCAATAACTCATCAATACCTTGAGCAGATGATTTCATGAATTCTCTATTCTCATCTTCCTTTTCAAACTCTTTAGAGTGATTTAGCGTTTTAAATCTTTCTCCATATCTCTAAGGACATCATCTGCTGTCATCTCTCGGCCAAAACGCACATGTCCCTGCGAAACTTCCCTAAGAGCCGAAACAACAAGTTTATTCTCCTTAGTCCTCTTCACCGTAGGTTGAGCCCCTCTAATCAACTCCTTAGCCCTTTTGGCAACAATCATGACAAGAGAAAAACGATTAGGAATACGGTCTAAACAATCTTCAACTGTAATCCTTGCCATAAAAAAACCTCCATAACTTATTAAAATTACTAACTTTTTAAAATATCATTAATGATTTTTTCAAATTCGGCCACCGTTCTTTCAAAATCATCATTTACTATATGCCAATCAAAGAGTTCAACCTCTTCCAATTCTCTTTCTGCATTTTTCATACGTAACTCAAGGTCTGGCATAGGACCTCGATCTGTATCCTCCATAATCCTCCGACGCAACTCGTCAATAGAGGGGCCGCTGATAAATACACTTGTAGATGTAGGATATAGCTTTTTGAGGGTTTTAGCACCTTGAACATTAACATCCATAATAATCCATCCCTCATTTTTCCATGTCTTTTCGATAAGATCTTTTGGTGTTCCATAGTGTTGGTTATGCACTTTTTCCCATTCTATAAAAAAGTCCTTCTCTATAAGAGAAAAAAACTTCTCTTCTGTAACAAAATAATAAGTCTCCCCTTCTTTTTCATTCTCTCTCATCTGACGAGTTGTATAACTGACACTACTAACAAGTTGTGGAAACTTTCCGAGCATAGCTCGGCATAGGGTTGATTTACCCGCACCACTTGGACCTGAAACAACGATTAAAGGAGTCATTCGATATTTTGCACCTGTTCCCTGATTTTTTCAATCATCGATTTTGCCTCTACTACATATTTTGTCAATTCAGAGGTATACGATTTAGATCCTATCGTATTTATTTCACGTAACAGCTCTTGTGTATAAAAATCAAGTTTTTTACCCTTAAAACCAGGAATATCTAAAAGTTTCTGAAACTGACGAAGATGCTCCCTTAATCTTGAAATCTCCTCAGTGATATCAGCTTTATCCACAAGAATAGCTATCTCTTGAGCCAAACGCCCCTGGTCTAGATATTCCCCGTGCATCAATTCCTTTAATCTCTGAGTGTATTTTTCCTTTAAAAATTTCTGAGACCTATCCCTGAGTTTTTCAATAGATTTTAAATTTTGCTCTAATGCTCTCGTAAAAGATTTAATTTCCTTACAAAGAAACCGCCCTTCCCTCTCTCTTTCTCTATCTAAAATTTGTAAAGCTTTTTCAAAGCCCCTAAATAAAGTTTTTTTCTCAATTGCAGATAATACAGATTTTTCCTCTAAAGAAATAACTTCCATTTGTTGAGTGATAAACTTCAAATCAGGTTCAAAATCTATCTTTAAATCTTTACTTAACTTTTTATAAGAGGAAATATATCTTTTAGCCAATTCCGTATCAGTTTTAAAATATACATTTTTACTTTTTTTAAGAACATGACGGTTTAAATAAATACTCACAAAGCCTCTGCTGATATTATTCTTCAATTTCTTTTTAAGATCATTTTCTAAAGCCATATAGACTTGTGGTAAAGAAAATCGTGTTTCTAAAAACTTTCCATTGACTGATTTTATTATTATTTCCATAGATATATTTTCAATTGAAATATTTGTGGAACCATATCCTGTCATACTTTTCATTTTTTTCCCCATTGAACAACATAATCCAAAGCTTCATCCCGCTGTTTTTCGGAATGAAACCATCTTATATCTTTATCTCTCTTAAACCAAGTTCTTTGTTTTTTTGCCAATTTCATTGTGTTTTGTAAAATAAGTTGAGGTAACTCATTAATTGTAATCTCCCCATCGAGATATTGAATAATTTCTTTATATCCAATACTACGAAAAGGACTCCACTCTCTAGGTACTTTTCTTAATAAATCCTGAACCTCATCAATAAATCCCTTCTCTAACATACTTTGAATTCTATCTTTAAGCTGTATTTCTAATTTTTCTCTTTCAAGATATAGCCCAACCTTAATGTAAGAATAAGGTAATTTTTCCGAAAGAGGTTCAAGCCATAATTGACTTAAAGGTTTTTTATGCTCACGAATAAGCTCTACAGCTCTTTGAATTCTATATTTATCATTAAAGTTAATTTTATTTGCATATTCGGGATCACTATTTTTAAGCTCTTTATAGAGTTCTTCTAAACCTTTCTTACTCTCTGCTTGTTGTCGAACACGATTATGAATATCATAACGCACGCTTCCTGGCTGAAACATTCCTTTTTCAAGAGCTTGTATATAAAAACCACTTCCTCCAACAATAAGAGCCATTTTTGACAACTTCTCAAGATGAGATAAACATTCCATTGCAGAATTTCTGTACCGCCCAGCCGTATACTCTTCTCCAAGATCAACATAACTATACAGATAATGTGGATACCTGTTTAAATCTTCATGGCTTGGCTTTGCCGTACCAATATCTAAAAACTTATACACCTGCAAACTATCAGCATTTAAAATAGACACTTGCTGAGATTCAGCAATAAGAGTTGCAAAGTGAGATTTACCTGTACCTGTGGTTCCTAATAGAAAACAAACTTTCATTATACAATTCGCCCAAAGTCCCTCTCAATACGACTCCAAGAATATTCAACAAATACAGGTCTTCCATGAGGACAAAAACTTGAAAGTGGATATTCATCCATTTGCTTTAAAAGACTTCTCATTTCTTCATGACTCATTGCCTGCCCCGCTCTAATAACACTATGGCATGCCATAGTTGCAAAAATATCTCCCAAACACTTTTCTAAAGCAAAAGATTGTCCTTGAACACTTATATCCTTAGCTACCTGATCTAAAACTTTAATCAGAGCTTTTTCTTTAATAAGTGACGGAGCGGAAGTTAAACTTAAAGTTGTGGGGCCTGATCTTTCAATTTTAAGACCTATGTTTAAAAGATCTTTCTCAATTGTAAGCAAAGATTCTATCGTCTCTTCACCACTCTCATAATAAAGTGGGATAAGAAAAAATTGCTGCATATCCATTTCTTGATTCTTAAATCTTTCCATCAATTTTTCAAAAACAACACGTTCATGAGCAGCATGTTGATCAATCATTAACAAACCATCTCCAGTTTGCCCCACTATATATGTTTGATCTGCCTGACCAATAATATCCATGTTTTCCCATTTATTTGGTAATTTTTTATGAGAATCAAAATCGGATACTACATTGACATTCTTTTCAGATACATTGACGCTGTTATTGTCTTTTAAAAATACTTTCTTATCATCAATTGTAACAACTTCTTTCAAAGAACTTATATCTCCCTTTTCTTTTGGCATAAAATCTTTACTTTTAAATTTTAATTTCTCAAGATCAGAAGAATTAAATCTCAAACTCGACCTATTATCTAAATGATTTTTATTTGTAGTTTTTAAAACCTTACTCACCCAAGGTGCAGTTTCTAAAGCCTCTCTTAATGTTGAATAAACATATTTAAAAATCTTTGAATTATCCTGAAACTTCACTTGGGATTTAGAGGGATGTATATTGACATCAACTTCGTCAGGAGGAACTTCTAAATCCAAAACAACATAAGGATACTCTCCATGCATAAGCAAATTCCTATAGGCTTCAATGATAGCTGCTACAATAGTCGTATTATGAATCCAACGTTTCTGAACAAAAATCCATAATTGTTGACTTGTCCCTGTAGTGACATTGGGACTACTAAAAGCCGCTTTCAATTTATATCTATCATCCTGTTTTTCAATACTATGAAGTCCATCAATATTAAGAATATCTTCCACACGACGAACAAATTGTTTCTGTCCTGTACAATGAAACACAAGTTTTCCCGATTGCTTTAATTTAAAAGAAATTTGAGGATGAACTAGAGCTAATGCCTTAAATGTTTTCTTAATATGTGCAGATTCTGCTGATTTAGATTTTAAAAACTTTTTTCTTGCAGGTAGATTTTTAAATAGAGATTTAATAGAAATAAGTGTTCCATCCTCTCCACCCATTGAATCTATCTTCTGAGAGTCTCCAAAATGAATAGACAACTTATGAGCTTCTTCATCAAGTTTCTGTCTAGATATAATTTCCATTTCACTAACTGCAGCGATACTCGCCAAAGCTTCCCCTCTAAAACCAAAACTTTTCAATTTCCAAATATCTGATGCCAAATTCAGCTTACTAGTTGCATGTCGTGCAATAGATAACGGAAGATCATCCTTAGACATTCCATGGCCATTATCTTTAACACTCAGAGACATTCCACCATCTTCGTAAGATAATTCAATAGAATCAGCTCCGGCATCTATAGAATTTTCTATGAGTTCTTTAACAAGATGAGACGGACGTTCAAGAACTTCTCCCGCTGCAATTTGATGAATAACCTCTGTAGAAAGTTTTTTAATTTTTTCCATAAAGATAGCTATAAGAACCCTTGTTTTATGAGTCAATCATTAGTTCTAACCTTTAAAAATTCATATCCCATAAAACCTTCCCTCTCCTCTCCATAAGTAGAGGTTTTCTCCTAAACTATTGAGATTAATTAAAAAATACCATCAAGTAAAGATATGAAAATAAAAAAGGCAAACCTTTCCCTTTATATACGCCTCATAAGTATTGGATTATTTATAGCCCTGAGCATACTTATACCGGCCCTTATTATAATGCCACTATGGTTTAGCTCTTATTATGAAAATCAAAATAAATATTTATGCTATCAAACATTACAATCTATTCAATCGACTTTTAAATTAGCAAAAGAAGAACTTATCCAAGAACTGAGCCCCTATCTTAAACAGGATTTAAGTACTCAGGTATCCCAAAATCATCTTAAACTGCTTTTCACTTCTCAAGAACTTTATGGGATCTCACAATATGAGATAGATCCTTCAGGAAAGTATCATTTAAAGAATGAATTTTTTTCTCCAAAAAATTTAAACAACTCAGGGTTTAAAGTAACTGCATTAGAGAATTTAGAAACTTATTCTCCTCTCATAGCAAAGCTCTCAAATATTAGAAGACCTTTAATTATATCAAGAAAATTCTTTGATCAGAGACAAATTTGGACTCTTTTCTTAAGACACAACAATATTCTAACAACAGTTCACATTGATGCTTTAAAATTATGGCCCAATGGAATTGAGAGAAAAGATTGTGATATTGTAGCCGCTAATTCTCTTGGGGAAGTTATTTCACCATTCATTTCCAAATCTATAACAAAAAAAGATATTCAAACTTTAATTACAAATTTCTCTCAAATAAAACAAAATCCTGAAATAATAAAGAAAACTTTTGACTCGAGCAATCTTGTTTATAATAAAACCCATGACGGAATACTTTTTATAGCTCGTCCTTTATTTCAAAATACAAATCAGATAAAAACATCACTCCAAGAACTTATACTTTTTCTTATTTTCATCCTCTCTCTAATAAGTATTTATATTATGCTTAGACAAGCTAAAAGATTATCTAATAATATTAATAAAATAAAAAATACCGTGTCTGCATTTATAGATCATAACTTTAAAGCCAGACCTAAAATTTTTAAAAATGATGAATTTCAGGAGCTAGAATTTTCTTTAGACACATTAGGAAAAGAACTTGAAAAACAATCTCTTTATTCTGGCTCTCTCCAAAAATTTTCAGGCCTAAATTATGACCTTTATGACATTCGTTCTTCCTTTAGAGTGACTAAATCTAAAACTCTGACATCTATGTCCATTCAAATAGAAAATCTTACCTATGACAGATCACCCAAATATTTTAGAGAACTTTTTAATGAAATCCTCCAAAATATCCGTTCAACAGTTGAAAAAAATAATGGGGTCATCGACAGTATACAAAATAACCAAATACTGACGCTATGGGGATTTCCATATGAATCAGACCAAGAGCATATACAAGCCATCGAAACAGCTCTTAAGTTACAAGAAAATTTAAAATCAATAAATAAACGCTTTAAAACTCAAATAAAATTAGCCATTGGAATTGAAAAAGGGAAAGTTATAATTGGTCGATTTGATACAAAAGAGCATGAAAAGTATTCTGCTATTGGAGCACCCATTGAATCTTCCTATATGCTCATGTCACTCTCTTCTTTAAATAGTTATAATATTCTTTTAGGAAAAACACTTTCTAAAGAAGCCAAGAATGATTTCACATTAAAAGAAAATAACACGAATAACCAACAACCCTATTCCATTCTTTTAAGGAAAATTTAATCAGTTGTTATTTATTTTATTGGACAAATTGCACTTTAATTTCTTCAGAAACAGCAAGTAAGTCATCTGATGAAGAATGAGCCTTAACTCTAATTTTATAGAAACCTTTTATATTTTTTGGGAGAATAAGTTGATTTCTTTTTGTGTTAATTTTTTTCACCTCTGTAAATTTATTCGATTCTAAAAACTCAAAAATATAAAAATCTGTTTCTTCAGGACCCTTGCTCCATTGTACCCTTTTGCTTATTTTTTGTGGACTAGCTATTACTCTGTCTTCCTTTATATTTTTGTCTATTCCTTTCCATGAAATCTGTTTTAAATTTTTAATTGTAAATTTAAATTTTTTACTTATATTTGCATTATCATTTACATCATACGAAACAATCTGCCAACTGTACTCCCCAGCTTTTAAAACAGGCAGAGGAAAAGTGGAAACATGAGTATAAAACCGTTTATTGTAACCCTCAGGACCTTTTAAAAGCACTGCATATCTTTTAACTCCTAAATTATCATTCCATCTCAATAAAACCTTACCCCTTTTGATGTCATTAAAAGAAACAATATCCCCATTATTGGGTAAAATAGACTCAATAGGCAAAAAATCCTCTTTTGAGATAACTCTAAACTTTTCAGGTCGTCCTAATACAATTTTCGATGTATCAAATCTATATCCGTTGACTCTCCAATAAAATGTCCCTGTCCATGGAAATTCATAGAAGGCTACCCCACCTTTATCCACAGATTCATGTAGAACAAGTTCTTTAAAAGCTTCAGTCTGAGAAACCTCCAGAGCAAGTCTATCTAGGCGAGAGGGATTTTCCCATTGAAATCGAATTTTATTTGTATTTCTGTAAAAGTTAGCGATCCTATTTTCCTTTGGTTCCATAATTTGTACTGGGAATTCTTCCAATACAAAAATCTTATAAATCCAAGAATCAAATACACGATCTGGAGTGATTAATTTCAACTGCCAATAGTGATTCCCTTTAGGAATATGTGCTGCAAATTCATGACTATTTATATCTACATTTGATATCGGTATAGATATTAAATTTTCAGGTTCTTTTCCAATATAAAGTTGTACTTCATTCACATCACCCACACCCCCTGACCAGCTAAACCGTGTTGAATGACCTTGATTATAAGGATAATAAATCCGATCATAGGCCTTTGGAGTCACAATATGCATATCTTTGTCAACCAAAGTCCATTTACCATTTGAATATTTAGCTCTCTCATCTGTATTGATCTCTAATTCTTTTTCAAAAAATTTAAGTTTAACTTTTCCGCGATATGCTTCTACTTCTAAATTTTCATTGACCTTTCCTCGTATCAAAACATCAGCATTCCAGACTTCTAAATAAGATTCTCCCAAATTTACCTCATAACGAATATCCTTTCTCTCTCCATGGGCAGAAAGATACAATTCACCCATATAATAAAAGAAACGAATATTTTCCTCTTTCTCAGGGATACGAATGGATGTTTTGGTCCCTAATTCTAATCTATCGCTTGAATGACTTGTGAGAATCGTCATATGAGAATCTGGCCCCGTAAGAATTTGAGCCCCATAATAAATAGAACTTGATTCATAAACTTTTAAGAAATTCCTAGACCCCTTTACAGTACTACCCCCCTTACCCTTAAGATAATAAATAGAGCCAAATGGAAGCTGTCTATCTACCTGTACAGGCCATGGGAGCTTTTGATAGGACAAAAAACTAATGATGACAATAAAGGCAAACGGTAGCGAATAGAATAGATATTTCTTTTGAACAAAAAATCCCATATATATAATGTTACTGTATTTTTCCCCTTTCATCTTCTTTCATTCAAATCTACCGCAGCGCAATATTCTTTTTATTAAATACTTTTCACCCTACTTTCCATAACGTTTATGAAAAATACAAACCTCTCTAGACAACATGACTTCCTTTTCAAAACCCAACGAAACACTTGAAGATCAGAACCTTTTTGAGCAAGATTATTTAAAAAGGATCTAAACCATGTCCCCTGACTTTCAATCTCAAGTAGAAAAACAAGGTGAACTTATAATCTCTGCCATGCAGAAAGAAAACATGTCTCTTTTTAATAAAAATTGGTGGTACGGAAAAGTTATGGATTGGAGCATGAAAAATGAAGCCTTTAAGGTTCAAATGTTTCGCTTTATAGACGTGTTACCTTCATTAAATTCTAATACAGAGATAGCTCATCATCTTAAAGAGTATTTCAGCGATGAAAATGAGGAATTACCAAAAATTTTTAATATTGGCTCTCATATAGGAGTCCTAACACCAAACTTACTAGCTGGAGTTATTAAAAAGAATATCACCGAAATGGCAAGAATGTTCATTGGTGGAAAAGATTTAAAGGAATCTCTGCCAAAACTGTACAAATTACGAAAAAATAAAAAAATCACATTTACAGTTGATTTGCTAGGAGAAGCTACTCTTAGTGAAAAAGAATCCCTTGGCTATCAAAAACAATATTTAGATATTATTTCAGATTTATTTAAAGAATCAGAGAAATGGGAAAGTATCCCTTTACTTGATACAGACTCTTTTGGCCCTATTCCCAAAACTAATATTTCTATTAAAATTACAAGCCTCTACTCACAGATAAGAGAAATCGATTGGGAAAACTCAAAAGAAAAAGTTATTGAAAAACTCAAACCTCTCTTTGAAAAGGCCGTAGAAAAAAATATTTTTTTAAATATAGATATGGAAAGTTATAAACTTAAAGATTTCACTCTTGATATATTTGAAACTCTCCTGCTAGACCCACAGTTTAAAGACTATCCACATTTTGGAATTGTTATTCAATCGTACCTTAAAGATTCATACGAGGACACTAAACGTCTTATTAAACTTGCGCTTCTTCGAAAAGTTCCCTTTACAGTACGATTGGTTAAAGGAGCTTATTGGGATTATGAAACAACTTATGCCCAACAAATGAATTGGCCTATTCCGGTTTATACATTAAAACAAAACTCTGATGCTAATTATGAACGCTGTGCATTTCTTTTATTGGATAATGTTCAAAATATCAAACTCGCTCTAGGATCTCACAATATTAGGTCAATAGCGGCAGCCCAGGTCTATGCGAAAGAAAAAAATATTCCTTCTAATGGGTATGAAATCCAAATGCTTTATGGCATGGCAGATCCTATCAAAAAGGCATTAGTCAAACTAGGATATAGAGTTCGTGAATATGTTCCCGTAGGAGAACTCATTCCTGGTATGTCTTATTTAGTAAGAAGATTATTAGAAAATACATCCAACGAAAGTTTTCTACGATCCCAGTTTGTTGAAAACACGCAACAAAAAATCTTATTAAAACAACCTCAACTCGTCGATGAACCTGTTCCCTCTTCGAAATCTGATTTTAAAAACGAAGCAGTCTTAGATTTCACAAAACTTAAAGAACGAGAAAGCTTTTTAAAAGCTTTAAACTCAATAGAAAAAGAGGCTGATTATCCCATTTGTATTAATGGAAAAAAGATAACCTCCCCATTAAAAGTTAAGAGCCTTAATCCCTCCCATCCTGATACCTCAGTAGGAACAGTACATTTTGCATCACTTGATCATACTAAAGAAGCTGTTTCTTGCGCAAAAGATGCTTTTCAAAGTTGGTCTAAAACGACAGTTATAGAACGCGCAGAATATATTGATAAACTGGCTCAAAAAATTAAAGAAAATCGTTATGAATTATCAGCTCTCGAGGTCTATGAAGTGGGTAAGCCTTGGAGTGAAGCAGATGCTGATATTTGTGAGGCTATTGACTTTTGTAAATATTATGCTTGGTTAGCTCGCACAACATTAAGTAAAAAAAATCGCACTCAAATTGTACCCGGAGAATTTGGAATCCAAGAATATATACCTCGAGGAGTATGTGCTGTCATTGCACCATGGAATTTTCCATTAGCTATTTTAACAGGTATGACAACGGCAGCACTAGTAACTGGCAATACCGTTATTATGAAACCTGCAGAACAAAGCTCGGTTATAGCAGCTCATCTCTACAGACTATTTGAAGAAATTAATCTCCCAAAAGGTGTTCTTTCCTACTTACCAGGAAAAGGAGAAGAAATTGGCTCCTACTTAGTGAATCACCCTGATGTTCCTTTAATTGCATTTACAGGATCCAAAGAAGTAGGGCTTAAAATTTACGAAGAGGCCTCAAAAGCTGAAGGTTCATCTATAAAACGTTGTATATTAGAAATGGGTGGTAAAAATGCAATAATAATAGATTCAGATGCTGATCTAGATGAAGCTGTTGAGGGCGTTATTTATTCAGCCTTTGGATTTCAAGGGCAGAAGTGTTCTGCCTGTAGCCGTGTTATTGTTCTGCAATCTATTTATGACAAATTTGTTATGAGACTCATAGAAGCTGCTCGTAGTATTTATGTTGAATATGCTGAGAATCCTTCATGCTATGTCGGTCCTCTTATAGATGAAAAATCAAAACAAAAAACCCTTTCTTACATACAAGAAAACAAAGATAATATCCTTTTTGAAGGTAAAAAACCTAATGACGGATATTTTATCCCACCAACCATTTTTGCCAATATTGATCAAAACTCAAAACTTGCAAAAGAGGAACTCTTTGCTCCTGTTATTGCTCTCTTTAAAGCAAAGAATTTAAAACACGCTATTGATATTGCAAATGACTCCCCATTTGGCTTAACAGGAGGTTTTTACTCACGTAGCCCCAGTCATATTCAAAATGTTAAAAAAAGCTTTCAGGTTGGCAATCTGTACATCAATAGGCCAAATACAGGAGCCATCGTACAACGACACCCTTTTGGAGGAATAAAACTATCAGGCATTGGTTTTAAGGCAGGAGGCCCAAACTATCTTTTCCAATTCTTAGATTCAAGAAGTATAACTGAAAACACCTTGAGACGCGGATTTGCTCCAAGTGAAGAGTTGAACCAACAGAGCTAACAACAGACCAAAGGCTAGGCCACCTAAATGAGCCGTATAGGCAATATTTTCCAACCCTTCAACAGCCCCTATGTATCCAGCAAGATTTATAATAAACCAAAACACTAACATCATCCAAGCCGAAAAGTTCACAAATCCTGTATAGCCTTTTATAGGCAATAACCAATACATAAAGCGCATAGGTTTTCGCCAATTTAGTAAACAGTAAAAACCAATTAAACCCGCTATAGAACCACTCGCTCCAATAAGAGGAGCACTAGAAAAGCCTGACAGGAATTTAAATGATAATGCGGCAAAAATTCCAGAACTTAAATAAAACAATAGGAAAAAAATACTCCCTATATAAGATTCCAAAACTTTTCCAAAAATAAGTAAGAAAAATACATTAAAAATAATATGAAAATATCCAGAATGTATAAATTGATAACTTATCCAAAAAAATGGATCTTCTCGATCTTTTTGAAGCCCCCATTTACGACTAGGATCTTTTGAAATAACTTCTAAAAAAGAAATAAATTTTGAACGCCAATAATTTAATATAACTTGATCTCCATAATAATTTGCATGAACGCCATTAGATAAGAAATCACTATCTCTTAGCGAAAAGTAAGACATTCTTTTAATAAATTCAGAATCACCACTTAATGCTAAAGAAGACATCTCATTGAAAATAGAGGAATAGTGATCAGGTTTCTTTTCTACATATTGTGCATATAGCAAACCTTGAGCTTCTTCTAATTTTTCGTTTTTATAAAAATTTTCAAAACCTACTCGACTCTGATTTTGGTGTTCTTGAAAGGAAAAAAATAAAAAAACATTTAATAAAACAATAGTCCACGTTATAGGGGCTTGTTTAAGATTAGGAAAGCCTTTTAGATATGGTATTATCATAAAAAATAAAATCATTCTTCTGACGTCCCTATTCTTAGCAGTAGCTTTCTATATTCCTCTGATTTGGAGGCTGGTCCCCGAAGTTGATTTTTAAAAAAATGATGACAAGATTGTGATTTGCTAGAATTACAATACGCTACAACTAATTCTTGATTTATACTTTGATAATGGGGATCTTTTTTAAATAAGAATTTTCCTAATTTTAAAGAAGGTTTATACAAACCTTTTTCATTTAGTTTTTTCATTAATTTTTGTCCAACTATTTTCCAATCCCAAGAAGTCATTGACCAAGAACTCATCCATTCCTGCCGATAGCTTTCTAATTCATCTGATTCAGTTATTAAATCTAGAAGTTTAATTTTAGCTCCATAGGAAATAACACTACCCTCAGATTCATCTTTAATAAGAGATCTAAGTTTTTTCTTGGCTTGTGTGACCTTCCCTTCTCTTTCTAAAACTAATGAAGATATATAACTTTTAAGAGAGGGAGGAAGTGATTCTGACATTAGATTCTGATAAGATTTTTCATATCCCAAACAAGAATTTAATTTTATATCTAAAAGAAAGTGTAAATGACTTATCTCTGAGACAACATCGCTCTTTTCTTTTTGTATAAGAGAACAACTGCTCTTTTCTAAATTCGTACAAGATTTATTTAACTGATTATAGCACAACCAACTCGCAAGCTCATATCTTTCTTTATTATCTAAATATTCAAATATAGATTGAAAAACTGTTTCTGACTCACTATCTCTTTCAACTCCATAAAGGGCTATAATACGCTGAGAGCCAAGAAACTCTGATAAATATTTTGCAGGCCATAATTCCTCAATTAATTCTAGAACCTTATTATAGTCTTTAATTTTTTTAAAATATTTAATACTCCAAATTTTCACATGGGCGGAAGCATTAGGAAGTATAAGTTGAAGCTCCTCTCTGGCTTCTTCCCATCTCTCTTCTACCCATAAATCCATAACCTGAGTAAACTTACAAGCCTCAGATTTTTGATACTTCTGGCAAATATAATTTATATACAAATTGGACAATTCTACATGATCAGAATTTAAAAAAGCTTTTGCCAAATAGGTATTTGGCATTTCCTCTTCATTTCTAAAACTATGATATGTTTCTTTTTGCAGACACTTTTCATCAATAACTCCGGCGGCATAAAGACCTAGTGCCACCGATAAACGCGTTTTTTTCTCATTTGGCCAATCTTTTGAAGCATCCTCTATAATTTCACAGTTTTTAACTTCATCTTGATTTAATCCTATATACTCTGTTCCCTTATAGATTTTAAAGGTAATACCTCCAAGAAAAACTATAAAAATAAAAACAAATAATAAATTTGCACAAATAGCTTCTGTACGATTAGGATGACTTGATTTTCTATAACTTGTGCTCACAACAATTGTGTTAGAAAGTCGATCATGCAATAACCTTCTTCTAGGATCAGAAAAAATAGAAAAATGAAAGATTCCAATGAAACAGAGTTCAAAAAAATGAACTACTGAACGTACAAAGGCATCCCATAAACTTAATGTGTATTGAGGCCATAGAGACACAACTTTAATCTGAAATATCTTTTTGCCAATTGTCGTGCCGCTATGAAATGTAAAAAAAGTCCAATAAATGATTAAAAGTAAAAATACTATAACCCATGAAAGAAAAATATTAAAAATAATCCCATTAAAATCATTAATGAACTGAGCTTCCTGCAATCTTCTCTGTACTGGAGCAAGAATTAAAGTACATATAAGAAATATAATTCCTATATCTACAATAAATGCAGCCAATCGATCTATAGGTTCCGCTAAGCGAAAAGATTTCGTCTTTAAAAACTGACTTTTAGAAGTATTTTCTAATTTTTCAAAATTTTCTTTTACCATTGTTATTTTCTTATCGGAAAATAACAACTTAGATCTTAAAGATAGCTCACTTTCATTCTTAGAAGTCGGCCAAATACATCTGTTTGAAACTGTACTTCGGCTAGTGCGACAGAAGTCGAGTTAAGCAACTCATATGTCTCTACAACCTCATCTGTTGTAGATATGGTGTTTTTTATAACTGAACGCTTATAATCTTTTAAATCAAATAAATCTTGATACTTTGCAAAAAACTCTTCTTTATCTGTAATGTATTTGGGACGATCTCCATGCATGGAGCTTAGAGCAAATTCGATCTCTGCCAATTTTCCTTCATCTAAACGTACAGAATACTTACCTTCTAAGAAGCCAAATCGGAATTTATCAAAAATCGATGGTTTTTTGCCAAAAGTTGCTTTGCTATTTGATAAATTAGCAACGAATCTTTTTGCAATTTGAGAAGAAGGTATATTGTCTTCAACACTGGCCATATTACGCAATAAATGACTGTTGGTAGAATTATTGGTTTCTTGAGAGGTCATTAAAATATTAAAACTCAATACAAAAGCCATGGTGCCAACCATAGAAGTTAATGACCAAAGTAACTTTATATTTTTACTTTTCTTTCTCACGCTTGCCCCTCCCCCATTTCTTAACCTTTTAAACTGCGAAGATTATGCCGTTTTAAAGACAAATTAGGTTATAAAATTGTCTATATTATAGACAGATGTTAATTTAACGCTCAATTTTTCAAAGAAACCCTCTAAAAAAGGGCAAACTATAAGCTTTGTGATTTAAAGATTTCAACCGCATCTTTAATATATGAGTCCATTCCCAAACGAGCCTCACTTATTCGATAGACGCCTTCTTTATGTGGTTGAACGCCGATACCTTCAATTTGATGCCCTTTAGGGTCTATAAATGTGGCATGAGGTATTGAGAGTGAGTAACCAGTTCCTAATTGCAAACTCTTTAAAATAGCCAGAACAACCTCTCCTGCTGAACGTTCACCTATCACTGTGGCTCCCATTCTTTGTTTTAAAGTATATGCAAAAATTTCAGCAACAGAAGCAGAATGTCTATCTATTAATAAAACTATAGAGCCATTAAAACATCCATAGCCCTTAAAAGGAATTAAATCTATTTCTACCCGCTCTTCCATCAAACTCAACTGTTCAAGAGAATTTAAGGAGTCTGGAAACTGCTTTTTACCTTTAGTTTCATACCGAGGCTGTTTAATAACACCAATAGACTCAAAATCACAAATGATAAAACTTAAAGCCCTCAACATAGCCCCAAAATCTCCACCTGTATTACCACGAATATCTACTATTAACTGTGATGTTTCATTTATTCCCTTCATTGTTTTCCTTATATAATTTTCATCTTTAAATGAAAGAGCCATAAAACTAGGAATTCTTAGATAACCCGTTTCCTTATTAACTAAAAAATACACTGGACGTTTATCAGAAAACAATTCTCTTGGTACAACTTTAAGCTGTAAAAATTCCCTATCTCTTAAAATAAAATAAGTTCCTTTTTGATATTTTACTTCTTGTTCATCTTGAATAGTATTTCCATTAATTTCTAAGATTTCATCACCTAAACGAAAACCTGAAACTTGAGCCGAACTTCCTTCTATAATCTCATGAATAATAAAAGCTCCTTCAATGTTCCTAAACTCGTAGACCTGTATCTTTAGATACCCCTTTCCAAAAAAACCGTACATCATTTGGTACCCAAAGTGATAAATGTGAAGTTTGAAAATTTGAAAATATAGATTCCACATCTTTAATAAACTTCTGAGTTTGAAACCCTCTAGGAAATTTTTTTGTTTTCTCTAGGCATTCATCATGCCATTCAGGAAATCCTTTAATGTCTTGATAATAATTTGTGAAAATAAGGTCACAAATTTCTATATAAGAGTTTTTAAAGAAATTGGAAGGCATAGGTGTGATAAAAAGATAATAGGAAGTTAATCCCCCAAGAATAAATGTTGTAACCCCTTTTAAAAAATTCAATTTTTACTTACCCTTGGATTTCCACCATTTTTTCCATATATTAATTTTTTTTGCGACACTAGAATTAGAATCATCAGGGGTTATAGCTGCACCTTTCGGATGTATAGCCCTAAGATGTTTAACAATTTGTACCTGAAGATCACGATCATCATTCTTTTTTAAAGCTCTAACAAGAATTCCAAGAACTCTTCGGGTAGGATGTTCAATTAATCTATCTGAAGCCTCGATACGTATAAGATTATTATCTTCTTGATTCATTAATATTGTCTTATACAACCAAATAATATTAGGGTTCCATCTCCGCCTATACTTTCGCATAAGATCTACGCGTTCCTGAAGATCTTTTCCCATATCTACAATAAATTTAAATTCATTAGAGTTTGGATCAAATATACTTTTCAAGCTAAAATTTTTAAAAACTTGTAGCTGAGGAGATGAAACAACCCAATTTTTTTTAGGATAAATAAAACCCCATTTACTATTTTTTAGATAGACAATTTTATATTTCTTTCTGCCCACACTAAGAAAAAGTGGGGGTACCTTTGAGGAAACAATACCAGGATGATAACGGCCTGAAATATCCATATCGCTTAAACCTTGTTCTATCTTTTCTAAAAATCTATGATTCACAAAGGAATCTCTCTCTCCTTTTATCTCCCACCATCCTTTTTTCTTAGTAAAATTTAGTTTCTTTTTTGCATATTGAATTTTAAGTTTATCCTTAATGTTAAAACTAAATTTACTAGATGCCGTAAACCAAATCCTATGCAATGGAACAGAGTAAAATCGAGGATGATTTAAACGAAGACAATTATCTCCTTTACGTACAATATGGTTATCTAAGAAAAATTCCCATTTTGTTTCTTTATTTTTTGTTATAACAACTAAAGGTCCTTTACGTATTTCTGGACAAGTCCCTATTATGTTACTTTCTAAAAGAGATAATAATCGGTTTACAGATTCCTTAGTGACAGGTTTCCCTTTAATAACATATTTGCCACTAACTCTTTCAAGGAGAAAAGTATCTCTACTGGATTGAATATGCCAAGAATCACCAAAAACATGAGGGCTTAGAAAAAAAATACCAAAAATTATTAATTCTTTTTTCAAAAATATTAGGTTCATATTATAAACCTATGCGGCAATATATTTATTGCGCCGAGCCTGTGAAGGATCTATGTTATATTGTTTTATTTTTCTATAAAGAGTCGCTCGACCGATTCCTAAAACCTTAGCTGCCTCTGTTAAATTTCCTTTATATTCAGAAATGGCATTTTTGATAGCTTGGGCTTCGATCTCATTCATTGACATAACATTTTGCTCTTTATTTAACTTTCGATAGTTTCCAGGAAAAGGTAATACAGTTCCTTCATTTTGGCTTTTTTCTTTTAATTGTAACTGTGAAACATCAAATGGATTGTTTAATTGCCTATTCCATTCCTCAACCGTACAAACCTTTAGGTCTACGTTCATTTCTTCAGCTAAATTCTTAGTTTTTTCACTTATTAAGAAGCTATCCGTCACTAAAT
Source organism: Bdellovibrionales bacterium (assembly GCA_965206675.1). Classification (GTDB taxonomy): domain Bacteria; phylum Bdellovibrionota; class Bdellovibrionia; order Bdellovibrionales; family JAKFYE01; genus CBDBKL01. Next base: position 143,303 of record CBDBKL010000007.1, on the reverse strand, counting down.
AGAGCATTGAACGACTCATGAGTTATCCCCTTCCCCTTTTAACCATCTATACTACTATCGTCCTGCTCACCCTTTTTCTTTAGTTTTTTCCACATTTTTCAACCCTATTGAATTTATCAAAAGGAATAATTCCATTGCAGACCCTTAAATTGGGCACTAAAAACAGGCCTTAAATGCCTTAGGACAGCTGATCTTCCCCAAAATATGCCAATTGTTGCCCCTGCTATAATATCGCTTAACCAGTGTTTATCGTCATTAATTCGGCTTAGCCCTGTAAGGGTAGCTAATAAATACATGGGTATTCCCGCTTTATAGCCATAGGAATGGGCCAAAACGGATGCTGAAGCGAACATAGTAGATGTGTGACCAGAGGGCATAGAAAGTCGATTTTGTTTTAAAGGTCTATATTTGGAAATGGCATGTTTTAAGAAATAGGTATTAAAAGCAGTTATAAGAAGAGCTTCAACATGAGCTTTTCCAACTTTGGGAGAAGTGTGTAGCTGTATAAGAGCTAGTAAACCCCCTGGTACTCCTGTACCTAAAAAATCTCCAACTCGACTAATTCCATCTGAAAATAATTGTCCATTTCCCCAAACGTTTATGAATATCTTCATCATATTTCTGAAGAAAAAATGTACTGGCGGTTCCAACAGCTATAATAATAAGTCCTGTACCGTCAAAACCCTCTGTTAAAATGGAACGCTTTGTATCGGCTTTACCTACAGATACAAAAAAGAAAATAATTGGAATTAAACAAAAATACGATTTTAATCTCATGTCAGTGAATCACCTTAATCCCTTAAGTTAACCCTTTCAAAAGTCAACTTAAAGTGTCATGAACTAACATTTTTAAAAGATACGTATTTTTAACGACGACCTGATTTGATTTTTATTTGCATACGCGCAATTAAGCTAACAGCCATTTTCTCTTGAACTTCACACATTTTTAACTCATCACGACGATAAGATTGCTGACTTGGTGTTAAAGTTCCCAGCTCCAATTCCATCTCATAATCCATTTTATTTGCGCGAATTCCCTCAAGCTCTTTTGATTGTTGTTTAAAAAGCCTCATAACTCCGCTTAAAGGGGCTACTTCAAGCCATTCATGTTTATTCTTATACCAGCTAACCATTCTTAAAAAACGAGCCTTATTCTTAGCCAATGTAAATTCTGGGTAAGAAGATTCATCTAAAGTCAGTATATTTTCAGTTTCCCACTTTTCTCCCCATTTGGACTGATAAGCACCTCCCCACTCTTTTGTCTTTTTAACAGCTTTATCAGGTGTTTTATCGACTTTATCCACATGAACGTCATTTGTTTCTCGCACTGTTCTCTCTCCTCTCATCAAGACCTACGCTACGTCTACCATACTTTTCCTATTTTTAAAACCATCTACAATTATAAAGTAAAAACAAAAAGCCTTAAACTCTATAAATTGATTTTTCTATTTATTTTCAATAGGTTATGTAAAATAAGAGATAAAGAAATATTGACTTTTTCACTTTGTTACAAAGTTAATATTTCATAGAAAAAGAACATTGGAAAAACTTTAAAAATATCTACACTAACTTTTTGTTGGACACTTTAGAAGTTGAGAAAAATAAACAAGCATAAATAATGCAATTCCCAACACATTCCATCCCCAAGTTCCAAGATCAAATACTTGATTCATATAATCTGTTCTAAAGAGAATAATAGCTGAAATTATCAATAAAACAATTTCATGCCATCTATTCCTTCGGTTTAAGAAATTTTGTGTAATACCCACAAAGGCAAACATAGCAACAATTGTTGATAAAAATATAATGGCTACATCTAGCCAGGAATGGACATCTATTAAGAGAATGTTTGTATTAAATATAAACATAAAAGGAAGGATTGCTGTTCTCATATCATATCTGAATCCCTGAACCCCCACTTTAATAGGGTTTTCCTTAGCAATAGCTCCTGCTGCATAAGCTGCTAAACCAACTGGAGGAGTATCATCAGCTAATATTCCAAAATAAAAACAAAATAAATGAGCGGCAATCAAAGGAACTGTTAAACCTACACCTCCACTGAGTTCTACAATTGCAGGAACAGTTAAAGAAGCCATGACTATATAATTAGCTGTTGTTGGAAGACCCATACCTAAAAGTAAACTGACGAAAGCTGTAATAATTAAAAGTAAAAATATATTTCCCGCAGAAAGTAAGCCTATTAGATCTGTAATCACTCCACCTAACCCTAACGTCACAATACCAACTATGATCCCTGCTGCGGCAACCGCAACTCCAATAGACATCATATTTTTTCCACCCATTACCAAGCTATTCCAAATATCAAAACAAGCAGCTTTAAAAGCCCCTATATAGTTTTTTTCTTTTTTATGTGTATCCCAGAGTTGATGTAAAATAATAAGAGCAGCAAGAGATATAATGGCATAATAAGCCGACAGCATTGCTGATCTTCTTTCAATCACTAATTGATATATAAGAAAGCAGAGAGGGATAACGTAATGTATACCAGAAAAAAATGTCGGCCAAAACTTAGGAAGTTCTTCTTTGGATAAACCCTTAATGTTTATCTTTAACGCTTCAATATGAACAACATAAATCAAAGCAATATAACTCGCTACCGCAGGAACAAAAGCTGCCTTAATCACTTCGAAATAGGTTAAATTACAGTATTCAGCAATAATAAAGGCTGCTGCACCCATTATAGGAGGCATAAGCTGACCATTTGTACTGGCTGCCACTTCTACAGCTGCCGCCTTAAAACCCGGAAACCCTGTCCGCTTCATCAATGGAATGGTAAAAGTACCTGTTGTCACTGTATTGGCAATGCTAGAACCCGACACCATTCCTGTTAATCCACTCGCTAAAACAGCTGCTTTTGCCGGCCCCCCACGAAACCGCCCTAACAAACTAAAAGCCAATTGGATAAAATACTGCCCGCCACCAGATCTGTCTAACATAGCTCCAAAGAGAACAAACAAAAATACAGTCTGTGCCGAGACATCTAATGGCACACCAAAAATACCCTCTCCTCCAAGAGCTAATTTACCCACAACTTTAGAAAGAGAGGCATTTTTAAAAGCTATAATATCTGGCATATTTTCGCTAAAAAAACTGTAGGCTATAAAAATAGAAGCTATAACTGCCAAAGCAGGTCCTAAAGATCTTCTTGCTCCCTCTAGCAAAAATAATATTAAAATGGAGCCAACTATCATATCTCTTAAAATTGGTGCTCCAGCTCGAGCTCCAATACCTTCATAATCAAAAGCCAAATAGAGAGCAGCTCCTGCAGAAATAATAGCAAAAATATAATCAAAAAAAGGTATTCCTGATCGGCGAATAAAAAGCGATCCGAATTTACCCCCTTTTTTATAAATTTGTTCTCTCCAAGAAGTTTTTTTTATTACAGGAAAACAAAAATAGACAAGAGCGATTGCAAAAGAAAGATGAATACAACGTACGATTTCTGAGTTTAATAATAAAACCTTGGGAAGAGCTAATTGAAAGAGAGACCAAAGAGCTGCTACAACAGAAACAAGACCTGCAGAAAATCCAAGTAGTTTTCTTGATCCACATTCAGAACCAGGAGTTATGATTTCTTCTGAAGATAAGGAGCTCATCCTTTCATCTCATACACAACGATTAAGAGCCTATCCCAAAACCAACCACAAACGGCTACAATTGCGCTCGTTTTCATCACGAAGTTAGTTTTGGGATAGGCTCTAAGCTCTATCATAGGAGAATGAAACATTGTAGCCCCTCCTTTAGTACTTTCCCAGCATTCCTATTTTTTAAGAAGTGATTTTTTGACCTTCTTAATAAGTTTAGATTCCTTATAATATCTCACTGCCCCTGAATGAAGTGGAGCTGATAATCCCTTCAACATACCTTCCTTAGTCAATTGACTAAATGCCGGATGAAGTTTTTTAAACTTATCTAAGTTTTCAAACACCTGTTTTGTTACAGCATAAACAACTTTATCTGAAACATTAGAAGATGTAAGAAGTGTCGCTTTAACACCAATAGTAGGAATATCCTTATTTCCATTAACCGCCATAGGGTAAGTATTTTTAGGGATCTTTGTCTTTGCATAGTAAGGGTATTTTTTCAATAGAGCTTTTACTTTTTTCTTTATAGGAATAAATCTAACCTTTTGCCGACCAGAAGTTGCTTCCGTAATAGCACCACTAGGATGCCCAACTGTATAGAAAAAAGCATCTATACGACCATCTTGTAACATCTTTGGAGCTTCTGCCGCCTTTAGTGATTCCGCCTTGAAGTATTTTTGCCAATCCAATCCTATAATTGAAAAAATATCTAAAGCATTATTTCTGTGACCACTCCCATGATTGCCAATATTGACGACTTTTCCCTTAACATCTTTTAATTTCTTAATCTTAGATTTCTCAGAAGCTACTAAGGTTACGGCTTCCGCATGAATACTAAAAACAGATCTTAAAGTTTTCTGAGGACCCTCTTTTTCCCACTCTTTTAACCCATTTAAGGCCCTATACTGTGTATCAGATTGAACAACACCAAATTCTATATCACCTGATAGTAATGCATTGACATTAAAGACAGATCCACCTGTTGATTCAACGCTAGCTCTGACATTATAAACGTCCCTTTTTTCATTAACAAGTTTAGCAATAGCTCCACCTGTAGGGTAATATATACCTGTCACACCCCCTGTGCCTATAGTTACAAATTCTTTTTTTGCATAGAGGAACGGAGACCATAAAATTAGAGAAAGAGCAAATAACATAGAACATCTTTTCCTGACATCCATCTTGTTTTTTTCCATACCTTTAAAAAGTCTAGATTTTTCCATAAAATTTCCCTCACAATTCTTTTTATTATTTCCTTTTAAAACATGGGTTAATAACCAATTAGCGTAGTCTCTTTTCAAGCGAAAATCCATACTAAGTTTTAGTATATCCTTATGTGTCAACTTGACTTACTTGTTCGTCAAACAAATCACTCTTTACTCTATTGAAAATACATTTCAATAATAAATCTGTGTTTTTAAACTGAATCTGATTTAGTCCATTCTTCAGAAAAATAAGATTTTCATCCCATACGAAGTACAGAGTGAGAGGAATTTACATGAGGTTTTTATAAGTTTATTTTTTAAGCATATATTAGGGAGATGGTATTGACGATATGCAAAATACTCAAATAGGACTGTGGAAAAGGTATCAGATACGAGGCGTTCAAGCTCAAACCGAACGGAGGCGTAGTTTTTCCTACGTCGAAATAAGATTTAAGTGATTATAGTCAAGTTGATGACACTTTCTTGATTCGTATTAGGAGGACTGTTGAAAAGGTGTCAGATACGAGGCGTACAAACCGAACGGAGGCGGAGTTTTTCCTACGTCGGAGTGAGTGTTTGAGTGATTGCAACGAAGTAGATGATTACCTTTTCAACAGTCCTAACTCTTTTTCTCAAAATGAAACATAACTTTAAACACATTCGTTTTTATTTGATTATCTCTAGAAAATAGGAAACAAAATAAGAAACTTGTGATAATATTATATTCATGAGATTTTTTAAAACACCTCAATTGATGTATCTTCTTTTCTCTGTGTTTCTATTTTTTCCTTTTCATAATGGACAAGCAGATAGCAAAAAAATAGATTATCAAAAATGTGGAATTCAATACCAATGTTCCTATAAATTTGTTTTAGATCCAAAATTTGAAAATGCTTATAGTTTCTATGAAAGTTTAGCCGCAGCCCAAAAAGATGGAAAATGGGGTTTTATCAATAAAAAAGGAAAATTTGTTATCAAACCAAAATTTGATAGAGTTTTGGATTTTCATGAAAAATTAGCAGCAGTTCAAAAAGATGGAAAATGGGGTTTTATCAATAAAAAAGGAAAATTTGTTATCAAACCAAAATTCGAAGAAGTTTTTGGTTTTTTTGAGAAACTTTCTAGTGTGAGGTTAGGCGAAAAATGGGGTTCTATCAATAAAAAAGGGAAATTTGTTATCAAACCAAAATTTGATAGAAGGTTAGATTTTTTAACTGATAATTTAGCTGTAGCTACTGTCGACGATAAATCAGGATATATTAATAAAAAAGGAAAATTTGTTATTCCCGCTCAATTTGAAAAAGCCTCTATTTTTTATGAAGAACTGGCGGCTGTTAAAAATGCTGGAAGGTGGGGTTTTATCAATAAAGAAGGAAATTTTGTTATCCCATTAATGTTTGATACAACTTTAGAATTTCGTGAAGGCCTAGCTGCTGCTTCAAAGAACAAAAAATATGGATTTATCAATAAAGAGGGAAAATTTGCTATCCCTGCAAATTTTGATGAAGCTTTTAATTTTTATTCAGGATTTGCTGTTGTTAAAAAGAAAGGAAAGGCAGGATTTGTAGATATAAAGGGTAAGATTGTTATTCCAATAAAATTTGAAGACGCCTCTTATTTCCATGAAGAAGTCTCTTCTGTGAAGAAAGAAGGAAAATGGGGAGCTATTAATAAAAAAGGGGAATTCGTTATCCCTGCTCAATTTGAAGAAGCTTTTTATTTTGGCGAAGGATTTGCTGTTGTTAAAAAAGACAACAAATGGGGAGCTATCAATAAAGAAGGACAATATGTTATATCACCAACTTTTGATGAAGCCTTTCACTTTAGCGAAGGCCTAGCTGCTGTTAAACTAAACGGTAAATCTGGATTTATTCAAATAACAAGCCAAACTATACCTCAGAAAAAAAGAAAAAAATCTAAACGAAAAAAATAAATTATTCTAAAAAACCATCCTTTTTAAAAAGACAGTTCTTATAGAAATAAGATACTTCGTGTCGAAAATAATGAAAATGTCGACTAAATGCTTAGGATAACCTATTTATGATCTTTAGAAAAAAGGCGCCGGTAGCTCAACTGGATAGAGCACCAGACTTCGGATCTGGGGGTTGGGAGTTCGAATCTTCCCCGGCGCACCATTTTAAAGTTTTTGATCTTCCCTGACTTCAAGTAACTTTTTAGATACATGCTCAAGACAAAGATTAAATTTGTAGAAAATTCTATACCATTTATAACTACCATACAGTCCTCCCTTTAAAACTCCGATAATACTTTTACTATGTCAGAACAACAAAGATCTTATAATCAACGGGCTTTCGATCATTGGAAAATCGCCCACCCAAGAGATCGTATACTCGCTTTTCTTCTTGATATTTCTATAACTGGCACCCTCATAGGATCAACTTTCGCTCTATTAAACACTTCATTTTATCTAAAAAGTTTAATCCTATACTGGATTGTACTGCTCTGGACTTGGGAAGGTTTTTGGACGAGTTTCCTTGGTTATACACCAGGCAAATATTTCTTTGGTGTTAGAATTTATTCACCACAATTAAATGATATTCCCAACCCCTTACAAATCAGCCTACGCATTTTAATGTTTTGGATTAGTTTTGTTCTTATTGGACTAGGTCTAACTCCCATACTCTTTCGGCAAGATCGTAGAGGATGGCACGATCTTATCTCAGAAACAGTTGTTATAGGAGAAGCAAAACATCTTCCTGGACGATTTTGGAAACAAACTGGAAGACTCTTTCTCCTTATACAAGCCCTTCTTGTTTTTTCAGTCCTAGGTGGCCTTCTCTTATCTATTGGGATAAAAGAACAACAGAAACATCTTTTATCTCTTAAACCTCTAACTTCATCATCCTATTGCGATATATCAAAGAAAAATACAAAAAGTCATTAAGCCCAACCATCAAAAGCACTACCAAAACTCTGAGGGGCTGTTTACATTTTAATATAATTTGACTAGTAAGCAGAAAGAGAAAACTTTTCTCATAAATAAGAAACATTGAAACGTAACCAACTCCTAATCCGTAATGACATAATTTTTTGTCAACGGAAAATACAAATCGGCTGCCTCTTTTACCTCAGGAGAAGTGGACTCCGGCCATGACCAAATTTCACAACGACACCCTCGTGATTTTAAATACCAAAGTAGAGGTAAAAAGTCTTTATCCCCGGCAAGAATTATAGCCACATCAATTTTATCTGCAAGAGTCACAGCATCTATGATTAAAAAACTATCTGCATTTTTTTGAGGTCTTTTAATTTCCCCCCCTAAGCTCGCCCAGTATTTTGCAAAGCTCTGAGAAATTTCTTTATAAGCAGGTTTGTAATATAAAATACGAGTGATTTCACGATCACCAATACGATCTAAAATCATATTATAGTCTGTTCGTCCTTCATGATATTTCAAACCAGATAATTCAATGTTCTCTGCATCTACAAATATAGCTACTTTTTGAAAAAGCAGGTTCTTATGGCTCGAAGAACCTTTTACTTTTTGATGAGACGAAGACTTTGCTTTCTTTGATGTTTTCTTAGCCTTAGGCACGCTCTCCCCCCTTATCAATATATTGTCACCACACTGATTTGTCTGTAAAAAATAGATTTGAGCACTGGTGTCATTGCTAACTTCTCTAAAAACAATCTATCTATTTGTATTCATTGATGTTTTTGAGCTTTGAACAAGTGCCTTCGTAAAAGCAGGTTAAGTATGATAATCTAGAGGAATGATACAGATATCAAAAAATGCAGCCGAACAAATTCAAAAGCTGAAATCTACAGAAAAACCAGAAGCTCATCTACGCATAAAAGTTATAGGCGGAGGATGCTCTGGTTTATCTTATAAAATGGAATTCTCAACCCAGAAAAACGAAACTGACAAAATCTTTAAAGATCATGGCATCTCAATTGTTATCGACCCTAAGAGTTACCTTCACCTCTTAGGAACACGATTAGATTTTTCTGGAGGGTTAAATGGAAAAGGCTTCACTTTTGAAAACCCAAACGCAAAAAATTCCTGCGGCTGTGGATCTTCCTTTGCTGTTTAAAAAAATCATTCATTAAAATCACGACGTCCTCTCCAACCCTTTTTACGAGATTTTTCCTTCACAAATTTTTTAGAACTTTTTTGTTCCTCCAAAGCCGGCGAATTCTCTTCAAAAATCATTGTTCCCATAATAGCATTTGACTCCTCTTCTTTAAACTCACCTTTACTTCCTTGAGGGCGTTTTGAAGTCACCTGCCTACTTTCTTTTTCTATTTGTTCCGTTAAATCAATGGTCACATCTCCAAAACAATATAACTGACAAGATAGACGGCTTTGATCAACAAAATGAGCTGTACCAATTAAACTGAGTTCTTTTTCATTTGGTGGAATAAGGTTATATTCTCCTTCTTTTATCTGAACACGACATTCAGAACAAGATGGAACACCTTTACACACTGATTTAATGTGAATATCGTTATTCTGAGCAACCTTCAAGACAGATTCTGTCGGACGAATTTCTACTTCTTTATTAATAGGGAAAAATTTGAGTTTAAACTTTTTCATTTAACAACAACCTTAGCAAATTTTTTCTTTCCTGCTTTTAAAACAAATTCTTGCCCTGATTTAAGATTCATCTTCAATGCCTCATCTTCAATTTTATTACCATTTATCTGTACAGCTCCACCTTTGATTAATCTCCGAGCTTCGCTAGTTGATTTTACAAGTTCAGATTGTTGTAACAAATGACAAACCCATAAATCTTTTTCAGATTCTCTTAAAAACTCAGGCATTTGATCTGGCAAACCTTTATTGACGAAAATTTCAGAAAACTCTCTCTCTGCATTGTCCGCGGCGGCCTTTCCATGAAACCGACCAACAATAAACTTTGCAAGTTCAACCTTAGCATCTCTAGGATGTTTTTTCCCAGATGCAAGATCTGATTTTAAGTTATCTAAATTTTTACTGGTTATATCTGTTAACAATTCATAATAACGTATCATCAATTCATCAGAAACTTTCATTGTCTTTCCAAACATATTTCGAGGACTTTCATCTAAAGCAATATAATTGTCTAAGCTTTTTGACATTTTTCGAACACCATCAAGTCCTTCAAGAATGGGAAGAGTCAAAATGCATTGAGACTCCATTCCATACGACTTTTGAATATCCCTACCAACAAGAAGATTAAATTTCTGATCTGTCCCTCCTAATTCAATATCAGCTTTTAAACTGACAGAGTCATAACCCTGAACAAGAGGGTACATAAATTCGTGAATTGAAATAGATTGGCCTTTTTTAAATCGCTTTGAAAAATCATCTCTTTCTATCATTCGAGCCACAGTATATTTCCCTGATAATTCTATTAAATCAGAACCTGAAAAATCATTCATCCATTCAGAATTATATCGAATTTCTGTTTTCTCTTTATCTAAGATTTTATAAATTTGTGTAGAATATGTTTTTGCATTCTCAATAACTTCATCTTTTGTCAATAAGGGTCGTGTTTCATTTCTTCCCGTAGGGTCACCAATCATTGCTGTAAAATCACCTATTAAAAATATAACAGTATGATTAAGATCTTGAAATTGCTTCATTTTATTTATAAGAACCGTATGACCTAAGTGAAGATCTGACCTTGATGGGTCAAAACCAGCCTTTACCCTTATGGGTTTCTTAGTTTCATAAGATTTTTTTAGTTTCTTAAGCAACTCTTCTTTAGAAACGAGATCCTCTGTTCCCATTAACAGAATATCTAACTGTTCTTCTGGAGTTTTAAACACCACAACACCTATCTTGCAAAATCAACAGCACGTGTTTCTCGAATCACTGTAACTTTAATTTGCCCTGGATAATTCATTTCTTTTTCAATTTTACGTGCTATATCTCGTGACAACATCAATGATTGCTCATCTGTAACTTTTGCCCCTTCAACTAAAATACGAATCTCACGCCCTGCTTGAAGTGCAAATGTACGAATCACACCATCAAAACTATTCCCTATACTTTCAAGATCTTCTAATCGTTTAACATAGGATTCCATAACTTGCCTTCTAGCTCCAGGGCGCGCTCCAGAAAGTGCATCTGCAGCAGAAGTTAAGTGGGCAATAACTGTTCTAGGTTTTTCATCATCATGGTGTGAGCGAATAGCATGGCAAACAGCTTCCGACTCACCATGGGATTTGGCAAAATCCGCCCCTATAACAGCGTGACTGCCTTCAATACTGTGATCTAAAGCCTTTCCAATATCATGCATCAGCCCAGCTCGACGAGCTGTTTTGACATCTTCACCCAACTCTGCTGCCATAAGTCCACACAAATGACCCACTTCAATGGAATGAAAATAATTATTCTGAAGATAGGACATTCGGTATCTTAAACTTCCAATCAGTTTTAAGATCTCATCATTAACTTCATTAATACCCAACTCATAACAAGCCTTTTCTCCATCTTGTTTAATTTTTTTAAATAACTCACTCTTCGTTTTGTGAACAACTTCTTGAATACGAGTAGGATGTACACGTCCATCATCTAGCAATTTTTCAATACTGAGCTTAGCCACCTCTCTGCGGACAGGATCAAATCCGGAAATAACAACAGTTTCTGGTGTTTCATCTACAATAAGATCAACCCCACAGGCTGCCTCCAGAGCTCTAATGTTTCTCCCTTCCTTACCGATAATTTTTCCCTTAGCTTCTTCTCCTGGAATCTCAATCTGAGTTACTGTGCGCTCATTAACATACTCTCCGGCATATCGAGATATAGCGAGACTGATAATCCTCTTGGCTTTTCTTTCAGCGTTATCTTTTGCATCTTTCTCAATCTCTACAATCTCTTTGCCAGCATCATGTTCAGCCTGTTTTTTTATCTGACCAATAAGTTCTTGTTTAGCCTGATCTATTGTATAACGAGATACAGTTTCTAACTTTTTAGTTAATTCCTCTTTCTGTTTTTCTAAATTGTCTCGAACAACTTGTAGCTTATCTTCAGCAATACGTACCTTTTCACTCTCAGATTTAAGAATATTTTCCCTTTCAGAAAGCTTCTCCTCTTTATTTTTATAAGTCTTTTCTATTTCATCTTCTTTGCTTTTTACCCGACTCTGTTGCAACTCTAAATGGGATTTCTGATTTTTTAACTCTTGTTCAATATTTCTCTTAAGCCTTTCTCCTTCTCTTTTAGCCTGAGATTCAATTTTACGTCCTTCACTTTTTGCTTTGGAAATAATACGATCAGCTTCATCTCTAGCTCGAAGTCTCCTTTTACCCTGTTTTATTTTTTTAACTAAAATAATGCTTCCAATGCCGAAAGCAAATCCCACTACACTTCCTAATGTTATCATAAGTATTAAATTCGTTTCCACTTTCAGTTCCTTTCATCAAAAAACAAAATCTTTTTTTCCGTAATGACCTTATCTACAGGTACATCATGATTTTCTATTTCAATATCATCCCTATGAATCTGTATAGAATAGGCAATTCCAACTTTCTGCCCTTTAAAGGATTTTAAAAATCTGTCATAATGGCCCTGACCTCTTCCTACCCGATTCCCCTTCTGGTCGAAAACAACTCCAGGTACAAAACAGCCCTCCATTTGCGATGCATCCACAGCATCACATCTTTCCGGAATAGGTTCCATAACTCCAATATTAGATTTTTGAAAATCCTCTTTACTATTTGAATGGTAAAAAGCTATCTGCCCATGATTGACAGCAGGATAAACCCACCCCACTGCCTTTTCTTCAAGGTAACCTGCTATATTAACCTCATCTTTTAAAGGAAAATATAATCCCCAGATTTTTGGTGCTTTTTTCTTAAAAAGATCCAAAGCCTTCTTCGCAATAAGCATGTCACTTTCATGCTTATCCATTCGGATAAAGCTTTTTCTTTTTTCTAAATATTCAAAACGTAAAGCTGACTTATTCACGTCCCAATCTTCCTTATAAATCTATAAGCTGCAAAAACAGCTACAAATCCACTTTAGGGATCTTGGAAGACTCTAGAACGGATATGATTTTGTGAGCACGAGACTCAACTCTCTTTAGCTCTTCTCTGGCTTCTTTTTTTAATAAAACAAGCTCTTCTGATATGTTAAGAGCCGCCAATAAAGCTGCCGTTTGCAAAGAACCTGATTTAACTTGTGTTAAAGCATCTTTAATTTTTCCATCTAAATAAGAAATTAACTCATTCACAAATTTTTCATCATGAGAAGATAATAATTTGAGTGAGACCCCCCCCAAAACGACCTCATAGCTTTTGGCCGATGGATGACTCTCTGTGGATCGTGTAAAATCCTGACTCGTCTCTGTCACATCAATTCTCCTACTAAAAATCTCCCTTTTTTTCATTAATGACACAATACAATACGCTTGGCAAGCCTTATCTTTTTATCTCAAATTTGCAATCACATAGCAATGATTACAGATAAGGCCTGCTACACGACGATAATCGCTCAACAAATCCAAATGTATTGAACTTGTATTTAGGCTTTCCTTCAGCCCTTTATTTAATCTATCTATATGGCTTTCACGCAGATCTCTCTCCAATTTTCTCAGCCTGCGCTTTTTATCAATGGCCTCATTTGCGAGCTTCTCATCTTTCAATTGAAAGGCACTCAATGAAATTTTAGTGATATCAACTGTCAATTGATGAACTTCCTGAATCTCTCTCCAGCCTTCAGCACTAAAATTTAACTTAAGATTTTCTTTCTTCCTAGAAAGTTCCATAATTCCACTATCGATAACATCAGCTGCATTTTCCAAATCACTAATATAATCAATAAGGCTCAGCATAGGTTTATCCAATATTCCCTTACGATTAGCATTGACTATATGCATTTTAATTTCCCTATGAAGCAAATCAACTTGATTATCACGCTCTTTAATACTGCTCTGCAATTCCAAATCATCCCCTCTAAAAAGGTCTATTGAATCCTTCACCATGGACATAACAATGTCCCCCATTCTCATGGTCTCACGCTTGGCTTGGGCTTCAACCAGGGCTACATTTTCAAATTCACTTGTAAGGAACTTAGTTTTAAATTTTTCATCTCCCGGTAAAGGCGGGAACATCCTCTCAATCCACTTTACACTTATACCTATAAAAGGAAAAAATATCAGTGCCGACATCACATTAAAGAGTGTATGGGCATTGGCAATATCTCTAATAGAACTTGAACCTATTGTTGCCGTCAAAATATCCACAAAATCTCGAGTCAATAAATAGAAAATAAGAACACTGCTAAATTTAAAGAAAAAATGAGCCCATGCCACTTGTCTACCAACATGATTTCCCCCAATAGAAGCTATAAGTGCTGTTGATGTTGTTCCAATATTTGCTCCATAAACCCAAAACATGGCTGTATACAAATCGATCATCCCAGAACCTGCCAAACTCATAGCTAAACCAATAGTTGCAGCACTACTCTGAATAAGACCTGTAAATAAAGCTGAAAGAACCACTATCATCATAGGATCTAAGCCCTTAAGTGTCTCAACAAAAAAACTATTCTCCCTCAGAGACTCTGTTCCATGATTCATGAGTTCTAATCCAAAAAACAAAAGGCCAAAACCCATAAAGATGCCAGAAAGTTCCTTTACCTTTCTCTGTTGAGATACAAAATGTACAACAAATGCAATTAAGAAAATACCAAGCCCATACTCTGCAACTTTAAAACTAAGAAGCTGAACTGTTAGAGTTGAACCAATAGCTGTTCCTAAAATCACGCCCATAACTTGTGAAATGGCGATAATCCTGGCTGTCCCTAATCCCACAAGTATACTCGTCACAGCACCTGAACTCTGTAAAATGACAGTTAAAGCAACCCCTATAACAACAGAGAAAAACTTTTTATTTGATAATGTGTTTAAAAGCGTACGAACATGATTGGCTCCGAGATTCTGCATACTCTCGCTAGCTTTAGTCATTCCGTATAAAAAAAATGCCATTCCTCCCAAAAGGAACATAAATGACGAATGATGATCTACAAAATGATGCTCTACCACCTAATAACCTCACTTTACTATTCAACAAGTCGAACAAAATATATCTTTATATTATAGCACTAAATTTCTATCAGTCTAACTGCAAACACAATCAAGAATCAATACACTGTTCATTCATCTACGAAAAAAGAGCTTGAGCAAAATCTTTCGGACAAAAGGGTCTTAAATCTTCAACTTTTTCCCCCATACCTAACCATTGAATAGGTAGTTTCACATCACAAGCGACACTCACAGCCATCCCTCCTTTTGCTGTGCCATCTATCTTTGTTAAAGCAACACCTGAAACTCCCAAAGCTTCATTAAATTTTTGAGCCTGTTGAAGTGCATTTTGACCAGAATTCGCATCCAAAACCAAAAGCACTTCATGAGGAGCTTGGGGTAAACTCTTATCCATAGCTCGTTTAACTTTTTTTAATTCCTCCATTAAAGAATCTTGAGTGTGTAAACGACCAGCTGTATCCATTAATAAAATATCAAAATCTTTTGCTTGTTGACAGGCATCAAAGGCAACAGCACTTGGACTTTTAATATTTTTAGGCCAGAAAATCTCAACCCCTGCTCTCTTTGCCCAAATACTCAATTGTTCACCGGCAGCTGCACGAAAAGTATCTCCGGCTCCAATGAGTACTTTTTTTCCCTCCTGTGCAAATTTATAGGCTAATTTACCAATGGTTGTGGTTTTTCCAACTCCATTAACCCCTACAACCATCCAAACCTCAGGTTGTGCTTTGAAAGCTCTTTGACCATATACAGCTTGAACCATACTTTGATTTTCTACTGCATTAAAAATATGAAGGATTTCAGATTGTAATTCCTGGCAAAGATTTTCAAAGTTTCCTATTTTTAAAGAATGAACCAATCTTTGCACTGTTTTAGGTCCCATATCACTTGTATAGAGAATCTCCTCAAGGGCTTCTAAAGCTTTATCTCCATCAGATGTCTCTTTAGAAAAAGCTCCTTTTAATTGTTCCAACAGTCCTTTTCGTGTTGTTTTCAGTGCATCTTTTAGTGATATATAGCCTGTTGTTGATGGATCATGTTTTATTTTGTTTTTTTTACCGATAAAAACAAAAAGAAAAACAAGACACACAATGCCTAAAAGATAAAACTCCATAGCAAAAGCTCCCAACTCTGTAAGGACTATCGAAAAGATACCAAATACGAAGCGTACAAATCAAATGAAGACATAGTCTATCTACGTCGGAACGAGAATAATTGCAACGAAGTACCTTTTCAACAAACCCTATTTAAATAGGCTATTCACTTATAATGCAAAAAGATTTTCTATCTGTATTGAAGATCTTTTCCAATACGGGGTGGGGTAGATCTGCATCCCCCACCTTGACAAGTTTTTTTAGATAAACATATTTGCAACAAAGTCAATGAACACCTTTTTCAATTTGTATAGGAGGACTGTCGAAAAAGATGATACAACCAGATTTCCAAACTCCAGAAGAGAAATATGAGGTTTTAGAAAAATACGGACGAGATCTTGTGCAAGAGGCTTTAACAGGAACGATGGACCCTGTGATTGGTCGAGACTCTGAAATCAGGCGAGTTATACGTATTTTATCCAGAAAAACAAAGAATAATCCAGTACTTATAGGAGAGCCTGGAGTTGGAAAAACAGCTATAGCGGAAGGATTGGCTCAAAGAATTGTCAAAGGTGATGTTCCTGAGGGGTTGAAGGATAAAACAATTTTTGCCTTAGACATGGGAGCTCTTATAGCTGGTGCTAAATATCGGGGTGAATTTGAAGAACGCTTAAAGGCTGTCCTTAAGGAAATCAAGTCTTCACACGGAAAAATTTTATTATTTATTGATGAACTCCATACAATTGTGGGGGCGGGAAAAACAGAGGGAGCTATGGATGCGGGTAATTTACTAAAACCCATGCTCGCACGTGGAGAACTTCACTGTATTGGTGCGACAACGCTCAACGAATATAAGCATTATATCGAAAAAGATGCTGCTCTTGAAAGACGTTTTCAAAAAGTTATGATTGCTCCTTCTACAGTTGAAGATACCATTTCTATTTTAAGAGGACTAAAAGAACCCTTCGAACTTCATCATGGAGTAAAAATCCACGATAATGCTCTTGTCTCTGCGGCCGTCTTATCTGATCGTTATATTTCTGACAGATTTTTACCTGATAAAGCTATAGACCTAGTTGATGAAGCTTGCGCAAAAATCAGAACAGAACTTGATTCTATGCCCTCTGAACTCGATCAAGCTACACGAAGAATGATGCAACTTGAAATTGAAGAGACAGCTCTTAAGAAAGAAAATGATCCTGCTAGTCAGAAACGCTTAAAAAATGTTCAAAAGGAAATAGTGAATTTAAGAGATAAAACGCAAGCTATGAAAGCTCAGTGGGAATCTGAAAACTTAGCTGTCACAAAAGTACGAGAGCTCAGACAAAAGAGAGAGGACGTTAAAAAAGAAATAGAAATATATGAACGAGAGTATGATTTGAATAAAGCTGCAGAATTAAAATTTGGAACACTTCCCAAAATTGAAAAAAAGTTGGAAAGAGAAGAAAATCAGCTCCGTAATACAGAACAAAAAATTCTGAGTGAATCGGTAACAGACGTTGAAATTACCGAAATCGTCTCTCTATGGACAGGAGTTCCTGTCACTAAACTTATGAAAAGTGAAAAACAAAGACTCTTAAAACTAAAAGAGATTTTGGGGAAAAGAGTTATTGGGCAGGAAGAGGCCACACAGTTAGTTTCTGAAGCTGTTCTAAGAGCTCGAACAGGAATAAATGATCCTAAAAAGCCAATTGGTTCTTTTATGTTTTTAGGACCAACAGGTGTGGGTAAAACAGAATTAGCCAAAGCATTAGCTCAAGCTCTTTTTGATTCTGAAGAAAATATTATTCGTATTGATATGAGTGAATATATGGAAAAGCACTCTGTTTCAAAGCTGATTGGCGCACCTCCTGGATATATTGGATACGATGAAGGGGGGCAACTTACAGAAGCTGTCAGACGAAAGCCTTATTCTGTTATTCTTTTTGATGAGATTGAAAAGGCTCATCCAGAAGTTTTTAATACTTTACTTCAGATATTAGATGACGGGATATCCACAGACTCTCAAGGCCGAACCGTGAATTTTAAAAATACCGTAATTATTATGACGTCAAATATTGGTTCAGAACATCTTATGAACGACGTGGATGATAAAGAGAATAAAGTAATAAATAAAGAACTTCAAAGTCATTTTAGGCCAGAGTTTTTAAACCGCATTGATGAGATTGTCTTCTTTAAATCTCTCAGTGAAAATCATATTGAGAAAATTGTGGATTTACAGATGAACCTTATAAAAAATCGCATTCAGGATATAAAGATAGAACTTACAGATGAAGCTAAATCTTTTATTGCAAAATCAGCTTACGATCCTGTCTATGGAGCGCGGCCATTAAAACGTTATTTACAAAAAAACGTAGAGAACCATATTGCTCAAGGTATACTTTCCGGAAAGATGACTTCTGGACAGATTTTAAGGATATCTCAAAAAGCTGGAAAACTGATTTTTAAAACATAATCAAGGACTGCCGAAAAGGTCTCATCTACAAGGCGCACAAACCGAACGGAGGCGGAGTTTTCCTACGCTGGAGTGAAGGTTTGGGTGATTGCAACGAAGTAGATGGTACTTTCTCAACAGTCCTCGCTTACTTGATTTCGCGATGAAGTGTATGCCGCCTCAAAAAATTATTATACTTCTTTTTTTCAAGACGTTCTGGATGTTTCTGAATATTCTTTGTGGTTGTATAACGAGATGGCGTTTTGCCTTCTTTTCGGGCTTCTGTACATTCCAACGTCACAATTCTTTTTTTCTTTGATTTAGCCATCTCTCACATCCTTGAACTGATTTAGAGATATCAAAGATTTTTGAGAAAAAGTCAAAGCCTTATTTTCTCTTGATTTCAGAAGAAGAAAAATTCTTCCACATCTGACTTTCCATTGGAATATTCAAACGTTTTATATACTTAGCCGTGTCTTTTTGATTGTAGGGAGTCAAAACCTTTCCTTCTACTTTAAAATAGATTAACTGCCCTATGGGCATTCTTTTATAAACCTTTACAGGTTTTTTAACAGAAATCTCAAGGGTCCAATGATTGGAAAAACCAATATCCCCTTTTCCTGCGGTTGCATGAATATCAATCCCAAGACGTCCTATACTCGATTTGCCCTCTAAAAAAGGAACATGATTATGTGTTTCCGTATATTCCTCTGTAACTCCTAAATAAAATTCTGATGGCTGCAAAACATAACCATCTTCTGGAATTTCAAAACAACTAATCTGATTATGCTTTTTTGCATCTAGCCCTTTATCATTGTAAGTTGCCAGTATGTCCCCTAAATGAACATCATAGCTATTTGTCCCCAAACACGCCTTACGAAAAGGCTCCACCACAATACGTCCATGTTTTATTTCTTCCAGAATCTCTGAATCAGTAAGAATCACTTTTATCCTTCTTTTTAAAAATCTTTTTCACGTGATCTTAAGTTATTTCCATAATCTGTCTATTAAGAAATCCATTTTGACGCTACTAATCTCTTCAAAGCAATTGGGTGCTTTAAAAGCAAATCAGATGATGCCGCCATGGATTTTAAACTGGCTTTTACCTTCAGGGCAGTAAAACAGTTTACTTGCTTTCCTGATCTTCTAAACCACATGTTACAGCACCCTTAAAAAAACACTCGGTGTTGACCTTCAGGCAAAAATATAAGAGAAAATACCATATGTTTCATGTCATTTTATCTCTATTTATTCTTTTCTTATCTCCTACGGCTGAAGCCAACTCTGGCCTTTACCCTATAAAGACAGACCACCCTCGAGACACAATGAAAACATTTATTGAAGCAATGAATGACTACAGAGAAGGCATGCTAAACGATCAAAGAGATACAAAATTACGAATCAATGACGCTATCCGCACCTTTTCTGAAGCTCCCCAACCTGTATCTCTAAAGGACAAAGAACAAGCTGCTATTTTTTTAAAGGAAGTCATTGATCGTGTTATTGTCATTGATTATGAAAAAATTCCCGATAACTCCCAACTCCAGCGTTGGCGTTTAAAAGATACAGAAATTACATTACTTCCCGTATCAGATGGAGAACGTAAGGGCGAATGGCTTATCATTTATAGTTCTTGGTCACGAGCAAAAATGTTCTATGAACGTGTTAAAAGCCTTCCCTACTTGCAAGGTTCTGGGCAAGGTGCTCGATATGTAGAACCTCTTGTGAATAGACTCTTTCCCCGATGGATTGAAGGAAAAACACTACATCTTCAAAACTGGCAGTGGTTAGGTATTTTTCTTTCTTTTCTTTTAGGGCTTTTAATAAAAAAAATCAGTGAATTTCTTTTTGTCCATATAAAACACTTTTGGAATAAAAAAGACAGTTACTGGATTCGTGAGTTTATCAAATCCTTAGAGAGCCCTTTTGGGTTACTTATTGCCTCTTCTTTTTGGACCTTCTCTATTGTTTTTTTAAATTTAGAGGATATAACAGGGCAGCTTCTCAATGGAGTCGTGCAAATTTTGTTTGGTATTTCTGCCATTTGGGCCCTCTATTCCGCCTCTGATGTTTTAGGAGATTTTTTAAAAAAACAGACACAAAAAACAGAGACAACATTAGATGACGAGCTTGTCCCTTTAGCTATTAAAACTCTTAAACTTGCCACTATTATCGTTGGTGGTCTTGTGATCTTACAAAACATGGGGGTTAACGTTGTCTCTTTAATGGCAGGTCTAGGCTTAGGGGGCTTAGCTTTTGCTTTAGCCGCTAAAGATACAGCCGCTAACTTTTTTGGTTCACTCATGATTTTATTTGATCGTCCTTTTCAAATTGGTGATTGGGTTATTATTGACTCTGTTGAAGGAACTGTGGAAGACATCGGTTTCCGTTCAACACGTGTACGCACATTTTATAATTCTTTAGTGAGTGTTCCAAACGCTCAAATGGTCAATGCCAATGTTGACAATATGGGACAAAGGTCTTTTCGTAGAGCACGTATGATTCTTGGCCTAACTTATGACACTTCACCTAAAAAAATCGAAGCCTTTCTTGAAGGGGTGAAAAAGATCATTCTAGACAACAAATTTTCTCGTAAAGAGGGATTTCATGTGAGTTTTACAGATTATGGAGACTCTAGTTTAAATATATTGGTTTATTATTTTTTAAAAGTTCCTGATTGGGGAGAAGAACTTATACAGAAAAAAAATATAAACATTGAAATTTTGAAATTAGCAGAGAATTTAGGCGTATCTTTTGCCTTCCCATCTCGAAGTATTTACCTTGAAAAACAGCAGACAAACCCTCCTCTATAGACACTACCTCATGGGAACGACCTTGGCGTCTTCCTCCCCTTTAATAGATAAAGGAATATGTGAGAGAATTTCTTTTTCAATACACTCTATAATATCTAGTTTTAAAACACTTCGAGAATAAATAAGACTCACCTGCCTTACCAAAGGTTTGGAACTAGTGATAGGTTTTATGCAATCTTTTTTTTCTTTTGATATGATACTTTGAGCAGCTAACTCAGGAATAAGAGCATATCCTGATGTTTGGTCTACCAACTGCATTAAAGTTTCCAAATTTTCAGGTTCAAAAATAAAACTCTTACGCTCCCCCTCAGTCTGTCCCTGACAGACTTCAATAACCTGAGAATGAAAACAGTGCTTATCTGAAAGAAGCGACACCTCATCAGCGTTTAAGTCTTTTTGATGAATAGATTTTTTTTGAGATAGTTTGTGATCTGGATGAACATAAACAAACAATTCCTCACAAAACAGCTTTCTTTTAAAAATCCCCTCTTGCTGTAATGGAGTCACTACCAAACCAGCATCTAAATACCCTTTTCTAAGTTTTTCTAGAATTTCATCTATTTGTAATTCATGAACAATTAAATCCACTTTGGGATAACGAAGCGCAAATTCCTCCAAAAAAAATGGCACTATGTAGGGAGCTAATGTCGGCAATACTCCCCATTCAAATTCTCCTACGATGTCGCCCTTTTCCTTTTGAAGCATGCTATTAATTTGAGAAACTTCATCCAAAACTCTTCGTGCTCTTTCAATCACTTTCAGGCCTAAATATGTGGGTTCAACAGGCTTTTTGGACCGATCAAAAATTTTGATCCCTATAGCCGATTCCATTTTCTGAATTTGAAGGCTTAAAGTCGGTTGAGTGACACAACAAAAACGAGCCGCCTCACCAAAGCTCTTTTGCCTATACACCTCTATACAGTATTTAAGCTGTGTTAACGTCAAATTCATAGTTATTATAAATATATTTAAAAAAACTATAGATATCAACTATAAAAATTATACAAAAAATCAATTTTCAGTTGGAAAATACAGGACTTTCAGATAAGGTCCTTGGTTAAAAGTTTTGTTGTTCCTCATTTATAGGGCACTTAACGTAACACAAACAAGGAGATCTTATCATGAGATTTTTAGCCATATCGCTACTAATAAGCTCACTCGCTTTTCTTGTATCTTGTGGTGCCAGCTCAACAAGAGAAAGAGGTGGGAATTCACCTTTAGCATCAACAGGTGATCTAGTAAGCACAGAGAATGTAAGTGAAGGAACAGAAGAAAGCGGCACATCTTCTTCTACTAAATCAGACACTGAAGTCGCAACAGAAGGAGATACAGCACCTGTAGTTTCCACAACTGAAAGAGGCGAGGAAGTACCTGCCAAAGCGGTAAACAACCCTAGCTTCATTAGTAGTATACAGGAAAAAGCTATTTTAGAACTCTTTCCCAATTCTAACTTTAACCAAATGCTAGCTAACTCCGTGGCAGCTCAGGCTAGTGTTGAAAGTGTAGATTTAAAAACTAAAATGCGCGTTACATGGGGAAGACATGAATCTGTAAACGGTTCTATAACCCTACAAGGTGTTGATAAACCTATTAAGTTTCACTCACAGTATACAGCTCGTATTTTAAATGAAGAGGCTGATACGAGTATGCTTAACTTGCCTTACGCTTACTGGAAACTCGACCAGACCAGAGTTGTACAACATCTACCTGAAGGGCGACCTGGAGATGGCCGAGTTTACTGCCTTGATGAAGGATCTAATTCTGGAGTCCTCGCAGAATGTAACGACCGTGCATATATCGTCCTTATTTCTGAAAGAAATAGTAGAGGAATCGGAAGAGATCCTACAGAAGATAAACATGCCATAGGAGTCATTGTCGTTCGACAAAAGCTAAATGGCGAAACTTGGAATATTACTTTCTAAGAAGAACTCAAAATTGAATATTTAAAAAGGCGACAACTTCTGTCGCCTTTTTTATTGTCTCCTGATCCACATTGCGTGAAACAATGAGGATTTCATTACAATTAACCAAAATGAAAGCTAACTTTACTCGAGCCTACTATCCTATTTTTTGGACTTATAAGATTTTAAAAAGGACAAGAAATGATTCTCTTAATTTTAGCTGAACTGACAGACTTTATTCTTCTTCGTTCTTTCCATCATCAGTTGTACAAGCTAGAGGAACACTTAAAGCAATTCTTTCAATAAGACTATTCTGTTGGATGTTGGCAATATCCATACCACCCAAATATTCTCCAGAATAAGTTTCAACTTTAAGAAAACGAGAACGATTTACAACCGGGACAATTTCTAAAAGATTCACTTCTGCTCGTCCCATAGCTCCCCAAACAATCTTAATCTTATAATCAGAGTTTTTACCACGTTTAATAACATAGACATCATCTTCAAAATTAAAAGTGCGCACAAGACCCTGTCCAACTAGTACACCCTTCAAAAAAGTAAGAGTCATCCGAGCTGAAAGGTGAATTCGCTCATCCCTAGAAATAGGATTAATGGGTTCACTGAGCTGAACATCAACTGATACAGACGGTTCTGATACATTTTCCTGACAATAGATATTCTGAACAACTCCATTTGCTTCTAAAGTTAAAGGCATAATTATAATCAAAATCCATTTCGTCATGGACTCCTACCTACCATAAATTGAATACATCTTTGAGAAGTTTCGTAGGTAGACTTTTTTTCTATAAGGTGAAATTTACAGCTTTAGAAATAAGATCTTGTAAGAATTTCAATGCGGAGCATTAATAATGAGATTTTACGAGTTATATATTAATCTTTGCAACAGTACCCACCAGGATAAGGAAGAAAGCTCTTCCTTAAAAAAGGAGAAGATATATGAAATCACTAAAATTTATTTTTCTCACCCTTGCATTAACTGCGTTTGCCAATGTGACTTCAGAGTTAGATGCCCCTATTGAGCATATCACAAACCAAACCTTTCCGGCTCCACAGACACAAGATATGATTGTGGTTAAAGAAGCTGAAGGAACAGATAGAATTCAAATTTTTAACATAAATAGAGAAGGGATAGAAGATATTCCAGAAGCTCTCCGAGCTCAACACATTGCCGAACGTTTAGAAACACACCAGGCAGATGTAGAATTTCAAAAATCAACTCTAGCTTCAGTAACCAACGGTGATTTAGTACAATCCCCCAAACTTAAATCAGAACTGGATGAAACCACCTCAGTCGACTCTTACTACTACTACTGGTATGGCTGGAGAGGTTGGAACTCAAGCAGCTGGAGATACCGTGGCTGGTGGGGTTATTCTGGACGCTGGTTTTATCCACGCTACAGGTACAATTGGTACGGTTATAGATACTATTTCTACTGGTAAAATATAAGGGAGCAGCCCTTATATTTTCATTGAATACGCTGACTTTGTCTATGGCTCACAAATAGCAGTCAAGCTCGGTGATTAGTAAAAAATAACGACTTAAGCCAGCACACACAACAACTAGTAGAGAGAGAGAGAGAGAGAGAGAGAGAGAGAGAGAGAGAGAGAGAGAGAGAGAGAGAATGAAAATTTTAATGTTGATAACAATATTATTTTCTTTAACATCTCAAGCCGCTACTTTAATTGATGTTCATCAACTCCAAAGACAATTAAACATCAACCAAATCAATTCTGAAAATATTGAAGATATTAAAATTGCCATACTAGACAACGGTTTTTTAGGATTCCAAGCCGATGGAAAAACTTTGCCTCGAAATGCACAGTTAATAGAGGGTATAGAAAACCCTCAAAAAAACTCTGATCATGGCTTACGGATGGCGAATATTGTGTGGGAGTTAACTGGTAAAAACGAAAACGGACCACAGTTTTATCTTATCAATACAAATGGATTTACTAACTTCCAAGCTGCTATTGAAAAAGTCATTCAACTTAATGTTGATATAGTCCTCTACTCTCAAGTCTGGGAATGGGGAGGAAATTTTGATGGTACAGGTTTTATAAATCATGAAATTTCTAAAGCTATAAATGAAGGTATCATTTGGATCAATGCAACAGGAGATCCTCATAACTTAATATATACAGGAAAAACGCGTTATTTAGACTCTATAATTAAATTTAACAATAAGTTAGATAACAACACAGTTAACATCACATTAACGTGGACTGATTTCCAAAATGACCCCAATTACACGACAACTGACGATTTGGGTTTTGAAATTTTTAATTCAGAAGGCCAAAGTGTTGCACATGTGGATAAAATTCAATCTGGCATATCTCGAGAAGACATTTTTGAACAAGAGTCTGAATCTGGATCTGATGCCGCAGCAGAAGAAGCCAGAAAATATTCCTCTTATCCTAAAGAATCCGCCGCTATTCGGTTAGATCGCGGAGATTATAAAATTAGAGTTTATAAAAAAGGCACTGTTGTAGCTAGAGAATTTCGCGTTATCATTCGATCTGATAAATTACAATCTCTTCAAATAACTAATGATGATGGAATTGTTGGTCGACAAGAAATTCTTATTCCAGCAGATCATAGAGATGTTATAGCTGTAGGACATTTTGGTGAAACTTCAGCTATAGATTCAGAATCTATTGATATTCGTGTTCCTGTTAACAGTGCCAAATTCTCTGATGGACAAGAAATAGGAGGAAGTTCTGTTTCTGCATCTGCATTTGCAGCAAAAACTATTGTACTAGCTGCTAATGATACGGACTATTTAGATTTAGATTTTCTAAAAACTAACCTACCCTACTACGGTGGATTTAACCAAAACTATGGAGAAATCATAATACCCACAAATGAAGTGGTCCACCATAGGGCCATTAATGATTCCTTAAGCCACAGTGTCGTTGCCTATATTGGAGAATCTAGCAATGATGGGCACACTTTCTTAAATGCCATTCAGATTGATGGCTCTATAGAAGACACAAACATTTATCAAAGAATAATCCGTAACTATCCCCATCTTAGAAGACAAAATGGCCTTAGGCTTTTTTGGTTCCCTCCCCATGAAAGTGCACCAAATCCTCATATGAACTTCGTGATCCACGCCACAGATCTCTCTCAACAGGGTGTTTATATTGAAGTCATCGGAGATTAATTTTCCCCATTGACAAAATCTAAAAATCACGTCTTTTAATAAAGACTTAGGCGGGGTAGCTCAGTTGGTTAGAGCAGCGGAATCATAATCCGCGTGTCGGGGGTTCAAATCCCTCCCTCGCTACCATTTTATAAAAAATTTGCTAAATAAAAATAAGTCTTCCAAATTAATTATAATTCGTAGAAGAGGGATTTGAAGCAAAGAAGTGACCCGTGATGAAAGCGTTAGCTTTTAGCACGGAGAAACAAAACAGGAGGTTTTGTTTAACGACTGAGGGGAGGCTACGCAGTGGTTGAGCTGGATGCGAAACCACGTAGGAGCCAAATCCTATTTGGACCGAAAGTGTTACCCATGTCTTCGGAATAATCTGTAACCTATGTGTCCGGAAAGGAGCGTTGTGTAATGGTAGCGAGGGAGGGATCTCTAAAGATGCAATTTTACAGTTCTGTTCCAAGATCAAAATAAGCCAAATCGTAGTCTATAAAACTAAACCACTTTCTCAAGAACTTCAATCTTCACTTCAACACCAAGGATTGTATTTAACTTAATAAGTTGATCAAATGTTTTCGAATAATTTGTTACATCAAGAAGACGAGACAATTGACTCATAGAAGTATTCATTCGCCGACAAATCTCTCTTTTACTCATTCCAGATTTTTTCAACAATGAATTTGTTTTTACTGTTAAATTATAAAGTTCAATCTCTCGTATATAGTCTGGATCTTTATTGAAATCCAAAAAAGCATCAAAAGGCAGTGAATCCTCAGTTCCATCTTTTAAAACGTAGGTAATTGCAGTGTTTGCAAGTTCTTTATCTATATATAAATCTTTAATGGGATTAGTCTTTGTCGGCTTATTCATCAACTTAGAATATGGCAACCAAAACCGACCTTTAGCTGATTCGACTTCAATAACTTTTTTTCTATTATTATAAAATACTTTTTTGATTTTATAAGATCTCATCAAACACTCCTTCTTCAATCAACTCACTGAGCAGCTTTTCAAGCTTCTTTGAGATAACTCCCTTAATAGCCACTCTTTCCAACAAGTCATATTTGGCAATCTCTCTGCCTCCCTTAAAAATATGAACATGAGGTGGTGGATGATCTCCTACATACCAAATAAAGATATAGTTTCCACGCCTCAATCGCCCCATCAAAGCAAATGATACCACATATAGTATCACTTATCAAATATAAGCCAGATAAGAACTTAAAATGGAGATATGTCCGAGAAATCTAATAATAAGCTGTATTTCGGACATAATTTACGTCTAGATAAGCTATATTAGCATATAAGAGTTCTCTGCTTTTTGCATTCCATTAATTCCATGATTTTTCTTAAATTATTATTACTTTCCAAACTTGTCTTTTCCACAGAGGTTTTGGAACTTCATCAGTCCTTAACCCTCAACTGGAATGCCTGTCACTCTGTCCATAATTCCAACGCAAAAGTCGTTAAAGCTCGTGCCACTGAAAATCATATTATCATTACAGGGTCGAAAATTGGAACAGCGACTTTACGTTGTAACAATCTATCAAAAATCGTTCATGTTTTGCCTTTAGGCTCTCATCAAAAAATTATAGCCCTTGATTCCTATTTGAAAAATATACGTGGCCTTAAATGGAAAATAAAAAATACTGGGGGCATTGAAATCTTTGGAAAACTTTTAAAAATAAGGGACTGGATTCATATCTCAAATATATTACAAGGTATGGATTTTATTTTTTCAGCTCATATCCCTAAACAATTACAAAACTCTATTTTAAAAAACCTACAAAATAGATTTAAAAATTCAGATACAAAACCTACATTTGATTTTTCACCCCAATTAAGAGCCCTTATTCATCCAAACATAAACAATAAATCTAGTTTAATGGATCAAATAAAAAAATTAGGCATTCCTATTATTGAATCTGAAGGGGTTCTTCATCCATCAAAACAGGTTGTTATCAACATACACATTTTAGAAGTTTCACATCACAAAATGAACAAACTGGGCATATCTTGGCCCACAACACTTTCTGGAAAAATCGTATCTAGAAATATGCAGTTTTACCCTCTAGAAATTTCTCTCACTGATTTTCTATCCAATACGAAAGGAAAAACTATTGCTAACCCTAAATTAGTCTGTCGAAATGGAAAAACCGCAGAATTTCTAGCTGGAGGAGAAATCCCATTAAAAATTATAAACTATGGAACAAGGGGTATCAGTTGGAAAAAATTCGGCGTACTTTTAAAGTTTAAGCCAGAAATTCATAAAAAATTGATCCGCTTATGGGTCGATACTGAAATTTCCAGTCCAGATTATGGGAACGCTATAGATGGCATACCCTCATTTAAAACAAATAGAGTTTCATCATATTTTGATCTCTTTTCTAAGGAAACTCTTTTTCTCACTGGCCTATTTCGTGAAGTTCAAGGTCAATCAGCCACAGGGTTCGGTCTGCTTTCTTCTCTACCTATCTTAGGAGAGATATTTAAAAGCCACGCCTTTCAAAAAAACAAATCCGAACTCGTTATCACAGTAACCCCTTCACTATTAAGGAATACAAAATGACATTAGCAACAAATAATTTGGTCAATGAACTCCTTAACAATTTCAAAGATGAATTTGATAAAGCTCATGAAAATAACGAAGTTCTACAAATAGAAAAATATATTAAAGAAAAAATCAAACACATCCCTCAAAAAGAAAAAAAACAAATTGAAAAAGATTTCTTTGAATATGGCCCCCTTACAGATCTCCTCTCCGAACCTCAAGTTACAGAAATCTTATGTAACAGTGAATCCCAGATTTTTTATGAAACTCAAGGGAAGTTTTATAGACATTCCCAAAACTTTTTATCAAAAAACACATACAATAGATTCGTTTTTAAAATCTTATCAGATATAAACATGGATATCTCACAAGCCGAACCCTTCGTGTCTTCAGATTGGAAAAAGTGGCGTGTTCAAGTTATAGGTCCTCCTATCTCTAGCCACTTTCTCCTAAGCTTTAGAAAATCTGTAACTCATAATTTTTGTCTAAAGGATCTTTTAAAAAACAATTCTATATATTCTTTGATTATGGAGAATTTTAATCAAAGAAAAAACTTTCTTATTATTGGACCTACGGGATCGGGAAAAACCACTTTTATATCCGCTCTTTTAAAGGAAGACACTGAACGACGTTTTATTATTCTAGAAGACACGAAAGAAATTCTACTTTCCCATCCAAAATCTATACGATTGACGACTTTTCAAAAAAATATAGGGTATTCAGACCTTATCTATCACGCTCTCAGAATGAGACCAGAATCCCTTGTTCTAGGTGAAGCTCGTGGTTCAGAAACCAAAGATTTTTTAATGGCCCTATCCACAGGCCATCGAGGAAGTCTATTTTCTATCCATTCCCAATCAGCAAAAGAAGCTCTTCTTAGATTAGAAATGCTTATTCAAATGGGAGCCCCTGAATGGAACCTGGAATCTATCCGCCGCTTAATAACGCTTTCTGTAGATATTTTAATTCTTCTTGAACAGAATAAGGACACAGGAACTAGACGTGTTCACTCTGTTTATAAAATAGCAGGATTAGAAAGTTCCGGACTTTTGTTAGAAACACTTTTTACTCAACCATAAAATTTATAACAAGATGGCACTTTAAATTGATCTTAAAATGAATTAATATATTTTTATGATTATAAAATATCTTACTCTCTCAAGATTTTAGGGTAAAAGTAGGTTATTTATTATAACAGAAGATTATACAGATAAGGTCATATTATGAGAATCATACTCTTGCCTATTTACTTTCAAAAAAGATGCTATTTAATATGTATGATCAGTTTAATTTGGGTTATGGGTTGCAGTTCATTTTCACCCCCCAAGGCTGAATCTGAAAATCATAGAGAGGCTATAAACAAAACTTTCCCAAATCAATATGGTAAAGTCTTTAAAGCGGCTCGGGCAGCACTTTCAAAGTACCGTCTTTCTGTTAATGATTATGAATCAGGAGTTTTACAAACAAACTATATTCTCAGAGAAAGTGTCTGGCTACCGCCACACGAAAAACAAAAAAACAAAAACCGTCTAAGAAATCAAATAAAAATTGTTGTCTTAAAAGGTCGCTCAAGAAAACATAAGAATGTCACTCAAGTTACTATTCATAAGGATATTTCTCAAAAAAAAAATTTCTTTGAACCTCTAGTACCTATTCCCTCTGATGGGCTAGAGGAATTAAGCCTACTCTATCGCATTGAGAGGGAACTCGATATTGAAAGAAAAATAAATCGCCTAAAATAAGGACTGTCGAAAAGATATCATCTAAGTTGCTCCGTTTGTATCTGTGGACTTTTGAAAAAGCGTCATCTACTTCGTTGCAATCACTCAAACCTTCACTCCGACGTAGGAAAAACTACGCCTGCGTTCGGTTTGAGCTTGAACGCCTCGTATCTAACGCTTTTTCAAAAGCCCACTTGGCTCTCTATATAATTTTCTTTTTTTAGCTTTTGGCTGGAAGCTTTTCTTGAGGGCTTCCAAATGCTCAGACAGCTCTGAGGGTTCGCAGCTCGTCTCTCCCTTCGGGAGATACGCCCTGCGCCTCAGAAAACTCGTTTTGAACCCTACTTGAGAAAAGTTCCCTCTGCAATTGCCCAAAAAACCTACTTACAACTTCTCACAATACGCTCTGCGCTCTGAAAAGAAATAAAACCCTCTCTTCAAAGAAAAGCATTGTCGCCTCAGAGAACTGCGCTTTGAAATCTCTCAAGAAAAGCTTGCTTTTAATGTGCTAAATTTAAAGGGTGCTCTGCTGGTTCTGAGAAGATTCTGCCCACCATTTTTTCCATGCATTTTTCTGTAATGGAATAGTTTTATATTCTTTAGAAAAAGTAAATCCCCTTAATTTTTCCAAACCCTTAATGGCAGGCCCATGGAGACTCCCATCCTGATCATCAAGCACACGCAGAAACTTAGACTCTTGCCCTTTTAGATTCATATTAGCCAGAGCCTCTACTATATGCCGTCTCACCCAAAGGCTCTGTTTTCCTCTATAATTTTGAGGAGCATATAGTCCTTGCCATAACTTTTCAGCACTTTGTCTATCATTATACTTTTTAATAATAGCCACAGCGGAAGTTCGAACAATAAGCGAAGGGTCCACTAATAAACGACGTGCCCAAACCAAAGCCTCAGATTTTGATATTTGCCCCATAGCCTTTAAGCCAGCATCTCTCATAAACCACTCCGAGCTCTTCAACGCTCGCTCAATCACAGATCGGCTCTCTTTCTGCCCCATATAAACCAACGTCATCAGAGCCTTCCATCTGATTTTTACAGTCTGATCTTTATTAAAGGCCATATCATAAAGACTTTGAACACCCGTCTCGCCATATTCCTTAAGTTGTACAACTCTCTGTTTTAAAGGTTTTTCAAGGAGGTCCGCTATGGTATCTGAATGCTTAGGAATTGCTGCATTTAAAGATAAACTTGCTGTTAACACAAATAGTTGAAGGCCCCTAATTATCAAAGCTCTATCTCCCATATTTTCCAATCTTTCTTTAGCCTCATTTCTTAGACTGCTAAAGGGATCACATAAAAATTATTCATCTTCATAAAAAATCCGTCAAGCGTGTATTTGAGATCTTGAAGTTATTTAAAAGTTTTTTTGAAGAGAGAGGGATTTATTTATTTCTGGAGCGTAGGGCGTATCGTGAGAGTGGACGAGTTTATAATTTTAGGGATATTACGGAGAGAGTTTTTCTAAGCAGGGTTCAAAACGAGTTTTCTGAGGCGCAGGGCGTATCTCCCGAAGGGAGAGACGAGCTGCGGCCCTCAGAACTGTCTGAGCTTTTGAATCCTGCTTAGAAAAACTCTCTCCTAAACATAAAAAAAGAAAATTATGGGAATAAGTCAGATACAAACTGAAGCAACTTAGACCCAGCTCTCCCAATTCGTTTGAACTAGGCCTTCACGCTTCTTTTTTTATTCAGCCGAACAATCTCTTCCGAAAATAGTTCCGAGCGCATCTTCAGCCGCATCCTGATCGCAGATAAACGTTGCTGTATCTGGAACATTATGGAAAATATTACTAGAATCAACGCTTCCATTCAAAGACCAACCCGTTAAATCTAACCTCGTCAACCCTGTACACCCAAAGAACATAGAATCCATATTAGTGATACCACCGACATCCCAACTATTTGGATCATCTGAAGTGCTAAGATCAATTTCTGCCAATCTTGTAGCACCTCTAAACATGGCACTTATATCTTGAACTACTCGAGTGTCAAAAAACTCAACATCGTTCCATGTTATCAGTGCAGAAGCCCCTTGAAACATACTGCTCATATCTGTAACAGTTGCAGTAGTAAACGAAGGATTTTCATTAGTAGCAATACCCAGATCTAATTCTGCCAGTCTTAAAGTATCCTTAAACATGGCACTCATATTTTGAACAATTAAAGTATTAAAATCTGAAAGATCCAAACTTGTCAGTGCAGTGGCCCCTTCAAACATACTGCTCATATCAGTAACTCTTGAAGTGTCAAATAAATCAGAACCTTTCATTTTTACCCTCTTAAGACCTTTCAACGTTGCCAATCTTGTAGTGTTCTTAAACATGGCACTCATATTCGTAACTGCACTAGTGTCAAAATCAGAAAGATCTAGAGATGTCAGTGCAGTGGCCCCTTCAAACATACTGCTCATATTCGTAACTGCTGCAGTATTAAAAACAGAGAGATCCAAAGTTGCCAGCTTTGCAGCACCTTTAAACATTGAGCTCATATCTGTAACTTCCGAAGTATCTCCTCCAGAAAATGAAGTTAAATTGATAGCCCCTTCAAAAGCACCTCTGAGATCTGTCCACCCCATATTTCCTAACGATACGACTTGAACTAATTTCTCTTTGCTCTTACCGTCGTTTCCATCTCCATCTTTAAAACTCCATTTCGGTAAGCCGCTACTGTTCTCAGTTTTTGTTATCGTTACTGTATATGCACCAGATCGATTATATTTATGAACTGCTTCTGCTGTTGTAATGTCCTGAACATTTTCATTACCACTTGTACAATGCCCATCAGCTTCACAATGAATATCTCCCCAATTGACGTTAAAGCCATAACTGGTATTATCGTGAAGAGGAAGTGTAACTGTCACATCTGTATCATCGGTATTATCAGCATCCTTCACAATCCTCCATATAGTGATAAAGTTAGTCGAACGTATAATCGTTTTTGTATCACGACCTTCATTACCTCCAGAATCTGTGTGAATAGCGACAATGCTTACATTTCCACTTGATGTTAAACTAGAAATATCCAAATTCGTAACCGACCATGTACCATTCGAACAAGTTGATCTGCCTTGTACTGGTGTTGTTACCCCTACTGCGTTCAATGTGAGATTTACTATCCGACCATTTTCTGTACACGTTCCTGAGACAGCGTAACTCTCTCTAATATCATTAATAGGGTTAGGTTCATTAATTGTCACACCTGGAGGTG
The DNA here is from genome assembly GCA_965206675.1 of Bdellovibrionales bacterium. GTDB lineage: Bacteria > Bdellovibrionota > Bdellovibrionia > Bdellovibrionales > JAKFYE01 > CBDBKL01. The sequence goes on along the minus strand of CBDBKL010000007.1, from coordinate 109,584 downwards.
TTGTATCCTTAATTATAGACCTTACCGCTCTTCCTCTATTACCTATATCATCTGTTTGAGTAACAACGATTTGAACACTTCCATCTGTTAAACTATTTACATTAGAAGGAGTGAAAGACCATCCTCCAGATGAAGAACACGATAATGATTCATTAGACTCATCCCCAAAGCTCACAACAACAGCACCATCTCCAGATGTACAGGTTCCTAAAATAGCATAACTAATAAAAGTATTGGCATTAATGTTTTCTGCTCTAGTGATCGTTACATTAGGAATAGTTGCATCTTTTTTAACACTCTCTGTAGCAGTGCCTACCCCTTGAGAAACAGTGATCTCTATACTACCAGAATCAGCCAAACTCGATACATCCCAATCCGTAACATTCCATACCCCGCTTGGAGAACAAGACGATACTCTTGTTAATCTTGTGTTGGTACCACTAACTTGGGTATTGACAGTTACAGTGCCACTATTTGCCGTACACGTTCCTGAAACAGAATAAGTCTGAACGTTGGAAGCATTAATATCAGGCGCAGTATTAATTGTTATATTTGAAGTGGAGGTATTTTTTTGAACAGTTCTATTTGCTGAAGCCCCGGCTTGTACGGCACGAATAACGACATTTCCATTAACTAAACCAGAAACATCTAAACCTGTTGCATCCCAAGTCCCCGTACCGCTACAAGATACTGTCTTTGTTATAGTTCCTACTGTAACACTCACATCACCACTATTGGCTGTACACGTTCCTGAAACAGAATAACTTTGAGCATTAGAAGAACTGATATCAGCCGCAGTTGTAATCGCTACGGTTACAGGGGTAGGAGTGGTTCCCGTATTTTTTGTCACTGTTTTAGTGGCTGTGGCTTCATTACCCGAACTGTCTGTCTGAGTTGCAGAGATTTCAACATTTCCTTCAGCTAAACTTGCAACATTCAAGCCTGTAACTTCCCATGTTCCCGTATCACTACAAGGCGATGTTCCCGTAATTGCACCAACACTCACACTCACATCACCTTCACCTGAAGCACATGTTCCTGAAACAGAATAACTGTCGACATTGTCAGAAGTTATATTCCCCACTGTATCTGCAATCGCTACCGCTGGAGACGTTATATCTTTTTGTACCATTCTAACTGACGAACTACCTGTGTTACCAACGAAGTCTGTCTGAGCTGCTGAGACACTTAAAGTTCCATCTAATAAAGTAGAAACATCAACATTTACTGACCAAGTGCCCTCTGTCTCTCCTGCAACACAACTTGTTACTCTTGTAATCCCTCCAACCACTTCTTCTAGAGTGGTAGTGGTTGTTGTAGTAGGTGGACTTTCTAGAGTCGTTGAACTGGTAGTTGTAGTCGTTGTTGTTTCCTCAGCAGAAATACAACAATTTCCAACATTTGCTGATAAATGTCCATTACCAAAATCATTCTCAAGTCCATGATCTTCTTGACATCGAAACCAAGGTCCTGATCCAAGTCCTCCAGAACAATCCGTATCTCCACATGTTGCATTGGCACATGTAGGAGCTTGAAATTGTATAACGGATTGAGAGGTGGCTGTATCAGTACCATCAGATACTCTGACTGTTACATCCCCATCACCGGCTGTACATGTTCCTGAAACAGAATAACTGGATTGATTTGAAGCATTCACATCTTCAAGATCAGAGTTAACTTCAACTTCAGGTGCTGTGTTATCTAAGGCAAATCTTGATGTAAAGACATCAGATTCATTACAAGATCCGGGTACGGAAGAGTTACAAATACGATATTGAACATGAAGGTAAAAAACACCATCGTCAGTAGGCGTTGAAGTGAATGATGTGCTAGTTGATGAATATTCACTTCCCGTTCCAAAATTATGCTGGCTATCTGTATTAACAACGTATCTATATTGACAAGTTTGTCCTCCAGAACTTCTGTCCTCAGGACATTCCCACTCAAATGCTTGTTGTTTAGCGGGGTTATAAATATCAAAAAGCCCTATCGGGTTTGTTTGTGGTCCTACAGGAGGTTTCTCCTCATCATCCGAACAACCCACAAAAACAAAAAATAAGGGTAAAAATAACCATTTACATTGCGTTATCGTAAAATGTTTCATTGAAAAAACCTTTCATTTCAAATGAATATTTATAACCTTCCACACACTTGCTATAATACTAACGGAATTTTCCAATAAATAGTTTACCCCTATCTTGATTTTTTTTAATCTTCCTAATAAACAAAGAAAATCTAGTCCTTCGTCCTTATCTTAAACACTCTATCTTAATTTGAAACGCAATACATAAAGAAATATACACTTTCTTTTACTAGGTTTAAGGTCCCGTTTTGATGTTTTAGAAAATAGAACTACAATTGATTTCTATCAAAATTTTTATAGACTTACCCTTTACCTATGCTCTTCAACACTTATGAAAAAAATCATAAAGGCTATTTCATTTTGAGACAAATCCAAAATATCTTATCTATTAGTCATTACAATACCTTAATATTAAATAAAGCTGTGCCTAATATAATAAGGATAGGTGATGGAAATACTTGTAGGTGATGATTTTAAAGTTACGGAAGCCATTAAAAAAGAAATTCACCAAAAGATAGAACAAATTGAAGCTCATTTATCACATAAAGCAGATGTACGAGTGCGCTTACAGATGACAGGGGATATTTTCCATATTCAAATGCACTATGTCCATTCAAAGACCAATCTCGTTGCCACATCTGAAGATAGAGATTTTCATATTGCCCTCAACGATGTGAAAAATAAGCTACAAAGACAAATCGACACTCATACGAAAAAGAAAAAAACACACAGACACTAAGCCACTTTGGTTTATAAAATCGGACTGTTTAAAGCTTAAATTCCATAAGCACATCTTCACCCAAAGGTAAACATATCTGTGGTTTCCATAAAAAAGCCTTTTCAAGATGGTGCGGTTTTTCTAATCCTATTTTATATTTCCCGCCCCCAATCCACTTTGGTGATATAAAGACATGGGCAAAATGAACTAAGCCTCTTTCAACCAAACCTTGAATAAATCGAGATCCACCCTCGATAAGCACACTCTGAAATGGCCTTCCCAGTTTTTCTGAAATCCACCCTAACTTAAAGCTCTCAACAAACTCCTCGAATGGATCTTTACGATCTTCTAAGGGAATAATCTGAACATGTTTTACTGTTTTTATCCAAGAGGCTAAAGGACCGGGTCGGCAATGCTTTCGTTTCGTATAAATAAAAACATTCACTTCAGGGGTAAACGTCTTATCTTTTAACACATTTAATTGCTGATCTGTTATCTGAAACAAATGACCATTTGGATCAAAAATAAACTTAATGGGTTGCCGTTTTTTAATAATGGCATCACTTCGTACAGTAAGAGAGGGAACATCTTGCAAAACTGTCCCTCCCCCTACAGCTATAGCATCATATCTTTGTCTTAAGACATGGGCATAATCTCTTGATGCCTCTGATGAAATCCATTTTGATTGACCCCAATCATCCGCCATCATCCCATCAAGACTCTGTGCCCACTTAACACCTAAAAACACCTCTCCCCTATTTATCTGGTGAGCAAATGCAGAAATTAGCATTTCACATTCTGACCTAAGAACACCAACAATAACTTCTTTTCCCATATTCTTCAATGTTTCTATAGATGATATTTCAGGATTTGGATCTTCACATCCAATAACAATTCTAGAAATAGGTTTTAATAGATCCAAACAAGGAGGTTGATGTCCTTGATTAGAACAGGGTTCAAGAGTGACATAAATCGTTGCTCCAATGAGTTCTTCAGAGTTTTGAACACTTTCAAAAGCTTTACGTTCGGCATGTTCAAATTTATAACTTTGAGTATGACCACGACCAATACACCGCCCTTCTTTAACAATTACACACCCCACAGAGGGATTGGGGTTGGGGTGCCCTTGACACAAAGTGGCCTCTTTAAGAGCCTCATACATCCATTTTTCATCAGAAGTTTGTTTCTCTTGATTTATAAAACTTGAAATAACTCCACCGTACCCAAAACCTAACATGCTACCTCTGCCCTAAATAAATACATAAATTTTATGCCCATCAAAAAATGAACCCTTCTATTAAAAATGTAAAAATACTTAAAAAATTACCCCTTATTAAACAATGGAACAATACACAGGAATGTTTATTCGTCAATAACAAGTCTTATATAACAATAAGACCAATATTAATTGAGCTAAAAACAAACATTATAAAAAACAGATATTAATTTTGTGTGTTTTTAATGCTAGTCTTTCAAATATGGATGTTGCAGCTCATACCCCACTTCTAACGAGTATTCTCTTACTATTAGTCGCCTCACGACTTCTTGGAGAGGTTTTTAACCGATTTGGGCAACCTTCCATTGCAGGAGATATGTTAGCTGGCATTCTCTTAGGCCCGGCTGTTTTGAATTTTATTGAACCCAATTCACACCTTCACGCTATTGCAGAACTGGCTGTCTTTATACTCGTCCTTTCAGCGGGACTTGAGATGGAATTTAAAGATGTGGTCAATGCCATTAAAGGAAAAGCTCTTAAAATAGCTGCCATAAGCTTCATCCTTCCTTTTATGTCAGGCATTTTTATAGGTATGATCTACTCATTTGACCCTGTACGATCTATTTTCTTAGGATTATGCATTTCTATCACAGCCCTTCCTGTTTGCTTAAAACTACTCAATAGTTTTGATCTTTTAAATACAAAAGTCGGACGCTATACAGTCGCAACAGCCGTTTTAAACGACATTGTTGCACTCTTGCTACTTGGTATTCTTATCAATATGCCAGAAGAGAAATCTTTTAAATCTGTGATTATATCGATGTCTTCAATAGGAATGAAACTTGTCCTTTTAACAGCATTTATTATTCTCGTAAACTGGGCCATACAGGAAATGCAAAATCGCGGACTTCATGTGAAACTTATTTTCGAAAAAATTATAGATCTCTTTGGTAGCGAAGCATTTTTTGGAATAGTTATGTTGTTTGTATTGGTATTTAGTTCCATTAGTGAACTCTTAGGGTTTCACTTTATTATTGGAGCTTTCTTTGGTGCTCTACTCATTGACCGGCAACTTTTCTTAAAATCTAGATTTTTAGAGCTAGAGAAAACAATAAATACTTTATCACAGGGTTTTTTAGCACCTCTATTTTTTGGCTATCTTGGACTACAATTCAGTTCACGAGCATTTGAACAAGTAGGCCTACTACTTCTCATTATTATCTTTTCTTTCTTTTCAAAAGCTATAGGAGGGTGGCTAGGTAGTCAGTTACAACATATGAAAAACAACGATTCTGTTGCTATAGGTGTTATCCTAAACAGTCGAGGCGGTATGGATTTAGTGGCGGCTGATATCGCCTACTCAAGGGGCTTTATTAACCAATCTCTATTTTCCATACTTATACTTATGAGTATTACAACAACTATTGCAGCACCTTTTATTTTAAAAAAATATATTAAGAGCCCATCCTAAAACCAACTTCGTAATGAAAACATGTGCTTAGTAAGAAAAAAAGGACTGATGGCATATTTGAGAGCACGTTCATTGAAGGGATTTTTTAGCTGGATACGATCGCAGTCGTTGGTTTTGGGAGAAATTCTTCTACTTAAAATATATTTCCAAAACCTCGTATTCTTTTTCACCCGTTGGAGCTTGAACTATAAGTTCATCACCCACTCTTTTTCCCACAAGAGCTTTTCCCAATGGAGAAACAATAGAGACTTTTCCTTCCTTTACATCAGCCTCTGCTGAACCAACTATTTGATAGTCAAAAACTTGATCTCCATTGGCTCGAACTTTTACAAAGGCTCCAAATATAACGGTTTCTGATTTTAATTTGGAAGTGTCTACGACTTCCGCCCCTGCTAACTGATGTTGAATATCCTGAACTCTGGCTTCAATCCAAGCCTGACGCTCTTTAGCGGCATCATAATCTGCATTTTCACTCAGATCGCCATTAGCCCTTGCTTCCTCAATAGCCGTAATCACCTTGGGACGTTCTTCATGCAATAGGGCCTTTAATTCAGCTTCTAATTTTTTTTTACCATTCAAGGTAACAGGCAACGCTTTATTCATAATCTTTCTCTCACTGTCTTAAATCTTTCTAAACCCACAAAATTCCTATAGACATATAGCTTGGAAGGCTAGTAACTAGCGGTATTCTCTATGAAGCTCAATGCGTCTAACATTTCTATTATCAAAAGACTACTCGCAAGCCGCAATAATCGGCCGTTAAGAGCCATTTTACGAAAATTTAAACCCCAAGACCTATCACGTCTCTATAATCATCTCAATACTCATGAAGCGCGTATTTTCACAGAAGCTCTTATGAGCGTTCATAAAATATATGATGCTATGCATCAACTCCCAAAAGATCGTATTCTGTGGATTTTTTCCCTACTGTCTTCAAAGCATCAACTTGATTTTTTTAAAAAAGCTCCCCCCGACGAGGGAGCCTATTTCTTAAATCTCATAGAAAAAGAAAAGAAATCTTATATCCTAGAACACATTTCTCAGAGTCAAAAAAAACGTATCCAGCAAATTCTTAATTATCCTGAAAATACGGCTGGCAGAAATATGACAACTCAAGTGTTCACCTTGAATGAAAACTTAAACGCCCAATGCGCTATTGAAAGCATACGTAAACATGAAGAATCCCTCTACTATGTTTATTGCACAGATAAAGATTCTCGATTAAAAGGCGTTCTTTCTCTCAGGGATCTTGTTACAGCCCCGGCTGACAAACCTGTCTCTGAGATTATGAAAAGAGAAATTATCACTGTAATGCCCTCTTTTAGCTCGCAAAAAGTAGCACAACTTGTAAACCACTATGATTTTGTCGCTCTTCCTGTGATTGAATCGGATGGGGAACTTATCGGTTTAATTACAGTAGACGATGTTTTAGATATTATTCAAGAACAGGCCACTGCAGATGCCTACGCCTCTGCCGGACTACAAGAAGGTGATCGCATTTGTAGCTCACCTCTTTTTTCATTTAAAAACCGTCTTCCCTGGATGTTTATCAATCTGTTTCTTGCCACTCTAGTCAGTTTAGTTGTTGCACAATTTGAAAAAACAATGAGCGAACTTATTATATTAGCCACTCTTAATAATATTGTCGCAGGCGTGGGAGGAAACACAGCTATTCAATCACTCACAGTTATGACAAGAGGTTTAGCTATTGGAGATCTTCGATTCACGACTATTTCAAAGGCTTGGTTAAAAGAAGTCACTGTCGGTCTTGGCTTAGGCCTGATCACTGGTATATCTGCAGGGTTTCTGGTTTATTTTTGGAAAAATAACCTCACTGTATCGATTGTTATAAGCATAGCCATGCTCATAAATTCATTGGTGGCAGCCTCCTTTGGGACACTCATACCCATATTCTTAAAACGGCTCAATTGGGACCCCACCTCTGGAAGTGGAGTTATCGTGACAACTATTACAGATGTTTTCGGGTTCTTCTCTTTTCTGGGAATTGCCTCTTTAGCTCTAAAAGCCTTTGGCTAGACAAAAGTGATATATAGAAAAAATGAAATCCCTCCGATAAAATAGAGCGTAAAGAGAGATTATAACTGTGGATCATATCGTTCAAAAAATTAAAACAGCTCGTTCACTTATTCTGAGTACACATCGGGAATGTGATGGCGATGGATTAGGCTCTGAAATTGCGCTTTATCACGCATTAAAAAAAATAGGAAAACAAGTTAGAATTCTAAATCTCGACCAAACAGCACCGAAATATAATTTTTTAAATCCAGATCAACATGTAGGTGTTTTTGAATCTCCTCACGATCCTGTTGAAAACACAGATCTTGCCCTCATTTTTGATACAAATGATTCACGTATGCTTGGCAAACTCTATGAAAAACTGGAACAGCAGTGTAAAGAGATTATTTTCGTTGACCATCATCCTGTATTAAATAAAGGCCCCAAGCCCACACAGGGCTCAGTCATAAATACCCAAGCTGCTAGTACAGGAGAGATGGTCTATGATATTATTAAAAAATTAAATATCCCATTAGATGAGAATATTGCAAAAGCTCTTTACACAAGTATTGCCTTTGACACTCAAGTTTTTCGTTACGTTAGAAATTCTCCAAAATCACATGAAATTGCTGTAGATCTATTAAAACATGAACACCACCCTGATGAAATCCATAGACAACTCTTTGGCCACCAATCTATTAAGAAGTTTCAATTTCTCTCTGATGCCCTGAAAAATATTGAATACTTCTCCGATGGCCACTTTGCTTTAATAAAAATAAAGAAAAACGACTTAAACAACCATCAATTAACTGCAGAAGATTCCAGAGATTTGATTGATATGGTGATGAATATTGAGTCATTAGAAGCTGCCGTCCTCCTAAGAGAAGACAACCTCGACAAATACAAAGTCTCTTTACGCAGTAAAGGACGTATAGAAGTCCTCAGTATCGCAGAGTCACTAGGCGGCGGCGGACATCTTTATACAGCTGGAGCTTTTTACGTTGGTAAGTATGCAGAGCTTAAAGAAAAAACAATCACAGCTCTGAGAAAAAAAATTGAAGCCGCAAAAGTCAATAATCAGACATAAAAAATCATATCAAAAAGACCTTGCTATGCATTAATTGCTGACTCTCATGCTTTAGAGTTCTACCATTTTTATATCAAGGGGGAGTTATGCGTGCACATTGGAGTCATCGACTAGCATTTGTATTAGCAGCATCAGGGTCTGCTATTGGTCTAGGTAATATTTGGAAGTTTCCTTATATGACAGGAGAATACGGTGGAGGAGCTTTTGTTCTCGTCTACTTAATCTGTATCTTAGCTGTAGGCCTTCCCATTTTCATTGCCGAACTGTATATCGGCCAACAGGGACAAACCAACACTGTCTCTGCTTTTGAAGTCAATCACAAACCAAAAACCCCATGGAGAATTCCTGGATGGTTAGGTCTGGTCAGTGCTTTTCTGATTCTATCTTTTTACAGTGTTGTTGGTGGGTGGGTTCTAGATTATGCTGTCCAATCTCTCTTAGGCAAATTTCAAAGCAGCACGCCAGAGGCTATTGGTGAAATTTTTGGTGGCCTATTAGGTAATGGTCCTCGTCAACTTCTTTTCCACACGGCATTTATGTTCCTAACTGTATGGATCGTTGCAAAAGGTGTGAGAGATGGACTTGAACGTTGGACTAAAATTCTCATGCCGGCTCTTATGGTCCTTCTCCTCATGTTATTTGTTCACTCTATTTTCCTAGAAGGTTTTGGCCAAGCTCTAGCCTTTCTTTTCAAACCCAATATAGATCAACTTTTTTCTAAACCTGACGCCATCCTATCTGCTGTTGGACATTCTTTCTTTACCCTCAGCTTAGGTATGGGAACAATGATCACATATGGAGGTTATCTTTCTCAAAAAGAAAATCTTGTTAAATCTGCTGGTATGGCCGCATTACTCGACACAGTTATTGCCCTTATAGCAGGTATTATTATTTTCTCTATTGTCTTCTCACACGGAATGGAACCTGAAGGTGGACCGGGGTTGATTTTTATTACTCTTCCTAAACTTCTATCTCAAATGCCTGGATCTTACTTTATATCCTCAGCTTTCTTTATACTGGTTTCATTTGCGGCCCTGACATCTGCTGTTTCTATTTTAGAAGTGGTGGTGGCCTATACAAATGACGCTTTCAAATGGTCTCGTAAAAAAAGCACACTTGTTTCTGGAATTTCGATCTACATTTTAGGATTCCTGAGCGTCTTCTCATACAATATATTAAGTGATGTTAAAATTATGGACCTGAATTTCTTAGACGTTTTTGACAAGCTCACAACTAACATTTTTCTACCAGTGGGTGGATTACTCATTTCACTTTTCTTTGGATGGGTTATTGGGCCAAAATGTCTAAAACATGTTATAGGAGACGAAAACTCTCTCCTTGCCAAAGGACTTCTCTTTACAGTTCGAGTGATCTCTCCAATAGCTATATTCTTTCTCCTTTTATCTCCTCTACTACTGTAGAGGTTATAATTTGAACAGGTAAGTGATGAGGGTCACCCCAGCCATGGGAAGCCCTCATCTGCTTTGATGTTAAGAAAGAGAATATTTCTGTCCTTGAAAAAATTAGGATTTTTTCTTTGAATATAAATATCTTTAGCCCTATATTTTTTATTTATAACTGAGAAGTACAATAAATTTATGGATAATAAATTAACATATAATACGTATTTAAAAATTTCAGAACTTCTTAATTTGCAGAAGCCTCTATCTTCAGATCCTGAAGAGCATGATGAGACCCTTTTTATTATCATTCATCAAGTCTATGAACTGTGGTTTAAGCAGGTTTTACACGAATTAGATGGTATCAATTCTTACCTTTCAGAAAACAATGTTTCCAAATCCATTCCCTACCTTAAGCGTGTACTTACAATATTAAAAATAATGGTGGCCCAGATTGACATATTGGAAACAATGTCACCTCTTTCTTTTGCCTCCTTTAGAGATCGTCTACAATCTGCAAGTGGCTTTCAATCTGTACAGTTTAGAGAGTTGGAATTCCTTTTAGGCAAAAAATCAGAAGATGTTATTATGATTCATAAGGATAACCCTGAAGTCCAAGATAAACTCAAAAAACGATTTGATAACCCCACTCTTTATGATTATTTTTTATTATGTCTTTCCAAACAGAATTACAATATTCCCAATGAAATCTTAAAAAGAGACTTTACCAAAACTTATGTAGAAAATGAAGATGTACAAAATGAACTTATAAAGATATACAAAAATAACCCTACCCTTTGTATTCTCTGTGAACTTCTAACTGATCTTGATGAGGGAATACAGGAATGGCGGTATCGCCATGTTAAAATGGTTGAGAGAACTATTGGGGCAAAGATAGGAACAGGGGGTTCACCAGGGGCAAAGTATTTAAAAACAACTTTATTTTCACCCTTGTTCAAAGATCTTTGGACTATTCGCAATCAGTTTTAATCTTGGTTCATAACTAGTTAAGGGGTTTTTGACAGAACTATAAAATTACAGTTTCTAAAATCAACTTATATTTTTGATTTTTTTCTGGATTAAAGACTTGATTTATACGTTTACTCTTGCAAGAGAGAGAGAGAGAGAGAGAGAATGGCTTTGTTAACTCATTTTCGTCTACAAAATATAAGAGAGGTGATAAAATGCGAAATTCAATCTTATTAATGATCCTTTGTTTAAATATTATTTCATGTACAACCACGAAACATAACTTAGCTAAAAGAGGTTTGGCCACAGAGTATGCACACACTTATGTGACTGGAGAGCTAACGATAGAGCAAGCAAGAACTTTATGGTTTTACATGAAGGATGGTAGAGAAAGACTTAGACAACGTATTAATGAATTAGGTCCAGAGGTTCTTAGCAAAACATTCCCTAAAGGTTTTTTGAAGGGGTATACAGGTCTTACATTGATTCATGCGTCAACCCTTGAGGGAAAAAGTGATGTCGTTAGAATGCTAGTAAGAGATTTTAAGGTAGATCCTGATATCCAAGTAAGGGAAATAGGGGGACCAATGCATTTAGCTGCAATAAAGACAAATGTGCCTATGATACATACGCTTCACAGTGTTGGTGCAAACATTGATGCTAGATCCCCTGGCCCTTCTGGTGTAACAGCTCTTTATATTGCAGCCGATGGGGGCGATGTTTTTGTTATAGAGGGAGAGGCTAAAGATATAGGAGAATCTATAAATAAAGCGAAAACTCGAACCGTTAAAACCCTTTTAGATTTGGGGGCAGACCCTAGAATAAGAACAGGTCTTAAGGGTAGTGCCCTCAAGACTGCTCAATGGCACTCTCGGGTTATAAATAATGCAGAAACCTTAGAACTGCTTGAAAACAAAGTGATTGAACTTGAATCCAGAAATGGATGTTATTAGGACTGTTTTTCATTGAAATGTTCCTTAATTATCAGAGGTAAAGAAAGCAATTATGTTTAGGAATACTTATATAATGGCAATATCAGTAGGTTTTGTGGGAGAAGCGGATATTAACATAAGTCTTTTAACTTCATATATTAATTCGCATTAAAAGTCTAAAGGGGGAAATATGAAATCTTTAATCACTTTAAGTCTTTCTGTAATGCTTGTATCTTGTTCCACGTTTCAGGGCAGTGGTACTGCAAGCAATCCTTCTAAGAATCAAAGATCTCCAGCCGATGAGTCGAATAAATATAGTTTGGAAGCTCAGATAGCTGAAGCTTCAAAGGATATTCAGGGGACTTTTAACAAAATTCTTAACGAAGAATTAAAAAAAGGGAAACGTGTAATTAGGCTTGGAGGAGATGTTCTCTTTTTTACCATAAAAAACGGAGCAAAATATGATAAGAGAGAGCTAAGCCGATTAGCCAACAACCCTAAAGCAGCTATGGCAGGAAATGTCATGGGACCTAACGGCGGTGGTTCTATAATATGGGCTAACTGGTCGAGTTACTCTCATCAACCAGCAACAGATTCTCGTGGGAATAATCTTTTGCATTTTGTTTTGTCAAATCCTCAACTCTTAGCAGAATGGAGAGGCTCTTTATCATATCTTATTGCACAAACGAACCTTATTGTTGAAAATAACAGACGAACTTTACAGCTCTTAGAAATTTAAATTACTTATATTTTTGATACCTATCAAAAATATTAACTGAAATTTTTGACAGAACTATAAAATTTATGTTATCCTCTAAGAATAAAGAAGGTATCCATGAGACGTTATTTACAAAAACCCGTCACTGAGGATTTAAAAAGGAAAATGGTTTTTATTGGAGGACCAAGACAAGTTGGAAAAACCACATTAGCACTTAACATAGCTCCAAAAGGACGACGCTATTTAAATTGGGATATTCCAAATGACAGAGAACTTATCCTAAAACAACAATTTCCTATAGAAAAATTCATTATTTTTGATGAAATACATAAGTTCCATCACTGGCGTAATTATCTGAAAGGGTTTTACGATAAGTACCGAAAAACTAAAAAAATACTTGTTACAGGGAGTGCCAAATTGGATTATTACAGATATTCCGGAGATTCCCTACAAGGACGATATCACCATTATCGACTTCACCCCCTTACTGTAAAAGAATTAGGAATTAAAACAACAAAAGATATGAATCAACTCTTACATTTAGGCGGATTTCCTGAGCCCTTTCTAAGAAGTTCAGAAAAACAAGCTCGCCGATGGTGCCGAGAATATCGTAGTCGAATGGTCTATGAAGATATCTCATTGCTGGAACTCTCACAAAACCTTTCACAAATGGAGCTTTTACTCCTTAGACTTCCTGAACTTGTAGGTAGTCCTCTGTCCATAAATGGTTTAAGGCATGATCTGCAATTAGCTCACAAAACTGTTGCAAAGTATTTAGATATTTTTGAAAGGATGTATCTTATTTATCGTCTTTCTCCACTAAGCTCAAATAAACTCAGAGCTGTAAAAAAAGAACAAAAACATTATCACTACAATTGGGCTGAGGTTTTAGATGAAGGAGCACGATTTGAAAATTTAATCGCAGGTCATTTATTAAAATGGGTTCATTTCCAACAAGATCATGAAGGTGAAAATATGGACCTCGTTTATTTTAAAGATAATGATAAAAGAGAAGTTGATTTTATTATCACTAAAAATAAAAAACCCATTCAGGCGATTGAGTGTAAATGGCAATATAAGGATATATCCCCATCTCTTAAGTACCTAAACTCCAAATTTCCAGATATGGAAAGTATTCAGGTTCACTTTAAAATTAAGAAGGAGTATGAATCTAAAGAAGGTATAAAATGCTTAAGTTGGCACACTCTACTCGGCTCTTTAATTTAATTTCCTTTTTTCTTGAGTTTTTATTAGACCTTGGTCCTATCTTTACTCCAATTTGCGATCTGTTAAAACTGTTTGATTCCGAACAGGTTGATTTCTTTCATGGACTTAAGGCCAAATTATAAATTTAAGCTAGAAGAGAGAGAGAGAGAGAGAGAGAGAATGGGTTCGTTAGGGTACATTAACTATGTCTTTCATCTATGAAATGGAGTAGAAAATGAAATTGTTATTAAGTATAAGTACAAGTTGCTTGTTATCTGTTTTTATTCTTTCTTGCACAACCACTAAAAATAACTTAGCACAAAGAAGTTTAGCATCAGATTCAACATATCCTAATGTTTTTGAAGAACTAACGCCCAAAGAGGCAAGACGTTTAGCAGAAGCAAGTCGTCAAGCAAGTTTGCATCAAGATCCTTCAATACTTAGGAAGGCAATTATAGAGCTCGGAGCAGACGTCGTTGAAAAAGTAAACCCTAAAAACGGCATTACACTTCTTCATATGGAAGTCCTCAGAGGAAATATAGAAACTGTTGAAATGATAGTACAAGAATTTAAGGTAAGTCCTAACATCTCAACATTTTTTTATGGGACTCCAATGTTTTTAGCTGCAAGTTATGGCCTCCCACTTATGATACGCTTACTTCATCGACTTGGAGGAAATCCTAATGCTCAATCCAGTCTAAAACGTACACCTATTAGCGTTGCATCTGGTGACAAACTAAGACACTTATCCCTCTCTTCATATGAGGGTCGTGTTGGTCTTACAACTAAAAAATCTTCTCTCATGAGAGGCAGAGTTAGGGCTGTTCAGGCTCTTTTAGATGTAGGAGCAATCCCTAGAACATCTGAAATAACAAAAGCTCAAAAGTGGGGAAGACACGAAATATTAGAACTGCTTGAAAATAGAAGACTGCGGTGCTTCTAACAGATTTATACAATCTGCATATATTTATCAGAAAAAAGATTTTATTTTTGTCTGGAAAGATTTCTTACATCTAATGCGGCTTCACGAATCACTTCTGAAAGCGTAGGATGCGCATGAAAGCTGCGAGCAATATCTTCACTGGATCCATGAAACTCCATCCCTATAACTAATTCAGAAATAAGATCTGAAGCTCTGGGACCTAAAATATGAGCCCCTAAAAGCGTATCCGTTTTTTTATCAGCTAAAATTTTAACAAAGCCTTGAGTTTGCCCCAGTGCCTTAGCTCTCCCATTAGCCGCAAAAGGATACTTTCCCTTGTTATAATCCATACCCTGTTTTTTAAGCTCTTCCTCTGTATAGCCCAAACTAGCTGCTTCCGGATGTGTATATACAATTCCAGGTAATGCTCTATAGTTAACATGCCCTGGCTTTCCTGCCAAAATTTCAGCAACAGCAACACCTTCCTCTTCCGCCTTATGTGCTAACATCGGACCAACAGGAATAACATCACCAATCGCATAAACTCCAGGGAGACTTGTCTGATAGTTTTTATCAACAACAATAAATCCTCTATCATCTTTTTTTAATCCATCCATTCCCTCAGTAAAAGGAACACGGCCAGCCGCTACAAGAAGATTATCAGCTTTCAGTTTTTGTTTTTTCCCCTCTTTAGAAACAAGAGTGAGTTGGTTGTTATTAAACTCTACAATTTTACTTTCTAGAAGAAACTTAAGACCTTGTTCCTCTAATGTTTTTTGAAGCGCAGAAGAAACCTCAGCATCTAATGTTGAACAGACAGCAGGTAGTTGATCTACAACCGTCACTTTGGAACCCAGTCTGGCCCAAATGGAGCCCATTTCTACTCCAATAAAACCAGCCCCTACAATCACCAAGTTTTTTGGAACTTGTTTTAAACTTAAAGCCTCTGTTGATGAAATCACTTGTTTTTGATCAAACTCTAAACCGGAAATTTCTCTTGGCACACTACCCGTTGCTACAACAATCGACTGAGTCTGATATTCCTTCTGCCCTTTATCTGTATGAACAATGACTTTTCCAGAAGAAACCTGTCCTATACCCTGAATAGAAGTGATTTTATTTTTCTTTAAAAGAAATCCAATACCCTGAACCAAATCAGAAACTATGCCCTGTTTTCTCTTCATCATCTTTGTAAGACTCACCTTCACTTCATTGATTTCAATACCGTGTTTTTGGAAATCAATCCTTGAAGAATGCACTAACTCTGATGACTCTAAAAGTGCCTTTGAAGGGATACACCCTACATTAAGACAAGTCCCGCCCAACTCTTCTTTTTCTACAATGGCGGTTTTAAGACCTAACTGTGCAGCTCGAATAGCACAAACATAGCCCCCCGGGCCAGCTCCAACAACAATAACATCAAATTTTTGACTCATATTTTCACCCTAAACTTCTAATAACAAACGACGAGGATCTTCCATACCCTCTTTCACTTTCTGAAGAAAACTCACCGCTCCCTTGCCATCTACAATTCTATGATCATAAGAAAGAGCAATATACATCATAGGCCGAATTTCAACCTGACCTTCAACAGCAATAGGTCGATCTTCAATCTTATGTAATCCCAATATCCCACTTTGAGGTGGATTTAATATAGGTGTCGACATCAACGATCCAAAAACGCCACCATTACTGATGGTAAATGTACCATCCTTCATTTCATCAATAGTGAGTTTCTTATCCCTTGCTTTAATGGCCACTTCTTTTATTTTTAACTCTATTTCTGCAACACTTAAGGCTTCAACATTTTTTACAACAGGAACAACCAATCCTGCATCTGTAGACACTGCAATACCAAAATTATAAAAATCATTATAAACGAAATCATCTCCTTCAATAAAAGCGTTGATTTCCGGAAATTCACTAAACCCCTCTATACACGCCTTGGCAAATAAACCTAAGAAACCCAGACGGACACCATGTTTTTCTTTAAAAGATTCACCATACGTTTTCTTTAACTCAAAGTACTCCGTCATATCCACTTCATTAAATGTGGTCAGTATGGCTGCCGTATGCTGTGCTGAAACCAAATGTTTAGCGATACTTTTTCTCAGAGTTGACATCTTCACACGACGCTGCCCTCCTGCCTTGGGAACAGTTACTTTGTTATCTTTCTTTATCATGCCCGCTGACATATGATTGATCACATCAGCTTTTGTTACACGACCGCTGCGTCCTGTTCCTTTTACATCCTTAATATTTACATTTTCTTCTTTAACTATACGACGAACCGATGGGCTCAGTTCATCCGAAGTCTCTTTTTCTGAACTCTTTGAAGAAACGTCTATATTTTTCTTTTCACTTTTTACATTTTTCTTTTCATTTTTTTGTTCACTTTTTGCTTTTTTCCCTTTAGGTTTTACAGCTTTTTCTATACTTCCAACAGACTGTCCTACTTGTGCCACTTCACCTGCCGGTGTTTTTATTTTTAATACACCAGCCATTTCCGCCACAACTTCTACGGTTGCCTTTTCCGTCTCCACTGTTAAAAGATTCTCATTCTTATCAACATATTCACCATCAGATTTTAACCATTCTGCAATCGTAACTTCTGTTATAGATTCACCAACCGATGGAATTTTGATTTCAAATGCCATTCTTTTCCTCACCTCTTCTTAAAGACAAATCCCTTTTTCAAAATCTCTTCTTGTTCTACTTTATGCCTATGGGGAGATCCCGCTGCTGGACTTGAACGCTCAGGTCTTGCCACATAACCTAAACTTAAATTAGATTTACCCATCTGATTTTTCAACTTCGTCAGCTTCAGTCTCAAAAAGCCTAAGGCCCCCATATTTTCTGGTTCCTCTTGAACCCAAAATAACTCTTTTAAGTTTTTGTATTTTTCTAAATAAGAAACCAGTTCATCATAGGGAAAAGGATAAATTTGTTCAACTCTTAAAATAGCAATATGTTGTCCATTAGGATTTGCGATCTGTTCTTGCAATAGCTCATAATAAACCTTTCCTGAACATAACAGTGCCCTTTGCACTTTGTTAGGATCCTTTATGTTCGGATCATCAAAGGATTCATAAAATTGATCTTCTGTAAATTTTTCGACATGAGATACAACTCTTGGATGTCTCAACAAAGATTTGGGTGTCATAATGATTAAAGGTTTACGAAAAGACCTTTTCATCTGTCTGCGCAAAACATGAAAAATCTGACTTGGAGTTGTTAAATTACAAACCTGCATATTAGCCTCTGCACACAGTTGTAAAAATCTTTCAAGACGAGCACTGGAATGCTCTGGGCCCTGCCCTTCATAGCCATGAGGTAAAAACATAACAAGCCCACTTAAACGCTGCCATTTTTGTTCCCCACTGGATATAAATTGGTCGATAATAATTTGTGCCCCATTTACAAAATCTCCAAATTGGGCTTCCCAAATGGTTAAACGATGAGGATCTGCTGTAGAGACCCCATATTCAAATCCTAAGGCTGCATACTCAGAAAGATGACTATTATGAATGTCTAATTGTGCCTCTGGATTAATATTTTTTAAAAAAGAAAACTCATCCCCTTTTTCCATGTCATGGTAGACAGCATGACGATGTGAAAAAGTGCCTCGACCTGTATCCTGTCCTGTTAATCTAATACTTGTCCCCTCATTGAGCAAAGAGGCATAGGCAAGAAGTTCCGCCGTCCCCCAATCAAGGATTTGATTTTCCTTAAAGTTTTTTAGCTTTTTACTCAAAAGGGTTTTCAACTTAGGATGAATGTTCACATCTTTAGGTTCTGTAAGAATTTTTAATAACAATTTATCTAAATCTTGCTTTGAAATAGATGTCTCTACAGGTTCTCTAAATTCATCTAACCCCACTTGCTTAAACTCTTTCCAAAAACCATCCATTACAGGCATTTTTAGATTTGGAGGATTTTTACGAATCTCATCAAGATGTCCTTGAAGACGCTCTAACTCTAGATCCCAAATTTTCTGTGCTTCCCCAGAAGAAAGAACCTTTTGTGCCTCTAATTTTTCAGCATAAATTTCTCTAACCGTGGGATGAGGTTTAATCTTTTTGTATAGAACAGGTTGTGTAAAAGATGGTTCATCGCCCTCATTGTGGCCGTGACGACGATAGCTAACAAGTCGAATAACAACATCTGAATGAAAAGTCTGACGAAATTCAAGAGCCATACGAGCGGCTTTAATACAAGCTTCTACATCATCTCCATTGACATGAAAAACAGGAATGCTCAATGGTTTAACAACATCCGAAGAATAACACGATGAGCGTGTATCATCTGGATTTGTTGTAAAACCCACTTGATTATCGACAACAATATGAATTGTGCCCCCTGTATTATAAGCTCTCAATTTTGACATTTGAAGGGTTTCACTGACCACACCCTGGCCAATAAAAGCAGCATCTCCATGAATAAGCACAGGAATAACTTTCTTTTTTCCATCTCCGTTTTTTCTTTGCTTGACCCAACTTATACCTTCTACAACAGGGTTAACAGCCTCCAAGTGACTGGGATTAAATGCCAATGAGAGGTGAACCTTATGTTCTTCGCCAAATTTTTTATCGGCAGAATATCCTAAATGATATTTAACGTCCCCTGTAAAAGAGGCATGACCTTCATGCTCTATGCCTTCAAATTCAGCTAACATCACAGAAAACGCTTTCCCCATAAAATTAGAAAGAACATTAAGACGCCCTCTGTGGGCCATCCCCAATACCAAATCTGTTACCTCGGACTTCGCTCCACGTTTTACCAACTCATGCAATATAGGAATTAAAGATTCAGAGCCCTCAAGCGAAAAACGTTTTGCTCCCACAAACCGCGTGTGAAGAAATCTTTCGAGACACTCTCCACGGTTGAGTAGATCAAAGACTTCTTTTTTCTTCTTTTCCTGTATTTTATAAGGCTTTTGTTTTTCAAATTTTTGATAGAGCCAATTGCGCATTTCAAAAGACAGGTCAGCCATTTGAACAACGAGAGTCTGGCAATAGATATTATTTAAGTGCTCAATGAGGGATTTTAAAGTTTTTGGCTCTCCTAATACCATTTCAGTGACTTGATAAACAGTATCCAAATCAGATTCTGAAAGCCCATGAAAATCTAACTCGAGCATAGGAGCCTGAATTTCAACTCGCCCAAGAGGATCCACCTTTGCTTTTAAATGACCAAATTCCCTATAGGCTTGAATCAATTGTAGAACTTTATATTCAGGATGTTCTACATTGATTTTTGCTTCACCATTAAGTTTTTTTGAAAACTCGACACCTTCAAAAAAATATTGCCACTCTTGAGGGACTGATTCGGGATGAGTTTTGTATTGATTCTGAAGCTCATCAAGATAAACTGCATTTTCTGATGTCAAATGACTAAAATTTTTCATACCCACTGACGGACCACTTTTTTTAAAAAAATAATACCACCCTTAAACGGTATCAGAAGATAGAAACATCGTCTCTAAGAATTTAATATTTTGTGTGAATGTTTTTGATTTTCTAGATGACGAGATGAAACATTTATGGACGAAAAAGGTGCTTAGTACGACACATTTTTTATGAAACGGGTGGTTTTAGCTCCAAATTGTTGCATCACTCTCTGCATTTCATCCAATAGGTATTCTTCAGCCTCTTCTTTGGAATCCATATTTTGCACAATCTCAAAAATAGTACGCATCTCTTGATAAAATGCCTTATTATCCTCAAGATGCCCTTCCCTGAGGGCCAGTAATTCTAAACCCGGCATTTGAATAGCCAACATTCCAGCTACTGCAGAACCAAAAGAAACAGTCCCTGAAGCACCTCTTATAAGAACACTTCTCATCCTTTTTCCAGAACGACGCGCCAATCGACCCCTTCTTTTTCCCATAACCCTAGCCCATCTTACGAATGGAATTTTTGATGTGATAACGTTAGCCAAAACAAAACTAGCTATACCGTTAGTAATAGCTAATACCTTATTTCGTGTTAATTTAGAGTCCATTTTTTGAGTTTTTTCAGTTGTCCAATTGATAAATGCCTGAAGATTTTCAGAAATAGGAAGGGACTCGCATCTATCTAGACCCAGAAACAAAGATTCGGCCTGCGGCACACCACAGGGAACAGATAACTCATTATCTTGAAAAGGTTTTTGTAAATGTGATTCTACAAAACGGTAAGAAATAGCCCCATCAACCATATAAAATTGCTGAAAAGCTCTCATCTGTTTCTCATGAGATGCTCCATAGGGCCATTCTTGTTCTTGATATCGAGCAAAGGCTGTATTTAATTTATAAAGTGTTGGAGAATCGGACTCGTCTCTCTCCATAATAGAGGCGACATACTTCATACGATAGTCTGCCATATGAAGAACACCCTCATTGTATTCTCGCACTCCATCACCATCTGTATCTTTTGAAAGATTTTGATTCGCATAATTCAAAGTCGGAGCCCCATTGAGCCAACTGTTCTTACGACCATACATATCTAAATCATAGTGTTCTATGACAACCGAGTTTTTAAGTTGATCCCTTATAATCAGATCAAGAAGAGCCCAGGCTATGTTTTCCACATTATTTTCTAAGACCAAAAAATCAGCAGGGATGAGATAATAGCCCTTTCCATCAAATCTCTTAGCCTCTATATGATATCTTGTATTGAGTTTGATATGGCCTTTGGGAATTCCATAATAAATATTTCTTCCATCTTCACTCTTTCTTCTGACTCCAAATTCCTCATAAGCAATATGATTCGCTAAAAGGCGAGCTTGTTCAAGAACAGCATCTGCTCTAGAAAATAAATCCTCATCAAAAATGTAATAACCCCAAAGCCTTTGTATATAGGCCTCTTGATGCACATTCACCTCTTGTAGTGCCTGATCTAGCCCTCTTTCCCAAAACAGATAGGGTAAAAAAAGGAGATATCTACCCACTTCAACTCCAATGGCTCCCTTTGCTGCTGCTTTAAGACCCCCTTTTGTAAACATTTTGAATTTATTTTTTAATGTGGTTTCACCTCTAGCTGCTTTAAGGCCTTCTTTTGCAAACATGCTGACTGTTGGAGTGTGTTCTAGACCTTGAAGCGTGAATAATAGGCTTGCAGAGCTCTGCTGTGAAAAAGCAAATACAATAAGAAAAATAGTATATTTCACAGAACACTCTCCCTCTTAGTCCGAAAAATCAAGAAGCATATTATTTAAAATCCTGAGGCTTCATCAATCAATTCCTCTTCACCAAGAACTTCTAGTTCTTTCATAAGATTTTCCAAAGCCATTTCGACATCATTTGGGTCATCAAAAGGTGAGAGGTCAGAGAATTCATCAAGCAATCCCTCTTCCTCAAGAGTTCCAAGCCCTTCCATAAGCTCTTCCAAGGTCATTTCACCGTTTGGATCATCAAAGGGTGAAAGTTCAGAGGATTCATCATTAATCGATCCCTCTTCTCTCAAACTCTCTGCTTGTTTCTTAATACTTTCCCAAGGATCCTCCTCACTGTTTGAATCATCAAAAAGTGATAATAGAGAAGGTTCTGGAGCACTTTCAGGGAAATACTTTCTATCCAGTCTTGTCTGTAAATCTTCAGTGAGATGCTCCGCCTCCTGTTCTTCTTCAGTTTTATGTTGAATAATCTCACTAACCTCAAATTTC
Organism: Bdellovibrionales bacterium; assembly: GCA_965206675.1. Classification (GTDB taxonomy): domain Bacteria; phylum Bdellovibrionota; class Bdellovibrionia; order Bdellovibrionales; family JAKFYE01; genus CBDBKL01. The sequence goes on along the minus strand of CBDBKL010000007.1, from coordinate 87,202 downwards.
TTATCTAGTTCTTCCTCAATTTTATCAAGAGACCAAAAGTATTTTCTACCATCATCATCATTTAAATCATCTATAGCCTTAGATTTCATAATAACATCTGAGTAAATCGTATCAGCAACCACAGGTTCAATTTTTTGATTTACTTGTAGAATACTCAGAATCTCTTCTGGCATTGTCTTATACCGGAATCCAGTATTATACATATCTAGAACTAACCAATCATGAATAAGAGCGGCTCTCAATTCAGGCGTTGATAAAACGCAAGCTCGTTTCTCTCCTCCCAAGGAGTAACTATGAGAGTAGATTAAGTTTTCACCTCTATAGTGTTCTGACAAATCAAAGACACCTGAGGCTCGCTGGCTTTCAGCTTCTATAGACATAATTTCTGAAGCTAAAACCTGCTGCTCTCTTAATTTTTCAATAGAAAAAGGACCCTCTGCACAGACTGCCCCTTGTTCATTGGCATTTGAAAAATCAAACGACCGACTTAAGAAATCATTATAAACACCAAGTAAATTATCTAGCTGAACTTGATAACTTCTCATTTTACTATAGGGGGCATTGGGATAATAAGCTGGGTGAAAGAAAGAACCGATACGATGTCCAAAATTTAATAAAGTTGGCATCTTTCCATCAAAATAAGATCTTTCTAAGAATTTCTGTGCATGCTGTAGGAATTCAGCTCTTTCTCCTTCCAATCGAGTTTCTACCGAGCGTTTTTCCATAGCTAGAAGATGTTTAATGGACTCTACATTATGCCCAGATATTTCTACACTTTCTTCTGTAATCTTCAATGAAACAGAGGGAGAAGCTTGTCTTAAGAAATCTTCATATTTATCCACTTCTTTTTGAAAGGCCACTCTATGAGTTCTATTTTGATGCCAAGGAGCACGAGTAGAGATTGTATTTTCACGATAGGCATAGTCAGAAAACTTACCCTCTCCTAACAGCAACCAATCGATATATTGCACTTTCTTATCGTAATCTGATTTCAATTCCATAAATTTTTGAAGCCAGATAGCATACCTGCTGTAAAAATTTGTAAGAAGATATTCATCATATTTATACCAGTGCTGCAGCCAATTTTTTCGTAGATCATTGATTTTCTTAAGATCTTCTTCATCACCGGATTGAATAAACTGGGTAATATATTGGGACATTTTTCGACGATAGTTCATTTCTTTTTGTCTCAATAATACTGGTTTAAATAGATTATCTTGAAGTCTTTTAAGTTGCGTTTCACCTTCTAAAAAGGCAAGCCCATGAAGAACCTGAAGTGGCATACTCTTAAAAGACATCGTTACATAATGAGGAAATCGAGAAGCCACTCTAGATAATTGAAGGCCTATTCCCTGAGAAATTCTACTTAATAATCGTCTAGAGGTCTGAGCTCCCCTATTAAGAAATTGCAATCTGGCAAATTGTTCCCTCGTTCTAGCAAAGGGAGATATATTTATCTTTTTAGGAAGATCTGCTATTCCCATTGTTCTAGCTACATCTCCTAATTTTCTTATAAAAAAGTTACGTCTTTCTCGGATTTTATCTTTATTGGCTTTTACCCTTCTGCCCCATTCCCCGACTTTATGAAAAATAATATCGACACCTTTTATCACAATAAGTAGGCGAGCCACTTGCCAACCCAGTTCTTGCCATTCTCCTGGGTGCATACGCTTAGCATCTGCCGCCACTTCAGCTAGAGCTTCAAAAGAAGCATTAAAATAAGGATGACGGTACTCTCTGTTGATTTCATTAAGTTCTAACGTCAATTGCCGTGCTCTTTGCAAGGTCGCTCGATTAGCTGTTGACAGACGTCTTAACTCTGCTATTTGCAATAACTCTTCTTGAATTTCATGAGCACGTTTCGCCTTTATTCCTAACTCTTGCAAATCAAATTTTCTTTGCGTTTTCTTTTCATAAAACTCCCTTGTCCGATCCATATACTCCGTAGCGTATAAGTAGGAAATATTCCAACCCTGACTATAAAAAACTTTTTCTAAGAAATGATTTCCAATCACAGCGATAGCCATTCCGGGTCCATTTGTAGGTCCCTTAAGCCATCCACGTTTCTGTAAAATTCTATTGAGATGATGATTACTATAACCTGCCATTATACCAAAACTAAAAAGTAAACCCGCCCCTCTAGGATCTTTAAGGCTATCGAGAGTAGCGTATCTCATATAGGGATTATCAGTGGCCCAACTTCTTAACATGCCATGAAAGAGCATAGCACCCATAAAAGCTGTCGTTCCTGTTCCTAAACCTACTACTCTAGCATTTCTTTGCATTCGCTGCTGATCTTTAAAATCCTGCACTTCTGGGTTAGATCGATTAGAGTCATGAAGAGGTTCATATTTAGAGAATCGAATCATTTCTTTCTTTTTAGGAACAAACTTATCTGCTCTACGTAATATTCTTCTTTGAAGTCGTCGCACTTCATCCAACTGTTTATCGTATAATCTTCTTCTTTCCTCATTTGTAATAACACTAATAGCTTCCAAAATGAGATAAAATCTAGCCTCTAAAAGATTATGATAACTGGTACGCTTAGCAGACTCAGAAGATCTCACTATTTCTACTTCTCGCTCTACCTCATTTAATTTTTTTTCTGCTTTTTTAACAATATCTTGATGCGTATCATTCCTGGAAACACCCAGAACTTCGTAATAGTTCTTAAAACCTTTTGTTCCAAATGATACCCTCTCTCGCGCCTCTTCCATCAAGCCTCGTGCTTGCCTCATTGCCTCTTGCGCTTCCCGCACCATTATTTGAGCACGCCGAAGATCTTTTCTGCCACCCCTTCGTCCCTGCTCCATCGCCTTTTGTGCTTGCTCCACTATGGCACGAGCTTGTTCTACAAGTCTTAATGCTACTGGAGGCGGTATAAGTCCTCCATTGACCCGTTCTCTTATACGTAACATCATTAATTGCAATTCTCGGATTTTTTCAGATTGTATTCGGTGTTGTTCTTCTAAAGATGGATTCCACTCGGAATAAAGCGAAGCTGGAGCTAACGCTTGATTCTCTTCGGCATAAACCGAACCAGAAAGTAATAGAAGTAAAATAACCGTCCACTTCATATTACCCATCTTCCCCTAAACTTATCAGATAAGCCTGTCAACATAGAATCTTATCCCCTCTTCCCCATTTATCCCTCTTTATGATTCTTAAGATTTAAAATCACAGAGGTATTATGGTTTAATACTATGCATAAACCATGCCCTTTAAAAAATGAGTTCAACAAGATTTAAGTTCCTGTAATTTAATGATTTTTCTACAGAAAGCCCAAATTATCAGACTATAACGTTTTTAAACAAATACACGTGTCAAAAAAGTATACAAATATTTTGATTCATACGTGTGGATCTTGTTTAAGGGGAGAGATGAATTTATTCAAAATTTTAGGGCATTTGAACCTGTGGGAAACTATAATAAGGTGCTCATTAAGAATTTCTTGAAAACAAACCACTTCAACTATTGAATGAAAATAATAAAAAATAGGGACTTTCTAAGTCCCTATTTTTAAACTTTATTAATAATGATTAGGAGGTATTAAGCTCTCATAATCTTCTTTAAATTACACATCTTCTGTTAAATTCTCGACGTTGTTCAGGCGTCATATTATTTATACGCTCTGCCAACTCAGAGTTGGTACGCATAATTGCTTGGATAGCATCGTTTTTAGCCTCAGGAATAGACTTCCCAGCCTTGACTTCAGTTTTGACCTCAGCCAGCATCTCAAGGGCTCTCTTACCACTGTCTACACGTCCCTCTGCAAACCCCTCTTTAAAGAATGTCTGAATACTTTCTACAGAAGCAGCTTTTGCTTGCTCTGAATTTCGTAATGAAGCTACCAACTCCAATTGACCATCCCTTGCTTGTATAAGAAGTTCAGTCATTTCTGGTGTAAGTTTTCCACTTCTATTTAACGCTGATTTTGTTTGCGAAAAAGCTAACCCAACAGCTTGAGCAGCATTAACAGCAACAGGACCAAGACCAGTAACTCCTTTAAGTGACTGTCTTACATTTGAGTTTCGTACGAGGGTATTATAGGTAACACCGTACTGATTAATGAATGCATTCAAAAGCGGTAAAGAAATATCCGCAAGATCCTGCCGTGTTCGCTCAATTGAACTCGGATGAGGATTTGTTCTTCCACTCGCTCTATAAAGACTGTCGACAATCTGTCTTTGCGTCCTCATTGGAGCTTCTCGGAAAGTCTGCATTCCTCGCGGCTTAGCACTTCTTGCAACAGCTTGTGAATAAGCCTCTCCTACAAAACCTATACTTAATGCCATTATTAATAAAGTATTCCTAAACATAACTAGATACCTCCTACATGTTCTGTATATTTCACAAAGCTACCATAGAAGCAAATTAAAGGCCAGAAAAAATAATCCCCCTGCCTCCTTTCATGTCCTCTTTACCTTTTCCCAAAGTCTAGTATTTTCCGCTCCTTAACCTCATTTTAAAATAACTATGCGGTTTTCCTCTATTATATTAAATCTGATAGGCCCTATACATGTATAAAAAATGAACAGATAACCTATAAACATTTCAAAAAGACCACTTTCAGCCTCTACCTATTTAAAAGTTATATGGACATATAGACAGAGGCCATATTCGCCAGCTAGGCCGCTCGATGGTTAAATCATAACGATTTCCTGGACTATAAGCCTAGCCCTTTATGATGTAAAACCCTCTTTATTAAAGCCCCCTAAGAGGCTATCTTTTCTCTAAAAATCTAAATTTACATCTCTTAAATGCAAATAAAGAGCATATCAGCACCGCTCCATTATAAACACTTTTCTATGCTGGCTTAAATTATCATGTAGAAAGCTTTTTAAGTACAGAAAATGGGGAATCAGAATTTAGCTCCTCCATTTTTTTTAAAGCTTCTTGTTTATGCTCACACTGAGAATCTCCACAAGAAGGATATACGGGTTCACCAAAACCTATAACTTCTCTTATCAAATCCGTCATATCGAGCACGCTCTCATAAAAAACATATTCGTTCCATGAGGATTCTACAATCTCTTGTACGCCTTTACAGTCCTGCTCTGAGTCTACATTTCCATAAGAAACTTTATTCTTATCTTCCTTTAAGGTCTTTTTCTTCTGACGAGATTCCCTTACACGAGATTCTTTTAAAATCTCTTGAATTTTTTGGTAAAAATCAAGATCGACATCCCAACCACATTCTGAACATACACGTTGAAGCTGAGATTTTATAAATCCGGTAGCTTGATAGATTCCACCATTAAGAGGTTGAATGAAAACTTGAACTTCGTAGGATTTTCCCTTTCCAATCAACTCTTCAATATCAGAGCCTAGTGAAGATACTTTATCAGTGTATCTAAAGTTTTTCCCTTCTTTTGGTAATTTTGACAGTTGAATATGTCTTTGATCAGAATCCATGCTCCCCTATATACCCTAAATTCCATCTTAAAGATAATTTTTTTTAGAACCATAACTGCGGACTGTTGAAAAAGTGCCAGATACGAGGTGTGCAAGCTCAAACCGAACGGTTTTTCCTACGTCGGAGTGAGTGTTTGAGTGATTGCAATAAAGTCAATGATACTTTCTTGACTTGTATTAGAAGGACTGTCGAAAAGGTATCAGATACGAGGCGTGCAAGCTCAAACCGAACGGAGGCGTAGTTTTTCCTACGTTGGAGTGAGGTTTGAGTGATTGCAACGAAGTAGATGATACCTTTTCGACAGTCCGTTAATAGAGGGATGTTTTAATCTTTAGAAACACACGATCAAACATATCTTCTGTAAGACGCCCTGTAAATGTATTCTGTTGACTCGGATGATATGACCCAATAACCCTCTCCCCTGTTTTAATCTTATATGTACTCAAATGATCAAAACGAGGTCGAGCCCCCACCCAAAGGCCCAAATTCTTAAACTCTGCATTTAAAGCATTCCAAGCCAAATGCCCCAAGGCCAAATACACTTTTGCCTTAGTTCTTCTCATAGTCTCCTGGAAATAAGGCTGGCAGGCCTCAATCTCTTTTCTTGTTGGTTTATTATCTGGCGGCGCACAGTGTACAACGGCTGTAATAAGAACTCTTTTTAAAATCAAACCATCATTCATATCTGTGCTCTCAGCTTGAGTCGCAAAATCAAATTTATGTAAAGCTCTGTATAGCCAATCGCCACTGCGATCCCCTGTAAACATACGTCCTGTTCTATTAGCTCCATGGGCCCCTGGAGCTAAACCCACAATCAAAACATCTGCTGTACGATCACCAAAATCTGGAACTGGCTTTCCCCAATAGTTGAAATCTGAAAAAGATTTCCTCTTCACTTTAGCAATGTTTCGACAATGCTTTATCAATCGAGGACATTTCTTACAGGAAATAATTTTTTTATTTAATGAGTCCATAATGCATTGGTAGCATTTTTTTAAAAATTTTAAAAATATTTTTTATAAGATTTTAAAACAAAAAATTTTTTTCGATAACTTTTACAAATATCTTAGCTAAAGAAAAATAGTCCTGATGAGTTGGACATAAGTGTTTACAAAGTGCTATGGATACATTTACAAATCCTGTTATGAAAGAAAAAATATCAAAGAAAAAATTAGTCCTCATCGGAGCCGGTCACTCTCATCTTTATGTTTTAAAAAAACTTATCACCTCTCCTTTAAAAGGTTACAATATCTTCTTAATCACAAATCACCCTTTCTCAACATATTCAGGTATGATACCCGGAGCCATCGCTGGCCAGTATTCCGACTACACACTTGATATTCGACCTTTAGCTCATTTAGCAGGAGTCACATTCATACATGCAGAAGCCAAATCCATAAACCCCGTTACTCAACACATAGAACTTTCAAAAGGCTACCCCCCAATCAAATACGATATGTGTTCCGTTAATATTGGCTCTACAGTCTCCGTTGATATACCAAGGGATCATAGCCCCCTTATCCCTACCCGTCCCATTAATAGTTTTATTCCCATGTTAGAAAAAATGATTTCAAAAATAAACCCTAAAGATGAAGTAAAACTCACAATTGTTGGCTCAGGCATAGCTGGAATAGAACTCGCTTTTTGCACTCAAGAAAAACTAAAAAAAATTTGCAGTAAAAAACTAACCGTCAATATTATAGATAAATCCCCTAACCCATTTCAAAATCCACAGTTTACTAAAATTCTTAAGAAAGAGTTTAAAGATAGAAACATACAACTCTTCACAGGTTATAAACCAGAATCTATTAAAAACAATACTCTTTTTCTTAAAAAACAAACCCCGTCCCTCAAAAAGGACACACTAGCAGAACCTGAAAACAAAGCACACATTGAACTGCAAAATACAAAGAATTTTATAAATTCTGATGATTCAACCATGCCCTTTGATATATTAATCTGGGCTACAGGGGCTACACCACCAGATCTTTTATTGAATTCAAATCTTCCAAAAGATAAGCAGGGATTTGCCTCAGTGAATGCATTTCTTCAATCTATAGACTATGAAAATTTATTTTTTTCAGGAGACTGCTGCCACTTTGAACGATCCCTTCCTAAAGCCGGAGTCTATGCCGTCAGACAAGGCCCTGTATTGTTTGAAAATTTAAAACGTATGGCTACAGAAAAACCTCTACGTCCCTTTAAACCTCAAAAAGATTTTCTTCAACTTGTAAACTTAGGAAATGGTAAAGCTATAGCTCAAAAATTTGGCTTTGCGGGAAAAAGCTCCATATTTTGGAAATTGAAAAACTCTATCGACAAAAAATTTATAAGTGAATTTCAAGTATTAAACACAAAGGCACAATTAACAGATAAATTCAAAACCATGTCTTTACAAACAATGGATATGTCCTGTGGAGGTTGCGCCAGCAAGCTTTCAGCACAATCTCTTTATAAAGTCCTCCAGAATACAAAAAAAGAAGATGTGGCCATCTCCCCTCTTAACGAAAACTTACTTTCTAACCCTCATCTAAAAGAACCAACAAGAAAGCTCTCTCTTGTGTCCAACATTGACGGCTTTAAGCCTTTTCACAAAGATCTTTTTTTAGTGGCTCAAGTGGCAACACTCAACACTTTGAGCGACTTTTGGGCCAAAAGTCTCACACCCGTTCAAGGACTCGCTTCTATTCATCTTGAAGAGTTTCAAGTATCAGAGCTTTCTTGGATTATGGAAGGTATTAAAAATATTTTTTCTCAACACTCTGTTCACTTTGCAGGGGGACACACCACTGTGGGTTTAGAAACATTATTGAATATTTCAGTGAACGGAGTCATGGAATCCTCACAAAAATGGATGAGTCTTGATAATATAAAAAGTGGTCTTGATCTTATACTCACAAAACCTTTAGGAACCGGTGTTTTATTGTATCTTGATATGAGAGGACATCTTCCTTCACATTGGGCCACGCCTCTTAAAGAATCCTTACTTCTTCCCAATAAAACAGCATCAGATATTGCACTTCAATACGATGTGCCTACAGCCACTGACATTACAGGGTTTGGTCTGGCTGGTCATTTATTGGAAATGATTGAAAACAAAGACCTCTCTATTGAGATGAACTTTGAAAACCTTCCCCTACTTGATGGAGCGGATATTTCCTTAAAAAGAGGATATCGAAGTACTTTTCATCCCCATAATCTCCACTTTAAAAAGCAAATTCAAACTCATCGGAAAGATATTGATATTCTCTTTGATCCTCAAACTTCTGGCGGACTTGTTCTAGCAGCCGAGCCTGATCAAACTCAAAACATTTTAAAAGATCTTATAGATGGTGGACATAGAGCTAAAGTGATTGGAATCACAAAACCCTATGAAAATTCGAAAATCATAGTTGTTTAATATATTAAAAGCAGCCCTCCTCCAGCGCATGCTTACTTAAAATTTCACGAGCTTGAACATACCCTTTACGACTAGCGACTTGTACAACACTCTGTCCGTTACGATCATTGGAAGCTTCAAGAGGGGCCTTATGTCCTTCCAATAATAATCTTAGAGTGATTCCATTTTGTTCACTGACTTTTCTCATAAGTTCTGAAACCCCTCTATCTTCTGCAACGTCTTTTCCCATAAATAATATAAAATCCATCAGAGGAGTATACCCACGGTTATTGGGAATACTGGAGTCCGCCCCATTCTCAATCATCTCTCTTATCCCTTTACTCGGAGGCATCTCTTTCTCAGGAGATGTCACACGTTCATGTAAGGGTGTTTCTCCACGGTAATTTTGGGCGTTAGGGTCAGCCCCTGCTTCCAATAAAGCTGTTTGCATGAAATGAGCATTCCAAAATGCAGCCCTATGAAGAGGCATATTTTCTGCTTTATCTGGAATATTCGGATCAGCTCCTTTTTTAAGGAGAAATTCTACTGGGAAAAGTAAACGTTTATCTACAGCTTTGAACAAAGGCGTTTCTCCACGAACATCCTGAGCATTCAACATTTCCATCACTTTATCTTCAGGGACAAGGTCTATCAATCTCTTGAGCGTTTCCAGATTACTAGTTGATGCTGCCATATGGAAAGGAATCAATCCATTATTATCCGTAGTCATTACAAGAACTCCTGCCTCAACCAATTGAGTGACAGCTTCAGGTGTGCCAAATCCTGCAACTTCAAATAGCGGAGTTCTCCCTTTATTATCTCTTGCATTCATGTCCACTCGATCAGCTACCGTACCCTGTAAAGCAAAAGTGATATTATTTAATAGACTATAATGTAATGCCGCCGGAGGAGATGAGTTTACTATAAAGCGCATAATTAATCCATATTCAACATCAGAAAGAGCCTTATCTTTCACAAAGAGAGCTGCTATATCCCCACTTCTCACATAAAATAATGGTGTACGTCCCCACCTGTCCCTAGAGTTAACATCGACATCTTGACCAAATAGAAATCCTCTTAGAATAAGTCTGCTGTCTATACGCTGAAATTCAGTCGCTGAATCTATTCCATTTTCTGCACGTTCTACAGCCAAATGAAGAGCTGTCTTTCCAGACCATGTCAATCTTGCATTTTTCTTAATCCTACCATCTTGCAAAAGCACTTCTATAATCTGAGGATCTTCTGCTGTTTTTGCAGCATAATGTAATAGTGTTTGCCCTTGGTTTTTCATATCTCTTGCCGTTACGTCTATCGTCTTATCAGCAAGAACTTCTCTAACGCTCTCTACACCTTTATCTACAGCTTCCTTGAGTTTTTCAAAATCATTTGCATGTAGTGAAAAAGAAAACGTCAGAGCAATAGTAAAAAGTACTACAAATCTCATAAAAACCCTTCCCCGATATATGACTGAGTTCTATTAAAAAAGAGAACCCTTTGCAAGATGGAAAAACATTTGAATGCTACTACAAAATAAAGCTATCACATGGAAAATAGTCTTTTTGATTTCATCCTAAATGCCTATTTTTTTAGCACATCCCTTCCTCAATTTCTGAAGTAAGGCATATTCAAGTAGATGGCACTTTTTTGATTCGTATTAGGAGGACTGTTGAAAAAGTGCTAGATACGAGGCGTTCAAGTTCAAATCGAATGAAGGCGTAGTTTTTCCTACGTCGGAATGAGATTTGAATGATTGCAACGAAGTAGATGGCACTTTTTCAACAGTCCTAAACGAAGTAGATGATACCTTTTCAACAGTCCTAAATCTCTTTTAGCCAGTCACGAGGTTTGAGATACTCATTAAGCTGAGCTTCTTTTTCTTCTGGTTTGTAGTCATAGATCCATTGCACATGTTGGGGCAAAGACATAAATATGGATTCAATGCGACCATTTGTTTTTAAACCAAATGAAGTCCCTCTATCATAGAGTAAATTAAATTCCACATAACGTCCTCTACGTATCTGCTGAAACGTTTTTTCTCTCTCTGTAAACTGTCTATCCTTGTGACGATCCACAATAGGAAGATAGGATTTTAAAAAAGCATTTCCACAGGCTTTGACCATTTCAAAGGTTTTACTCTCACTGACGCTTTGATGATCAAAAAAAATCCCCCCCACACCTCGAGTTTCCTTTCGGTGTTTTAAATAAAAATACTCATCGCAATTTTTTTTAAACTCAGGGTAGAGCTCTTTGCCAAAAGGATGAAGACATTCATAATATGTTTTGTGAAAATGGACCACATCTTCCATTTCGGGATAAAAAGGTGTTAAGTCACAACCTCCCCCAAACCAGGCCTTATCACCTCTTTGCACGAATCGATAGTTGGCATGAACAGTGGGAACATAGGGATTTATGGGATGTAGGACGAGAGAAATGCCTGTGGCATAAAACTCCTTTCCCTCACCTTCATAAAAGGTACCCAGATTATCGGACTCTCCATAGACTTCAGAAAAATTCACCCCACCTTTTTCTAAAAACTGTCCGCCCGTAAAAATCCGAGTTTCTCCACCTCCACCACCTTCACGTTGCCAAAGGTCTTTGATATAGGTTTTTCCATCATAAGTGATAAGAGCATCACAAATGACATTTTGTAGATGTTTATAATATGTTTTGGCTTTGTCTTTTATGTCTTTAAGCATAATTTTTTTATCAATTTTTCTTTTAGTTGTATTTTAGGGTTAAAAATCAACAACTCCTCTACATTGATCCATAATATAGACGATAGTTCTTAACCCGATTCTTATAAAGTTTCAACAGCGCAATTTCTTTTGTCAAAAAAATAGGAAACTATTACTTATTTACGACAAATTCTGAGTCAATCACTAAAGTGTCTCCTCATTTTAATTATTGATCTTATATTTGTTATTCAATCACATGAAACGTGAGATCCTATCCCTAATCTAGTTAAAAATTAGGAGATAATTTAGGGAAATTGAAATGAAGACGTGCCCTAACCTTAATGTTTTTATAACCTCATTTATATATTACAAATGAATAAAAACATTCCATTTTTTGCAACAATCAATTCTTGCCCACCGACATAAAGATAAGGTAATATGGTTTTTGATACAAATAACAAAAGGTTTTATTAATGAAAACAGAAGATCCAGAGATCAAAAAAATCAATAGCCGCATTGAACAGCTTTTTAAAGAATGGAAAGACCTACAGCCTCTTAAAAAAGAAGATCAAGAAAGATTTGATAAGAAAGTAAGGTTAGATTGGAATTACAATTCAAACCATATAGAGGGTAATACATTAACTTATAATCAAACAGAAACTTTACTTATTAAGGGTAAAGAAGAAGGAAATAACCCTCCTCGTGACTATACGGAAATGAAAGCTCATGACTTAGCAATAGATAAAGTTAAGGAATTCTCTAAAGATAGAGAAAGAAAGTTGAATGAAGTAACAATCAGAGAGTTACACAAAATCCTCCTTAAAGAGCCTTTTTGGAAAGAGGCCATTACTTCCAGTGGACAAAAAACTCAAAAAGAAATTATTCCTGGTAAATACAAAACAGAACCTAATAGAGTGAGAACTGAAGATGGGAAAATTTTTGAATTTGCAAGTCCTCTTGATGTTCCTGTAAAGATGCAGGAACTGATGGATTGGTTCAGTAAGGAGATAAAATCTCCTATTTTATCAATTTCGTCTTTTCTTGCCCAATTACATCATAAATTTATTGTTATTCACCCCTTTGATGATGGTAATGGTCGAATAGCTCGTTTATGGATAAATTATGTTTTATTGCGATGGGGTTATCCTCCCTTAGTTATCAAATCAGAAGATAAAAGAAATTATTTTGCAGCACTACAGAGAGCAGATCACGGAAATATAAATGCCTTAACAATTTATATAGGTAAAGTTTTAATTTCTTGGTTAGAACTGGGAATTAAAGCCGCTAAAGGTCAAGACATCAGTCAACCAGGAGATATTGACAAAGAAGTGACCTCATTTATTAGAGAACAAAAAAGCAAGGGTTTAAACAAATACTTTTCCAAAGAATCTGCCATTTATTTGATTGATAATTCATTTGATAATCTTGTCGAAACCTTTAAAAATAAATTTGCAGTTTTTGATAAATTATTTGAATCTACAAAAATAGAACAATCTATTGAGAGGCCAAATAAAAATTTTATAGATTTTATATCTAATTTTGCAGGAAGGGATCCAGAACTTGATTGGACAAATTCAGATTCCAGCTTCGGAACAGACGAAGATCCTATTACGATATACCTTAAAGCCTCTTTAGAAGATATAAAAAAACAATTAGAATTATTAGAAAGTCCCCCTTTTTCTTTTCAGGACACACAATTTCAGGACACACGAAACGATACATCCTACTTAAAAATTTTTATTGAGCTTTCTTACAATTTATATCTAGGGCAAAAAGATAAAGAACTAAAACCATTTAATATGGATACAACTTTACATCTAGGTTTGGAGAAATACCAATACAAGATTAGCATCATATCATCAACTAGTTCCATGGATGATGTTAAAAGTAAAATTATAATAAAAAAATATTATCATCAAATTTTAACTCAAGAAGAAATCAATAAATTTATAGAAAAAGGAAAGGAAGATTTTTTCAATCTTCTTAAAAAATCTGCAGAGAATAAACCAGAGAGTAAATTTGATTTTTAAAGAAACCCCCACTCTCTATTCACATGAAAAATCATAGAAAAGCATTTACTTACCAGATTCTCACTTAAGAAACACTTTTCTATACGTGTCCACTTAATATGTTTTCAGTCTTTGCATTGCAAAAGTTTACTAAGCTCATTCAGATTATAATTTCTTAAAGATCATATTAATAAGGACACAAAATTATTTCTTCTGCATAAAAATCATAGCTCTGTTTTGATTCCAAAGCTCTTGAATAAAGATCTCTTGGAATCTCCCCTCCTGTAGCTTGCTTTAATACTCCTCTATATCTTTCAATAAGATTTCTTAATTTATTGACAGGAATAACCTGAGTTGTACCTTCTTTTATTTGAAGTACATCCACGTCTGTGCTTGCTTTACCCAATACTACCCCCACCACTGTTCCTAAATCTTTAGAAAACACAGGGGAACCACTACTCCCAGGACGAGAAGGTGCGGTTATTGTCAAAAGCTCACTGCCCGATTTAGAGCCAATCTTAGATAAAAGAATACCTTCATAAACAGTTCCAAACTCTGCTTGAGGTGAACCAATAGTCAAAATATCATCACCTTTATGGATATCTGTAGTCTGTCCCAAAGTCACAGGCTGATAAAGATTCTTTAGTGTTTTAATAATAACCAAATCACTTGCAGGATCACTCATAAGAACAAATCCTGATTGCATATTTGACGGTGGACGAATTCCATTAGGATCTTCCATAACAATAATTTCTGAACCCATAGTTGACGATGTACGAATTCCAATAGGATTACCTTTAGCTAAACCTTCAGCTAAATCATGATAGCTCGCTACAAGTAAATTATCTGTAATAAAAAATCCACTGCTCTGACTGGCTTGTGTAGGTTGTTCTCTTGGCCAAGTGTTCGCTATCCATATTTCTGCTACAGATTCCATTAAGTGTTCAATATTTAAGGATTCGCTCTGAGCATAAGACGACTTCACTAAAACAAAAGATAAAAAGACAGCAAAGAATATCTTAAAATAAAACATGAAATGGCTTTCTAAACACAATATAAAAACCTTCTCCAGTACGCACAGAGCGCGAATTTAGGAACACAGTTTTTATTTAATTTTATTATTATATTTCTAAAAATCCTGAAAAATCATACCCACTGTTTCAAATTTATTCTAGTTATTTCTAGAATTTCTTTATCCTAATATATCTTTTAAATAACTAAAAACTATACATTTCATATATATTTTTCAAAAAAGCTCATTACTTATATTAAAAAGAGCCTGTGCCACAAAGATCATAAAAATAGGAATGACTTAACGACTGCCAGAGTAGGTTATAAAGTTTTGAGGATTATAATTGGGGAAGGCTTTTTCTAAACGCCTTTGTTCCCTGGTTCGTGCTTTTTCTCTTCGTGTACGATAGCGTTTGGCATATTTAGTCCTCAAATCTTCTCGCCGCTTCTGCCTTCTTTCCATTTGCTTTTCAAAACGACGTTTTTGAACTTCAAGACGTTTATCTGATTTTTTACGACTTTTGACAAAAGCCTTTCGTACTCGCTCTCTAACAACCTCTCTTCTTTCACGTCTTTTTTTTGTCTGAGAGCGATATCTCTTTCTATTTTTCTCTCTTTTTTCTCTCACTTTTATATATTGAAAATATAAAGGATCACCTTCAGCCCTAATACGTTCATGAATATCTTCCGGAAAGGGCACCTTCTGAGATACTGCTGAAAGACTAAAAAAAATAAGAAAAGGACCTACAAACATATACCTTTATTATCGTCAAAAAAAAGACTAAAATAAATACGTACTCTCTTGATTCTCTTTCATAACTAAAGCAAAATGCTTTAAAGTTATACTGGCTCGATGGAGGTCTAGCTATGTCTTATATGTCAGGTTTTAGTAATGAGTTTTCTACAGAGGCTCTTTCAGGTGCACTTCCCTCCCACGGAAATAACCCACAAAAGGTGCCCCATGGCTTATTTGCAGAACAAATATCAGGGTCTTCTTTCACAGCACCTCGAGGAAAAAACCGCAGAACATGGATGTATCGCAAACGCCCCTCTGTCGTTCACTCACAACTAGAACCCATTACTGTAAAACATTGGGAAAGTCCTCCCTTTGAAAATATTCCGGCTCAACCTATGAGATGGCACCCTATAAAAAACTCTGAGACAGATTTTGTTGATAGTATCCGTGCTTTTACAGCCGCTGGAAATCCACGTGCCCATACAGGATGTACAAACTATGTCTATTCTTTTTCTAAATCTATGGGAAACCGTTTTTTATTGGTTATTGATGGTGAACTTCTTTTCATCCCTCAAGAGGGAGCTATAACACTAAACACAGAGCTGGGAGTTATTGATGTCGAACCTCTGGAAATAGCCGTTATTCCAAAAGGTATAAAATTTCAAGTGAACACAAAAGGACTGGCGAGAGGATATATATGCGCCAACTACGGTGCATCTTTTACGCTTCCCGATCTCGGGCCTATTGGGAGTAATGGACTGGCTCACCCTCGCGACTTTTTAACACCAAAAGCTCACTTTGAAGATAAGGAAGGAGATTTTGAACTTATCTATAAATACGCAGCACGATTTTATCGAGCCAAAATGAAAACACACCCCTTAGATGTTGTGGCTTGGCAAGGTAATTACGTCCCTTATAAATATGACCTAAGAAAGTTTAATACAATAAACACTGTCAGCTTTGACCATCCAGATCCTTCTATTTTTACTGTATTGACATCTCCTTCTGAAGTCAGAGGGTTAGCCAATATTGACTTTGTTATTTTCCCCCCTCGCTGGATGGTGGCTGAAAACACTTTCCGCCCCCCCTATTATCACAGAAATATTATGAGTGAGTATATGGGATTAATTCAAGGTTCCTACGATGCTAAAGATCAGGGATTTGTTCCAGGTTCTGCAAGCTTACACAATTCTATGGTTCCCCATGGGCCAGATACAAGATCTTACCAACAGGGAATATCCGAAACTCTAGAACCTAAATATTATAAAGACACCATGGCTTTTATGATTGAAAGTCGATTTTCCTACGGTATTTCTAAATTTGCAGAAAACCCTGAAACGCAAGATTTAGAATACATTCGCTGTTGGTAAATCTATTGGTAATAAAAATTCTCTCTCTCACTGTTCAAACAGAGTCGGATTACGCTCTATATCTGCAACACGAACCAATTCCTCAGACCACTGACGAAATAGAGATCTTTGTGGTGAAGACCCACCACCAAGTGAAAGCATTTCCTTTTTTTTCACCGTTTTTACAGAATTTCTTCGAAAGAGATAAGACTTCCCATTTACATCAACAAGCGATGCTGCCATTTGTCCCTTTTCCTTTAAAGGAAGAACAGCTTCAAAAACGGAGTCAGAAGATCCAAGCTCAGAGATAGAGGGGGCCGCTATCGAAAACTCTTTGGTCGTTTTCCATTTTTTCTTATAGGGACGTAATAATTGATTGATCTGCTTTTTATCACCAGCCGCCAATGCCTGATTAAAAGCCTCCTTCACTTCACGTTGTTTTTTCTCTCCTAAAAGTTTTTCTGCAATTAAAATTTTAACATCTTCACCCAGTGTACTTTGTTCTTCTTCTGTTTTTTGTTCCTTAGTTTTCTTATCGACTAAAGGGTTCTCCGGCCTATACTGATTCAAGTTTTCTTTATAATGAGAAGCCACTTTCTGTTGTCCCTCATCCGTTGACAAATACTCAGAAACCTCCTGATCAGACACTTTTCCTAAATCTCCAAGTTCCAAATAATCCACCTTCAATTTTATATTCTGAGCCATTTCTTCTTTTTCCTTTTCAAGAGAACTGGAAACAAGAGAGCTTTTAAATACCTCTTCCATCTTTTCAAAAAGAATTTGCTGTCTCAATTCATCTTCAAAATGCACAGCCGACTTTCTCTGACTTTCTAACCATCTGTTGTAATATTCCCTGCGAAAAACTCCATCCTCTTTAAAACCATCAATATTTAAGACAATTTCTCTGATTTCTGCGTCCGTAGCTCGCAGCCCCAACCTATGGGCCTCTTGGTGAACCACAGCCATATTAATAAGATCTCCTAAAACACGCTCTCTGACGCCAAATTGCTTCTGTTTATTAATATCAAAATCCCCTCCCAGATATTGAGAATAAAAATTGAGTGTCCTTTGGAGAGCTTCACGGTACTGAGAAACTGTAATAACCTGATGGTTCACACGCGCAGCATAACCCGATCCTACTTGAGACAAAGGCCCCACATCACCTAAAAATACAAAAACAATAATAATGCCACCAAAAATCACATAAGTTGTAAGACTCTTTGCCGCTCCAGGTTTTCTAAAAAAATCAAACATTTTTTAATTCTCCTTCTGTCCACTCTTTACTCTTTTTGCTTAATATACTTTTCCTTCAAGAAACACAAAAATCAGATATTAAGAAAGCCCTCTTTGAAATCACTGTAACTTAAAAAGATCAATCAAATTATCCTTAGTTGATTCAAAACCCCCTACTTGTTTAATAACCTGATTTTTTTATTCTACTAATTACTCCAAATTACTCTTTGCCCAAGCTATCAAATCACGCATAAGAACTGTCGTATCCGCTTCAAGCCCCTGAGCAACTAATTCCGCTCTATATATTTCAAGAGCACGATTTACTGTAGGAATAATTTGCAAAGCCTTACAATATTTTGTTGAGCATTTTTCCGTATTTTTTACCCATTCCTCTTCAAAAATACTCTTCAACTTTTCAAAAGCTATTCGCTCTCTGAAAAAAGCATAATCTTCATTACTTGATAAATCCACACAAAGCTCATTCGCCCATACGGGTACGAACTCTATAATATAATCCTCACTTTCTCCTATTCTATCTATTACCTCTCGACCCCTTCTTCGACATTCACCCAAAAGATCTTCAACATCTCCTCCGTCCAAATCCCAATAATCATTATTTTTAAAATCCTCCAATACGGCAGTCATAATAGTATTCTTTTTTCCTTTTATTTCATCTTCCTGTTGCTTTGCTTGTAAATTTACAATCTCATCAATTGCACTTAAAAAATCAGTCTTATAAATACGACTTACAAATAAAATAAATACAGGCTCTAAATCTAAACCAAAGCCATCTATTGACTGTTCAATAATATTTTGTGCTTTATCTTTGTATTGAGCATTAATACAATCTAGAAACCAAGACTTGAATAAGTAATTTGTATTTTGATAATCTACAGAATCTTCATCACTGACTGAAAAATCCCTTTCCTTAGAACAGTCAGAGATAAGACCTTCTGCGCTAACCTTCATCTCATCTGGAGAAATCTGAGTAATATTTCTGACTCGCTCTACTGTCTCCTGATAACTTTTTTCATATGTGTTTTCAGCCAAAAATCGCTCTAACTCAGATTTTACCATCTCTTCATCAAGCACAGTCTCATCTTCTACAATACTTTCTGCATAATCACGAACGGCTTTATCAAAACACTCAGAAGGATTATTTTCTTTAGAACACTGAATAACTAACTCTCCTAAATCCAATTTCTCAGATAACTGATTCTGAAAATTTTGAATCGCAATAACTTTCTCTCTTTCCCCACGAGTATCCACTAATTTTTGTACCCAGGGGCGATAGACAGACTCATCGTTTACAGCCTGATCCCACCATTGCAGTGTACCAAGCTCTTCGCTATCAAAAAAATCACAAGCTTGATATTCATTATATTTCAATTCTGCCACTCGCCCTGCTATCCCTTCAGAAATCTTTGATTCAAAACAAGAAAGCTCCGTAGGTTGAATTCCTGCAGTTAAAAAATGTCCCCTGACTGAAGCATCAAATGAAAAAGAAATTCTCTCTTTACTGCGGTCTACTATAGATGTATCCCTCTCACAGCTAACAAACCACGACTCCCAATGATCTTGTGTATAACTTAAAAGTTCTGATTTAAAAAAATCTCTTTTACCCCTAGCCGTATAACTTCTCCCTTCAAAAACATGTTCTTTAATATAATCAAATTTCCTAGGACAGCATCTTTCTAATTGACTAGGCGTATGAAGATACGCCTTAACGCTATCCGCAAAATCTTCCCTGGGATCAGTTCTTGCATACCTTGTAATAAAGCCATCAAAGCCAGTTTCATTTTCTCGCGTTACCCATTGCCGAACAAAACGATTATTTCGATCGTAATACTCTCTAATATGCCATCCAGAGAAACTTTTAAAAATATTCTTCTTTGTAATCTTATGTTTAAAATCATAAATATGAGCAAACTCATGAGTTATTATACCAAGTGAACTACCTCGCCCATGAAATGCCCCATCCGTAAATAAAACTTTCATCTCGTTTCCCTTATGATATGCCACCCCGGCCCAATTCCGATGGTTATATCCATACGGAAAACGATATACTTGTACCCTATGAATATTTAAAAGCTGAGAGGGGACTAACATCTGCCAGTGCCAAAAATAACTGATCTCATCCGGTTTAAAATAAAAAGAGGATAAAGGTATTTGAGAAAAATCATAATTTGCAGGAGTATCTCTAATACCCGAAAGAGAGCGCCTTGTTTTCAAGAAAAAAAGAAAGGCCGCATAACCTATAATATCATCTTCGTCTCTTCTATAAATCGTATTAAAGACACAAGAAGCCGTTCGACATTTAGACACATCAATTCGACGGGTTAAAACCCGGCTACTGTCAAAAAAGTACCTGACATGCCCTTTACTTATCCCATCAAGAGGAATACCCCTCCATGATCTATCTCGATTGCCACGACTTTCATAGGCTTCATCTAACTTGTTCTCCCTAAGATGTGTATTTATATCTTCTTGAATTGTTGAAAGCGTATACCGATCTTTGGCACACTCTACTCTGTTTCCACTCCTGTTTTGAGAGGCCATTACCCTTTTGCCACTCACAGAAAAATGAGTTTCTAACCGACTTAAATTATTCGACTCCCAGGGCTTCTTAAAAACTCTGCCCTCAACAACTAGATATAAGCCACCCACTAAAATAGTAAAAAAAACCGATAAAATAAACCATCTCATAAATAAAAACTTCCTACTTCTGCTCTTCATCTTTCTCATCTTTTTCCAAATCCAATTTATACATAACCCTTATCACTTCATGAGAAGAAGAATTATAAAGAAACCTTTCGTTGTTGTCATAATTGACATAATAAAGAATCTCTGGACTATGAGCCTTTTTATCCCTTTCCATCCTCATAAAATGATAAATATCGTTTTTCCAACGATCCATCCAATACTGCAATGTCTGTTCTTTATTTTCCGGATCACGATAATAATAGCTAACTTGCTTACCTTTAACTTGAAATGATTCTACTTCATACTCATGAACTTTTTGCTTTGCCGGCGTCTCATAACTCGACTTGGGGGCTCCTTTTTCAATCTTTACTTCTTCCCAAGAAATCGGACCCTTTTCAACCTTCTCTTTAAAAGAAGCCGTGCAGCCAATCAAAAACAACCCTATAAACAGACTTCGTATCGTCCATTGACCCCATCCCACTTAAAACACCCTCCATTAGAAAATCTTTTTATAAATTGAACTTCTACCCAGCACCTTAGACTCATAGTATTTTATTTTAGTTCATGTAGAAATCAACTCATTCCTCAATTGAAATATTTAGTGGAATCGAACCCTTAGCTCTGCTAGGATGAGGCCCTTTATTATATAGATGAGTAAGTTTAACGCAGCACAGGAGATATCGGTGTTCTTCCCCATGGATTTTAAAAGAATATTCCTTATCTTATTCATTCTTATACTCCCTATTTTGTCTATCAGCATTCAACAAAAAACCGCCCCCTGGTATTTTTCCCCTATCAGATCCATAACAAGCTATATTCAAAGTGGTTATTCCTTTTTCAGCATCAACGTCAAAGAAACCATAGGTCTTTACCTCAATTTAATTGATATTAAAAAAGACAACAGACAACTCAAACTCGAATTAGATGAATTAAAAACACAACTGTTAATACAAAAAGAAATAGAAATTGAAAATGAGCGACTTAAAACTCTATTAGATTTTCAACAAAAAAATCATATGAATCTACTTCCTGCTAGAGTTATTGGATATGACCTCTCAGGACAGCATTCCACAATTCGTATTAACAAAGGTGAACAACATAGAGTAAAGAAAGGTCAAGCCATTATCTCCCCTGAAGGTGTTGTAGGAACTATTTTTTCCGTGCAATCTCATACTTCCCAAATTTTAATGGTCACCGATCACTACTCTGTTATAGATGCGATTATTCAAAATTCAAGAGCAAGAGGGGTTGTTGAAGGACGAGCTGGAACTCATGCCCATATAAAATACCTTCAAAGAACAGATGAGGTTCATGTGGGAGATTTAGTCGTCACAAGTGGTTTAGATAATATTTTTCCTAAAGGCTACCCTATAGGTGTCATCTCAAAAGTTGAAAAGAAAACCTATGGTATATCTCAATATGTTGAAGTCCAGTCTTATGTAAAACCTCACCAAATAGAAGATGTCTTCATCGTCCTCAACCCCAACAATCCAAAGAAACAAGCATTCTTTGAAAACTATCAATTTCAATCATCAAGCTATGACCGAACCTATAGGAAAGAAACCCATTTATGAGAGAAAACAAATATATTATTCTCAACTTTCTGATTTACTTTACATTAGCTCTACTATTTGTAGGTTTTCAAACAAGTTTTTGGCCCCATATTTTTCCATTTTACTCTCCTCTTAATCTCTGGCTTCCTCTTCTTACTTATTTTGCAGTCTATAGGAAATCCCATGACGCCATTATTTATATTTACATCAGCACCCTACTTCTACATCCTTTTACTGGAATGAGCATGGCCCTCTTTCTTATTTTTCAAATTCTTCTTTTTATTTACGCCAAAGCTATTAAAGCAAGGTTTTTTTGGGAAACAACTTCCTACTTTGTTATGGTCACAGGGTTACTATCTATTGCCCATCTACTAAATCAAATCATCGTTAGCCTTATTTTAGATTACAGCGAAATCCCCTTACTCCGAACTCTTATTGAAACGCTCTGGTTTCCCGTTTTCGCACCTTTTATTTTATTCCTTTGCCAGTATATAGATAATAGAACAGAAAAACCTATAGAGTGGATGTGAATATATTATGAGCCAATATATTTCCAGGACAGAAGAAGAAACCAAAGATTACTTATTTAAATACAAATATTTATACAAAATTATCATTATTGTTGCAGTTATTTTTTCAATGAGACTTTGGTACTTACAAATATTTAAAGGGCGTGAGCTCCGTCAATTCTCTGAAAATAATAGAATAAAACAAGAAAAGCTTCCTGCTCCTCGAGGTATGATACTCGATCGTGAAGGAAAAACACTTGTAGACAATAAGCCAGGATTTATTGTCACTATCACACCACAATATGCTTCTACACTAAAAGAAACGGCAAAAACTTTAAGTTCTATCATTGATAAATCCCCTGAAAAAATAATAAAACTTGTAGAAGAGAGTAGAAAAAAGAATGGTTCATTTAGAGCTATTAAAATCGCAGAAAATCTTACACGAGATCAAGTGTCTCGTATTGAAAGAATGAAAGTCAACCATTCAGGCCTTACTGTTAAATTAGAAATACAAAGAAGCTATTTGTATTCTGAAATTGGGGCCCAACTGTTGGGTTATATAGCTGAAATTTCAAGGCAAGAACTTCCTAAACTTAACAAAAATAAAAAGAAATCTGAACGTTTTGAACAGGGCGATCTCATTGGTAAAGCTGGAATAGAGCAATACTACGATGACATTCTAAGGGGTCAGGATGGACAATTTTTAGTTCAAGTCAATGCTCACGGTAGAGAAATCTCTAACCTCCAAGAAAATTTATTCTCTGGTATTACTCAAAAACAAGATCCTATCCCTGGAAACAGTCTCCAATTGACAATCGACGCAGATCTGCAAGTCGCCACGCATAAAGCTTTCAATGAAACAAAAAGGATTGGAGCCGTTGTTGCTCTTGATCCCAATTCTGGAGAAATTTTGTCATGGATTAACTCTCCCTCCTATAATTCTAATGACTTTTCAACAGGGTTATCTAAAAAACTTTGGAACAAACTCATCAATGATCCCTTTAAGCCATTAATTAACAAAGTCATTCAGGATCACTCTCCTCCAGGATCTACATTTAAAGCTATTGTGGCTTTAGCAGCTTTGGAGGAAAAAATCATAACAAAAAGAACTAAGCATTATTGTTCAGGTGTTATGCCATTAGGACGACGCCGTTACCATTGCAATGCCAGATGGGGACACGGCAAAATAACTGTTCTTGAAGCCCTAGAAAGATCTTGTAATGTCTTCTTCTACAAATTGGGAATTGAACTGGGAATTGATAAAATCGCTCGCTATGCCAAAGCATTAGGTTTCGGTAAAAAAACAAATATTGCTATGAATTATGAAGTTCCAGGACTAATGCCTGACTCTAAATGGAAGAAATTGGCAAAGGGAGAAGATTGGCAACCCGGTGAAAACCTCAGTAGTGCCATTGGACAAGGTTTTTTACTAACAACTCCCCTTCAATTAGCTGTTATATTTTCAGGAATTGCCAACAAAGGACCTTATTATAAGCCTTTTTTAGTTAAAAAAATATTAGACCCCATGGGTAATGTGCTCTCTTTAAAAATACCTAAACTCATTGCTGACCCCTCAAAAAAGAAAAACACTGATGTTTTTATAAGTAAAAAATCCTATAGAGCTGTTAAAGATGGGCTTTGGCTTGTGAATAATGGAAAAGAGGGCACAGCACGATGGTATAAAATTCCGGGAGTTGAACTCTCTGGAAAATCCGGCACTGGACAACATTTTTCATTATCTGCAGATCAATTATTCGGAGCCTGCAAAAATCGTCCTATTCGAAAAAGACATGATGGCTGGTTTGTAGGATTTGCCCCTCCAAAAGACCCAAAGATTGTTGTGGTCACGCTTGCTGAACACGCCTGCTCAGGATCTTCTGGAGGTGCCCCTGTCGTCCGTGATGTCATAAGAGCTTATTTACAAAAATACTTTCCTAAATTAATAAAGAAAAAAGTAAAAATGGCTTTGTACTTTAAAAAGAATTAAATACGAGGAATACACATAGATGCAAATTGAACAGAGAAGTCTATTTAAGAAAATTGATTTTACATTTATATCAGTCATATTGGCTTTAAATATTGTTGGACTTATTAATGTTTATAGCGCAACACATTCAGATTTTATTAATAACAAAATTTTTATTTCTCAAGTTTTTTGGATCACAGGGGGATGGTTTGTCTATCTCATTTGTACCTTTATTGATTACAAATTTTTTGTTCGTTTTTCTTATTTTCTATATTTTATAAACGTAGGGCTTCTTGTCCTTGTTCAGTTTATTGGAAAATCATTTTATGGTGCACAAAGATGGCTGGATTTTAAATTCTTTAGATTCCAGCCCTCTGAAACAATGAAAATCACTCTTATCCTAATTCTAACAGCCATTCTTATTCGTAAGAAAACAGAAGGGCAAAATTTAAACCTAAAAGAATTAATTCCTCCCTTAATTCTAACAGCTATTCCTTTTGTATTAACAGTAAAACAACCTGACTTAGGAACAGCTATGACTTTATTGGCTATTGCAATCTCCATGATTTTATTTGTAGGCGTACAAAAACGAATTATTATTGCTTCAATCATTTTAGCCAGCATTACCCTACCTATCACCTGGAGCTATGGGTTAAAATCCTACCAAAAACAAAGAGTTCTAACATTTCTAGATCCCTCAAAAGATCCCAAAGGAGCAGGTTACAATAGCATCCAATCTAAAATTGCAGTGGGCAGTGGTGGTCTATTTGGAAAAGGCTTTAGAAAGGGCTCCCAATCACAGCTAGAATTTTTACCTGAACAGCATACAGATTTCATCTTTAGTGTCCTTAGTGAAGAACATGGTTTTATGGGCAGTATATCTCTTGTTGGGCTATTTGCACTTTTGCTAACTTTAGGAATTCATATCGCACAGCAAGCCCGAGATAAAACAGGAGCACTGCTGACAGTTGGTATCCTATCCACTATCTTCTGGCATATGTGTGTTAATATTGGCATGGTTTCAGGGCTGCTACCCATTGTAGGAATACCCCTGCCTCTTATTTCCTATGGAGGCTCAAATATGTTAACCACTATGTTTGGTCTAGGCTTAATCTCGAGTGTCTCATTTAGAAAGTTTCTTTTCTAAAGATGCTTTTGAACCATATTTAAAATATCCTCTTTGGGACAACTACCTGTAATTTGATCGACTCGCTTGCCATCTTTAAATACAATTAGAGTTGGTATCCCCCGAACCCCAAACTGACGTGGTGTTTCTGGATTTTCATCAATATTGATTTTTACAACCTGCAAACTATCTCCCAATTCCTGTGCAATTTCATCTAGTTTTGGTGATAAAGCTTGGCAAGGGCCACACCATTCCGCCCAAAAATCCACAAGTGTTAATTGTGATGAATTGAGAACTTCTGACTCAAAACGAGCATCTGTAACTGCTTTTGTGTACATCTTTTTCCACCCCCTGTATTATCCTCGTTTAAAAGACCACCCCCCCACTTGTCAACAAACCAAATAAATAACAAGTTAAGTTCCCTAGGCAAAGGCCTTATGATAAAATATACCCATGGATAAAAGCTCTATAAGAATAGCTATTGTAGATGATGACCCTACGGCTCTTAAATCACTGGCTCAGGCAGTTAAAAAAATGGGCTTTGATACACTGGAGTTTAGGTATGCAGAGGATGCTATTTCTACAGCCAGGCTTCAAAATATCAGTGCCTATATTATTGACTGCTTATTACCTATAACCTCAGGAATACAACTGGCACTGTCGCTCAGAAAAAATGGTTACGAGGACACCCCTATTATACTCATAAGCGGTGTATATAAAGATAAGGCCTTTGTGAATGAAAGTCTGAAAAATACAAAAGCTGTAAAATTTCTTACAAAACCTATCAATCTAGAAGAACTTGAAGCTCAACTTCAAAAAAGCTTAGATCAATTAATAGATGATCCTCTTGAGCCTCTAGATGAAGTTATGGTGAATCCTCTTTTAACACCTTTTGAAAAATTAAAGGCTGTAAAGGCCACTTCTGTCATTCATGGTTATGAACTACCTCGAGTGATCTCACTTCTTATGGTCAATGGAATCTCCGGCACTTTAACCCTCAAAGATTCTCAAGGTAAAAAATCTGAGATTGATTTTAAAGATGCAAAAATTTTAAGGACAGCTTTAGATGATCAAGAATCTTTTTTTGGAAAGCTACTTGTAGAAAAAGGGTTCTTAGACCCTCTTGAATTAGAGGAAGAATTATTAACTTCAGATGAAACACGAATAGGAGAACATCTTATCAATGCCAATTTAATTTCTCCTCATATCATACCTATTATTAATGCAGAACAAATGGCTATCCGATTGAGTAAACTTATCTCCAATACACGTTATAAAATGCAATTTAACGAAAAAAAACTCCCTGACTCAGAGTGGGGTATTGAGCGAAACATTTTCTATACCTTCTGTTCAAATTGGCTTTATTCAAAAATCTCAACAGCTTGGCTTAAAAACTTTTACATGCTATGGGCAGATAATACGATTATAAAGTCCAGTAAATACGAACAAACTCATACTGTTTATTTTCTAAGACCGCTTAAAGACATGCAAAAAGATTGTCATGATATCCCGGGAAAAACATTTGAATCCCTCTTAGACGAGGAAAAAGTCAAAGAAGAAGATATGTGTAGAGGGTTATATTTAATGCAACTGGCTGGTCAAATTGCTTTTGATAGATCTCATAAACGTACACATATGCAACTTGAACTACAAAAATTAAAACGCATCGATGAAGAAATGAAGGGACAAAACCATTTTGAAACATTAGGTCTAAGTAAAAATTCAAAATCTTCTGAAATTAAAAAATCCTATCATGACCTTGCAAAGAATTTTCATCCCGACAAAATTTCATCATCGGACTCACAAGAGATGAAACAGCTTAAGTGTAATATCTTTGCACGAATGACAGAAGCCTATAAAACTCTTAGCACCGAACAGCTTAAGGCTGAATATTTAAAGAAAATAAGTCAGGGTGATGCAGAAAAGATTTTAAGATCAAAGGCTTTACTTGAAGAGGGAAAAATCCTACTAAAGAAAAACCAAAACCAAAAGGCACTTCAACTTTTCGAAGAAGCCATATCACTGACTAAACCAACTGCAGAGCTTGTTCTTCATTCCCTTTGGGCAAAACTAGCTGAAATCAATAAATCAAATGATCAATCTTCTGATCTTTCGGAAATAGAAAAGAGCCTCAACAATATTGCTCCAGAGAACAGACACACAGTTATATATTATTTTGTAAAAGGACTTTTCCAAAAATATATCGGACAAACTCACCTTGCCAAACGCAATTTAGAACACTGCTTAGCTCTTCAACGTAACCACATTGAGGCTCAAAGAGAGCTACATATGATGAATATTTCAAAACATAGCAGTAAAAATATTGATATCTTTAACGATGATCTTTCACAGGTTTTCAGTGCTATATTTAAACGCAAAAAAGAAGAAACGTAAAATATCTGACCCACTACATAAGTTTCTTTTTTAGATCAAGAGGGAAACTTTTCTCAGAGAGATTCAAAATCTCAGACACTTCTGAGGGCCGCAGGCTCGTCTCTCCCACAAGGAGATACGCCCTGCGCCTCAGAAAACTCGTTTTGAATCCTCCTGAGAAAAGTTCCATCCCTTGACAGTTCATTGAAACTATCACTCTTTATTTTTACCTTAGTTTTTTAAATAACAAAAAGGATTGTATTAAACCTACAGCTATAGTTTTTTCCAAATAATAGATATTGCACTTTTAGTATGTTCAATAGCCATACGATACTGTTCTCTCATAAAATCGTTATATACAGATTCCTCAATAGAAAAAAAATTGCCAGGGTATTGGGGATCTTCTATTCTGAGTTGTCCAAAATTATTTCCCAAAATACCATAGTTTCCAAAATGCTCTGCTTCCTTCCAAAAATAAGTCCAATAAATAGTAAGTGGCTGATTTTCTCTATGAGCGGAAATAGGACTATTCCGCACCTTATGCAATGTTTTAATAGCTACAGATTTTCCCAATTCAAGCAATGTTGCTCCTAAATTTGCATAACTACAATGTTGAGAAGAATCAAAATCATCTGGAAAGAGAGTGTTTCTTTTCTCATACATTTCATAACTTTCATGTAAACGTTCACCTACTACAGGGTGATTAATAGGAATGACATGCAGAGGGGACGTTAAATCCTGAATATGATGAATCGCATGACCTAGTTCAATAAAAATTTTTGTTGTCTCTTTAGGTTCATCACTTACCAATGCATCAATTTTTTGTTCAACATCTATTAATCTGTGATCTGATGTGTACCTATCAATAACTCCAGAAAATTTAGGGTCCAATTGTTTTTCAGGGTGATAAAAATGAGAATATTCAGTCCACTTTCTTAATAAATTCATATCTTCATCTCTATTGCCTTTAATAAGATGTCTTAGATAATCATTTACAGTTTTATTTTCACACAACAGAAATTCTTTATATGCGATACGAGTCAAACGCTCGTGATCACCAATCATATAAGACTGTGCACATATAGGAATAAATAAGAAAGAAAATAATATGATACTTTTCATATCTCTTTTATACCTCTATAAATCATTTATTTTTTAATTTTTACTAATATTAGAAATTTGTTTTTTTAAAAGGGTCGAGGAGTTCCTCCGCCATTATTACCGCCACTCCGTGTCGTAGTCGTAACTCTTCTTTTGAGTTGTTGTCGTTGGCCGAAGTGTTGTTCTTCTTCCCTGTGTCGTTGTAGTTCTTTGTGTTGTAGATGTTTAACAACGCTTTGAGCCTGTGCAAGCAAGGTTTCCACAAGTATCATTAAACCTTACACCTTCGCAATAATTCCCTCTTCCTGTACAATGGCATGGATCAAGTTGATGTCCATGATTTCCACCATCTCCTGAACATAACTCAAGAATATCAGGAAGTCCATCTGTTGAAGCAGCACATCTCCAACCTCTTTCATTAAGAGGTTGACCACAGGAAAGTCGAGTTTCAGGATCATCTGCTGTTAAAGTCCATTCACACTCAGTGTAACAAACAAAATCACCACCGGCTTCAAAAGTATCAAGACCTTGTCCTCTACAGACAGTACCAGGTTCCCAATTCTTACAAGCGTCCACTCTTTCACAGTCTGGTTCTTCTATATTTTCACAACAAACATCATCACTAGGATTAGTAAGGTTTGCAGAGTTTGTCTTATCTTGCATACCTGTTGGACAACTATACGGCTGCTTACCTTGTGTAGAAGTATCTGTATCAGCGCAAGTTGGATCTGGAGTAGTCGTTCTACAACAATTAGATTGTGACGGACTATTATTATTCCACTGATGAGTTCCTCTTCGAATTGTGCCAGGATCACACTGAAAATTCACTGAAGCACATGTTTCTTCAACACGTTCACAACACGCATTTTGATCAGCTGTTTGATTACACGCTAAAGTTGGAAGTGGGTCTTTAAGTTGATAGCCTGAACCACAACTCACCCCCTTCACATGTTGCAGGTTGTTTACTTCCCTGACACATTTTAGTTTTACAATTATCACCTGTAGACGGATAAGTCTCTCCTTTACACGTCAAATGTCCTTGATTACATGGACAATCAGGATCTTCAGGTTCAGGTGGTGTACTTGGTGGTGGTGGATCAACACACTGACCACTATCATTTTCTACTTCACCACTTGGACATTCACATTGACCTTGTTGATTGCGTTCTTTGCCACCTGTACATACTGATACACAACTTCCATTATATTCTTCTTCGCCCGAAGGACACTCACATCCACATTGATTATTAAGCTCTTTGCCTCCTGTACACTGACTTACACAACCACCATTACATTCTGTCTTACCCGATGGACAACGACAATTCGGCGGCGTTCCCACTTTACCTGCAGGACATTGAGGTGCCCGACAACAAACCTCATCACTAGGGTTCGTCCTACCAGCAGCAGATGAATTATAAGTTCCACTTGTACAAGTATATGGCTGAACTCCCTGATCACAACTTGCATCACCACAAGTTAATGTACATGAAATATTCTCACAAACCCCAGTGGTAGGATTACGTGTCTGACCCGATGGACACACATTCACACAATTTCCATTAAACAACTCTTTACCCGATGGACAACGACAATTCGGTGGAACTCCCGCATGACCTGTTGGACACAAACAACACACCGAAACTTCTAAATTCGTACTACTTGCTGCCGAACTGTTATTTCTATAACTTCCACAACTAAACGGCTGATTGTTTGGTGTTGACGGATCTATATCTGCGCACGTTCCAGGTGACTGCGTACAACACCTTGATCTGCTAGGGCTTGTTAAACTTGCTGATGAACTCTTATACGTCCAGCCACTTCCACAATTGTATCTCTGAGCCCCTGGTGTTGATGGATCTCTATCTGCACACGTTGCCTCTGGCTCCGTGCAACACCTTGATCTGCTCGGACTTGTTAAACTTGCTGATGAACTATTATACGTCCAGCTTCCACAATTATACTTCTGAGCCCCTGGCGTTGATGGATCCCTATCTCCACATGTCGGTGATACACACGATTGACCAACTTTTACCTGACCACTTGGACAACTACAACTCGGAGGTGTTCCCACTTGACCTGATGGACACAAACAGCACACTGCATGACTTGGACTTTGCCTATTACTTGCTGAATTATTATAAATAGACGTGCTACCACAATTAAATTGCTGACTGCCTGATTGAGATGTATCTGTATCACCACATGTTGCTACAGGTTCTGGTGGAGGCGTTACACACTGACCTTGAGCATTTCGAACTTGACCTGATTGACACTCATCTACACATAAACCATTGTACTCCTCTTTTCCTGTTGCACAACGACAACTGCTCGGAGGACTGCCAATTTGATCCGTTCGACAAAGACAACATACACTATAACTTGGATTGCCTAATGCATTTGATGAGCTTTTATATGTAAAACTTCCACAACTAAACGTCTGATTGCCACTTTGTGAAGGATCTATATCACCACATGTTGCTGCCGGTGCTCTACAACACTGACTGCGGCTCGGATTTGTAAAATTATTAGCTGACGTATTATACGTCCAGCTTCCACAATTATATCTCTGATTGCCACTTTGTGAAGGATCTATATCACCACATGTTGCTGCCGGTGCTCTACAACACTGACTGCGGCTCGGATTTGTTAAATTTGATGATGAACTATTATACGTCCACCCACTTCCACAATTGTATCTCTGACTTCCTGATTGTGAAGGATTTATATCTCCACACGTGGGCGACACACACGACTGACCAACTTTTACCTGACCCGCTGGACAACCACAATTGGGCGGCGTTCCCACTTCTCCAGCCCTGCACTGACAACACACCCTGATAACTTGGGTTTTGTCTATTACCTGCTGATCCGTTATATATAGAACTGCTTCCACAATTAAATCTCTGACTACCTGTCTGTGATGTATTCGTATCACCGCAGGTTGCAAATGTACCAACTGGACGATCTACACACTGACCTGAGGAGTTTCGAACCTGATCCTCTAAACACGCATTTACACAAAGACCTCTATACTCCTCTTGACCCAGTGGACAATGACAATTACTCGGAGGAGTTCCCGTTTGATCTGAACGACAACTGCAACACACACTGTAGCTTGGATTTGTACTTCCATCTGCTGACCCATTATATAACCAGCTTCCACAGTTAAATCGTTGACTACCGCTTTGTGAAACATTCGTGTCTGAACATGTTGCCGCTCCTCTTGGAGTTGTTGTCACAGGTGGCAACGATGTCGAACAATCCTCTACCACAAAACTTACCGGAACTGCCGGCGTTGTCCACGAACTGCCATCTCCTGATGGACCCTCTGCTGATATCTCTAATCCATACGTGCCATTTGGCAAACCACTATAACCTAACGCTGCATGAGTATCATCACTGCCCGGGATAACTCCAAATCCACCCGTTGATGAGCCTCCTAAACTTCTTGCCTCATTACAATTCCAAAAACTGTTGTCCGCACTCGGACTCACTCTTCTACAATGATACGTGCTTGCTGATAAAAGCGTTGCTACCGAGATAACCGCTATCCGTGATTGCGTCGCATCGACTCCGCCTGCACATAAACTTCCGCCACTGGCTACTACAGCTCCAACTCCGTTGCGAACCTCTACCCCTATGCCCGTCTCTGCATTGGGAACCGCACTCTCAAACCTTTGAAAATCGACATCACCGCAATTTTGATATAATAGTGGAACCGCTATAACGGTTAATAAAACTAATATAAGATCTTGGACTCGAAACCATTTCTTGCGATTCTTCAAAGTTCCCTCCTCAAAGATGATGAAAATATAGTAAAATCCTATCCCTATTTTATCGTCAAATTATTAAAAAAACTTTAATTTAAATTACAACCTCGACAAAAGAAGGGCCTTGACTCTCACACTATCACGGTGAGAAAAATAACACTATATAACCTAGACCAAGGGGTAGTTTTACAGAAAAACACAGTTATTTAAGTAATTAGGAATCTAGTATTTTTAGTGAAGTAATTATCTCTAAAAGGTGGCTTGCCCGAGTGGTTAGGGAGAGGTCTGCAAAACCTTCTACGGCGGTTCGATTCCGCCAGCCACCTCCAACTATTGAAAACGTATCATCTACTTCGTTTAGGACTGTCGAAAAGGTGTCAGATACAAGGCGTGTACAAACCGAACGGTTTTTCCTACGTTGGAGTGAAGGTTTGAGTGATTGCAACGAAGTAGATGATACCTTTTCGACAGTCCGTGGAAAGGTACTACTCTCTATCCGTAATCTCCTCACCATTTTCTTGAAGATAAGAAATCGATGTTCCCCCTTTAGGAACAACTGTGAGAAAACTTGGGTTGATAGAAAATGAAGCACAGTCATTTCCACTACAAGAAAATAACACTTTAGGGATATCACTGTGAAACACATAGGCTCCAGAATTATTTATATAATAAGAAAATTTCCCTTGTATTTTAAGATTAGGTGCTGTCCCTACCAGATCTTCAACGTAAAGTCTCAAATTTCCATCTCGATCAACCAACGCTAAATTTCTTCTTACACGATGGGATTCATTTAAAATACTCTGAATAGCCATAAATTGATCATTTTTTTCTTCAACACAAGTAACACCATTCCTAGAACATTTAAAACCTTGATATTGAGATGTATCACCTAAAAAGACAGCATTGGGATATCTATCCATAGAATCTTTTAAACATTTTTTCTCTTCTTTAACGACAGTGTTTTCTTGAGACGCCACTGGATCAGAGGAATTTATTGTGGTGATCGTCTGCTGATCTTCACATT
This sequence comes from Bdellovibrionales bacterium, assembly GCA_965206675.1. Lineage (GTDB taxonomy): Bacteria > Bdellovibrionota > Bdellovibrionia > Bdellovibrionales > JAKFYE01 > CBDBKL01. The sequence continues at coordinate 53,269 of CBDBKL010000007.1, read as the reverse complement.
CTAAGATGATTTCCCCTTTATCCCATTGATAAAAAGCATACTTATTTCTAGAACTCAATGCTGCAAATGTATCGTTGATTCTTATGTAATAGGGTGAGCCTGTTATGCTGTAGTGACTCCTATCAAATAAAACCTTTCCATCTTTATCAAGCAAAATAGTTTGAGATGCTGTACTTGAAATAAAAGCAAAATTATTAGAAACTTCCACATCACACTTTGACTTATCTTTACATTCACCGATAGGATTTTCTTCACTATAATGATAAAGTTCTCCTGAAAAAGATGAATTCTCACTTAGAGTATATCCAAAAAATATATCACTCATCTTGTATTTTAGATTTGATAAGTTTGTTTTAACAATAGCCTGCCCTTGTGAATTATAAACTTCGATACTTTCACCATTCTTATTTAACAGAGCAAAATGTTTTGAAACCTTAAAGTGATCTTGAGAGGAATGAATCTTTGTTCCTGTTTGTTTTATAAAAAGAATATATTCATCTTTTTTAGTTTTAATAACGGCAAAAAAATCAGAATCTACAATAAAATCAGCGTTCTTATAGGATTCCATAATCTCTTGATCCATTACCACATTAATAATTAAGGGGTTGAGAATATCTTTTTTGACTTGAACCTTATTTGCCCGTCCAGCAGCCATATTGGTAGATTTTGTACAGCTAGACAGATTTACTAATAGGCTAAAAACAAACATTAATCTGAATGTACATATGATAAAGCATGCTTTATTTGGATTTATTTTAAGTGATTTTAAAAGTCGTGTATTTTTTAAATGCATTGGTTTTTTATCCTAATGTTAAATTTTATAACAATAAAATTCTTCATTAATTCACAAAAAACAATCAACTTTATCATCTAATGCTCTTCTTTTGGAATCAACTTAATAGTGTCCAGCGACCTGGATAAAAGTCGAAGCGTTTTAATTTCTTTCCGAAGCGCAGGATGCATGTTTTCAATATCTATAAAGGGACTGTCGAAAAGGTATCAGATACGAGGCGTTCAAGCTCAAACCGAATGGAGGCGTAGTTTTTCCTACGTCGGAGTGAGTGTTTGAGTGATTGCAACGAAGTAGATGGTACCTTTTCGACAGTCCTAAGTTATATACCTTTTAGATAAGCTCCATCAACGGCAACAGACTGTCCGTTGATATAAGCAGCCTTATCGGACGCTAAGAACGTTGCCAGATATCCTATTTCTTCAGGTTTTCCCAATCGCTTAGCTGGTATCACTTTAAGAATGGAATCTACAACTCCCAATTGCCTAAGACGATCTGTATCTGTATAGCCAGGTAGGATAGCATTGATTGTCACTCCATTGGGGGCAACTTCTTTAGAAATAGTGCGCACCAAACCTGACAGTCCAGATCGTAAGCTACTTGAAACTGTCAATTGATCTATAGGTTCTTTAGCTGCAACGGATGTCACTAAAAGTATTCTACCAAACCCTTTTTCGCACATACCGGGAAGTGCTGCTTTAATAGTTTCTACAGCACTCATCCATAGACCATTAAACCCTTCTTCCCAGGCTTTCATCTCCAGATCAGAAAACAATCCTTTAGGGGGACCACCTGTATTTGTAACTAGAACATCTAATCCATTAAAATGTTTTGACACTTCTTTGACTAGCTCTCTTCGTTTATCTTTTTCATTTAAATCACACGGTATGGCGAGTTCAGCTCCAATACTTTCGGCAGCTTTTTTAATACGTGAAGGGTCCCGAGAACAAATGGCAACACGAGCTCCTTCTTTAACAAACTCAGAAGCAATAGATTTACCGATACCAGCAGAAGCTCCTAATACCAGTACAGATTTTCCTTTTAATCCTAGATCCATATCCTACTCTACTTTTCGTTTTACTCACCGTATTTCTTAAAAAAATACACTTAAATCTAATCGAGAATATCGACTCAAACAAGTTGGAACATATACATGACATATACAGACGAGAATTAGTTTCTGTTAAAAGGATCGTCTATAGGAGGTATTACTATTGATGTAGGTGTTGTAGATGTTGTAGAGTCAGTTGACGGACCACAACAGTTATCCGCAGAACACTCGACGGCACCCGTTGTACGATTAACATCGCAAGCTCCCTGAGGTTTAAATTCCTGCCCGGAAGAACATGTGAAGCGAACATACGATCCTAAATCTTGATTTGGAGAGCAATCCCATGTCGGTGGAACTGTATCTAATCGCTTGCAGTTATAACGTTGCTCACATCTTGGTGTAAAACAACATGTGCTTTCGTTAATAACATCCGTAACCGTCTCTGATCCACTAGATCGAGGCCAAGGCCAACTTCCTCTTCCAATCTTACCGGCTTGAGCACAATTTATTTGTTCAGTCGAACAGTTAGGGCCACAACATTCATTGGCTGTACATGTCTGACCTGCACATTGTTTATTTGGAATTAAGGCTTTACCGTCAGCATTACATTGAGCCACTGTTATTTGCCCACTGCACATGACTGGCCCTGTATTATTATCCCTATTGCAACATCTATTTCGACTTGCCGTTTGATTACAACTTAATGTAGGGAGAGGATTTTTCGGACTATAACCTGATCCACATCTAAATCCACGACATGTTGGTTTTGTTTCACAACAAAGTGCCCTAGATGGACTTTGTCCTGAAGAAAGAACTGTTGTACTGTTTCGGCAACTGGTTCCACAGCTAAATCCTTCACAAGTCGATGTACCAGGCTGCGGTGGTCGTCTTGTCGTCGTCGTCGTTACACCAGGAGGATTAACAGGTGGTCGTCTTGTTGTCGTCGTCGTTACACCAGGAGGATTAACAGGTGGTCGTCTTGTTGTCGTCGTCGTTACACCAGGAGGATTAACAGGTGGTCGTCTTGTTGTCGTTGTTGAGCCTTCTGGCTGGATACAACATCTAGAACGGTTTGGATTTGTTAAACGGCTAGCTGAAGTATTGTATCTCCAACTTCCACAATTGAACCTCTGATTACCACTCTGAGAGCAGCTTATATCACCACAAGTTGCTGGAGTAAGTGCTTCGCAAGGATCAGAGATAACAGTTCGTGTTGTTGTTGTTGATTGTTGCTCGATACAACATCTAGAACGATTTGGATTTGTTAAATTGTTAGCTGATGTATTGTATCTCCAACTTCCACAGTTGTATCTCTGATTACCTGACCGCAAAGGATTCGTATCTCCACAAGTTGGGAAAGGATTAGAAATACTTCGTGTTGTGGTTGGACCACCGCCACCATTGCGTGTTGTTGTTGTTAAAAGAGGGTTCTCTGGAGTTCCAGGTGTGCCGGGGTTACCAGCCACCCTTGTTGTTGTAGTGGCCACACTACCACCATTATTAGGAGGAGTACCGCCAGAAGCACAGTCTTGCACAACAAAACTCACTGGCACAGCAAGCGTTGTCCAATCTGCCCCATCTTGTGTTTGTCCCTCTGCTGAAACTTCTAACTCATATGTTCCGTTGGAAAGGTTATTATAACCTAGTGCTGCCAATGTATCGCCAGTATCTGGAATCCTACCAAACCCGCCCGACGATGAACCACCTAAACTTCTTACCTCTTCACAACTCCAAAATTCATTATCTGCAGATGGACGAGTCCGTCTACAGTAGTAAGCCTCTGTTGATAAAGACGTAGCTATTGAAATAATCACTGTGTGAGATTGTGCCGCATCTGCCCCTCCGACACACAGACTGCCTCCATTAGCAACCACCGTACCTGCTCCATTACGAATTTCAACTCCAATACCGACATTTGGATCAACAACTATACCTGGTGTATCTGAGGTTGCACTCTGATATTCAGCGAAATCAACTTGACCACAATTTTGATATAAAAAAGGAACTGCAAGAATTGTTACAAGAACCAAAGCAAAATTCTGAATACGAAACCACTTTTTATCTTTCAAAAACGTCCCCTTAGATAGTCGTACAAAGTAATACTTTACTCTATCGTCAAATTACAAAAAAAACTTTAATCGAATTTTAATCGAAACAATAACACGACCTAGAACTAGTAAAACTAACTTATAAAATTCTTCACATACCAATATCGCCTGGTAAATTGGGAATATCAGATATATCTATTGTTATACATACGCATTTACCAGGAACTTTTATCTCTCCAACCTCACAACTACCAGAAGTAGAACGATCGCAATCAATTCGGGTATAATATGTCGGTATTGTAAACACTCCCATCCCGCTACAACACTTTGTTGAAGCCTCTTCTCTACATTCATTATTATATTTAAGATAGTCTTCGCCATAATTAAATTCTTCTAGGTTATACTCCTTTATAACAGTTGTAGAAGCTTTACATGCTGAATTCTCTGAATCTTCTGGATTCTTAGGATCTCCTGGGTTCTTAGGATCTTCTGGACTCTCAGAATCGTCTGTCTCTTCTGGTTCACAACATTGAATCTGACTGGCCGCCTGACCACAAGTCAATGAAGGAAGGGGATCCATCAAGGCATAGCCTGAACCACAACTAAACCCACGGCATGTTGGTTCAAATACACAACACAATTCCAATGAAGGACTCTGTTCAGAAGAAAGCTCTGTGGTATCATTTCGACATTTACCCGCTCCACAATCAAAACCTTCACATGTTGGCACAGTCACACACTGACCTTCTTCATTACGGGAGTGCCCTGTAGGACATTTATCTATACAAGCACCCTCCCAATCCTCTTTACCTTCTGGACAATGACAACCACTTGGAGGAGTACCGACTTGATCTGGGCGACACAGACAACATCTCTGATAACTAGGTCGTGTTATCTTATTTGCAGCTGTGTTATATTGCCATTCATTACATTCAAAAGGTTGTTCACCAGATTCTGATAAGTTTGTATCTTCACATGTGGTATCTTCATCTGAATCCGAACTGAATTCACAGTCCTCAACAACAAAATTTACAGAAAAAACAGACGCATCCTCTTCTGTTTGTTCTTCTTCTGTTTCTCCTTCAACTGAAACTTCTAATTCATATGTTTCATCGGCAAGATTTTGATAACTCAAAGTTATACCTGAATCGGAGTCATTCGAGAAACCTCTTGAAGTTTCACAATCCCAAGATTCATTATCAGCAACAGGCTCTGTCCATCGACATTTGTAATTTACTGCAGTGAAATTTGGATTAATAGAAATAACCACGCTTCGAGATTCTGTATCATCAGCTTGACCGGAGCAAAGGCTTCCTCCATGGGGAATCAACGAGCTCACTCCATTATGAACTTCTATTTCAACTTCAGGATCTGGTTCTGGCTCTAAAGATGCCAACCAAGATTGATCCGTTTCAATACCACAATTTTGATATAAAAAGGGAACCGTAAGAACTGTTATAAAAATAAATATAAAATCTCTGATGCGAGACCATTTTTTTTTCAAAAATCCTCCGGTGATAATTTGTATACAAACAAATGTCTAGTCGACAACTTATCGTCAAAATAACGAAAAATCTTTAAATACAGCAAGTTTTTTTAAAAAAGGAGTTGTCTTAAGTATACAGAATACATAATATAATTTATGCTTTATAAAAATAATTATCAACATGGAGGCACCTATGATAGCTGTAATATTTTTTCTTACCTTTGCTTTTCAATCCCATGCAGTAGATATCCAATCTTTTCACAATACGATACTTGAAGCTGGGGGTAATCTTTGTGGTTTACACATTGAAATTTCCGGATCCTTTTTAACTCTTAAAAATATTCTCCCTAACTCTGTATCGAAAAGTCTTAAAAAGAAAAAATGTCCTCGTAGATGGAGGGTCTGTAATGGAAGAGCCTATAGATTTGAGTGTGAAGAAACTGGCACTTGCTATCGTTTTTATCAAAGCAGTATTATATCTACACGTAACTTTTTCCCAGGTGACCTAGACCTACATTTAATACAACAACCCACCAAAAGAGAGACAATCCACCTTTCTGAAAGTGGAAGTTTATTATTTCCTGCACGTCATAAAAACTTTGTCCGAATAACAGAAGCACAACAGTATACAATATGTAATAAAAGAACGAAATCAGTTTTTGACCTACCTGTTCAAGAAAACTGAATAGTTCTAAAGAATTGAACAATTACATTGAAATAGATGATACCTTTTCGACAGTCCTAAACGAAGTAGATAACACTTTTTCAACAGTCCGCTTAACCTATGTTTTACTGTGAAAAAGAAATAAAAACTCTAAGACACCGTAGATACAAGTAATTCTTTAATCCCTAACCACTTCAAAGCATTCTTATATAATAATTTTGACTTCAATTCTTTAGAGAAAGAAGAACATTGTTCAATCAAATTCCCAGGTTCACTCTCCCCCAGCGGAAAAGGATAGTCTGAACCCATAGCTACAAAATCTTCACCGTACACACCAACTAAAAACTCAAGCGTACGCTCATCGTGTACAAGAGAATCAACATAGAATCTTCCTAAAGCCTCCTTAGGAGATGTTTGACTTTCTTGTGCACACAAATCCGGTCTGACTCTAAATCCATGTTCAATACGACCATGAGTTCCTAGAAACCCTCCCCCTCCGTGAGCAAACGCTAATCGCAATTTCGGAAAACGATCCAAAACACCACCCATTATAAAACTTGAAATTGCCAGGGCCTGTTCAGTCGGCATTCCTACAAGCCAAGGTAGCCAATATTTTTTCATTCGATGTTGTCCCAACATATCCCAAGGATGTATAAAAAGCGGCACCCCTAGACTTTCGGCCGCTTCAAAGAATGCAAGATAGTATTTGTCATCAAAATTTAATCCATTCACATGACTACCAATTTGTAACCCATGCAAACCTATATTTTGACATCTTTGCATTTCTGTAATGGCTAACTGAATATCCTGTAGAGGAACTGTCCCCAAACCAAAGAAACGCTTTGGAAATTTGTTTAAAACCCCCATTAAGTGATCATTTAAAAACTGACTAATATACTGTCCATCTTTTGCTTTAGCCCAATAACTGAACATAACAGGAGTGGTTGATAAAACTTGATGAGTTACTCCTTGGTCGTCACACTCTTGGATGCGAACTTCTGGATCCCAACAATTTCGTTTGATCTTTCTAAAAAAAGTTCCATCATCTCTATAAATATCAACTTCACAATTACTACATTGACGAAACTCTACAAAACCACCATATCCAAATTGGTCTTTAAACTTGGGTATTTCTGGAGGCAAAATATGTGTATGAATATCTATCTTCAATGATTTTTCCCATTATCTGTATAACATTTTTTACATGTCGTATGACTCTTATTAGAATAATAACGATCAAAAACTTGTGGCAACTGTGTTTCTATATTTGTTAAATGAAAAAATTCTTCATACAATTTTTGACCACATTGTTTACAAAACCAAACAAAACCGTCCTTTTCATGTTCCAAACGTCTTCGCTCAACAACAATCCCCACAGTTCCTTCAGGTCTCTGAGGAGAATGGGGAGTGTTCGGTGGCAATAAATAAATTTCCCCTTCGTGAATATGTATATCTCTATCCTCACCTTCAGGAGTTTTAATTTTTAATACGATATCTCCTTCCACTTGATAAAAGAACTCTTCCCCCTGATTGATATGGTAATCTGTGCGTGTATTAGGTCCCCCAACAGCCATCACAATAAATTCACGATCTTTCCAAATCATTTTATTACCAACCGGAGGTTTTAATATTTCACGATTGTTATTAATCCATTTTTTTAAAGATAAAGAAGTGTATAGCATAAACCATCTCCTTTTTTATTCTAAATAAACTCAAATAATTTTTCCTTAAAGAAAATTTCCTCTCTTACAATCTCAAGTATTACAACAGAGCAATACATTTTAACTCAATAGCAATAGGAGTTGGTAGTCGATTTACCTCTACAGTGGTTCTACAAGGTTGTACATCTTTAAAATATTCAGAATAAACTCTATTGAAAGTTTCAAAGTCATTATCCATATCAGTTAAAAAAACTGTAACATCTATTAAGCGATCCCAGCTTGATCCTGATTCTTCTAAAATCCATTTAATATTTTTAAACACCGAATGGCACTGGGCCTCAATATCTTTTGAAACCACATTTCCATCTTTATCTAAAGTGACTCCCGGAATATCTTGCTTCCCTCTTTCTCGAGGTCCGATACCAGAAAGAAATAAAAATGAGCCCGCCCGTTTGGCATGGGGATATAAACCCACAGGTTTAGGAGCTTTCTCTGAATTTATCGTCTCTTTCATTTCTCTCCTAACTCCTACTCCTCACAAGAATGTTTTTATTCTTGGTCTACAATATCAGATTTATTTTTCTTTCCCCTCTTTTGGCCAAGAGATGTTTTTGGGTTGTGTAAAGAAACGCAGACTCCACTCTCCGCCCTCTCGACCCAGCCCTGAATTTTTAAACCCTCCAAAAGGTGTTCTTAAATCTCTACTCATCCAAGTATTAATCCAAATGATCCCAGCATCAATCCGTGAAGCCACTCGTTGTGCTTTTTCCAAATCTTTTGACCAAATAGAAGCACTTAACCCATAAGTTGTATCATTTGCTAAATCCAAAACCTCTTTTTCTGTGGAAAATTTTTGGAGTGTCACAACAGGGCCAAATATTTCCTCCTGATTGGTTCTACAGTTATTGGGAAGATTTTCAATAATCGTAGGCTCAATAAAATAACCCTTATCATAAGGTGGATTTAAAGTGATAGATTTTCCGCCCCATAAAATCTTTCCCCCTTCAGAAACTGCAAGATCTAAATAAGAAAGAATTTTCTTAAAATGAATCTGAGACACAATAGCTCCTTGATTGACTTCCCCATCTAAAGGTTGTCCCACTTTAAGGCCTTTTGCTTTTTCAATAAACTGTTCTCGAAACTTGTTATAAATACCTTCTTGTAAAAAAATTCTAGAGCCACAGAGACACACCTGACCATTGTTAACAAAAGAAGTTCGTAGTGTTGCCTCTAAGGCGGAATCAAAATCACAATCTTCAAAAATAATATTAGGATTTTTCCCTCCCATTTCTAAAGAAACTTTTTTAGCGTCCTTTCCCGCCAGTTCTGCAATTCTATATCCTGTTGCTGTACTTCCAGTAAAAGAAATGGCCTTTATTTTTTTATGATTAACCAGAGGTTCTCCAACTGAAGTTCCTTTTCCATGTACAATATTAATAACTCCATGGGGAAAATTAATTTTATCTAAAAGTTTAGAAAACTGAAAAGCTGTCATAGGAGTTATTTCACTTGGTTTTGCAACAACTGTATTACCTGTTATAAGAGCTGGAGCTATTTTCCATGTCAACAAATAGAGCGGGAAATTCCAAGGAGAAATTATAGACACAACACCGAGAGGATAATGTGTAGCTTTGTTATAACAATCCTCATTATCAAATCTTAAATCTTTTTGGGTTTTGATATAATCTGCAAAAAACTGAAAGTTTTTTACAACTCTTGGAATATCTATAGTAGAAGATAGCGTAATCGTTTTTCCATTATCACGGCTTTCCCATTCAGCCAATTCATCCAAATGCTCTTCTATAATTTGAGATATTTTTAATAACCACTCTATACGCTTATCGACAGAAAGTTCACTCCAATAGGGAAGGGCTTTTTCCGCAGCACAAACAGCTTGGTCAACATGTCCTTCATCGGAATCAGGCAATGTGGCATAAACTTCACCTTTTGCAGGCTCTTCTGTTGTGAGTGTTTTTTCTGATGTGCAAAACTGCCCATCAATATAATTAGATATCTCAATCATGAAGATTCCTTTAACAAAATAGCTCGAACGGGAGAGGCATCAGCTCCTTTTATAGGTAATGGGAGTGCAATCAATTGATACTCCCCTTCTTCAACGTGACTTAAAACCAATCCCTCTAGTATAGCAAAGTTATTTTTATATATAGCATGATGCGATTCTAAAACTTTATCTGTAGCTGGGTCGACAGAGGGCGTATCAATACCAACTGTAAAAACCTGTCTTTCCGCAAGGTCCTCAATCAACTCTGGAGATAGAGAATTAAAATCTTCATTCCACTGATTGGGATCGGGAAAAGAGTTCGTACAAAATAAAACTCTTTTTTGAACAATGTCTTTATTTTTTATATGCTCTGGTCGAATTCTTTCATTTCGATTAATTTGCACTTTAATAACCTGGCATCCTCCAATATAGTGATGAAGCTGTCTTTTTTCAATGCCCTCCCCATCCTTATGATAATGATTGCTGGCATCAGCATGTGCCCCCAAATGGACCGTTGATTTTAAATAAGAAAGTCCGAAATGATCTTTGTTTTCAAAACTCATTAAGACCTTTCTTTCAAAAGACGTATCTCCTGGGAAAACAGCAATATTTTCAGAAATAACAGGGGTAATATCTATAATTTCTTTATCTTCTAAGGCCATTTTTATTCTCCAATATATTTTTGTATTCTATAAATCTATATGAACTTGAAAATAACCACAAGTCTCATTAAAGTAGTAGAAATATTGAAGGAGTTTTTCTAGATGGATCAAAAAGAATGTGAAAACTTGGCTCTCAGGCTACAAAAAGCCCGCATGGCTCCTCAAAAAATTGAACAAATAACAAATGATTATAAGAACTTGGATGTAAACTCTGCCTATCAGATACAATTTTCTGGATTAGAACTTAGAGAAAGAGCAGGAGAGGTTTTTATGGGATATAAAATGGGCCTGACTTCTGAAGCCAAGCGAAAGCAAATGGGTTTAAACACTCCATGTTTTGGCGTGCTTACGGATTCCATGTTGCTCAAAGAAAAAACTTTTTCTCTTCAAGGAAGCCTTCAACCCAAAATAGAAGCAGAATTAGCCTTTAAAATGAAAAAAAACTTAAAAGGTAAAGTTTCAAGAGAGGAAACTTTAGATGCTATTGACAGTGTTTTTCCAGCTTTAGAAATATTAGACACTCGATACCAAGCTTTCAAATATTTTTCATTAGAAGATGTCATTGCAGATAATGCCTCGGCACTGGCATTTTACACAGCCAATGAGCAAAAAAATCTCAAAGAGATCAATTTTAATAAAATGCAATTAGAATTTAAAATTAATGAACAGACGCACTGTATAGGAAAAGCGAATGATATCTCTGGAGATCCGATTCTTTCAATCATTCAGCTCTGCGAACTTTTAGAACCATTTGATCGTGGTTTAATTGCAGGACAAATCGTATTGGCAGGAGCTGCAACACCCGCTATAACATTAGCTCCAAATATGAAAATAGAATTAAAAGTAACAGATTTTGAATTACTCTATCTTGAGACGACAGAATGAAAGAAACGGATTAAAATATGAACTTTGAAACAAATAAGGAATTTGCTCTCCAACTGGATAGAGAAGATAAACTTTCAAAATTGAGAGACTGTTTTCATATCCCTAAAACAAAAGACGGTAGGGATCAAATTTACCTTACGGGACACTCACTAGGGTTAATGCCTAAAAAGGCAGAGGAATATATTCAAGAATCTCTAGAAGATTGGTCAAAATTAGGAGTGAGAGGACATGTTGATGGAAGTTACCCATGGGTTTCTTATCATGAACTTCTCAGTGAAGATTTAGCATGGATCACGGGAACTAAGGTCAATGAAATTGTCGCCATGAACTCTTTGACTGTAAATCTTCATCTTATGCTTATTTCCTTTTATCAACCGAAAGGGAAAAAAAATAAAATACTCATTGAGAACACCACTTTTCCATCTGATAAGTATGCTGTAGATTCACAGGTGAAACTGCATGGGTACAATCCTGATGAAACAGTGGTTTTATTAAAACCAGACGAAGAAAAACTGACTGTATCTGCTGAACGCATTTTAAACCAAATTCGAGAATTAAAAGAAAGTTTAGCTTTAGTGATACTTGGAAATGTGAATTATCTAACGGGTCAGCATTTTCCCATAAAAGAGATTGCTGAAGCCGCTCATGAAGTCGGTGCTCATATTGGTTTTAATCTCGCTCACGGTATAGGAAATATAGGCTTACAACTTCATGACGACGATGTTGATTTTGCTGTTTGGTGTGGATATAAGTATTTAAACTCTGGGCCTGGCGGTATAGCGGGAGCTTTTGTGCATGATCGCTTTGCACACACACTTCTTCCTCGCCTTGAAGGTTGGTGGGGACACAATAAGGAAGAACGCTTTTTAATGAAGCCTGACTTTAAACCCATTGGCGGAGCTGAAACCTGGCAATTGAGTAATCCACCTATTTTCCAATTAGCTGCTCAAAGGGCATCTTTAGAAATTTTCAGACAAGCAGGATTGGATAATTTATTTCTCAAAAGAGATAATATAACATCTTATCTTGAATTCTTATTAAAAGATACATTGGGCGAGCAGATTGAAATCATAACGCCCAAAGATCGAGGCTCAATGCTTTGTTTGCGCATTAAAGGTGAACACACATCCATGATTTTTGATGACAAAGGTATGTTAGATTTTAGAAAACCTAATATTTTCCGTTTAGCCCCCGTTCCCCTCTATACACGCTACATTGATGTCTTTGAGACTGTTGAAGTTTTTAAGACAGCAAATTATACAAAAAATGAGTAAGAGGTATTTTTTAAAATGAACAATCAAGTAGCCATTATTGGTGCTGGCTTAGTCGGTTCACTTTTAGCCTGTTTTTTGAGAAAACAGGGATATAATGTGGATCTCTATGAAAAGAGGTCTGATCTACGTAAAAAATCAGATAAAACCGGTCGATCCATCAATCTTGTTATTACTTCCCGTGGTATTCATACCCTTAAACATTTAAATTTTTGGAAAGAAATAGAAAAAATAACCATTCCCGTAAAAGGGCGTATGATTCATGATAGATTGGGCAAACAAACCTTCTATCCCTATGGCTATAAAGGTGAACAAAACTATTCTGTGTCCCGTAACACATTAAACCAACTGCTTTTAGAAAAAGCTGAATCGCTAGGAGCACGTATTCACTTTGAACATGAATTATCAAATATCAATTTTGAATCACGAAACCTGACTTTTAAAACAAAGAGTTCTGAACAGGTTATTAAACCTTTGACCACTTTTGGAACAGATGGAGCCAATTCAAGTTGTCGAAAATTTCTTAAAAAAAATTCTCAAGAAAGTATAGAGCAAATAGAAAGACTAAACTGTGATTACAAGGAACTTTTTCTTTCTGCCACGAATTCAAAATCTCACAAGTGTGATGCTCTTCATATATGGCCGCGGGGTCCTTTTATGCTGATGTCCCTTCCTAACTTAGATAAAAGTTTTACTCTGACACTTTATATGCCGGAGAAGGGAGATAAAATATCTTTTACAGCTCTAAAAGAAGAAGGGGTTAAGAAATATTTTGATAGAGAGTTTAATGATATTCTTCCTTTGCTTCCCAATATCGAGGAGCAGTTCCACACAAACCCACAGTCGAAACTTTTTACTGTTTGGTTATCAAAGTGGCACTACAAAGATTGGATGCTTTTATTAGGCGATGCTTCTCATGGAATTGTTCCCTTCTTTGGACAAGGCATGAATTCCGGTTTTGAAGATATCACCTGTCTTATGGAATTACTCAATCAAGAAAAAAAGTTTTGTGAAAAACTGTTTTCAGATTTTTTTCATCAAAGCAAATCAAACTGTGATGCTATTGCCAATATGGCAATAGAGAATCACAAAGAAATGAGTGATCTTTCTGGAGATCCCGTATTTCAAAGAAAAAAACATATTGAAGCTCGAATAGAAAAAGAGTATCCGAAAATCTACCATTCTCGCTATTCACTGATAACACACTCATTAGTTCCTTATAAAAAAGCTTTCCATATAGGGGAAATTCAAAAGCAACTTTTAGAAGAGTTAGAAAAAGAATTTCCTGAAGAAATACCAAAGACAGTACTGGATTTAAAAATAAAAGATTACGCTAAAAAACTTTAATAATAACTCTCACAAGCCATGTTTTCAACATTCCAACTCAATCTAAGTAATCCAAAGCCTCTACCTCCAACTTCCTTTGAGGCTCAACAGCATAAGTCATAGCCTTTTGTAAATGACAGGGAAGTAATTCTTCGCTGAAAGCCATATCAGAGATGGAGTGAGCAACACTTAAAACATTTTTTCTCTTTCTAGGCGTCAACGCAGAGAGAAAATCTTGATCTAAAGCTCTAAGTCCATTTTTCTTTTTTCCTTTTTGTTTCTTTTGAAAAACCTTTGCTTCATCTAATTGTTCTTTGAGTATTTTTAATTGCACTGTTTCTTTATGTTTATTTTTACAAAATAACACCATTTGAAAACGATCCAAAAGCGGTCCACTCAAACGACTCAAATATCTGATTAAATCCGCTGAACGACAACGGCATGTATTACCTCTGGAGGGGTAAAACTCACCACACCGACACAGATTTGAAGTGGCAATGAGTTGAAATTGAGCTGGAAAGCGGTAAGCTCCCTTATGTCTTGATACAGAGATAAAACCCATCTCCATAGGTTCTCTTAAAACATCAATGGTTTCTTTTGCAAATTCTAAAAGTTCATCTAAAATAAGTATCCCTCCATGTGCCCTAGATATTTCTCCAGGAAAAGGAGGATCACCACCACCTACAAGTGCAATGGATGTTGTTGTATGATGAGGACTGCGCACAGGGGGCGATGTTAAATCCTCATGAAAATATCTATGGATGGCTCTAGCCTCATAAAATACATGATTATCCATGGGAGACATTAAAGAAGACATAGCTCGTGCGGCGGTTGATTTTCCTGTTCCTTTAGAGCCTGCAATTAGTAAAGAATGTTTTCCAAGAGCTGCTACGGATAGTGTCTCTCCTATTGGTTTGGGTAGGGATAGGTTTTGTATTTCAATAGATTGCCTAATGGGATCTTTCATTTCGGGCTTCTCAATGGGGTTAAGAATTTGAGAGAGTTCTCTAGTTTCCAATGTTTTAAAGGGTAAACCATAGTGGGTGATACCTGTGTAGAGAGGATGTGATAATTTAATCAAACTTAATTCTTCAATATCATCTGGTGCTTCTACATCTCCGGCTAAAGATAAAGATCCATACACAAAAATTTTCTTTTCATTAAGTTTAATTTGTTTAGAGATGAGTAGTATAGCAAAGGCGACGGCAAAATCTAACCCGGAACTGACTTTTTTAATATTATTGGGTTTTAAATTAACTAAGACCTGTTTTGATTTTGGAAACTGAAATCCCTGCCCTGTTAAAGCTGCTCGAATACGAACTTGGCTTTCTTTAAGTAAGTTATTGGGTAAGCCCAGAATTTTTATCTGAGGTGGCCCGGGAGCAAGAGTGGCCTCTACCCTAACAGGGATAAGTCCAAAACCTTTTTTACAAAAAGAGTAAACCTTTGTCATACGGCCCTAGAGATACAATCTGTGCCAAAGGCTTAAAACCGCATTAAAAGCACAACAGAGGTTTTTGTCCGTCCGAAAATCGGACAAAACAGCTTTTTCTGTAAATATTCTCTAACTTATATTTTTAACTTATTATGTCAGGTCAATCTCTCTATTTAAAAAAGTCACTTGAATAAATTGCCAATATCCAATGTATACTTTATAAAAATATTTTATATAGAAAGGAAAATATGGGACGAAAAGAAAGAATTAAAATTATTAAAAAGATTCAAGAACAAAGACAATCAAAAATATTTTGTTATTTAACATCAGATCGACAAAATGCACAAGCACATTTTGCTAAGGACGTTCTCCCTATTTTTGCAGAACATTTAGATGAGAAGGGTTATAATAAAATTGATCTTCTTATTTTTACTTTAGGGGGTGACACATTAGCTGCATTTGGGTTAAATAGATTACTTAGAGAATATACAAACAACCTGAATGCTCTTATTCCTGATAAATGTCATAGTGCAGGAACTTTATTTTCTTTGGGTTGCAATCAAATAATAATGTCAAAAGTATCTTCTCTTGGACCTATTGATCCAAGCATGAATAATCCTTTAAACCCTGCCATTAAGATAAATGGACAAATTCAAACTCTTCCTCTTAGCGTAGAAAGTGTAGCAGGATTTAAGGGATTAGTAAGAGATGAATGGGGAATTAAAAAAGGATCTGATTTATCTACAATCTTAAAACTTCTCTCAGAAAAAGTCCATCCTTTAGCACTTGGAGATGTCTATAGAATCAGACAACAAATAGAAAATCTTGCTATGACCCTATTAGAGCAACATAGGAATGATAAAAGAAATGTTCGTAATATTGTACAGAAATTAACAAAAGAACTTGGCTCACATGATTATCTTATTTTTAGAAAAGAAGCAAAAAACTTATTAAGAAATCAAATTGTTATTGATGAAAAACTAGAACAACCCATGAGAGATCTTTATAAAAATTTTGCAAATGAAATGGAACTTGGAAAACCATACAATCCAAATCTTATACTTTCCTCATTATCTCAAAAACAAGATGCTCAACAAAACTCTCCCAGAGTATCTTCAGTCGAATTAAAATTGGCAACTATAGAGAGTGAGGACAGAAGTGATCAATTTATTGAAAGAAGATCTCTAAAAGAAATTCAAATTCATCATCCATCTGCGCCGCCTAGAATAGTAGTCCAAGAAGAAATAAAAAGTAGCGGATGGGAACAAAGATATAATTGACACTTTATATTATTACCTGTATAATAAGGAGTTTTTATGGGTAAGTTGAGATGTAATTACAGAATTAATGAGTCAAGTACAGGCGACCTTATTTGGCGACCTTCGGACAGTTCATATAAAACTCATATTTTTAATCAATTAGAAATTGTAACCACTGAAACTGATAAAGAAACCCTCCCTATAGTCATAGATCAAACCATAGATTTAACATATAATAATTCAATGACGAAATTACCAACCATTCTAAAAAAATAAGAAAAATTTAAAGTGGGTCCAACTGAGAAAGCGGATGATATTTATCAATCACTTCTTGTTTTTTACCCGTGGATACATTTGTATAAATCTGCGTTGTTTGTAAGCTGGCATGTCCCAGCAACAATTGAATAGATCTTAAGTCCGCCCCTGACTCTAGTAGTACTGTAGCGCATCCATGGCGAAACCTATGGGGACTGACAGGCTCTTTAAATCCAGCCTTTTCTGACCAAAGTGCCAACCATCTCCAAATATCAACACGAGACGGCCTCCGGCTGCGATCATTAATCAGAATAGAGTCTTCTGTTCCTTTTCTAAGCAAATGTTCACGAAAATTTCCAATATAAAATTTCAATTCATTTAAAAGATTTTCTGCCAACGGAATAATTCTCTCTTTTCTCCCCTTGCCTGTGACTTTTAACCATCCCTCTGAAGGATCAAAATCTTGAATATTTAAAGCAATCATTTCACTCACTCGGCAACCCAAACCAAACAACAACAATAATGTTATACGATTTCTGGCTGTTTTATAGGGATCTTTCATCTCAGAGGCTTCATAAAGTTTTTTAAACTCTTTCTCTGTCAAAGGCATAGGAAGTTTGGTTTTTACTTTTAGAGGCTTAAGTTCTCTGAGTTCAGGGGCTGGCACCCCTTTTCTTTCTAAAAATTTATAGTATGTTCTGATCGAACTAATCACTCTAGATTGAGAGCGAACACTTAAGTTCCTTTTTTTCATAAACATATAAATTTTAGAAAGGGGTTTTTTTGTTTTTTTAAACTCTAGATAGAGCTCTAAGTCGCGACGATAAGCCATGATGGTATTTTTTGAACGGCCACGAACATGTTGTAAATCATCAAAAAAATCTGTCCAATATAACAATTCCATTCTTATATGAAATGCGAAAAAAACAAAACTGGCAAGAATAATACGGAATAACTTTACTAGGGGCTGTTTACACTTCAATGATCTCTAATTATAAGAAGTTGAGAGAGGAAAGAGGGGTGGCGTTAAAAACTTCCGCCCTGAAAAGCTTGTAGACCACTAATTCGGCCCCCCTTATAAGGACCTTCCCTTAAACGATCCCAAAAATCTATTCGCAGTTGAATATTGGTATTAAGTCCTCCTGCGAAAACATTTACATCGTAAGAGGTTAATTCTAATATTTGACCATTATCTCCCTGCAAAGAAGTTTCAAAATAAGCTTTGGTCGAATCCCCTAAGGTTCCCATGTTAGCATAAGAAACATAATTAAATGGCCCAGAAAAACGCTGATATTCTATAATTAAGACATTTTCATGAACTAAATTAGCCTGACCATTTTGCACTATACGATCACCAAAATAAAAACGAATCTCTTTAATCTCTTCCAATCCTCTTAAGCTTTGATCAAAATCTGTCCAAAACCCATTGTTTAATCCAGCAATAGACTCAATGGGTCCAAAGTCACCATCTAATTCACGATCGTAATTGGCAAAATAAATAGTTGCTTCTGGATCAAATGACATTTGCTTAAGTCTTTCTACATTTTGAAGACCAGAACCACCCCCAAGAGAGATACTGTTAACTCCAATGCCATCTATAAATTTCACAATATCTTCTGGATGATAATCCCAACCAATATCTCTGCTACGACATGACATCATCAGAGAGGCAATCAGAAGTAGAAAAAAAATAAAAGCGGTGCGTTTCATATTACTCCATTTCAAATGATAAGCTTTGGCAAGGTACACCATTAACTCGTTCAATAACTACCTGACCCCACATGTGATTTGAAAAAATCTCTCCTGTATGAGGTAAAGTCACAGCAGGACTAGCTCCGTAAATTCCAATGGAAGGGAAATAAAGATCCAGAGCCACTGGGCCATGCGCTTGAACTCTTAAGTTACGAACTGATGATTCATCCCATGAACCGGGTTGAACAGTCATACCAATTTGATAAATTCCTGGCGGAACAACAATGCGACCATTATATCCGCCCATAGCACAGCTATATTGCGCCATCCTCTGATCGGCATGGAAAGTTCCTTGAGCAGTAATGCCTCCTCCTCCAGTTGGTAAATGGCCGCCATAACCATTATCATAAGCATGGCCTGCTGCCGGATAAGCTCCAATATTACCTGCGTGCACATTGTTATGATGATATCCACCCATTCCATTAAATAGAGTTAATCCCACAGATCCATATCCAACAATTTCTCCTAGAGCTGTCGCCAAAATATTTGTATCTATGCTGCCGCCCATTCCGCCACCGTAAATGATATTTCCGCCTCCATACATTCCGGGCTGACACTGTCCACCCGCGCAGGCAATATTGCCTCCTCGAGTACCGCCATAATAACCTCTATTGTTATACCTATCCGATTTTGCACAGTTATTCATATAGACCATGGTTAACAGCATTGAAAAAATACAAACTAAACCTGTTATCCATTTAGTGCGAATATTTTTTGTTTTCATAACTCTCTCCCCTTTTATTTTTTAATTTGCAAAAGCACTCTGAGGATCAATTCCCTCAAAAGTCCCTATAAATGTGTATCGACTCGGAAATTTCCGAAGATTTGTATTTATATGTGAATAAGGATTAAAAGCGTCCTCTAAGAAATCACGACATTCATAAGGACCAGTTTTAATATTCCAACAGCGATTGGGTTGATGTGGATTACAAGCCGGCTCCCAAATCTTCCGTCCACATTTGAAGTTTTTAAAATAAACTCGTCCGCCCCAAATACCTATATCATCAATTTCATGAGCGACGATGATAAGTGCGCCTTCACGATCTTCAAAGAAGGCTTTAAAATAATCTTCTCCATCATGCTCTACATAATTGTTATAGACGACATCACTATTTTGTTCTCCGGAATAGAAAGTTCCACCTCTAAATATTTTTTCACCTGACTGGGGTGAATCTTCATAATAATAGATAGTGGCTGTTCCACCATAGTTACCGCTCAATGTACGATTAAGATTTATATTAATCTTTGGATCCGAAATATTATTATATAGACGGCCTGTGTATTTCTCAATAACAGCTTTATCATCTGCATTGAGATCAGCTACACCTTTACCAAGAAAATAAAACGTTCCAATAGCCCCCTGTGTAGGAGCTGTGTTTATACCATTATCTCCTCTCGGTGGAGGCGGTACAGTTGGTCCTTCCGTTGGATCTTGAGTGCCTGGATAAGTATGAGTAGGCGGAACAATAATTCCACCCTTTCGAGAACATCCAGAAGTTATTGTGAGTGTTAAAATAACAAGCCATAGGGCTTTCATCTTCTATCTCCTATTCCCAACAAGGTCCCATTCACTCACCTTATAATGCCAATGTTGTGCCGAAGTGGTGTTTTCAACTTAAGTTATTAAAATAATTGAATTTAATAGATTGTTCGGATGATTGGACTATCCATAAAGGGAAAATAATAAGAGTATTTTCTGACAATAGTTTTGACAGATTTTAATATATTCATCTGATTTCAAGGAATTAGTAGATTTGTTTTAATTCTCACAGTTGGCTAGTCTTTTGACAATTTACCCAAATAAAGGGGGATTTTATTCTGACATGAAATTAAAGCACATAGTCCCCAACAGACACGAAAAAGTGTTTCATATTTAAACAACTCTCTAAAGTCAAAACACTCCCCACACCCTTTCTGTTTAGATTTTCTTAATGATTTCAGTTAATTAAAAAATCGCCTTTGGGCCCAAGACTTGCTCCATTTTGATACACATAGAGAAAGGATGTGTGATTATGAAATCGATTTGGGTTGTTGGATCACTGGGAACATTTCTTATCGCTTTTACACTTCAATTGTTTTATTACGATACGGACTTCAAGATACTTCATTCTAAGACAAACCCCGAAGCCCTCCGTTCTCTGAAATTAAACGCACCTGTTATTAAAGATAACCAAGTTGGTGAAACTCAAGTCCTTTTAAATGATCCTAAAATGGCTAAAAATTGGGGACTTGTATCTGGTCAAAAAAACATACAGGCCTCTAAGGCTTGGTCTATCACACAGGGTAAACGAGAAATCGTTGTTGCTGTTATTGATACAGGAATAGATATTAACCACCCTGACATCAAAAAGAATTTATGGAAAAACCCTGGTGAATGTGGAAATGGAAAAGAAAATAACTCAATAGATGATGATCGCAATGGTTATGTCGATGACTGCCATGGCTTTAATTTCATCACAAACAGTGGAAAAGATATATCTGATAACCACGGTCACGGAACTCACATTGCAGGAATTATTGGTGCTGAGGGTGGAAACAACTTAGGCATTAGTGGTGTTGCACCAAAAGTGAGTTTAATGATCCTAAAATATTACGATCCTAAAATAGAAGGAATAGATAATTTAAAAAACACAATTAAAGCCATCCACTATGCTCGAAAGATGAAAGCTCATATTATTAACTATTCAGGTGGCGGTTTAGATTTTAGTCAAGAGGAACATGAAGCTGTTCGTCTAGCCAGAGACGAAGGTATTCTTTTTGTTGCCGCTGCAGGAAATGAACGCTCTAACTCCGATTCACGTCCTTATTTTCCTGCAAACTATAATTTAGATAACATCATTTCCGTAACAGCTATTAATCCACAGGGAAATGTTCTGAGTTCAAGTAATTATGGAGAAAGAACAGTTCACTTAGGAGCTCCTGGAGAAAATATTTATTCAACTTTGCCAAATGGACAATTTGGTGTAATGACGGGAACTTCTCAAGCTACGGCATTTGTCTCTGGTGTAGCTGCACTTATAAAGGCAAACAATAAGCAAATGGGCTATAAAATGATTCGTCGACAAATACTTGCAACAGTTGATCATTCATCGACTATGATGGGAAAGAGCAAAACGGCTGGGATTCTTAACTCATGGGCTGCCTTAGCCATTCAACCTCTTATTGCTATGAATGGAGCTATTGTGCAAGAACAAGAAATCTCAAGACTTAGTGATCCATTCAGCAATTTTAATGGAATACTCAATTTCTTAAGACGCCCTAAACAAAATACACTTCGCTAAGGAAAAGGCTAAATTACTGAGAGAGAGAGAGAGAGAGAGAGAGAGAGAGAGAGAGAGAGAGAATTTTCCTGAAGGCCTCCAAATGCTCAAACAGCTCTAAAGGCCGCAGACTCGTCTCTCCCTTCGGGAGATACGCTCTGCGCTTTAGAGAACTGCGCTTTGAAATCCTTCAGGAAAATTCTCTCTCTCAGTATTCAACACACAATTACGTATCTTGAATTTAAGCGTGACAAATAGAATTCATTTTTATAGATTCATTTTATTATGAATCTTGAAAAAGAAATCAAAAAAATCGTTAAAAATGGTACCGCCTCAGATGCCCTTTTACTGGCCTCAGCCTTTAAGAAGGCTAGAAGACGAGATATATTTCTTGTCATATCTGAATGTCCAAAGGAATCATTTAAGGCATTAAAATACATTAATGAAGCTAAACATCACTCTGAGGTCATCCTTTCTGCATGTCAGTTCCCAGAATTTGCTAGAGTCATAGTTGAAGACTTACCAACCTATAGAACCTCAAAAATCTTCAAACTGGCAATTGATGACGACCCCTACTGGGCAAAATACTATTTAAAAAAATATAGTTTAACGTTTCCTTGGATTAAAACCCTTGCAAAAGCAAAATTTGAAGAAAAGGCCAACCAACCTGCTGCTGTTTCTTAATTTAAGATCAAACTAAGCAATTCAGATTGTATTTTGATAAAAATTGTACTGCAACATTTTGAAATGATTTTCTTTTATATCTACTGAGATGGTGTTTTTATCAGCTTTTTAAAATACTCAAAACGATCCCATTTTCTTGGAAACTTTTTTAAAATTTTCTTCTCAGAGTCAGACAGCTTATAAAGTTCATTTTCTACCAATTTATCAAGCTCACTCTACTTTGAAACAATAGAGATTTTTATCGAATTTTGAGTGTTTACTCCTGATGCACCAAATTTTTGTTGTAGCTTATAAATATCTTTAGAGATCTGACAAAGTTTTTGTTGGAGTTTAATATTATCCCTAATGTGTTTAAGAGGTAATGGAATAGGTTCTATAAATTGTTTATTAAATTGCACATACTCTTTTTGCAAGGCATTTGTGGTCATTTTTGCTATACAATTTACCAATGTTGAATTTAAAACACCAGCAACAGCCCAATACAGTTCTAAAGAAGAGTTATCAAAGATCATGGAATAAATCCGTACGTTATCTTGATAGAGCTCTCCCTTTTCATCAACTGTAGCTACTGTATCCACAATTGTTGTGGGTAATAAAATCTTTGGCTGATTTTGAGAGACTAAATTTTGCTTTCGAGTATATAAATGCCATCTTTCACTCTCACCATATGTCTGAACTTCATTCTGTAATAATTCCTTATTTATAGAAAGATACTCTCCGGCCAATGGAAATTTTTTACAAAATTCAGAAAATTTAATCTCTACATCTTTTCCAGAAATAATATCATACGGAAATATAGCATAGACATCTGCCCTTGCCTCTCTGAATGAAAAGAACTCTTTATTGCATATTATTGGCCGACAAGAATCCAATTCGATATGGACTAGTTTTCCACGTCTATTCTCCCCAATCAGCACATTTTTTTTAATATCAATGGGTTTAATATGGTAAATCTCATTCCATGGAAGTGATAGTCCAATTTTTAGACGAATATCAGGCTGACTTCCTATAGTTGAATATCTCTGAAGGAGCTTTTCTTTAAACCACAGTAACTCTGGATGAGAAAAGTGCCATGGATTATCATCAATTTGTGAATAACTAATATCTGTCCATTTATTTTTCTCTAAAAAATAATCAGACAACTTATATTCAATATTTTCTAAATTATTAATTTTTTTATACTTTAATGATTGGTTTTTCTTTTTTGTAGCATTAACAATACAGGTATATGTACTCCGTCCCTTGAAAACCTTCAGTTCTCCAAAATCAAAAATAAAATCTAAAAATCCATTTGCACTAAGGTATTGTCTAGCTGATTTCCCATAATCTGTTTTAAAAAAGCGATTGGTCACAATATAAGACATACGCCCACTCTCATTTAATTTTTCTATGCCCCTTTCAATAAATGGTATCGCAATATCTAACTTTCCTCCCCCTGAAGTGCTATACACCTTATCTTTAAGAGTTATAAACTTATGCATATCGGGGCTAAATTCCTTATAATGTTTTGTTTCTATGTAGGGTGGATTGCCAACAACAGCATCAAATCCGCCCTTCTTTCCAAAAACAGCCTCAAACCCTTTCTCCCAATCAAATATCCTTAATTTATCTAGCCTATCAATATCATCTACAAGATCTGGAAATACTTTTAATATTCTGGAATCCACCAATGAATTCCCATTCTTTATATTCTCACCAATACAATTTAAAATTTTAGGTTCAGTTCTGTCTAATTGGAGTAACTTTGAAGGTTCAGATTCACATCCTTCTAGAGTTTTTAGTGCTAAAGACAATCTTGAGACTTCAATAGCTTGAGGATCAATATCTATTCCGTAAATGCAGGAATTTATCAATTT
This sequence comes from Bdellovibrionales bacterium, assembly GCA_965206675.1. GTDB lineage: Bacteria > Bdellovibrionota > Bdellovibrionia > Bdellovibrionales > JAKFYE01 > CBDBKL01. Next base: position 28,922 of record CBDBKL010000007.1, on the reverse strand, counting down.
TCTTTTGGCAGGTACTTTTAAATGTCTTTTATTTCTTCTAGGATCTATTATATACCAATCCTCATACGCCTTATTTTTAATATTCTTTTTTACCTGTGTCTCTAGATAGTCAAAAATCCCCAATAAAAAAGAACCACTTCCACAGGCTGGATCAATGATATCTAAATTCAATATGGAGAGATTTTTGTTTTTCTCGAAAAAGGGATCTAAGGTTGATTTGCAAATTGTATCAACAATATATCTTGGTGTATATACTGCCCCTCTTGTCTTTTGATATTCAGGTTTAAACTCATCTTTAAGGTGTCCTTTTTCAATGACCAACTGCTTACCTAAATATTGTTCATACATATTTCCAAGAAGCTCAACGGGAACCACTTCAAATCTATACGGATATGGAAAATACAGTTTTGATATGAACTCACTGAATAACTCATCGCTTATTTTGTGTTCTAATAATTTTTTATTTTCAAATAAATACCCTCCATATTTTTTCCTATATTTTTCTTCACAAAGTTTTCTATATTTTTTATAACATTCAGACTTTTCAGATAGATCTTTTAAAGTTCCAAAGGGTTCAATATTTTTCCCTTCAGCAACTCTTAAAAAGATAACCCTATCAAGCAAGAGTTGAACCTCAGATTGAACATCTTCTATATTAGCATCTGGATTCTTTTTAAAAATCAACTCTGCAAATCTTAATCTCCATTCACTTAATAACTCAGAAAAATCTTCATCTAAGGACCTTGAACCTTTTAGGTTTTCATACTGTCCATAGAGATCATTAAATTTTCTAGATTGTACGTTCCCTTTTAAAATATGTTCTTCAATGACTTCAAAGTTTTTGACAAAATCAGTATATCTAAAGTAATGCACTCTACCTGTACTTGGATTATCATCTTTTAAAGGTTTAAATCTTGAATCATAGATAGATAACTCTCTAAAATTAGTTAGAAAACAATAGGGAGTATTTGAACTCCAACCATAAGATCTGATTTGAAATGCCGATTTCTTACATTTATCAATCTCTAAATCAATTTTTTTCACATCTATATATGACAGCATTCCATCATCTAGCATTAAAGCATAGTCTGGTGTCTTATGTTCTGAATCTATTTCGAGCATTCTTTTTTGTGCTTCTTCAGAAATACGACTTTCTTGATCGACCTCTAAAGGATTTGAGGTGTCCCAATCAAAAATTTCTAAAAGCCTTTCTATCCAAGTCCGTGCTGTGGCTTCGCTACTAGTATCAAATTTTCCTGATTTATAGTATGTATCAAACTTCTCAACTAACCCCTTAAGTTCCTTTTTCCTTAAACTCATACATATCCTTAAGATTTTTTAACTATTCACTTTTATTGCATATTTACTCAATTGACAAAAGGCGTTGACCAATTTTATTTACTCCACTGTTTTATCACATAGAAAAATACTACTAGTAGCTCGTTCTTCTATTCATTACAGCCCAGCCGCCAATACTGAGCACGAGCATAGCCACTCCAGCACTGATCGCCTGACTCAATGGTGGTAAAAGAAGTCCCATAATGATTAACGTCACAGCGATCCCAATAAACACCATGGGTACTTTGGGAAGTTTTTTTTCCTCCGCTACTTGAGAGGGTATAAGATTAGCCATAGCCAAAGAAGTCATTCGATCCATCATTTTTTTCGCAATACTATCGGCAGGACGCACATTTAACATCTTTCTATACTGTGAACTCGCAAAAGGCAGATTCTCATCTTGTAAGGCAAGTTGTACAAACTCTTCATGAACCTTCATGTTCTCATAACTTTCTAAAACACGCCCCCACGCCTCTTTGAGAGTTTTGGAACCCTCAACCTTTATGACTTCAGAGTTCTTTTCTTCAAGTTTTTGAAACACAACACCACATTTCAAACATTCTAAACTTCCATTTTCGTTCTGATAACAACACTTTGGACAAGGAAAAGTCCTTTTTTCCTTCTCAGAAGTTGACGCAACGCTCTCATCAATTAGAACTGCCGGGGCCTCTTTTGTTTGTGTAAAGGAATTTTCCACTACAAATTTTGAATGGCAATGACGACATAGGAAGGGAATACGACCCAAATACGCACTTTGGTCAGTATCTTGGTACCTATATCTATACAACTTCTCACACTTTGGACACCGAAACCGAATACCTTCTGTCATACTTTCATGTTAAAAGAGGATATGCAATTTGCAATCAAAAAAATTCCCGACTGGTTTTTCTACGGAACACTTTCGGGAGTTATGTTAATAACAAGTCATATTCCCTTTCCTCCCTGGGCTCTTTTATTTGCACTTGTCCCTCTGTGGAACTACTGGCTTAAAACTAAAAAACTCAAATTTATCTTACTCTCCGGATGGTGTGCTCAATTTGCCATTGGCTTTATTGGATTCCATTGGGTGGCCTTAGTGGCTAAGGAATTTGGCCATCTCCATTGGTCTTTAAGCTTTCTTATACTGATAGGGTTCTGTGCACATGCCAATCTTCAATATCCCTTAGCTGGATTGTTGTGGTGGAAATTTGGAAGAAAGCTACCACGTCCAGCAAGTATTATGACTCTCGTTCTCTTTACAGCACTGTTAGAGCGATTCATTCCACAGATCTTTCCATGGAACTTAGGATATGCTTGGCTTTGGGCTGATTTGCCTGGAGCACAAGCTGCAGAATGGATTGGTTTTAGAGGGTTAAGTACAATCACATTTCTTATCAATGGATTGATTTTACTGATCTATCTCCATCGAAAGCAGAGACCGCAATTAAAATACTATATAAAACTTGCTGCCTTTACTTTTTGTACAGTCAATCTGATAGGGTTTTTTCTAGAGCAACGGCTTCCTGAAAAATCGGGAGACGTTCGCATTGCAGCCATGCAATTCAACATTGGTAATTTTGAAAAATACTATGCAAAAAGAAAATACACTTATAAACGAGATGTGTTTAATAAATATATACAACAGACTGATGCATTCTTAGCTCAACATAAGGATATAGACTACATTGTTTGGCCAGAAGCAGCCTTTCCAGTACCTTTAGATGCCATATTTGATAGGTACAGATTACAGAGAGATTTTATTAATTATGTGAAAAAAACAAACAAAGAATTTCTTATAGGAGCTCCATCAGTGGATTCCACAAAGAAAGTTCATTACAACGGCTTTTTTCAGTTTCATCCAGACGGTACAGTAACAAATATCTATAGAAAGAGCATCTTACTAGCCTTTGGGGAATTTTTTCCAGGATCTGACACCTTTCCTTTTCTAAAAAAACTTGTCCCTACGATTGGAAACTTTGGGCGCGGAGAAGGGCCAAAAACATTTTCCAGTCAAAACAATACATTTGGAATTCAAATTTGTTATGAGGGACTTTTTCCCTGGTTTTCTCGTGAATTAACACAAAAGGGAGCTGAATTTTACTTAAACGTCTCCAATGATTCATGGTTCGGTCACACTTTTGAACCCTATCAACATCTCTACTTAACTCTAGGACGGACTGTAGAATTTAGACGCCCCACTGTGCGCGTAACAAACACTGGCATTAGTGTTGTCACCGACATCAAAGGAGACGTTCTAAAGGCCTCCCCACAACAAGAGGAATGGGGTGATATTCTCTCCGTCCCCAAATATAAAACTTTACCTAAAACTCTATTCTTAAATTATGGATGGCTTATTCCACTTATTGAATTCCTAAGCCTAGCTCTCATATTTTTAAAAAGTTATAAAAAGGAACATGCATGAATCTGATTGACAATCTAGATTGGACTGTCCTCAAAGAACACCTACAAAATAGAGCCTCTAGTGAATCTGCTAAATCCCTACTACAAAGACTTGAACCTCAGCCCAACGTTGAAAGCGCAGAATTATTACTAAACGAAATCCTTGATGCAAAAGAAACTCTTAAAGAAAAAACTCGCCCACTGATGGAAAGTTTAGATCTTTATCCTGTATGGATAAACCGTTTAAAAAAACAAGCCACACTCGCCCCTCTTGAAATTAAAGACATTAGGCTGTTTCTTATAGAATCTATAACTCTAAGGGATTTTTTAGAGAGTGGAAATCCATGGGCTTTGAAAATTATAAATAATATATTTGATGAACAAGAACCTCTGTCAGCAATAGATCAAATACTCACACCCTCTGGTGATATAAAAACTACGGCCAGTGAAAAACTACACAAACTCTTTAACAACAAAAGACAACTGGAAGAACAAATTCGTAAAGAACTGGATAAACAAGTTAAACGCCACAAAATGGAACCTCTACTGCAAGATAAATACGTAACAAATAGAGAGGGACGCTGGGTATTACCGATTAAAAGCGGTATGCAACATGACTTTGATGGCATTATTCATGATACAAGTCATTCTAAACAAACTGTGTTTATGGAGCCTCAAAGTATTATTCAGCTCAACAACACACTAAAACGTACAGAATCAGAGATATCAAATGAGATTCATAGACTCATCACTCAGTTATCACATTACCTTTCAAGTCTCTCTCCCAAAATTGAAAAAACCTATGAAACTATGCTTGAAGCTGATGTTCGATTTGCACAGGCTATATTTTCTATAGATACAAACTCTCAGTCTTTTTCTTTTTCAGAAAATTCTCTTGTATTGAAATCAGTAAAACATCCTCTTCTTGTTTTAAATGCTGAAAACGATGTTGTGCCCAATGATTTTGAGTTTCCAGAAGATAAACGCATCTTACTTCTTTCGGGACCCAATGCAGGGGGAAAAACCATTTTCTTAAAATCAGTCGGACTGGCGGCACAAATGGCACGATGTGGTCTTCCTATACTAGCCGATGCTGATTCTAAAATACCTTTTTTTACAACCGTTCACGCCATTATTGGTGATGCACAAGATATGAAATCTAGTACTTTTGCAGGACATCTTTCGGCCCTTAATAAGGCCATAGAACTTAAAGGCAAAGATCATTTAATACTTATAGATGAAATTTGCAGTTCTACAGACCCCGAAGAAGGAGTTGCCCTCTCTCGCAGTTTTATTGAAGAGTTTTCCAGAAATAAAACTTATACTTTTGTGACAAGTCATCTTGGTCCTTTAAAAGAAGGTTGGAAGGACTCATCTATCCTAACGGCCAGTATGGATTTTGATATGGCTAAATCGACACCCACCTATCAACTCCTTATGAATGTTTCCGGACAATCTTTAGCTTTTAAGACAGCAGAAAAAGTGGGGATTAAAAACTCTATAATAAAACGTGCTATGGATTTATTGTCTCCCACATCAAAAAAGCGTCATGAGATTTTATCAGAACTTAATGAACAGCATGAAAACTTAAGAAAAGCGCATCACCTTTTACAAGAAGATAAAAAAAATCTTGAACAATTAAAAAAGAAATACCAAGAAAAACTCGATAATTTTGAAAATGAAAAAGAAGAGGAGCTTAAAAAACTACAAACTAAAGCTGAGGAAAAGCTTGAAAAGCTCTATAGGGAAATAAAGGAAGAAAGATTTGAAAAAAATAAAATCGCAGATCATAGGAGAAAAATACCAAAGGTTTTAAAACGAAAACAAAATACAAATATATCTGATTTAGAAGAATTTTCCCGCCTTTTTCCTCCGGGAAAATCAGGATACTCAAAGAGTTTAAGACAGCATGTTATTTTACAGAGCACTCCCAATGCGCAGGGAGAAGTTTTTATTCAGTCTGGTTCAATGAGGTTGATGCTTCATTGGACAGATATCACAAAAAACGGTGTTCACAACAATACAAATATCCCTCAAAAGGCAACAAACTCGTATATTCAAGAAGACTCTTATGTTCAGGATGATATTGATTTAAGAGGGCACACAGCACTTGAAAGCATTGATCTTCTTGAGAAGAAATTAGATGTTGCGATGAAATCTGGTAAAACACGGGTAAAAATTATCCATGGGCATGGAACAGGGGCACTTAAAAAGGCTGTCCGACAATTTTTATCTCGAAGTCATTATGTAAAAAAATGGTCCGCCGGAGATTCGTACAGAGGAGAAGACGGTATCACCTGGGTTGATATGTAAAATCTTATGATTTCAAAAAAGAGATCTTAGCATAAAGAGATTTATCTCTTTTTCTTAGATATTTTTCTACAAGATAGAGACATGCCATCAAAACCCTTTGGAATTAATTTTGCTTTATGATCAATTTCGTCATACTCAACAACAATGATCATTAATGTTTTTCTTGAATCAATATTGATTTTTCCAAAAACTTTTAAATAAGGAAGCAATTCGGTAATATTCCCTACCCTATCAGTTAGATACTTATAAAACGCTCTTGAAGGTAAAACATGCACACCTAAATCCAATTGATTTTCATCCAAACCTTTGATAAGTTTCATTAAAGCTCGAAAACTACTTGAAACATTACCCGTTTCCCATTCTAGCCCAACATTAAAATTTTTAAATCTTTTAAAAGCATCTAAAGGTCTACTTCGCATCATGGCCAGGTCCATGGGATGTTCGTCAGACCATTTAATTTTCTTTAAATTCTCTATTATTTGATGCCTAATTGGATTAACACCATTTCCTTTAGGTGTTGGGTTTATAATGATTTTAGTTCTCTTAATTGAAGTTCTAATTTCTGAAAGAGCTTGATCAGCTGATTTTTTTAATTTTCCAAAAACAACAATCTCATCTACTACTCTCATAAAATCCTTCTCGGAAAAACTAAGTTAAACCTTAAGGATGCTAATAGGATCTCAAAAATAATCTAGTAATTATAGTAAATTATACAAGTGCATCATTCTTTTCCAAAAATTAAATTTAATTTTCATATGGTCTTAGATATGTTATCTTTAGATGGTTATTTTTTTAGGAGGAAAAACTTGTCAATAAAAATGGGAAAAAGTAAAAATTGGGGTAGTCGTTCAGGAAAAAGCACACGCACCCGAGAGAAAAAAAACAAATACCTACTGACCGAATCAGCTATCCCAACTGAAATTCTAAAAAAAATTGTAAATACTGAAAAAGATCTTATCACTGAAGCTGACTCTCTATTGGAAATGAGAAGTTCATTTTTCAAACGAAACACTGGTATTAAAAAAGTTTTTAGCAATGGATATGGTAAGCTATATCAAGGCGATTGTCTTAGTCTATTGAATAAAATTGAAAATGAAAGTATAGATTGTATTTTTGCAGATCCTCCGTTTAATTTATCAAAACAATATGATAATGATCATAACGATAACTTAAGTAAAACTGAATATCTTGAATGGTCATACGCATGGTTAGAGGGCTGCGTCTCTAAATTGAAGCCAGGAGGATCTCTATATGTGTATAATATCCCAAAATGGGCTACCTACTATTCAAATTTTCTAAATAAAATTCTAACTTTTAGAACTTGGATTGCTGTAGACATGACATTTTCTATGCCAATTCCAAATAGACTCTATCCTTCTCATTATGCTTTACTCTATTATATAAAAGGCAAAAAACCCTCACGATTTACTCCGCCAAGAACACCCATTAAAACTTGCGTAAGATGTGGAAAAGAGCAAAACGACTATGGTGGTTATAAGAAAAAAATGAATCCCAATGGTGTTAATGTACGAGATGTTTGGACTGATATACCACCAGTTCGACATTCAAAATACAAAACTAGAGATGCTAATGAACTTAGTATTAAACTACTTGATAGAATTTTAGATATCTCTACACAAGAAAAAGATCTTGTTTTTGATCCCTTTGGGGGAAGTGGAACTACATATGTAGTTTCTCAGCTAAAGAAAAGAAGATGGATAGGCTGTGAATTAGGAGACCCCCAACCCATAATTGATCGACTATCTAATTTGGAAGAAGAAAGAGAAAAGTTATTTAGATTTCGTAAGGACACCAATACCCTTTTCACAGACAAAGCTATAAAACTTAGAGCAAAACATAAACTCCCTTTAGATAATTACAATATAAGCCAAAATCAGATCCAGAGAGTTCTGGGAAACTCTTCTCAAAATGAACTTCCATTGTAGACTCTATATCTCTATAGAAAACTAGAATCCGTTGATATTTCATAGACTCATTTTCATCAAAAGCTCTAACAGGTGAAGTGAGGATGTTATTTTCTTCCCGAGCGAAGGGCGTATCGTGATAGAGGACGCATTTATTATTTTAGGACATTTCAGAGGGAATTTTTATTAGGAGGGTTCAAAACGAGTTTTCTGAGGCGCAGGGCGTATCTCCGTTAAAGACCGTTTGTTCTAAGCTCAAAGTCATTGAGCTTTATCCAGCTAGTCGCTTTTAGCCTTCGGCGGAGAGACGAGCTGCGAACCCTCAGAACTGTCTGAGCTTTTGAACCCTCCTGAGAAAAATTCCCAATCAAATATAAAAAAGAAAATATGTAACAAGCTAAACGGACTGTTGAAAAGGTATCAGATACGAGGCGTTCAAGCTCAAACCGAACGCAGGCGTAGTTTTTCCTACGTCGGAGTGAAGGTTTGAGTGATTGCAACGAAGTAGATGGTACTTTTTCAACAGTCCTAAACGAAGTAGATAACGCTTTTTCAACAGTCCTCTAGTGCATGTGGGGTGTGGATTCTAGAATCGTATTCTCTATAATATTAAAATAAGTCCGCACTAGGAGTTCGAAAGTTTCGGAGGTTAGTGAGTCTAGGAATGCGAGTTTTTCGTCAATAGTATTTTGAGCGATCAGGTCTGTCAGTAGAGTTTGTATTTTATTAATATTTTCTGCCGTAAAAAAATCAATATCTTCAGTTGGATTTTTTAAAATATCTGCAACCTTTTTATTATCAAAGAGAAGATGAATGCCCTTAACGGATTGGGAAAAAATATACTCAATTTCATTGAGTGTGTTTTGATCAAGTCCATTTATTTGTGTTGGTATTTTTGATTCCATTCAAAAAGTACACCCCTACTTAATATTGTCCGTAAAGAAATGTTCATATGGCAAGTCAAATATGTAGGGTTTATGACATATATGGTCTTGTTTTTAAAAAAATGTTTTAAAAGTGGGCATTTGATTAAAGAAGTAAGTGTTTTACTAGGTATAGTTACAAAATTTGTCTTATGTAAAATCAAAAAGTTAGACCAAAGGTTTAAGTCGTGTTTTTTTTAAAAACAAAATGCTTCTCCGAAAGCTACGTAATTATTTTCGCTCCAACCTTCATTTTTTTTGCTCCAGAAGGGATGAATGGAATTGATAAGGTCATGGTGTGTTTGAGCATAGAGATTAGGATCTGCGACAAAAGCTGGAATTAAAGCGTCTACAAAACCAACAGTTTCATCAAGTTGTACATTATAGAGTACGGGACGAATAACATGGTATCCTTCATCGGGTGTTCCCACCATTACAATGAGATTGTGTTGTAGTAAAGCGCGGGCATCATTACGACCCAGAAGAGAAAAGAAATCAGAATGGTCAAGAGATGTGTATGATCCGGAGATATTTTGTGCCGTATTTGGATCTCTGATGTAAAAAGCTAAAGGCTCAGAGTCTTGACTGACTTCTCCACTTGGACTGGTTCGCCATCTATAAAATCGGATTTGCAGGTTTGAATTTGTTTCCCAATGTGTTGGAAGGCTGTCCAATCGGACACTCACACGATCATCTTGATAGCCGCTAAGAGGATCTTCATAAATCTTAATACGTCCACTGAGAGCTACCGAGGTCTCTTCAAATTCATTACAGTTTAAAAGTAAACCCTGACTGTTGGTTTGTGAAACAAGTGTGGTTGTAGGGGTTTGGCTTGGAAGCTCTGCTTGCCCTTGAAATAAGCTATCCTCTGAAGTGCAGGCACCTAAAGTGAATGCCAACAAGATACAAACCGTTCTCATGAATTCCCCCTTATATACAAATAAGAAAGCAAGATTAATGCCGTTTTAGAAATTAACGGGCCGATTTTTATATAAGTTATATCAATAGGTTAGGTAAAAAAGCTTGAAGGCAGTAGAGTCTTCTGTGTATATATATTTTTAGATTCTTTTTTATAGGATAGGGTAAACATGAGTTAACCACTTAAAATAATAGGGAAAATACAAAAAGTGTTTGAAGTTTTGTCACTTCAATAGGTTTTTTTCAGTTTTTTTATTGGGATTTTTTTTTATATTGACGATGAATACAAAAGTTATTGAAAAGTAAGAGTTTAACATAAGTGAGGTTATAGAATGTCTGAACAGTTTTCTTTAAGTAAAGAGTTTGAGAGGTCGGCTAAAAAGGGTGATGCTAGTGCTCAGCTTATTCTTGGGGGCATGTATGCTAATGGCAGTGGAGTTCCTAGGGACAGTCAAAAGGCGGCCTATTGGTTAGAAAAGTCAGCCGATCAGGGTGATTCTCACGCCCAACTTATTCTTGGAGCTATGTATGCTAACGGTGGAGGAGCTCCAGTAGATTATCAAAAAGCCGTTTACTGGCTGGAAAAATCCGCTGAGCAGGGTCATGAAAGTGCGCAGTTTATTCTTGGAGCTATATTTTATGAGGCTGATCAGAATTTTAAAAAAGCAGTTTATTGGCTCGAAAAATCCGCTGAACAAGGTCATTCCATGGCTCAATATAATTTAGGACTCGTACACAGTACGAAGAAGGATTACGAAAAGGCATCCTATTGGTATAAAAAATCCGCTAACCAAGGTGACGTGAGGGCTCAATATCAATTGGCTTTAATGTACTATAAGGGCAAAATTACTCCTAAGAGCGATATTGACTTTTATAAATGGACACTTTTAGCAAGCGTTGATGAGTTTAAAGAAGATACGGATGAGATTTTAGCATCTCTTAAGAATAGAATGTCTGCCTCTGATATTGCTGAGGCTGAGGAGCAGGTTAATCAGTTTATAAAAACCATATCTGCGAATAGTTGAGAATCCACGGACCGTTGAAAAAATATCAGATACAAGGCGTTCAAGCTCAAACCGAACGGAGGCGTAGTTTGTCCTACGTCGGAGTGAGTGTTTGAGTGATTGCAACGAAGTAGATGGTATTTTTTCAACGGTCTTCCTAGTAGCCTCGGCGATCAATGACCTCTCGAACTTCATCCATTAAAAACTCTAAACGACTTTGACTTGAACGAATATTCTTAACCGTCATACGAAGTTGCTGAACAGCCATTTTAACAGAAACAACATGACTTTCTCTCTGCAAAAACACCGATGATGTCTTTGATTGTAATTCCACTTCTTTTCTTTTTATTCCTTGCACTGCCATTTTTCTTTTCCTTTATGTCGTTGGATATTCACATTTCAAAGATTCTATATCCATCATTGTAAGTTCTCTTCTTTCCGTTCCACTTTCTAAGTAACTGTTCATAACACTTGGGATATCATCAGTGTGTTTTAAACCCAAAACATGCCCAAGTTCGTGAACCATCAAACTAATAAGGTCTACCTTATGTGGAGAAACTGATCCACCATCAATATCAAATTGATGATCTGAAGCATTGAGTTGAATATCAGCCTCATGAATTGCGGTTTCTGTCCAATAAATAATCGTACGAGCTTGTTCTCTGGATCTACCTGCGTCCCAAGAACTCATATTATAAATAACGTTAATATCATCTTTTTCAGCCTGCTGCTCTGAGCCTTCGTAGACCCCGACAAGCTCAAACATAGGAATATTGGTCGTATACATCCATTGATTCATGGCCTCTGAAATAGCCGGATAATAAGATTCTGGAACATCTTTATGAACATAAAATTCAATAGGAAATTGATGCCAAGATACCCTTTGATTTCTAGAGTTCTGCACAAAACCACAATCTGATTCAAATTGAACAGAAACACTACAACTTGTTCCTAAAACAACACTTAAAAGACATATTATTAACTGACGCAATTTCATTGAACTATCCTCCAATGACTTTGATACATCGCAATCTTGGCACCAAAGATATCAGAGGCTTGATTTGTAACTATTTGATATTATTAATTTTTTTAAATTTATTTTAAGATCATTTTGTTGACAGATGGTTGCCCATTTTTGACAAAGTTTTATAGGAATAAAAAAAGAATCTCTAACATATTGAAATGATTTATTTTTATATTTCTGTCTTTTTTCTAACGGTCAGTTGTCAGAAATGGGCCCTTCTTGCTCTCATTTATTTATGACAAATTTATTATGAACTATGAAATAGTCATGACTATATTATAGTTAGTGTGAATAAAGTCAGATCATTATAAGCCAAAAAATTTATACCGAATTGATAATTGGACTTGACCAGTTATCAGTTTAGTGTAAACTAAAGATAATGACTTTACGATCTCGTTATTTGAATTCTATTATTACTAAAGATGCCTTAAAAGATCAAAAAATGGCATTTATTAGTGGACCCCGACAAGTGGGAAAAACCACACTTGGTAAACAACTTTTATTAGATAAAAGTAACTACTTTTCATGGGATGAATCACGATTCAGAAAAACATGGTCTCGTTTTCCTGAAAAAATACTAGATGATATTGGGAAGGGACCTGTTTTATTCGATGAAATACATAAAGATAGAAGATGGAAAACAAAAATTAAAGGTATCTACGATACTTATGGAAAAGATATTTCTATCTTAGTTACAGGTAGTGCTCGTCTAGATATTTATCGAAGAGGCACAGATAGTCTTCTAGGAAGATATATTCCTTACCGTTTGCATCCATTTTCTGTTGCAGAGTCAGATATGCCATCTAAACCCGATTCTATTTTACAAAAACCCAAAGTTTCATATAAATGGACTGATCTACTGACTTTAGGAGGTTATCCCGAACCCTTACTTTCAGGGCAAGAAAACAAAGCTCAAAGATGGTCACGGCTACGCTTAGATAGATTAGCTTATGAAGATGTAAAAGACATAAAAGTTTTATCTGATTTGAATGCATTTAGAACATTATTAGACCTCATTCCCGAAAAGGTAGGTTCTCTTTTTTCTTTTCACTCACTCAAAGAAGATATCGGTGTCGCTTATGCAACTGTACGAGATTGGGTTTTACTATCTGAAATGCTCTATTATGGCTTCTTTATTCGCCCCTATTCAAAAACTAAAAGAACTATTAAGGCTGCACCTAAATTCTATCTCTACGATATACTTCAGATTCCCAAACAAGAACAGGCTAGCCGTATAGAAAATCTAGCCGCTCTTCATCTTATAAAAGCTTGTCATTTTTGGACAGATACAGCAGAAGGATTGTTTGATTTATTTTTTGTAAGAGACAAAGAAAAGCGAGAAGTGGATTTTTTAATAACCAGAGACAAAAAGCCATGGATGCTTATTGAATGCAAATCCCAATCTAAGAACTTATCTCCCCATCTATCTTATTATATAGATAAACTAAAAACACCCTTAAATTTTCAATTGGTTAAGAACGCAAATTATGATAAAAAGTATCGTACACAAAATGTAAGAGTAATATCTTATGAAAAGTTTTTTTCAGGTCTAGTATGAAGTTTTTCTGAAGATTAAAACCCATATTGTAGAGCCAATTCAAAACTCAAATATTTAGATCGCTCCACATAATACCTTGGATTAAATGACATAAGAATATTCTTAGTTATAAGGTGAGAGACACCAATACCAAAGAGAACACCGGCTCGTAATTCGCGAACGGGAAAAACACCTCGTAAATTGAGAGGGGAACGAACACCTTGCTTCAAACTAAAGCGAGAATAGGAAAGAAGTCCTCCGAATTGGAATGTCACTAACCCTTTAAGGCCAGAAAACACCATAACAGGCCACTTTATAGCCAGGCTACTGATGATAAAGTATCCACTGGAGTTTAATTTTAATCTAGAGATTTCATCATAATATTGAGGAACACCAAGATGAATAAGGGCTGTACCATCAAACATGAGTGGACTCCCCTCGAATAACTTAAGTGGTCCGCTAAAGAGCAATCCCCACATCGTTGTATCATCATTGTATTCAGCTCCAAGTACCTTTTCTTCATATTTTGTCATGCTCACTACTGGACCAACGAATAACCGTAATGGGAAAGGTTTATCATTATTATCTTCATCACCAAATCCAAGTTTTTCTGAAGGATGAGCCATCCCTTCAACTTTAACATCCACATCGGAAACATACCCTAAAAGACCTGAGTCCGATTTGACTCTATAAAAAGCTCCATGCGTGTGCTCAGACACCCTCACCTTTTCATTGAGATCAAGATGACCAACGGGTGGAGAATCAAAACTCGCTTCTGAATAAACAATGGCTGACTCCACAATGACAACAGCATCTTTTGCAGAATAAGAAATTATGGGAACAAGTAGAACATAAAGAAAAATACACTTTTGATAAAACCACATTTTTCACACCTCTTTAAAAAATATAAACAATAAAAAGCCTATTTTGCAATGATTGATAATTTTAAAATCTTGATTTCTTTTAGAAAAACTTCTCTCCCCTCGTACATCTATAGACAAGACTTAGGTCTAAAGATCATGTGCTATATTATTCCCTATTCAGTGAATATTTTTGATTTACGCTGAGGGTGATTATGACTTTGGTTATTGACATAGATTTTTGAAGTACAAAAAGTAATAAAGACTGGTAAAATGAGAGGAAAAAAGGGGTAAACATTGAGTGCCACAAACCTTCATCCTGTTAAATCATCTTTATCAGAGAGCATTGATTTTTTAAAAAGGTATCTTCGTTCACCTATGAAGATGATGAGAGAGATTCCCAATTGGGAACTGCCAACTTTATTAGTCTTTCAAGCTTTTTTAGGAACAGTGACGGGACTATTATCAGCACTTATTTCTGGAAGTTTTTTAATTATTTTACTCAACCCTGTTTTACAGACTATAGGGTATATTTTAACCTCAGCCATCATATCTGTTTTGCTCCATTATAGTTTTCTTTTCTTTTACAAGAAAACTTTAAATCTCTATGATCTTTATAAGATTGTTGTTATCGCACATATTTATTTTGTTGTATTAAGAGTTATTGAACCGATGATAGGTTTAGTGGATTTAGTGGGCTTTGGTATAACAGCTGTATTGGTCAATGCAGGATTAACTAAGGGTTTGGCTTTAGATAGGAATCATGTTTTTAGAGTTCTCATAGGGTTATTCATCCTGGCTTCAGCAACTTGGATGATGACTTAAGAACCTTTTAATCATAAATACAATTTTTAGCATTTTTTCCGGACATTTCGGACATTACAGTAGTTTATATTGATTTTGAGATGGTTTTCTTCTTTGCAAAAGCAATCCATTGGGATTGATTTTTATAATAAGAAACTATAAAAAAGAGTAAGAAAGGAACAAGGCATGTCACAGCGAAGAAAGAAAGCTACGGCGGAAGAGTTCTGGGCAGGACTAGAGGAATTTAAAAAGGAGACAGAACGCCGAAGACAGGAAGCAGATCGTCAATTTGAGATGGAAATGAGGAAAATGGATCGTCAATTTGAGAAGGAAAAGAGAGAGACGGATCGTCGGATTAAGTATTTAGATGAGCTTTTCACGGGTCAGTGGGGAAAGTTAATGGAATCTCTTGTTAAAGGTGATCTTGTTCGTTTGTTAAACGAGAAAAACATTGAAGTTACAACACTGGCTAAAGAGACGGAAACTGTTTTTAAAGACGAGCCTTATCAATTTGACATTATAGCTATAAATGGACACGAGGTGGTAGTGGTTGAGGTAAAAACTACGTTAAGGCTTCAAAATGTGAAAGACTTTATAGATAAGTTAGGGGTTTTTAAGAAGGTGTTTCCCTATTATGCCGGTAAGAAAGTCTATGGTGCCATAGCTTATTTAAAGGCCAATGAGGGAACGGACATTTATTCAGAAAAGCAAGGGCTATTTGTTATAAAAGCCACAGGAAACAGCGCAAGTATTACTAATAAGAAATCTTTTAAACCCAAAGTGTTTGAGTAGATTTTAACCAAATCAGGAGAGTACAAAACACTTTATTCTATTATTGTAATAATTTAGTTACAGTTAAAGGCATCTGTCTCGTTAATGAGGGGGTTAGAGCTATTGCGAGTGTAGACTTTATTTTTACCTGTTTTCATATCAGTGATTGTCACAGAGTAGTTTAAATCCGTAGCGGCTGAGCCAAATATCCAGTACTTGCCGTTTAACCAACAACCGTTAACTACTTTTATTAAAAGCTCTGGATTATTAAAGGTAAAAAAGTAAAATAGTGAGGCTTCATCTCCTATGATAACATCTTTTATCTGAGCTGATTTAGTTTTAAACATACCATCTGCTACGTCTGTATAAGACACTAGGCCTTGAACTTTAAATCTTCCCTCTTGAAGACATGAGGTAAAAATGTTCTCTAAGCACCCATAGTCTTTGGCTTGAGCATCAAATGAGAGCAAACATGTCATTAATAAAACAGCCAGTAATGAAACCTTTGATTTAAACATTTTTTTTGTCCTCTTCTTTTTTTGCTCTTTTCTATCTAACAGTTAATTTTTTACTTATCCTTCTAATTTACGGATGACAGGGAAAGGCTCCCGTATCGTTAATGAGCGGGTCACGAGCGTTTCTGTAATATGGTAAAGTCACACCTGTTGCATTGTCTGTTACGATAACTGAGTAATCTAAGTCTGTTGCAGCTGATCCAAACACCCAGTACTTTCCATTGACCCCGCAAGCGTTTACAACTTTGATTAAAAGCTCAGGATTTGTTTCATTAAAAAAGTAAAATAATGAGCTTGTTTTAGTAGTACCATTTAACTGAGCTTTTTTTACTTTAGCTTTTTGATTATTGACGTACTCTCCTGTTTTATGGTCTCTATACGACACTCTTCCTTCAACTTTAAACCTTCCGCTTTGAAGACACACATTTGTTGCACTTTCAGTGCAGCTATATTTTTGACGTGGATCTCTGACCTTTGTTGGTGCATAGTTTGAAGCATCCTCAATAGTGTACAAAAGTGCTTTTGCGGCATTGGCTTGCCCAGAGCCCATTTTTAAACCGTCATGCACGGCCTCTGTGCTGAAACGGTCGAATCCACTACCTCTTGTACCCATAACTGTACTGTAGGATTTATTATTGATGTTCTTTCCACTATAACCTCTTCCATAAGAGACAAAAGGGGTATTTGAAGTATTTTCTATATTATGTGTAAGACCTAAATTATGGCCCACTTCATGAGCTAAAATATATGTATCACCTAAACATCCATCATTATCAATTCCATTCCAAATTACACCAACTGCCAAATATTGAGAGGCAAGCATTTTATCTGCGCCTTTACCCCTAAAGCCAGCTATACCACAAGCTTTTGGTCTTTCATTGTTTGTCAAAGCATAAACAAGATCTGCTCCATAATTGGCTCTTACTTTTGAAAGAATACTTCGCATTTTGTCTGCGGCATCGTTCATACTAGTTCTATCAAGAGAGATATTGTATTGATGATCAGGCCTGACAGCGACAGTTCTAAGTCTAGCATTAACACTTGATCTTTCAAAAATCACATTGGCTTTAAGTACTACTGCTTCTACATTTTGTAGAAGTTTTCCTTTATTTGTAATAGAACCAGGGTAAATAAAGGCAATATCTATCACATGCACTTTATCTTGAGAGGCTTGTTTTAAAGCTACAGGCTCACCTGCAGTTGAAGCCTCTATTGCTCGATTAGGAAGATCATTTGGAACAATAGCTCCTCCGCAAAGGGGAATGTCATGTACTCCACTTGCAATAGAAAACCTCTGCATAAAAAATGCGAAAAGAAAAACAAGGGCAAAAACACCTACTTTATTTACTGTTTTTTCCTTCATACCAAATAACTCCGTTATAACCTTCAAACTTAAACTCCCTCTACTGATTTTCTTTATTTTGTAAGCATTAAACAGAAAAATATATTACCATTATCTCAGCAAAGCCTATGCCACTTTATTAATAAAACACTCTATTTTATCTGTTTGAAAAGTAGGCTCTAATATAACAGAAAATAAAGGAAAAACAAAACTATAGGGTATAAATAGACCTTCATAAAATTGACCAAACTTTTGACACTTGAGTAAATAAAATAGGAAAAATACAACTGAAATATTAAACTCCATTAGCTCTATAAAAGACCAACTGACAAGAGGTTTTTTATAATATACAATATGAGTGATTACTTAATCAGCCGCTAATAAATAACCTTCAAATCACCATATTGTTCAATTCTCATTGCCAAAAAAAAACTTGTTATAAATGTACAACAACAACAACAACAACTCTTCAAACATGTGATTCAGTGAATTTTCAGTGTGATCCTGGCACAATAGAACCAACTTGCGCTGATACAGATACCTCTACATCAGGCAGTCAATCCTATAATTGTCCTTGTGCTCATAATACACTCTTGTCAGGTGGAATATGTTATGTATCTTGGCAGCTAAAATCAAATGCGAGTAGCATCACTAACCTTAGTCAAAATAGTTGCTGCAATCCTCCCCCTCCATTTAGATTGTGTTGGTGTAATTATACTGTGTCAGAATCACATTGTAATGATGTCCTAGGAGGTATTGCGTGTATAAGCACTGGAGGAGTTATTGGCTCAAGTAATCCAGCCGATCCTGAACCTACAAACACCGACTGTGTAAACGCTGCTCCTACTGGTCATATTGGTACTCTCAGGGGTTGTGACGTTATACAACCATAGGATAAGAAACTATATCCTATGCGCTTATTACTTATTTATATATTTTTTTGAAAATACAATACTAAACTAAAACCTGCTCTTTGTTTTTGTTAGTGTCTAATAACGTTTAACCCTCAAGCACTCATATTTTTTTAAATAAAAAATTGGTTACAGGTTATATAAAATAGATGGAATTAAAACAGATAACTTTTTAAAAGCTCAAGGACAACCTGTTCTACTAGGCATAGGATGACTACAGACATTATGTGTATATGGTCCTGATGAACAACCACCTCCTGGTGTTGAACCGGAACAATCGTTATTTCCAGAAAGACTTATAGAACTGCCTGTTCCACCTGTGCCCACATCAATACACTCAGTAAAATCGACATTAGAGCATTCAACTATACATGTCCAATCATTAATATTAAAACCAGGTTCAGGGGTACAGCCATCAGGGTACAATGTAAGCCCTTTTCCTACAAGAGCACCCGTACTCATGTTTATAGTTATCTGACATAAAGGAGTACATCGAGTGGTAGTTGGTGGTGGAGTGTCTTCAATACAGCATCTATTTCTACTAGGACTTGTTGTACCTGCTGCAGATGAGTCAAATGACCATCCGGAGCCACAATCATACGGCTGCTGACCTTGTGTAGAAGTATCTGTATCAGCGCAAGTTGGTTCTGAAGTAGTTGTTCTACAACAATTATTTTGTGACGGACTATTATTATTCCACTGACGAGATCCTCTTGGAACTGTGCCAGCAGCACACCGAAAGTTTACTGAAGCACAGGTTTGTTGAGTAGTACAAGTTTTACATGTTATTGAGGGGCAATTAAGAGCAGTTACTGATCTACTGCCAGTTTCAATTTGTCCATTTGGACATTGTCCCTCAACCTCATGACTCCCACAAACTGGTGGTCGGTTACAGGTCGGTGGTCTTGGTGTAGTCGTAGTACAATTACAACAATTTGCTATAGAAGCAGATAAGTGTCCGGTTCCAAAATTCGTAGTACATCCTTGAGCAGCGCAACCAGAAAACCAACGCCCACCTGGAGTGTTAACTCCATTAGAATCTGCACAAGTTGGTGGATCATTAGGAGGAGTTCCGCCGCCACCGCCAGGGGGAGTTTGTACTGGTGGAGGAGGATTTTGTGCTGGTGGAGGAGGATTTTGTGCTGGTGGAGGAGGATTTTGTGCTGGTGGAGGAGGATTTTGTGCTGGTGGAGGAGGATTTTGTGCTGGTGGAGGAGGATTTTGTGCTGGTGGAGGAGGATTTTGTGCTGGTGGAGGAGGATTTTGTGCTGGTGGAGGAGGATTTTGTGCTGGTGGAGGAGGATTTTGAGGTGGTTGAGTTTGTACAGTAGTAGTTTTTCTCACACAAGTGCAAGTGCTTCTATCAAGTCTGTAGTTAACATTTATGCAGATTATATTACAGAGAGTGGTAGTGGTAGTAGTAACAGTACATTGCGGTGGGCAGAAAACTCCTGGGCACCACGCACAGGGGTCACAGTTTTGAGAGCCATAGCAGGTTCTAGCTTTACATGTTCCAGAAACTGCAGGTTGCGGGAAAGTTGAAGTATCACAAACAGTGGCTGCGGTTGTAGGGCTGCAGGGGCAAAGGGGAAGATCTTGGCAGCAGTTATTTTCACTCAGGTTTTCAATATCTGCGGCATTAGCTTTTAAAGTTTTTCCCTCGGGACATGAGTAGGCTTGAATGCCAGAAGTTCTAGGCTCAGTGTCAGCGCAAGTTGCCGGGGTAGGGTTTATGCAGCACTGACTAGGTGAGTTTATAGTTAAATCTGATCGACTTATATTATGATAATTTCGGTAACCTGCAGCTTGACACTTTTCATTAGTATTGTAGTCCTGACAACTACTGCATACCCCCGTACCAGAACAATTAACATAGCCGCCGGCCGGATGACTGGGACAAGAAAAACCATACCACTGATCAGGACATAGCAAACTTAAATCAAACTGCGTTTGAGTGCTGCAATTAGCACTTTCACAGTTATGACAATAACCATTACGGTCCTTATACGGTGCACTTGAAGGACACTCACACTCACACGTGTCAGTGTTTAACGTCTGCCCTAATCCCCAATCATCTACATCACAATCTGAATCCGTCTTCGTACAAGCCGGCTTACAACAGTTCTCTACATCCGGTAACCCAATACTCTCAGGGTTGTCTTTTAAACTTCTTCCATCTGGACAATTAAAAGGCTGATCTGCCGGTATAACACTATCTATGTCCTGACATGTTCGACAATCATTTGTCCCCGGACATACATTTACTCCACAGGAATTGTTATACGTTTGACCTGTACAAACAGTACTTAAATTAACTCCAGGATTTTGTGCCTGAACAGCAACATTACTTATATCACAAGTTCCACTTCCTGTACCTGTGCACGACGCCCCCCCGCATCCTGTGTACGTTTGACCTGAACATACAGATTCAGGGTTAGGACAAGTGGGCCGCATTCCTTGACAGGCATCAGCTACGCCGCAAGAGTTTGCAAACGTTACCCCTTGGCAAGTTGAAGCCTCAACTGCAGGATCACAAATGGCAGGCAACGTGCCCTGACATGCGTCTACTTGACCGCAAGAGTTGGCAAACGTTTCACCCTCACACTTTGTTGCAGCAATTGCCGGATCACATGTACCACGATCTACAGTAAAGAAAATTCTTGTTAAATCATGAGGAGGTGCTGCGCCACCTGTGTTATCAACAACAGGTGGCGTGTAGTTTGAATAATTACCAGCCGTATCAACCGGACGTACCCAAAACTCATGAAGACCATCAGGAAGATCTTGAAAATTTAACCTAATAGGAGTTTTTGTGTTTAAAAACGTTTCATCGGGAGTACCACCATCTGCTCCTATACAAATAATTTAGAGTTGAAAAGTAAAATCAATTTCATTTTTTCATAATCGAAAATTAATTTTCTATTTTAAAATATTTAATTCATAAAAGTTTAAAAATATTTTCTTTATATTTTGATATGTTAATCGCTGGACCCATATATGTCGCTAAGAAGTATTTTTCAATTTATGAAAGATAAGAATAATCACTGTTAGACTATATACGCTTTTTAATAATTAAATGATATTTTGTTTACAACGTTGAAAAAAGTTTTATTATACATATAGAGAAGTAGAAACTATAGCATGTCGGAGAAGAGCCTGTGTTTTCCACTATATTAAGATTTCGTTATGTAGCTTTTATGCTGGCCTTAACTATTGGACTTGTTTCTCTCTACTTTGGTCGTCATTTGCCTATAAATTTAGATCTCATTGATCTGCTTCCAGAAGACAACCAAAACGTTGTTGAAATGAAGCAGATTGAACAAGAGGTGGCGGGGCAGGTTATCTTGTTGTTATAGTTGGTCCCTCAAAAAATCCTCTTCCTGCACTTTCAGTTATAAAAAATGCTTTAGAAGATCATCCGCTTATTCATTTTGTTTTTTATCAAAAAGAAAAATTTTTATTAAAAGATAAACTCCTTTATCTTCTTTCACCTGAAGAGTTTAATATAATGACAAAACATGCACAAAATCTTTTCTTCTCATCTCAAACTCCACAAAGGTGGTATGATCTGGGAATTGAAACTCCCGAAGAAAAAAACTGAAGCTGAAGACTATTTCTCACAGTTGGATACCGATTTAGAACCAGATCAATATTTTACGAGTACTGATGGTGATTATACTATGCTTTTGATAAAGCCCACATTTGATTCTAATAATTTAGAGAAATCTCAACAGCTTTTAGATGATGTAAAAGAAAGATTGAACTCTGTTCTTGGAAAAAACTACCCTTACCAGTTTACAGGTCGTTACTTTGATAAAACTGAAAATATAAAGCAAATCAAAGGTGATATTCGCAGTGCTGGTATTATGGCCTTTCTAGTTATATGTGTTCTTTTGTTTTTAGGCCTAGGAACTCTTTGGGGAGCGTTTGCAACGACATTTATAGTTACTATTGCGTTGGGATGGACAGCAGGAATAGGTTATTTGCTTGTTGGGCAAGTGAATATTTTAACAAGTTTTCTTATAGGTATTTTGGGTGGATTAGGTGTGGAATATGGTATTCATCTTATCAAAAGATACTATCAGGAGATTAAAGATGGATTTTCAAAAGAAGCCGCTTTGGAAAAAGCTTATATTCAAACAAGCCGCGTTTTGTTTTCGGCAGCGATCACGTCATCGGGATCATTTTTGATTTTAAGTTTAAGTGATGTGCGTATTTTTTCAGAAGTTGGTTTATTTGCAGGTTTTCGGTATTTTATCTATTTATCTTTCATTTATATTGTGTTTTCCCTTGTGCGGACAATTTTTAGGAAATCGTCCTCGATTTACTAAAATAACTGAAGGATTTGGTTTTTATCCGATCACCTTAAAATGGAGGATGGTCGGCTCTGTTGGTTTGTATAGCCATACTTTTTGGGACGTTAAATACAAAATTTGAATATGATTTCCAAAAACTTTTTTTATTTTCAAATAAAGCTAAAGACTTAAAAGCCATGGGAAATGAACTTTTTGGAAAATCGATGGTGCCCTCTGCACTCTTAGCAAAGGACGAACAACAGGCTTTAGAGGTTAAATCTTTTCTAGAAGAGGAAAGTTCTGAAGTCGATCAGGCCATTTCGCTTTACTCTGTTCTTCCTTCAGATATGAAAGAGCGTCGAGAAAAATTAAATCTTTTGGAAAGTGCCGCTTCTGAAAACACACAAATTCTTAAACAAAATGAATTGGACACGGAGAAAATCAAATCTCTTTTGAAAGAAGAAACATATTCTAGAGAGGATCTTCCTGTACAGTTACAATCTATTTTTGGACACTCTGGAAATATTGTTTATGCTTATCCTAAAAATTCAATGGATCATGCTTCAACCATCCGTTCTTTTGCAAATGTTTTATTAAAGGCTCGAGATAAGTTTCCGGGATTAAAAGTGGGGAGTGATTCGATAGTTTTTATAGAAATTTTAGATAAGATTATTAATGATGGGATGATTATTCTTCTTATTTTTTTATTAACGGCGTTTTTTGTATTTTGGCTTGATTTTAGAGATATAAGAAGTGCTCTTATTTTAGAATTACAGTTAGTGTTTGGTATTGTTTGTGTCATAGGGTTAATGGGTTTGTTGGGGTACCTTTTACCATATTTAATTTAGGTATGGTTCCTGCCGTACTTGCGGCGGGTATAGATATTGGTGTGCATATTAGGCATAGAGAAAGAGAGAGTTATCAATCTTCGATTGCAAGTGCTCGGTTTGTGGCTCAGGGAGTACAGCTTTCTGTTTTAACCACAATGGTTGGATTTGGATCTTTGTTTATGGCTCAGGGATTAATATTGCAGGGAGTGGCCTGGGTGTCTGTACTGGGGCAGTTATCTATGTTTTTGATTTGTATGGTGGTTTCACCTATTATTCGAGACAGTTGGAAAGCGTATAAGAGAAGCAGATATGATAAAAATCACACCGAAAGTGATGTTTAAACAAAAGACTTAATTTTACTCAGTATTCTGAGTAAAAAAGAATTTGTTCGATCTCAATATGTGGAGTTACTCAAACGCCTAAGAGAACCGAGGCGTTTCTTTCAAGTTATAACTGGACCTCGTCAGGTTGGAAAAACAACTCTTGTTCAACAAGTTGTAAAGCTTTCTGGATTACCCACGCATTTCGCTAGTGCCGATACACCTGCTTTTGGTAGACAGGAGTGGTTGATTTCCCAATGGGAAATTGCTCGTCACTTAAATAACAAAATAAATAAGGGCTGTTCCCCTTATTAGAGAACCAAAACGTTGGGCCAAGTATGTTTAGATTCATTGATTGAAACAACCATTTCTCGGGATGTGCTTTCTTTATCCCGAATAGACAAACCCGCTTTGCTACGTCAACTTTTCCAATTGGCTTGTAATTATTCAGGGCAAATCCTATCTTATACAAAAATGTTAGGACAACTTCAAGATGCTGGCAACACAACCACATTGGCTCACTATTTGGAGTTACTATCCGCAGTTGGTATGGTAACTGGGCTTCAAAAATATTCAAAAACCAATGTGAAAAAGCGAGGGTCTAGTCCCAAACTTCAAGTTCTTAACACAGCATTAATGACGGTATTATGTGGGTTTCGCTTTAGTGAAGCTAGAAAAATAAAGTATTTTGGGGTAGATTGTTAGAATCGGCTGTTGGAGCACATTTGATTCGTGCATCAGAAGAAGGTATTGGTAAAGTATTTTATTGGAGAGACGGGCAGCATGAAGTTGACTTCGTATTTAAAACCGATCGTAAGTTAGTAGCTATTGAAGTGAAGAGCGGAGAAGCACAGAGGGATTTTCAGGAATGGTTATTTTTACTAAAACATTTCAACCTGATAAAAAACTAATCATTGGAAGTGATGGCATTGAACTCAAAGAATTTTTATCAAAACCGATCGAACAGTGGATATAGATCCAGTCCAGTGATTCAACTGAAAAAACTTTTCTGTTTGGAAGCGGTATAAGCGTTGATGACCGTCTCAAAACAATACAAACGTTGAGGTTTAGATTTTTTTGGGGAAAACATTATTTTTGCAACAATCGTTAATGAGATTTTCTGTGAGCTTTAATATATTGCAGTTCATAGCAGAAAAATACATTTTTATCTATAAATTCGCTATTGATTTAGGCAAAAAAGTAGAAAGTGCAAACACGAATCATTTATTTTCTTTTGTTATTTCTAATATCATTTATACTTTACGTATGGGTAAAAGGTTAAGGGATAGGCGAGGTTTTTCGTTAGCGGGGGCGGCTGTAGCGTCGGCAACGTTTGCAGTGCTGGCAGGTGTAGTTGGCACGATGGTGGGAAAGCAGGCAGAGCAATTTAGTAAGCGTCGAGTTGTACAGACGTGTCGAGATGCCGTTAACTATGTGATCGAGGATTTTAAGTTAGGCAACAGCCGCACAGAGATTTACAACAACCTAGTAGATCCTGTAACAGTGCCGCGCCCTTCTGGTATGGATTCTAAGGCAGTAATTCCAAGAATTGCGGTAACTTTGATAAACAGTGGTGATTTTTACAATTGGCAGAATATTGAAAACGGAGTAACAAGATTATTTCAGGCGTATCATAGCAATAGTAGTATTTGTAGTACGGGAATAGATTTATTATCTGGCAATAATATTAATTTATTAAAAAACTCTTCAGGTGTTAATGGTTTTTCAGGAACAATTACGATACAAGCTATTCCTGTAAAATCTGCTGATGGGGCTAACTTTGCCGTGTACGCGTTTTTCAACTTCTGTTAATTCGTTTGCTCCGTATAATGCTGAAAACTCAAGTGATGTTAATGTTTCTCATTCTGTAAAGTTAATCGTTAAGGCTACAATGCCAGCGGTAGGCCCAGAGGTGCCATCCTGTAGTGATACGGAGCAAATTGTTTTGGGAACGCAAACTGATAGATCAAGGCCAAAAATTACATGGAAACAAGTTGTGGGCGCAACAGAGGCCGGACAAGGTGGCATACGTTGCGCCAGGGCCTCTTGTATTAACTCCTATAACAAACAGAGTTTGTACGTCTAGTGGTAATGTGAGTGTGCAGCTTCAGTCAACAGAAGTTGGTTCACTATTTATGTGCGCTGATAACACAGATGATGCAAATGTTATGGCTAATTTTAATAGCTGTCATGGTTTTGCTTTGGCGGGCAAATCTGGTCAAGTTCTACTTGATACGGATTTAGGAGCAGATGGTGGTACTCCCGATGAAACGTTTTTAAAACACAAAACTCCTATTAGGTTAAATTTTCAAGATCTTCCTGATGGTCTTCATGAGTTTTTGGGTACGTCCGGTTGATACGGCTGGTAATTATTCAAACTACACGCCACCTGTTGTTGATAACACAGGTGGCGCAGCACCTCCTCATGATTTAACAAGAATTTTCTTTACTGTAGATCGTGGTACATGTGATCCGGCAATTGCTGCAACAAAGTGTGAGGGTGAAACGTTTGCCAACTCTTGCGGTCAAGTAGACGCATGTCAGGGCACGTTGCCTGCCATTTGTGATCCTGCAGTTGAGGCTTCAACTTGCCAAGGGGTAACGTTTGCAAACTCTTGCGGCGTAGCTGATGCCTGTCAAGGAATGCGGCCCACTTGTCCTAACCCTGAATCTGTATGTTCAGGTCAAACGTACACAGGATGCGGGGGGGGCGTCGTGCACAGGTACAGGAAGTGGAACTTGTGATATAAGTAATGTTGCTGTTCAGGCACAAAATCCTGGAGTTAATTTAAGTACTGTTTGTACAGGTCAAAACGTATAACAATTCCTGTGGAGTAAATGTATGTCCGGGGACAAATGATTGTCGAACATGTCAGGACATAGATAGTGTTATACCGGCAGATCAGCCTTTTAATTGTCCAGATGGAAGAAGTTTAAAAGACAACCCTGAGAGTATTGGGTTACCGGATGTAGAGAACTGTTGTAAGCCGGCTTGTACGAAGACGGATTCAGATTGTGATGTAGATGATTGGGGATTAGGGCAGACGTTAAACACTGACACGTGTGAGTGTGAGTGTCCTTCAAGTGCACCGTATAAGGACCGTAATGGTTATTGTCATAACTGTGAAAGTGCTAATTGCAGCACTCAAACGCAGTTTGATTTAAGTTTGCTATGTCCTGATCAGTGGTATGGTTTTTCTTGTCCCAGTCATCCGGCCGGCGGCTATGTTAATTGTTCTGGTACGGGGGTATGCAGTAGTTGTCAGGACTACAATACTAATGAAAAGTGTCAAGCTGCAGGTTACCGAAATTATCATAATATAAGTCGATCAGATTTAACTATAAACTCACCTAGTCAGTGCTGCATAAACCCTACCCCGGCAACTTGCGCTGACACTGAGCCTAGAACTTCTGGCATTCAAGCCTACTCATGTCCCGAGGGAAAAACTTTAAAAGCTAATGCCGCAGATATTGAAAACCTGAGTGAAAATAACTGCTGCCAAGATCTTCCCCTTTGCCCCTGCAGCCCTACAACCGCAGCCACTGTTTGTGATACTTCAACTTTCCCGCAACCTGCAGTTTCTGGAACATGTAAAGCTAGAACCTGCTCTGGGACTAAAAGTTGTTGTACGCCGGTATCTTGTCCTTCTAGTTATAGTGAATCAACGGTAAGTTGTCTCGTTGGATATCAACTTATTACCCACACTGTTGGCACCGGGGCTTGCCAAAAAACGTGCGGGTTTTGTCAGTATGATGATGATGATTTTGATCTTTGTTCGTCAAATTGTCCAGGGGTATTTTGTCCTTACTACTGTACTGATACTACTACTACCACTACCACTCTCTGTAATATAATCTGCATAAATGTTAACTACAGACTTGATAGAAGCACTTGCACTTGTGTGAGAAAAACTACTACTGTACAAACTCAACCACCTCAAAATCCTCCTCCACCAGCACAAAATCCTCCTCCACCAGTACAAACTCCCCCTGGCGGTGGCGGCGGAACTCCTCCTCCAGATGATCCTCCAAAAACATGTCGTACACATTTTACTGGAAATTGCTCAGGGGGAAAAGTTAATAAAGATGGCGATTGCCCAAATGACGTATGTGATCAAGAAAATTGTTGTCAGTGCCCTCGAGGCACAGCGGAACAAGAAAATGGATCTTGTGAACCTGAAGGTGACAATTGTATAAAAAAAATTACTCAGGAGCAATGTGGTGATGAAGGTCGTGGTCTTCATCTAGGTGGTAGACGTTGTGGCGGCTTAAATGAAGATCCTTGCGATACAAATACCTGTTGTGCTGACCCACCACAAACTTGTGGGACTGCTGGTTTCACAGGAAGTAACTGTACCCCTGATAAATCATGCCCTACTTCTAGTTCTTGCACCCAAAGTCATTGTTGTACAATTCTTCAAACATGTGATTCAGTGAATTTTCAGTGTGATCCTGGCACAATAGAACCAACTTGCGCTGATACAGATACTTCTACACAAGGTCAGCAGCCGTATGATTGTGGCTCCGGATGGTCATTTGACTCATCTGCAGCAGGTACAACAAGTCCTAGTAGAAATAGATGCTGTATTGAAGACACTCCACCACCAACTACCACTCGATGTACTCCTTTATGTCAGATAACTATAAACATGAGTACGGGTGCTCTTGTAGGAAAAGGGCTTACATTGTACCCTGATGGCTGCACCCCTGAACCTGGTTTTAATATTAATGATTGGACATGTATAGTTGAATGCTCTAATGTCGATTTTACTGAGTGTATTGATGTGGGCACAGGTGGAACAGGCAGTTCTATAAGTCTTTCTGGAAATAACGATTGTTCCGGTTCAACACCAGGAGGTGGTTGTTCATCAGGACCATATACACATAATGTCTGTAGTCATCCTATGCCTAGT